>CAYFYB010000075.1:0-1519 GCA_964347345.1 uncultured Methanomassiliicoccales archaeon | reverse complement strand
GGCGTGTGGCTCATCCCAGGACCAGGAGGGAAGCCCTTCAAGTTCGTCAGCCAGGCCTGGAATGGTGACATTGCCAATGCGAAGCAGCCCCAGGCCCCTAGTCCGAACCCCATCAACTACATGGTACCCAAGCAGGGCGGGGCCCGGTGGATTGACGCCATGGCCATCCACAGCAGGTCCCGCAACCTCTTCCTGGCCCATGAATTCCTGAACTTCATCCACGATCCTGAGGTGAACAAGAGACTCACCGACTGGAACCTGTATCCCACGCCGAACCTGGCGGCGAAGGACATCTTGAGAACTTACCCGAAGGGCCCGGGTCAGACATACGACCCCAGGGAGGACCCCTTGATCTACCACCCAGACAGCGTCCTGCTGAGGTGCGACTTCGAGAAGGACGTGGGTCTCGAGGTGCTGCAGGACCACTACTTCCCCATCTGGACGGAACTTCAGTCCTAGTATTGTGGGAGGACTGATATCGGAGGAGAAACGATCAGCGCAGAACGGCCTTGGAGGCTGTAACTGATGCGGGAAGCTGCAAAAGCCGGTGTCACCCTCTCTCCTGCCACCCTGTGGCTCATCATCTTTCTCGCCCTGCCCATGTCGCTGGCCTTCGTCTACGGCTTTGCGACAGTGACGCCGACCTATCAGGTGACCCTGGTAGAAAGGACCTACAGGTGGTACGCGGAGGCCCTCGCCTGGGGAGGAGAGGTGGTCCAGCTCACCCTGAAGACCTTCGGTGTGGCCACCCTCAGCACGGTGTTGGCCATACTGCTTGGGTACCCGGTGGCGTACTACCTGGCTCGCCTCTCCCCGGAGAAATGGCGTGGAGTGCTTGTGGCCCTCATGGTCATACCCTTCTGGATAAGCTTTGTCGTCCAGCTGATGGCCATCTTCCCCTTCACCATAGCCGGCGGTTACTTCGACGTATTCGCCAGCAGGCTGGGCCTGATGCCCCCCTGCAGCGAGGGGTCGCCCTTCTCCTATTTCTGCTTCGGGAGCCCCGGCATGGTGGTTCCGGTCCTCGTCTACATATGGATTCCCTTCATGATCCTACCCCTTTTCACCTCCCTGGTCAAGATAGAACAGGAGACCCTGGAGGCCGCCTACGACCTGGGAGCCAGCCGCTTGCGAGCCTTCCTGAGCGTCACCTTTCCCCTCAGCTTCCCGGGACTCATTACGGGTTCCATCCTCATATTCATCAGTGTCCTGGGCTCCTTCATTGAGCCCCTCTGGGTGGCAGGATTGCCAGGGCATTTGGTGGGGAACATCGTATACATCCAGTTCACAAGCGCCGGACAGCTGCCCCGGGGAGCCGCCTCCGCCTTCTTCCTGATAGTGGCGACGCTGCTGCTCATCATGGTCTACGCCTACTACGCGGAGGAGGTGGGCCTAGAGGTCACCAAGGAAAAGACCCTCTTCGGCCGCCTCCGGAGGATTCTCACAAGGCCGCTTCGGGCCTTCTGGGAGTGGCTGAAGAGAGAGGTCATCAGGAAACCAACAGAGGCCGAGGCCAGTG
>CAYFYB010000074.1:0-1530 GCA_964347345.1 uncultured Methanomassiliicoccales archaeon | reverse complement strand
CCCTATGCCTGGGAGGCGGCAACGCGGTGGCTATGGCGGTGGAGGCGCCTTAGGACTCAGTACACCGGCGGGGTAGCCCGAGGATATCGATTTTTTGGATGCCCGACCGGGCATTGTTCAAACTCTCTTTACCATGCCCCTGGCGCCCTTGACTGGCTGTTGAGATTCCCTCCCATTCTTGACCTTATATCCTCGGCGCGGTGTGCGCAAAGAGTCATATACCCGGACCATGCATCAGCGGATGGGGTCTGGACGTTGTATCATTGCTACCTGCACAGGTCTCTGCGGGCTGTCGCCACCGTCATGGCCGTTGTGGCCCTGATGGCCCTGGCACCGCCAGCCTCCGCCATCACCTACGGGGAGGTTGATGAGGAGCATGTGAACGTAGGTGCCCTGGTGATAAACTCCCTCGACTGGGGCATCATCGAATGGTGCTCTGGTACCCTCATCCATCCGAGGGTCTTCCTTACGGCCGGCCACTGCACGGTGGACCTGGAGGACTTCGTTGCCAGCCTGGATGACGTCTGGGTGAGCTTCAGCCTGAACGCCTACGACAGGCCCCGGCACCCCGTCGAGGCCGTCCTGACCCATCCGGACTACTGGTGGGGGCCCACTTCGGATCCTCACGATGTGGGGGTCCTCATCCTCAAACGGCCTGTATCGAAGCTGGAGCCTGCTGCCCTGCCCCCCGTGGGCTTCCTCGATGAGCTGGAGGAACAGAGGCTCCTGAAGAAGGCCAAGTTCGCCGTCGTCGGCTATGGTTGGAACGAGAACTTCGAGGAAGAGGTGGAGCAGGAGGTCGTCTTCCGGAAGATCGCTTTCTCCGAGTTCCTGAGCCTCCACCGGGCCTGGATCTACATGTCCCAGAACCCCCACACGAGTGATTCGGGGACCTGTTTCGGGGACTCCGGCGGACCGACCTTCTGGCAGGAGCCCGACGGCACGGAGGTCTTGGTGGCCATCACCTCCTGGGGGGATGCCGTCTGTAAGGCCACGGGAATCAACTACAGGATCGACACCGAGACCTCCCTTGCTTTCATCAACTCCGTTGTTGGCGGTCTCTGAGGGTAGTACAGCACGATTCCCAAGGCCCGAGTCCAGTCATCCGTCCCAGCCCGCAAGAAACTCTTCTACGCCCTAAAGCATTCACCACAGACTGCAGCAGTTCCCATCCCTTCTAGCCTGCCGTAGTTCTTGGCGAGGGATGGCCTGCAGTTTTGCGATTCCCTTAGGTTGATATCCTCGGGTTGCCCGCTAGAAAAGCCTATAAAGCCTGAGACCGATTCTTCATGATTTCACTAGGTGGCACGATGATCAGGGCCGTAGAGAAGCAGCATACCAAGGAAGAGGTCCTGGACCTCATGGAGGACCTGGTTCGCACCTGGTTCGACAGGAAGTTCAGAGGCCTAACGGAGCCCCAGGCCTACGCCGTCCCCCTGATCCATCAAGGGGAGAACGTCATAGTCTCCTCCCCCACGGGCTCCGGGAAGACTCTTACCGCCTTCCTATCCATCATCAACGAGCTCTACG
>CAYFYB010000073.1:1325-1582 GCA_964347345.1 uncultured Methanomassiliicoccales archaeon | reverse complement strand
GCCGGGCGCGATGCGGGGTACCCCCTTCGGAGTCCCCGTGGCCAGGACATCTCCCCTCTCCAGGGTCATGTGAGATGATACGCTTGCGACAATATCCGGCACCTTGTGTATCATCTCCCTGGTCGATGCTCTTTGCTTAACTTTCCCGTTCACCTTCAGGAGAACCTCTAGCCGGTGCGGGTCCTCCACCTCCTGCCGTGCACGGACATCCGAGATCGGGCCGAAGGTGTCCATCCCCTTGGCTAGGGTCCAAGGCA
>CAYFYB010000073.1:0-1315 GCA_964347345.1 uncultured Methanomassiliicoccales archaeon | reverse complement strand
TGATATCCAGGAAAACGGCGTAACCGAGGACGAACTCATAGGCGGAGTCCCTTGAGATCCTCCGTGAAGTGGTGCCGATGACTACGGCGAGTTCCGCTTCAGCCTGGACGTCGGAAGCCATCTCGGGAATCACTATCTTGTCGCCGTCGTGGACAATGGACGTTGAGGGCTTCAGGAAGCAGGTGGGTTCAGCGGGGACCTCCTGGCCGAATTCATCAGCATGGGCTCGGTAGTTCCTGACAAGGCAGAGTATCTTTCCGACCCTCAGCTTGCCATCCGGAGTCATGACCCATGTCATCCCATCCCCTCAGATGCGGGACGCGAGCTGTCTTTCCTCGCGGGTGATGGCTGCCCTAGCGAGGCCCACAGCCAGGAGGGCTATGCCCACTGCGGCGGCGAAGCCTATCAGAGCAGCAACCTCTCCGTACCTCGCAGCGAAGAGTTCGCCGAAGCTAGCGAAGAAGTTGTACGCGCCATGCATGAAGACGGCTAGAGCGTAGAAAGGCAGGATGCTTCTTCGTCCGGCTGACAGAATGCTTCTGGCTACACCGTAACCAAAGGCCGATGTCGCGGAGGCATGTAGGAGAACCGAGGAGAAGCTCCTCACCCCGATGACTGCCAGGGAAGCGCTGAGTGCTTCCTGCGCTCCCGCTCCTTCAGAGATGGCGAAAGCATAAGCCACCGCTCCGTAGAGAAGGTTCTCGGTGGCCGCAAAGCCCAGGCCCGCAGAGGCGCCATATACGATGCCATCCTCCATTTCGTTGATATGCGCCCTCACCCTGAGGACCCCGAGCCCCTTCGCCAGTTCCTCAGCCACGGGGGCTACGAGGACGACCAGCAGAAACAGGCCTATGTTAAACTCTGTTTCTAGAACCTCCGCCAGCTTCACGTAGAACTGCCGCAGAAACTCCCCTGTCCCGGCAAGGGCGAAGCGGAGGATTGTGTCGAGGATGATGCTTAGGACGACGGCAACTAGGACACCGATGACGGCGCCCCATAGGAAGGCTCTGAAGACCATGCCCCAGGGCTCCCTCTGGGACCGCTCAGTGTTCCTGAACCAGATAGCGAATACAATCGGCGGGATGAAGGCGAACAGTAGCAGAATGGAGATAACGGAAAGGGAGATCTGACCCACCTGGGCCAAGATGTTTATCAGCGGATCTCCTCCACGATCCTCCCTCTTTCCTCGAGGGCAGCGTGGGCCGCGGCGAGTCTGGCCACCGGGACACGGAAGGGAGAACAGGATACGTAGTCGAGGTTGAGCCGATGGCACACCCGGATGCTTCTAGGCTCCCCTCCGTGTTCGCCGCAGATT
>CAYFYB010000072.1:0-1653 GCA_964347345.1 uncultured Methanomassiliicoccales archaeon | reverse complement strand
GCGTTGAGGGGACGCGGCTCATGCTGTGTGAGAACTGCGCTAGGTTTGGCGTGGCTGTTGGACCATCAAAGACCTCCGCAGTGGTTCGCCCTGCGGGCAGACCCAGGAGGACGGCCCATCGTCCCGCAGCCCCTGCGGAGGAGTACGACCTTGCGACAGACCTGCACGCTCGGATTCGAAAGGCTCGAGAGGCGAAGGGCTGGAAGAGAGAGGAGCTGGCTAGGAAGATCAACGAGAAGCTCAGCATTATCGAGAAGCTGGAGAAGGGCAACCTGAGGCCGGATGACAGGCTGGTGTCCAAGCTGGAGAAGGCTTTAGGTATAAGGTTGAAGGAGAGAGTTGAAGAGGCACCGCCCGCGAAGAAGGAGAGGGGCAGGCCCCTCACACTAGGAGATCTGATCAGGCGGCAGAGCTAGTCTTCCGCCCCTTTATCAGAGCTTCCACCTCATCGTAGTAGGAGGTCACGTCTACATCGTAATGCAGGGCTGCAATCAGCGCCGCCACCTCCCCGTAGACGCCCATCCGCCCCTGAAGCCCGTTTATCGTGGAGACCACCTCCTTCTTGGACAGCCCAGCGGCGCCACAGATAGTCTGAACCAACTTCTGAAAGACATCGTCTACCTCCGCCTGCAACAGTGATGTCGACGGTACGAAGTCCATGGGCGTCTTCACCTCCTTCAAGTCGAAGGCCGGGACCAAATTCCCACCCTCGAGCGTGACCAGCCCCGCTTCCCGGCTCAAGTCCAAGAGACGCTGGGCGTCCTTAGGCGAGAACCATCTCATGTCCATGGAAGCGGAGAAAACGAACTCCTTCTCCGTCAGTACATCCTTACCCTTCCTCTTGAAGAGGAGGGCGACAGCTTTCTTCAGGTCCTCCATTCACCTCAGCTCGTATACATCCACTATCGCCCCGACGGATGCCTCCTCTCCCTCGCCCGGGGGTTTCGCCGGCCCCCAGTAGAGCTCAAGGTCCTCCAACGCGCGAGACCACGCAGGGGCCATCTGGAGCTCGGTTCCCTGAAGGTATATGCCCTTCCCGATGCCGGCCCGGAGGCCTTCCCGGAAGAGATCGGGAGGCAGCATGCCCACGAAACGGGGGTCTCTCGCAAGGGCGCCCTGGGTCTCCTCGACGCAGATGGCTAGCTTCTCCATCATCTCACCGGCCATGAGTATATTGTCAAGGCTGGGGAAGGTCTTCACATTAAGCACTGCCACCTCTGCCCCCGCAATCAGGACATCCATCAAGTCTCCGATGCTCTGGGCACCCTCATCCACCCAAAGGCCCTTCCCCTCAAACTTCCTATAGAGAGCCAGGTCCGGCCTCCCTCTCTCCATCCCCTCCACGTCCCACAGGAGCAGCTTCCCATACTCTTTCAGCATGGTGGATATGAGGGGGCGAAGCTCGCGACCTCCTTCTCCAAGACCCGTTGGCGACACAGGTCGACCCCCGCGTGTCGCGAGCCAGGGCATGATGGATGAAGACACGTCAACGCCAAGCCACTCTCGTAAATAAACCTACGAGGACCTATAACTGCCCCAAAAATGGTATATCCATGACAAGCAATGATATACTGCCCTCTGCGAAGGTCGTGGGGATCCGTGAACCACGATGCGAGCGGGGGCGGATATCGTGCGGGTCCCTCCACGAAGGGA
>CAYFYB010000071.1:0-1803 GCA_964347345.1 uncultured Methanomassiliicoccales archaeon | reverse complement strand
CGAGCGTGGACCCCCTGGTACTCGCCCTTGTGGCCGTGCTCCTCTTCCTGGTGGCTTTCGTCTACTCCAACCTTGGAATGGGAGGGGGGCATCTCTTCGTCCCCATCTTGCTAACCTTCCTCACACCGTTGGATGTGGCTGTGGCTGTCCCCATGTCTCTCGCCTTCACCATCGCCACCGCCCTGCCTGCGACCTACAATCACTACAAACGTGACCTCGTGCGGCCCAGGCTCGCTGCCATCCTGGTGGGTGGGGCCCTCATAGGGGCCGTCCTTGGAGCCCTCTTCACCCTATCCTCCTCCAGAAAGTTCTTCCTCGCCTTCTTCTCCGCTGTCCTTGTGGTGGTGGGCCTTAAGATGTTCCGCGACTGGATACGCCGCGTGGAGACGATCGAACACAGCGACGACTCGAGGATGACGCGCTCCCGCCTGGGTCTGTCCTCAGGGTTGACCCTCTCCTCAGGATTCCTAGCGGGCAGCCTCGGCATTGGAGGCGGCCTCGCCAACGTCCCCATTATGGTCTACGTGCTGGGAAGGAAGACGAGGCTGGCCATCGGCACCTCCACGCTCATGATCATCCCAATATCCACTGTGGGAATCTTGAGCTACCTGGCCTTCGGAAGGTCTCCTCTGGACTACTGGTCGCTCATAGCCCTCTGGCCAGCCGTCCTCCTTGGTTCCTTCCTTGGCTCGTCTTGGGGTCTGGCGAAGTTGAGGTCAAGGTCCGTGGCCTTGGTCTTCATACTTGTTCTCTTCGTGGCGGCTGGCAAACTGCTTTCCGATCTCCTCCTAGCGTAGCCTGCCAGGATACCTTTATGCGAAGTCGGAGGCATTCTCGCGCGTTGAGTAACACCCCGTCCAGTCCCTCCCAGGACGACCCCGATGCCTTGAGAGTCGCAGGTGAAAGGCTGGCCCAGGCCTACATCTACGAGGAGGAGTTGCCCCGGGTATCGTGGCTTGCCATCGCGAGGAAGGTGGTCTTCGCCCTGGTGGGGATCTACGTCTTCGTGCTGGGAATCCGCTTAATGCAGTCATCGGCGCAGGTCCTTGCGCCAACCTTCGGAGGGTTCTTTGGTTCCCTCCTGACCTCTCTGCCCAGTTCTCTTGGATTCGGGTGGACTGTCACCTACTTGGTGCTCAGCGGATCCCCCGTGGCTGCCATCGCGCTTGGCTTCTTGGACGCTGACGTCCTCGGGGTCCCATCGGCCTACATGATGGTCATGGGCTCCCGCTTCGGGGCCTCCTTCATTGTCATCGTCATCGGCCTCGTGGCCATGGCCAGGGGTGGCGGTAGGGAAGAGAGCCTATCCATGGGAGTCCTATCCTTCTTGGTCACATACTCCATCTACATCCCAGCGGTCTTTCTTGGGCTCTGGCTACTGGATGCAGGCCTTTTGGGGGGCCTCACCATAGCCACTCCGCCCTCGCTCTTGGGGTTAATGGAGACCCTCTTCGGCCCCATAGTCGCGGTCCTGGGCGGCTCCGTACCTCCTGCCCTCCTCTTCGCCCTCTCCTTTGTCTCTCTGTACGCCGGATTATCGCTCTTCGATCGAGCCTTTCACAGGAAAGAGGTCGAGGAGGTCGAGGTCTCAGCTATCCACCGTCTCCTCGAGATTCCCTTCTTCTCGTTCATCCTCGGTGCTGGCATCACCTTCCTCTCTACGAGCGTATCCCTCTCGCTTGGCATGCTCGTTCCCCTCTACCTGAAGGGATACCTGCGACGAAGGGATGTCGTCCCGTACGTAATGGGAGCGAACATCACCACCTTCGTGGACACGCTCCTCGTAGGTTTTCTCCTCGCCAA
>CAYFYB010000070.1:0-1888 GCA_964347345.1 uncultured Methanomassiliicoccales archaeon | reverse complement strand
TTCAGGTCTTCTATCGTCTTGAGGACCAGTTCGTACCTCTCCTCTAGCCTCATGGAAACCTCTTGGACCATTTTCCTATCATGACCCGGCCCGTCGAATCCTCCTACGTGGCCGAGGTGCCATTCCATCGCTGGATTCTCATGGAAGGGGGGCGACTTAAAATTTGCCAGAGGATGGAGCCTCGTTAACGGTGCCGTGGCGTACCTCCTGGCGCCTGACCGCATCATCATAAAATAGTGACTTTCCTATTGGGCACTGTGGCGGAGGAGAGCATCACTCTGGAAAGAATCCTCCAGGTCTACAGGGAAGAGAGCCAGAAAAAGGCTCTGACGCCCCTGGAGCCGGACTTCTGGGAGAGGGTGCAGAGGCTCGTCGCCGAGTTGGAGGGGGACCTGAAGGACGAGAGCTCCCACGACCCCAACTCTGCCAAGGCTGCCCTCCTCCGAGATGAGCTGAAGAAGGTCCTCAAGAGGCGGGATCAGATCTACCAGTACAGAGAGAGGAAGAGGGCCCTGATGGTGGCCAGCGCGGCCTCGGGAGCGGACGTTGACCTCTCACCGCTGACCCCGCTGGAGGAGGAGTCCTTCCAGAGGCTTCTGGATGTCCTGGGTGAGGGTCGCCGTCGAGCCTTCGGCGTGGAGGAAAGGGCAGAGGCGCCTCAACGTGAGGAAGCCCCCAAGAAGCGTGAGGAGAAGGGGAAGGGGGGGAAGAGGAAGCCTAAGAAGGACCAGGTCCTCGTGAGAATCCTGGAGGACATCCCAGCCTTCCTGGGAATCGACGCCACTTACGAGCTTAAGAAGGAGGACGTTGTGAGCCTGCCGCAGCAGGTGGCCAAGGTGCTCCTCGACCAGGGCAAGGCCGAGGTGATCACCCCGAAGCTCAGGACTCACGAGTAGAAAGGGCGAGAGAATCCTTAAATACCCAGTAGGCAATTAGAACGGTTGCTCTTCAACCAAGGGGCAATGCGAGGAGAGAAGGCATCCCTGATTATGGTGAGGGGCGCGAAGTGCACCCCTTGAGGACGCCTCATCGGGGAAGGGTGGAGATCGCTGGAGGGGCTTTGTCCTCGCTGGCACAGCGTTCGTTGAGACGATCATACGCGACCTGGACGTTAGTCAGGCCAGTAAGTTTGTGGTTAACTACGCTGTCTGGGGGATGGCTTGGCTCGAGTGCCGATGAAGGTCGTGCCAAGCTGCGATAAGCGCCGGGTAGGCGCAAGGAACCTGTGATCCGGCGATGGCCGAATGGGACTTCCCGTCCCTTCGGGGACGCTCCGAAAGGAGAGGGAACCCGCCGAAGTGAAGCATCCTAGTAGGCGGAGGAAGAGAAATCAATCGAGATGCCCTCAGTAAAGGCGATCGAAGAGGGTATAGGGCAAACCGAATCCCTGCCTGAAAGGGCTGGGAGATGTGGTGTTTTGGACTCTGGCACTCCTCACCCAGCGAACCCGAAGTCTCCTAGAATGGAGCGCCTTAGAGGGCGATAGCCCCGTAGGGGCATGCTGGGGTGGAGATTCAGGGTATCCAGAGTACCGTGCGTCGGATATCGCGCGGGAACTTGGGAGGCATGGACTTCCAACCCTAAATACGACTCGAGACCGATAGTGCAGTAGTAGCGTGAGCGAAGGCTGCAAAGTACCCTTGTCGGGAGGTGAAAAGAGCCTGAAACCAGACAGCTACAGACTGATGGGGCGTGAAAGCGAAGAAGCCGTGAGGTGGAGCAGCGTTCCATCATCCGTTTAGAAAAACGGGCCAGGGAGTTCTGATCAACGGCGAGGTTAACCCCGTAGGGGGGAAGCCGAAGCGAAAGCGACTTGCCCGCAGCCTTCGGGCCAGGGGCGTGGTGCGCTCGCCAGGAGTCGTTGGTGGGATACCCGAAGCCGGTCGAT
>CAYFYB010000069.1:0-1949 GCA_964347345.1 uncultured Methanomassiliicoccales archaeon | reverse complement strand
GCCCGGACGGTGTCCTCCGTCACGAAGGAGACCTTGACCCCGTGCTCCTTGGCGTACTCCACCAGCTCGGGTGCGATGGAGAGGACCTGTTCCCTCGTCATGCGGAGCTTGTACTTCAGGTGGAGATCGCTGCAGGCCACGAAGACACTCACTTCGTCCACGTCGCATTCCAGGCAGGCATCCACGTCCGCCTTGACGGTCCTGGCAGCGGTCATGACCGAGGCATCCAGGCCTTGAGCCGCGATGGCCTTCACCGCTTTCTTCTCCTCCTTGGAGACGATGGGCATGCCCACGTCCATGATGGAGATGCCTACGGCGTCCATCATCCGAGCAATCCTCAACTTCTCCTCCGGGGTGAAGTGGACCCCGGGCATCTGCTCTCCGTCCCTGAGGGTCTCGTCCCAGAAGTATACCCTCTTCGGCAGGCCAGGAGCCAGGCGCGCCTCCTGCAGGTAGTTCCTTATCAAACGCTCCTCCAAGGGGAGACCTCCATCCTCTGGAACCTATGGTCCCGACCGCTCTTAAGCGTAATCCTGGGCCACCCACAGGGCGGGAAGGTTTATCTAAAGGCGAGAGGCTTAGAAGCCTGGTGATAGAGGGCCTCAAGCCTTTCATGATAGTCATCCCAACCCAGCTGCCCGTGGGGAGCGTGAACGCCTATCTCCTCCCGGGAGATGAGAACGTCTTGGTGGACACCGGCCCTCAGCATCCCGACTCGCGCCGGAGGATTGAGAAAGGTCTCCGCAAGGCCGGCCTCGGTGTGGCAGATATCGACGTCATCCTCATCACCCACGGCCATGTGGACCATTATGGCCAGGCGGGTGGCCTTTCTGCGGACTCGGGGGCGGAGGTGTGGGTTCCAGAGCTGGAGAAGCGAACCATCGAGGATTTCTCTCAGACATACGAGGATAGGAAGGAGTTTTACAGAGAACGACTGCTGTGTACAGGCATACCCGAGGCTACCCTGAAGTTGGTGGATGAGTTCTTTGACTATGTCAAGGGGCTGGCCAAGGCCTGTCCTGTTCACAGAACCTTCGGAGATGGTGACAGGCTTTCCGTCGGAGGGCAGGACCTAGAGGTCATGCACACCCCCGGTCACTCTCCTGGATCTTCCTGCTTCAAATCAGGCGGCACCCTCCTCTCAGGGGATACTGTCCTGAGCCGGATAACCCCGAATGCCGCCTTCGGCGGGGCCGATGGCAGATCCGTGGGCATGTGGGACTACCTCCAGTCGCTGGACAGGCTTTCCGGGCTAGAGGTCAGAGCTGTCTACCCGGGGCATGGCCCACTTATGGAGGGAGTGGAAACTTTCATAGAGAACTATCGCGGGCTCTACCATACCAGGAGGGAAGCCATCATAGACCTGCTGAGGCAGGAAAGCCGCACCCCCTTCGACCTAGTGGTGCCCCTCTTCGGAAGTCTGCCCATCCACGAGGTCTTCCTCGGCTTGACGGAGGTCTTAGGCCATCTGGAGATCCTTGACCGGGAAGGGGTCGTAGTTGCTGAGGAGAGGGAGGGAGTCGAGTACTATTCACTGTCCTCCTAGAGCCCTTCAACTACCCTGGTGCCCGTAATGCGATTGCCGTTGACTCCCCCTCTGGCGTGAAAAACCTCCCCCTGACTCTTACGACAACCGATACTAGACTTATGAGTACAGGAACCTCAACCAGAGGACCAATGACCGCCGCAAAGGCCTGACCCGACGCAATACCAAAGACTGCTATACTCACAGCTATGGCCAGTTCAAAGTTGTTGCTGGCGGCAGTAAAAGACAGCGTGGCTGTCTCTTCATACCTAAAACCAAGGCGCCATGATATGTAGAATGAGACTCCGAACATGATCAAGAAATAGAGGATGAGGGGGGCGGCGATGCGGGCCACATCCATGGGAAGGTGGACGATCAGCTCCCCCTTCATGGAGAACATCACAACGACGGTGAAGAGAAGCGC
>CAYFYB010000068.1:0-2110 GCA_964347345.1 uncultured Methanomassiliicoccales archaeon | reverse complement strand
ACTTCGCAGAGAATACACGCCTGGCTGGCTTGAAACACAATGCGAACTTTCAAGGCCCGCGCCACTCTATGTTGGACGGCCTAAGGTTTTCAAGGCGGAGCAGAGGGGTAGGACGTGGACGGATACGAGGTCGTCCTCACGGGCGGGACAGCCCTGATGAGCGACTACGGGGGAAGCCCGCTGTGGGGCTTCGCCTCCGCCCTGCCTGGTGAGTTCTTTCCTCCATTCCTTGACGAGAAGCTATTCCCTACTCACGGAGACGCAGAGGGCAGGGTTCCTTTCGCTCCCTACGCCCTGTCAAAGGTGGAGTCGATCCTCCTGAGAAACGGGCTCAACCGGGACCAGGTGGTGGTAGCGGACTCAAGGAGGCTAGAGAACGTCATCGGGCGGAGGACGAAGGTCCTAGGGCTGACAACCATGGACCCCCTAGGCGTCAGCTTTGGCAGCGGAATCATACATCTGCTGATGCGCTTCCTCGGGTACAAACCCAAGGGACGCCCGTACATCAGCGACAGCTTCTTGAGAGTCCTGGGAGACTCGGCGGTTCGTGAGCACCGACCCAAGCTCATCGTTGGCGGTCCTGCTGTTTGGCAGTTCTTGGACCTCTCCCCTCCGGAGGACCTGGGCATAGACTGCCTCGTGGAAGGTGAGGGGGAAATGGTGGTTCCAGGACTATTCCACCAGGCCCTCAAGGGAGAGGAACTGCCCAGGGTGGTTCACGGCCCTCCTCCTCCGGCCTCAGAGATACCCCCTATTGTGACACCCTCCATCGGAGGCCTCGTGGAGGTGACGCGGGGGTGCGGCCGCGGGTGTAAGTTCTGTCATCCAACCCTCCTAAGCTTCCGCTCCTTACCTCTGGAGACCATTGAGAAGGAGGTGCTTCTGAACCTTCAACACGGGGCCCAGGAGATTTGCCTCCACTCGGAGGAGTTCTTCCGCTACGGGGTGCGAGGGTTGACACCAGACCCGGAACAGGTAGAGAAGCTTCTGCGTCGGGTTTCGCATCTTGTGAAGGACGAAGCCCTCCTGAATACGGACTTCACCGCCGCTGCCACTGTCATGACGAGGCCCGAAGTCGTCCCTCTAGCGGCCGAGTACATGACCCGGGGTCAATGGAACTACATCGAGATGGGAATTGAGACTCCCAGCCCTAGGCTCATCATGAAGGTCATGCCTGGAAAGGTTCTCCCCTTTCAACCGGAGGAGTACGGCGACATCGTGGAGCAGTCCATAGGCCTCCTGAATGACCACTACTGGATCGTATGCGCCACCATGATTACCAACATGCCCGGGGAAGAGGAGGAGGACATCATCGCTGCCCTGGATCTCGTCGACCGGTTGAAGGGCCTCAGGGCCCTCATTCACGTGCTACCCTTCATCCCCATGGGCGCCCTTCGAGGGAAACCTCAAGCCATCTACGACCAAGTCCTGGCAAATCCACTCCAGGCGGAGCTCATCATCAAGGGTTTCCTGCAGACCAACCGCATCCTCCGAAGCGGTCCTGGAAGGGAAGCCGGATGCAGGGGCATAACCTCCCTACTGGGTCGGGCCGTCAGGCACATGGCGATGTGGGCATCTACTGGCTATGCTACAGCGAAGTTGGAAGGAAGGCTGCGCGCCATGTCCTTTGCTCCTGGTGCCGCGCCCGCCCCGGCTCGGCTAGGAGTTCCGCCGAGATCGGGATAATCGGTCGCCCTGGTCTATCGCTTCTGAGCACTGCGAGGGTTCCACGTCACCTGAAGAGCCCCAGCAGAGCAACCACCAGTCCCGAAACCGCGACTACGGCCCCGATGATGATCCAGGGAACGCCAATCATGAAGCTCGTCGGCAGCAGGCCAGCGCCTTGAAGGGCCCAGACGAGGCCAGACACTAGTATGACCATGCCAGGGACAAAGATAATTGGTCTCACCCTCGCAGGAATGTTGGCGTCGAACAAAGGCCTGTGGAAATCATCGTGCTCGTGGGTATTCGCTCGTGTCGAGCACTTCAATGGAGGCTGATAGACCGTGAGACGGGGGATGGCTAAATCCTTAAAGAAAAGAGGGGCCTTCTGACCTCCATGGCCGCGGGGCTGTCGGCCCTGGCAAGAAGGCTACGAGGGGCTCCGTGG
>CAYFYB010000067.1:0-2344 GCA_964347345.1 uncultured Methanomassiliicoccales archaeon | reverse complement strand
TGCGCCGAGGGAAATGAGGCCTACGCTCACTAGGACGGTGGCCACGAATCCCAGTGCGAGGGCGGGGACACGGGACCCAACTTGGTACAGGAGGACGATCGTGTGTTCTTCCTCGGCGGTCCCGGCGGCAGCGAAGAGGTCGGACATCACGGGAAGCACCGTGATGTCGAAAGCGAAGAGGAACGCGAACATGAGCAGGCCGAGAACGCCCAGAACGCCGCCGAAGAGGGCAAGCGCGGGGCTGGTCCCCCGGAGAGCCCGATACAAGGCCAAGAAGAGGGCCATGGCCAGGATGACCGCCACCAGAATGAGGCTAAAGCCCACAACGTGGACCGATATCCACTCCGGGAATCGCCGCAGCTCGTCCTCGAAGCCGGCAAACCGTGGCCGAGACGAAAGATCGATGGCCAAGCCGAGAATGTAGACGAACCCAGCCACCAAACCGGCGATACCGCCCAATCGCAGAACGCTCTTCTCCTCCCCCATAAACTACCCCGCGACCGACATGCTTTGTCACAACTTGAAGTTTGCTCTATGTTAGCACGAGACCCCCTGCTTGCAGCATGCTTGCAGGTTGAGGCAGGAAGATCCTCGTCCAAAGTATGGAAGGGCGCATCCACGCAAGTGCGGATACTGACCCATTTGTGGAGTGCTCCCGAGGGGATTTGAACCCCTGTCAGGGGCTGTCTCTGGCCTCATGCAAGCCTCGAGAGGCCCCGATGCTTGACCGGACTACACCACGGGAGCGAACGGCTTTCATACCCTCCGCCTCTATTTTGCCTTTTCTACCCTAGTCAGGCAAGACCAAGCCGAAGGCTTCCTTCATTGCCTCCCCCGATTCATCCAGGTAGAGGTGTTTGAGTTCAGTGTACTCGAGGAGCCCCCAGATGCCCAGCTCCCTACCGAAACCCGACTGCTTGTAGCCTCCGTGGGGGGCGGCGCAGCTCAGCAGGTGGTGGTGATTGACCCATACAGTCCCCGCCCTTATCCGACGGGCCACATTCTCCGCCTGCTTGAGGTCTCTGGACCACACCGAGGCACCGAGACCGTAGGTCGTGGCGTTGGCTAGCTCCACAGCCTCGTCCTCGTCGTCGTAGCCAAAGACGGTCAGGACGGGCCCGAAGATCTCCTCCTGGGCGATGGTCATGTCCGGGGACACGCCGTCAAATATCGTTGGCTCTAGGTAGTATCCTTTGTCGAACCCCTCGGGCCTTTTTCCGCCGTGGACCAGCTCTGCTCCTTCCTCCAGGCCCCTGGAAATGTAGCCTTCTACCCTCCGCCTGTGACCCTCAGAGATGAGGGGTCCCATGTCCGTCTCCCATGAGGCGGTGGGTCCCAAGCGAATCGACTGGGTCCGATCGATGAGTCTTTCAAGGAAGGTGTCATGGAGTTTGCGGGGCAGAAGGAGCCGCGTTCCCGCCAGACAGACCTGGCCCTGATGAAGGTAGGCCCCAAAAAGGGTGCCCCTCAGAGTCTCCTGAGGGTCCGCATCCTCCAGCACCACCATAGGTGCCTTTCCGCCGAGTTCCAGGGTCAGCTTCTTCACCGTGGCGGCCGCCGTGGCCATAATCCTGCGGCCGACCTCGGTTGAGCCGGTGAAAGCCACCTTGTCCACCTTCCCATTGGAAGCCAGCTCCTCCCCCACCTCCTGACCAGGTCCCGTTACCACATTCAGGACGCCCCTAGGCAGCTCGGCCTCAATAGCGAGCCTGGCGTACTCCAGGGCAGTCAGAGGAGTGTGACTGGCTGGTTTGAGGATAATCGTGTTACCGGCGGCGAGGGCGGGGGCGATCTTCCATACAGCCATCAAGAGGGGAAAGTTCCAGGGCGTAATTCCGGCGCACACGCCGACGGGCTCCCTTAGGACCCTGCTCTTCACTCCTATGTCCGGAAGCTCTACAAGCTCATCCTGAAGGGCCTCTGTCAGTCGGGCGAAGTGGCGGGTGTGCTCTATGGCCATGGGAATGTCGATAAAGCTCGCCTGTCGAATGGGCTTCCCTGCATTTCGGGATTCCAGAGATGCCAGCTCTCCAGCCCTATCCTCCAAGCGCAGGACGAGCTTCTCCAAGAGCTGCCGCCTCTCCCGAGGATGCATCCCGGGCCAGGGACCGTCATCGAAAGCGCGTCGCGCCGCATCGATCGCCGCTCTGGCATCCTCTCTAGTGGCCTTCGGCAAGACCGCAATTCTCTCCTCAGTGGAGGGGTCCATGACGTCGTAGCTCTCCTGGCTCGTGGATTCCCTCCACTCACCATCGATCAACATCCTGTACTGCATAGGCCCACGAGGAGAGGAACGCCACACTTATACATGTGCTCTCCCATGGGGCCTGGGGAAGCAGTTGCG
>CAYFYB010000066.1:0-2381 GCA_964347345.1 uncultured Methanomassiliicoccales archaeon | reverse complement strand
TTCGTTGCGATCATACTTTTTCGAAGATCCACCAATGGCTACCGGCACGCTGAACTGGGGCGGAAAGCCCGCCTCGTTTGCGGACTCTCCACTATGCGCATCCCCGTCTCTAGGTAAAATCCTTAACTCATCAATGACTATCTAGGCTGGGGGCCGGGCGTGTCGGAGGAAATGGAGAAGTTGGTTGACATCTGCAAGGACTTCGTCAGGAGTATGTACAGGACGGAAGAGGCAGTGTCCAAGATGGATCAGGTACTTACCGTGGAGGAGATGAAAGAGGCCCTTCGGCGGGTCCTCTCTTGGATACAGGAGACTGAGGAGATTCCTGAGAACTCCTTCACCCGGGAGATAGCCAGAGAGATCATTGGACAGCTCTCCGGCGTCATCGCCCTTAAGGACTACAAGGGCTCGGCGGACTATTACATCGCCTAGTATGCTCTCCGCCTTTTGAGAGATTCTTGGGAAAGGTTGATAGAGGCTACTGCCCTGAAGAAAGTGCAAATGGAACCGGTTGTCTGCCCACCCATCAAGAGACGAAAGCTGGCAATCCTGCTTCAAAAACTGGAGCCCCTGCCCAGGCCAAAGGCAGACTTGGAGCAGTACCAGACTCCAGCTGAGATAGCGGCCCACCTCCTCTTCAGCGCCTATGGGTTAAGGGACATCCAAGGCAGGACCGTAGCGGACCTGGGCTGCGGCAACGGCATCCTTGGGATCGGTGCCGCCAGACTGGGGGCCGAGAGGGTCATCGCCTTAGACGCCGACGTGAGTGCCATCGAGGTCGCCCGGAGGAACGCCTCCTCCGTCGGTGTGCGGTTGGAGTTCCTAACCATGGACGTGAGGGACTTCCAAGACAGTGTGGATACCGCCCTCATGAACGCTCCCTTCGGTGGCCAGCGAAGGCACGCTGATGTCCCCTTCCTGGAAGCTGCCTTACGCTGCGCCGACGTGGCATACAGCTTCCACAACGCTGAGACCAGGGAGTTCGTCATCAGGCAGGTCGCCAGGTTTGGTGGTTCCGCCGAGCTGCTGACAACCTATAAATTCCCGTTGCGCCATGCTCACCCCTTCCACAGAGAGGAAGTGAAAGAGGTGGACGTGGACCTCTACAGGATTGTGAGGAAGTCGCAATGAAAGCCAGGGTCGTATTTCCGGGGGAGCTGGTGGCGGTCAGCGAGGAGTATCTACCCGGCGAGGGGACCTACGAGGCTGAGGGAGACATCTATGCCGCCCAGATAGGCGAACTCCAGCTGGACTCTAGGGACAAGGTGGCACGGGTGAGAAGCTTCAACCCCCCGCTGGAGCTAAAGCTGGGAGACGTGGTCCTGGCCTCCGTAGAGGACATCAAGTCCACCATGGCTATCGTGAAGGTGGAAGCCTTGGAAGGTTTAGAGAGGAGCGTGGCGGGGGAGACGGAGGGCACCATCCACATATCGAAGATCTCCGAAAGCTACACGGAGGACATCAAGAGAGCCATGAGGCTGGGGGACCTCGTCCGCGCCAGGGTGATTCAGGTGAAGCCCTCTCTACAACTGGCCACCAATGAGCCCTCCCTGGGGGTCGTCCGAGGTCTCTGCACCCGATGCCGCTCCCTCCTTACGAAAAGGGGCAAGGACCTCTACTGCGAGCACTGCGAAAGGGACGAGAGCAGGAAGGTGGCCTCCGTTTACGACGCCCTGATGAGCTGGGGAAAGGGTTAATATCGGAGGCAACATAGCAACAATGCAGAGAGGAGTGGCCACATGCCAAAGAGCAACGAGGAGCTTCTGTTGGAGATACAGCGACTTCGGGAGGAGATTGCCCAGCTTAGGGAGATGGTGAACACCCTCTTCAACATCGTCTTCGAGGAGATAGGGGAAGAGGCGGGCCCCGAGGGCTTCCCCTCCAGGGATGACGACTTCTCGATGTACAACTGAGGGCTATGAGAGACGTCCTCTCTTTGGCTCGCCAACAGGAGAAATGGCGGCTCGAGAGTTGCATCAATCTCATCCCGTCGGAAAACGTCACAAGCCCTCAGGTCAGGGCCCTTCTGGCTAGCGATTTTGCCCATCGGTATAGCCTTCCTGTCCACGATCTCATCCACGGCAGCTTCGTGGAGAACGCCTACCGAGGGACCCGCTACCTGGATGAGGTGGAGTCCCTGGGAGAGGAAGTGGCCTGCGAGCTGTTCAAGGCCGGCTACGTAACCTTGAAGCCCCTCTCGGGACACGTCAGCGGCTTCGTGACCCTCATATCCACCTGCCGACGAGGGGACGAGATCATGGTGGTGGGCCCCGGTGACGGGGGATACGATGGGTATGGACCCGAATATGTGCCGAAGCTCCTCGGTCTCGACGTGGGCTACCTTCCCTTCGACAGGAGCAGGTGGAACCTGAATGTGGAGG
>CAYFYB010000065.1:0-2676 GCA_964347345.1 uncultured Methanomassiliicoccales archaeon | reverse complement strand
TCAGCAAGACACCAACGACTAGCACTCCAATTCTGTAAGGCTTCACGACCTCCCCCCCCGAGCCTGACTTGGCTCACCCCTGGATATTCATCCTTTCTATTTATAATATTCTATAGAAAGAAATTTTCCGCGTAGGCTTTACAGGTTCTCCAGACTAATGCGGGACGGGGGTTCCATGGGGGAGATGAGAAACGTTCTGCGACTGGGCGGTATCGCGGCCCTCCTCTATGTAGCCCTCACCGTCCTTCCTGTCGATGTGATTGTGGATCTACTCCCCCCTTTGGCAGGTTCGGAAGACCTCCTCCAACTCATTCCTGCCTTCAGAACGCCTACTTCTCACGGGTCTTAACCTCCTAGCTTTCGGGCTATTCCCCCCTTCATGCTGACCCTCTGGCGGACTCTGAGGAAGACAAGTCCAATATCCTCACTCCTCGGAAGCGTCCTAGGCGTGATCGGCATCGCCGTCGTAACCTTGGGGTATGCGGTGTTTTATCTCTCCGACCTTGCGCTAGCCGCAGTCTATGCTGAGGCTGCTCCCCAAGATGCGATGATGGTTGTCATCGCCCGCAAGGCGACCTCCACCGTGTTTCTCAGCGCCTTTGCCCGGGGATGGCTCCTTCTCCGGGTAGCCTACTTCGCCCTCGGAGTGGCAATGCTCGGAAAGTCCGACTTTCAGAAGGGATATGAGTGGACGAGCATCACTCTGGGACTGGCCCTCGTTGGGACTTTGGGCCTATTCCAGTTGGCGGACGTCACCCAGGTGTTCTCGCCAGGGCAGCAGTCGTCTTGGTGACCCTTCCTCGCAGCCTTGGATGGAAGTTCCATAGCCTTTTGAGGGTGCCAGGGGTGGGGTAAAGAGAATTATGACGGTGCCTTGTCGGGCATCCTTAGGTTGACATCCTCCCTTCGGGCCGCCCGGAAACTTATTAGCGGTCCGCCCATGGAGGGTTCCGTGGAGCGGGTCCTCTGGTTCCTCATTGCCGGAAGCCGCGGGGGGTACAACCGGGCCCGGATCCTGAGGCTCCTCGCTGAAAGGCCTTGCAACGCCCATCAGATTGCCGAGAAGTTGGGCCTAAACTACAAGACCGTGATCCACCACCTGGACCTGCTTCTTCGCCACGACCTGGTGGTCAACCCTATGCGGGATACCTACGGGTCCCCCTACTTCCTCTCCAAGCAGATGGAGCATAGCCTCCCGGTTCTGGAGGAGATCCTCGAGCAGGAGATGAGTGGATGAGCAGGCATTGGTGTCCAATTCTGGCAAAGGTAGATATGGGAACGTGCCGAAGGAGGGAGGGACCATGGGCTACCTCATGTACGTGAGCATCGCCGGGGCTGCGGCGAACCTCGCCCTCATAGGCCTCCTCCTCTTCATCTACGGGACCTCCTATCAGAAGATCAGGACCAGCTTCACCCTGGGGCTCATGGTATTCGCTGCCCTCTTCCTCATCCAGAACTCCGTCACGCTCTACTCCTACCTCACGATGATGCCGCTCTACGCCGCGGGCCTTGAGCTCCACGTGGCCCTGTTCACCCTGGCCCAGACCGTGGGATTGGGCGCCTTGGTGGTCACCACGTGGAAGTAGCGAGATTTGGGTGAGACTGGGAAGAGACTTCGGCATACCGCCTTATACGCACCCACCTCCCTGATGTTCAATGTCTCAGAGACGCGGAGACGCGCCAAGGAGGGGCGCGATACGAATTCCCAAGGCCCGAGAGGGAGGAGGTGAAGCAATGCGAAAATCGATGTTCACCCTGGCCGGTATGGCCCTGGTTGTGGCCCTCCTGGCGACGTCCGCCCCGGTGGCCGCCAAGGCTACCGTGGTCCGGGATCCTGTCCTCTGGATAGACGGGGACCTGTACCGGACGGTTCTGACGCCCACGGTCCTGCCCGACGCGGCTCCCGCCGAGTCCTTTGACATCCTCTACAACTTCGACGGATCTGGTCTCAGTGGCCAACGTTCGGTCGGCGAGGCAGCTCCCGGGGACCCCGGCTACAACGGTGGTCGATGGATGGTCTTTGCCGTGGCCTTCACGGCTCTCGGCATGTCAATCCATGACGCCAACGGGGATGGCATGGTCAATTTCGAGCTGACCAGCACAGCCCAAGTGGAGGCCCACATGGCCCTTGGGCACCTGCTGATCTCGGCGGAGCCCGTAGCCCTCTTCGTGTGCCCGGTCCTTCCCGTGAAGTGATGGGCCAAAACCCCGGGACTCGCTGTCCTGGGGCTCCTCTTTTTCTTTCTGCCTCTTCTCCTGCTCTCCAAGTCATCAGGCTCGCCTGTTCTGTGGGGTTAAAGGACGTAAAGTGTCAGTGTGAAGCCAGCTAGAGGTGATGAACAGAAGCCCCCTTATGGCTATGGCTGGCAGCTCAATCCACAAGTCTCGATAAACCTCACTTATAGCAATATGCCGCGACCGGGACGTCGACAGTACGCGAGCGGGGCCTTCCTTCGTGGGGCACCAGGGAGCCGCCAACATTGGTGAGATAGGTTTATCGCGTGTGAGGTCTTGACATGTTTTGGCAGGGGGAGAAACGCAAGCTACCCTAAACTCAGCATGTCCCATCCCTCGAGCCAGCGCCGAGGAGGGGCGCGGTAAGAGTACCCAGGGCCCGCACGGCGGGGGGAGGTGAGTAGTTGAGAAGGACGGTGATAGCGTCATGCGTCCTAGTGG
>CAYFYB010000064.1:0-2747 GCA_964347345.1 uncultured Methanomassiliicoccales archaeon | reverse complement strand
CGCCAAGAAGCACCGCATGTCCGTTAGGGAGGTGCCGATCACCTTCAGGGAAAGGCTCTGGGGTGAAAGCAAGCTGTCCGGGCCCCGGGAGGCCGCCCACCTGATGCGGATGCTTGCGACGAGGAGTCCCCTGCGTCTATTCATGTTCGTAGCCCTGATAGGCGCGGTGGTCAATGAGATATTCCTGATAAGCCTCGTCGGTTTCTTTCATCTCCACTATCTGATTGCTGGTATCGTTGCTGTGGAAGCAGGGATTCTCGCGAGCTTCCTGCTGAATGAGAAGTGGACTTTCCGTGGCCGTGTCCTGAAGGGATGGCCCCTTCGTCTCATGCGGTACAATGCGTTCGTCTTCGGGGGTCTCTTAGTGAACCTCCTGGTCCTCTTCGTTCTGACGGAATTCGGGAACCTACTGTACCTTCTCTCCAACATCTTCGCCATGGGAACGGCAGTGAGCTGGAACTACTGGCTCATGGGACTCCTGACGAGGAAGCTTTAGAAAGACTAGCCTTGAATCTGTCCGTGGTAGGGCAACCCCCCTTGAGGGAGGCGATTTGTTCCTAACGCTTCAGGGATACCCGATCGCGACAGGGTCCATGCTGAGGCGGGAGGGTATCTGCGTCTCTAGGTCCCAGGAAGTGAAGGTTTGGAATCCTCTGCGACCTAATTTCATCGTCCTCGGCCGCTGCCAGGTTCTGTTTGCCAACCAGCCTGTTTCTGGGAAGAGCTCGTCTCTTTCATCGGCCCGTCGGCTCAGGCCCTTGGCTGCCGCCTTCTCAAAATGCTTGGGATGCCTCCCACACCGACGTATGAGGCAGCTATGGCGCCGACTCCGGAAAGGGCGACTGTCCACAAAGGAGGCCCTTCGGGTGCTTTGGGTCCGATGCTCCATCGCAGACTTACCTCTGAGATTTCCAGTACTCCGCCTCCTCCGGGCGTGGGCAGGTCATGACCAAGGCGGAGGCCCTTGACCTGGCCACCCCCGCCTAATACCAGAGTCCCACTAGCTATGCGAACCTCACGGCGGTCGGGCCCAAAGAGCAGAGTGGCCTCGTACCAGCTCTCCTCAATTCTCCCTAGAGTAATGAATTGGTTACTGATCTCGTCGTAGTAATCGAGGTAGGATTCAAGGGAGGGCCCCGTGACTCCCAGCCATCCGCCAGGCCCCCTTGCCAAGACCATTGGACCCACCCCGTATCGGCCTCGAAGTCGGAAAGTGAAGCGGACTTCCAGCGTGTCCGTCTCCACCGGGTCCTCAAGAGCGGCCGTCCTTGATGGCCCCACAGTATCCAGAATGATGCCACCGGTCCCGTTGGGGTCGAGGACGTACCTCCCGCTCCCATTGAAGGTCCAGCGAAAGGAGAGGAACCTGGCGCGGAAGTCATCGTGGACGACTACCACGCCATCGCTTTGCGGCGTGAAGGAGGCGAAGTCCTCCGGGGTAACCGCGCCACGCTGGATGTGCTGGTAGTAGCCTCCGGCCACAGTCCCCCCAAGAAGCGCTAGGAGGATGAGTAAGCATAGAGACCCTGAGGGGAGGCCCCGAGTCCTCCGGGCCGGACGTGACTGCGGACCAGCCTCGACTTTCGTCTCCGTGTCGGGCTCCTTCCTAAGTGCGAGGTAGAGGGTGGCAGCGGTGGCCGCCAGGAAGGTCGCCGTCAGGACGATGAGGACTCCGAGGGGAAAAAGGTTAACCGTAATAATCGCGGGGCCGTTGGCCACCAGGGCCCAGTAAGGCACGCCGCTGGCCCCGGAGAAGGGGGTCGGGTACCACCCCATGTGGATGCTCGCGTCCGCCATCGTCGGTGCCCAGAAGACACTCGGAATCCAACGTCTCCAGCCTCTCGTAAAGAGGAGGGCCTGCAGGGTCGTGAAGGGAACTGCCCAGAGCGCGTAGTTCGGAATCCACCTTACGGTCAGGATGTAAGAGGCGAGGAGAGCTACGGCGCCTCCAAGGAGGGGGTGCATTCTACGATTCCTGGTCGCCTGATAGACCCACCACAAGACCAGGACGAGAGCAACTGCCGGCAAGAGGGCGATGCGGGGATCGAGGGGTCCGACAAGCCAACTCACCCCACTTAGGATGGACCTCTGGGGGTCGAGGCCCGCTCCCTCGGCCCCGCTTGCAAATCTGAAGAGGACCGCCAGATAGGTCGACCCGCTCGTAAGGAGGAAGGGTAGGGAGGTGACCGCCGGTATTGCCAGGGCCATGAGCAGTGACTGGAGCTTACGCCGCGCCCCCCCGGCTTTTGCGAGGATCGCGGGCAGCAGGAGGACAGGGTAGAGCTTGAGGGCAATCCCAATTCCAAGGGATACGCTCGCGTAGCTGAGGTCCCTTTCCCGTTTCCTCAGAAGGAAATAGAAGGCGAGGACGGTGAAGAAGACGGGAATGGGATCGTTCACACCCCAGATGGACGTGATGAGGATGGAAAATGGATTGAAAAGGAAGGCCATGGAGGCTAGGCGGGCCGTGGAAAGGGAGGCCCCAATGAGCCTAGCGATGTGGAAAAGAAGGAGGGATGTGCCCACGTCCAGGATAGCCATCGGGATCTTCAGCCAAACCCCATAGAGGAAAGGATCGCCCAGCGAGGCTGCGCGAGCGAGCAGGGTGAAGGAGAAGTAGAGAGCTGGGTAACCCCATGGGTTGAGCTCCCCGAAGACCGCATCGCCGGAGAGGACCTGGAGGGGCTCGATGCCCCGCAGCAGGATGTCCGTGGCAATGTAAGTCCCGAAGAAGTTGTACGGATCGC
>CAYFYB010000063.1:0-2850 GCA_964347345.1 uncultured Methanomassiliicoccales archaeon | reverse complement strand
GCCACCCCCGTGGGCCCGCGACCGGAGGTCAGCTCCTTCTGGGCCGCATCCTTGAGGATGTCCAGGGCTCTGGACTGCACCTCACCGGACAGCTTCAGCTCGCTGCAGAAGCGGGAGACGTAGTCCTGGGGGCGGGTGGGCATCAGCTTCAGCTTCAGCTCCCGGGTCATGAACCTGTAGGTCCGTCCGATCTCCTTTCGGCTGACGCGGGAGGAGTTGGCAATCTCGTCTAGAGTGCGAGGCACCCCGCACTGCCGACAGGCGGCGTAGAGGGAGGCCGCCACGACGCCCTCGATGCTCCTGCCACGAATCAGGTTCTTGTTGACGGCCTTCCGGTAGATCATGGCCGCCGTCTCCCGGACGTTCCGGGGGAGACCCATCCCGCTGGCCATCCTGTCCAGCTCGCCAAGGGCATAGGCCAGGTTCCTCTCCGTGGCGTTGCTGACCCGGATCCTCCTCTGCCACTTCCTCAGCCTGTATAGCTGCGCCCTGTTCTTGGTGGGTATCGTCTTCCCATACGAGTCCTTGTTCTTCCACCCGATGGTGGTCGACAGACCCTTGTCGTGAATCGTGTAGGTCATGGGAGCCCCCGTCCTGGCCCTCTTCTCACCCTGCTCCATATCGAAGGCGCGCCACTCGGGTCCCTGATCTATCATGCCCTCGTCTATGACCAGGCCACACTCCTCACAGACCAGCTCGCCCCTGGCCTCATCGAACGCCAGGTGACTGCTTCCGCACTCGGGGCACCGGATGGGCTCTTCCGCTCTTTCCACCTTTCTTCTCTTCAACTCACCACCTCCACGTAGACATCGGAGCCGACGAGGCCTAGGCCAACCTCATGGAGAGGTTCCACCGTCACGTAGGGCCCCTTAACTGGACCGAAGACCCGCCTCACCCTTCCCAGGGCCCTCCCCCTGGCATCGTGCACCTCCTGCCCCATCCGCGGAGAGAAAGATGCTTTTACAAGAAAGTCTCCCTTATAGGAAAAGTTTTGAACTACGCCCAATTTCTTCATAATTCCTCCGATGTCTGTAACAGGTTGCGATGGCCCGTTATATATATAACCTTATCGAAAGCTTTTATTGCTCCGAGCGTAACGCTTGTCAACCTTTTGCTCCCCGCCCCTGTCCACGACATACTCCTTTATAAGCTCCGGAACTTTCTTTCCCCCCAAATGCCGCAGAAGCTACTGCAGCACAAGCACTGCATCACCTGCGACAAGGCCATACCCGTTACGGAGGAGTTCTGCTCGGAGGAGTGCAAGACGAGCCACAGGCTCATCCTCACCAGGAAGAAGAGGCAGCTCCTCCTCCTATGGATAGGGGCCATGGCCGTCCTGCTCATCGCCGTTGTCCTCAGCCTGGGGTGAGGCTAATGAGGATCTGCCTGGGAGGAACCTTCGATCCACTCCATGAGGGCCATAAGCAGCTACTACGAAGGGCCTTCGAAGCGGGGGATGAAGTACTCATCGGCCTGACATCGGACTCCATGGCCTCGGCCAAGGGGGGAGGTGTCCGGCGTTTCAAGGAGAGGAAGAGGCTCTTGGAGGAGTTCCTGAGGTCCCAGGGCTGGGAGAGTTTCACCATCGAGGAGATTGAGGACAGGTTCGGCCCCGCTGCCCATAGAGCGGACCTGGACGCCATCGTAGTGTCGGAAGAGACCGAGGAGACCGTGGCCGACCTCAATCATGTCCGCAGAAGTCGGGGCCTTGGAGCCCTCAGCGTCGTGAAAGTCCCTCTCCTGCCGGCGGAGGACGGCCTTCCCATCAGCTCCACGCGGATTCGGAAAGGGGAGATCGACCCTGGGGGCAGGGTACTGAAGACCATGAGGGTCTTTGTTGGGACACGCAACGAGGTCAAGGTCGAGGCTGTAAAGGGCGTCCTCGGGAAGGTGTACGAGAGGCTGGAAGTGAAGGGGCGGGAGGTGCGGGTAGGAGTGCCACCGCAACCTCGGGACCATGAAGCCCTTAAGGGAGCCATCGAGCGGGCGAGACAGGCCATAGGGAAGGGCGATCTGGGGGTGGGTATAGAGGCAGGACTCATCTGGCACGAGGCGGTGGGCAACTACCTGGACGTGCAGTACTGCGCCATAGTGGACAGGGTGGGCAGAGTGACGGTGGGCTGCGGACCCGGTTTCGAGCACCCGCCGCCGGTCATGAAAATGGTGGAGGAGGGAAGGACGGTGGGAAGCGCTATGGAGTCCATCACTGGCATCAAAGAGATTGGACGCCGGGAGGGGGCAGTCGGGTACCTCACCAGGGGTTGGATGGACCGCCGAGAGCTGACGGAGATCGCGGTGCTGATGGCCATGATCCCCCGGATGAGGCGAGAGCTTTACGTCTGAATGGCAGCCTCGAACCTATCTGGGGGAGCCACGGGAGGATAGATATACTAGGCCTCTACTCCATTCCTCGGGGGATAGGATGACGGTAAAGGTAGCCATCAACGGATACGGCACGATAGGGAAGAGGGTGGCCGATGCCGTGGCTTCTCAGGACGATATGGAAGTGGTGGGCGTAAGCAAGACAAGGCCTACCTTCGAGGCCAGAATCGCACTGTCCCGGGGATATCGCCTCTTCGCCTCCACCAAGGACAAGGTCGCACCCTTCAAGGAGGCAGGGATGGAAGTGAGCGGAACCCTCGATGAGCTCCTCGGGGAGGCGGACGTGGTTGTGGACGGCACGCCAAAGAGGAGCGGCTATCGGGAGATGTACGAGAAGCTCGGGGTGAAGGCCATATGGCAGGGGGGGGAGGACCACTCCCTCACCAACCTATCCTTTAACGCCCACGCCAACTATGAGGACGCCCTGGGCGCAGATTACGTGCGAGTCCCGTCATGCAACACCACGGG
>CAYFYB010000062.1:0-3037 GCA_964347345.1 uncultured Methanomassiliicoccales archaeon | reverse complement strand
AGGGCCTCGGCCGACGCCCCGTCCAGGCACTCCGCAAGGAACTGGGTTATGTCGATGACCCTGAACTCGAACTTCTCCCGGTCCTCTCTGTAGAGGTTCTCGTGCTGCTGGCAGCCAAAGTGGGTGAGGCACTTGGGACAGGCCGTCAGTAGGTAGTCCACCTCCCCCTCCTTGGCCTCCATCATCCTGTCGTTGGTGATCCCCTTGGTCTTCTCGTTGCAGTACATCATGCCGGCGACACCGCAGCAGGTCGCGTCCGCCCTGAAGTGCTCCATCTCCACGTAGTCAGCCCCGGCCATCCGAATGAGCTCCCGGGGCTCCTCGTACACCGGGTCCACGGGCATCTGGCGGCACATTCGACATGGGTCCTGATAGGTGACTCGAGCCTTCTTCCGGGCCCTAAACTCGATGCCCTTCTCGTAGAGGAGTTGAGTGATATGCTTGACCTCGACATCCCCGAGGTCGTAGTCTAGCTTGAAGGTCCTGTACCCTTCGGCACAGCTGACGATGAGGGTCTTCACACCGGCCTGCTTGAAGACCCTCTTCATGAGGGTCTCGTTATACTCTCTAAGCTTGTTCCAGACGTCGACCTTGCCCTGCCACAGCTGATCATGGCCACAGCACTTCATGAAACTCCGGTCCAAGACGATGGGACTGATTCCCATGGCCGTGAGCAGCTTTACGGAGGAATCGAAGATGATTCCGTGATCCGTCTCCCCGAAGTTGTTTCGGCTGAACTGCATCTCGTAGTCATAGTAGTCCACGCACCCCGGATAGTAGGCGTACTCGCTCTTCTCCTTCACCTCTACCTCCGGGATCTCGTCCCACTCAGCCTCCTTGTCCAAGGCGGCGAACATGATGGGGTGGGGCACCGTCCGCTCCCCAGCCGTCAGGTCCCTCATGGGGAAGCCCATCTCCTCTGGACGGAAGGACATCATCCATCCTCCTGACCGCCATTGGCGGCTGCTGGCCTCGCCGCCAAGGTCGGCCTCTCCACCGGTATGCGCTGCTTCGCCCTCATGGCCTTCGCCCTCTCCGTCAGCACGTACGCGCTGTAATTTATGTCTAAGGGACAGACGGCGCTGCAGGCGTCGCACGTCAGACAGGACCACATGGGGACGCCGTCGTGCTGTCTCTTGTATACGTTGTAGACCAGGTTGAGGCCGCCCAGGGCATCCGCTTCCACTTTTGTGATGGGGCAGACTATGTGGCATCGACCACATTGATAACACTCGTTGAGCTTGTACTCGTAGTCGCTGTAGGGCGTCCTCTGGCCGAAGTACGTGACCGCTAGCGAGAACACGGGGAGGGCAATGAAGGCGTGAGAGTTGGTCATGATGAATGCCTGAACATGATCGAAGACCTCCTGCTCGAAGCTCATCAGGTAGAAGCTCATGGGCGCCAGGAGGGCCAGGATGAATGCCATCCAGAGGAGGAGAGTTCTTCGCCCGCGGTACTCGTCCAAGAGGTGGACTATGAAGAGGGCGACGACAGGCGTGGACAGGGCTATCCCCAGGTAGAATCCCAGGAAGGCGTTCTCCCTCGTCAGGAGGGAGAGCATGCCCGTTCCCTGCATCAGGTTCGCGCCTATGAGGAAGTAAAGGACAACGATCAGAAGGAGGACCAGGGCAAAGGCATTGAAGATGGTGTTGACCCGCCTCATGGGCTTGTAGGCCAGCCGTCTGAGGGCCACGTATGTGACCATGCCGGCCAGGACGGGTTCCACAATGAACATCCACTTCAGGGTGTCGTCCGTCACTATTGGGGTTCCCTTAGCCGTGATGAAGAAGGGGAGGATGAGGACGTTTACCGAGTAGATGGAAGCGGTCGTTACCCAGACGATGCCCGCCACTCCAAGAGCCGCCCGGAGGTTGGCCTTGGCCGGCCTGCTCTCAAAGCCCTTGTCTATGAAGGGCAGGAGGAGCAGGATGATGAAGGGTACCGCGGAGAGAAGGGCTCCGTAGGTGAGGGTTGTGAGGCTGAATCCAAGGATGGTCACCGAGGGGAAGATCTCCGCTATCTTGAGGAGACCCCAGGACCAGAGGAGATACCAGTCTGGCAGCTCCACCTCCGCCACCACGTTGGGGTTCGCGGACTTCCCCAGGGCAGGTACCGCCAGGCCCGTCAGGAGGAACATTATCCCCGTCATGATGAGGACGATGACCGCATCCCGATAGGCCTCGTGGGGCATCAGGGCGTGGCCCGGCTTCTTGTCCGTCCTCACGGGACCATACTGGGTGGGGAAGCCGACCCTCTCCTCCCTTCTTATCCTCTCCAGTTGGCTGTCCTGCATCCTTCCCCCTCAGTGGGGCTCCGCTATCCCCTGTATCCATACGATGGTCATGTGCAGGATCATCAGCCCTATGCCCACCATGGGCAGGATGAAGATGTGGAACCAGTACATCCTGAGGACGGTGTTGGCGCCCAGGGAAAGGCCTCCGAAGAGGATCTCAGCCGATAGATCTCCAACGATGGGGACTGATTTCGTCATATTGATGCCTATGGTAGCAGCTGCGAAGGCCAGGCTGTTCCACGGCAGCAGGTACCCGGTGTAACCGAAGCCCAGAGAGAGTAGCAGAAGGATGACACCGAGGATCCAGTTGAGCTCCCTTGGCTTCTTGTAGGCTCCGGTGAAGTAGACCCTAGCCATGTGGAGGAACACTGCGGCGACAAATATGTGGGCGGCCCAGTGGTGAACCCCTCGCCATACATAACCCAGGGGTACCTCGGACATGATGAACTCGAGACTCTCAAAGGCCCCAGAGGTCGTGCTTCCGTCGGCGAGGATTCTAATGTTCCCGTCGGGCACGTAGTAGAATCCGAGGACGATGCCGGTGATGGTCAGTATCAGGAAGGAGATGAAGGCAAGGCCACCGAGACAGTAGAGGGGATACCAGTACCATATTGTCTTTAGCTCGTACTTCTCAGCGTGGCTGCGAGGCATCTGCCTGTGGATGGAAAGGAAGGCCTTCCTCGTCTTCTCGGCCCATGGCGTGACGGGGAACCTCTCTGCGAACCAGTCGAAGATGTACTTCCT
>CAYFYB010000061.1:0-3114 GCA_964347345.1 uncultured Methanomassiliicoccales archaeon | reverse complement strand
AGGTGGACAGCCGCGCCATCCCCATCTCGGTGGACACCTACAAGCCTGAGACCGCCGCCAAGGCCTTGGACCTGGGCACCTCCATGGTGAACGACGTGACTGGCCTGAGAGATCCGGATATGGTGAAGGTGTTGGCCCAGCATGATGTTCCCACCGTCATAATGCATATGCAGGGGAACCCGAAGAACATGCAGCTAAACCCGCAGTACAACGAGGTTGTCGCTGACATCATCCGCTTCCTCCGTGAGAGGATGGATGAGGCGGTTCGGGGCGGAGTCGACGAGGAGAGGATCATCGTGGACCCTGGCATTGGGTTCGGGAAGACCCTGGATCATAACCTGGAGATCCTGCGACGGCTGAGAGAGTTCAGAAGCCTGGGGAGGCCCATCCTACTGGGCACATCAAGGAAGTCCTTTATAGGGAAAGTGCTGGGCCTGGATATCGATGAGCGGCTTGAGGGGAGCTTGGCCGCGGCCGTCCTGGCAGCCTCGAAGGGTGCCCACATCATCAGGGCCCACGACGTGCGGGAGACCGTGAGGGCTGTGCGACTGGCCGACGCAATCCTGGGACGGGGCTCCGACGTAGGCTCTGGATGAGGATTGGGAGGTCGCGATGGTGTCCATCGCCAAAGACACTCTACTGAAGTGGGGGAACGCCTTTCTGTACGCGGACACCGAGGGCAATGTTGCCGGAGAGAGTGGACATGGCCTGTACTATGAGGATACTAGGCACCTCAGCGGGTATGCCATATCCCTTGAAGGGCAGAGACTGAAATGCATTTCGACTTCGACCCCTAACAACTACTCCCTTCGTGTTGATCTCGTAGAAGAGAGAGGGCGACGAGATTCCGACCTCTACGTTAGGCGTGACATCGTCCTCGCGGAAGGATTGTTCGAAAGGACTGAGCTGAGCAATCTCGGCGACAGCGAGAGAACCTTGAGCGCGGTCCTCGCCCTAGGCGTCGACTTCCAAGACATCTTCGAGGTCCGCGACATCGTACCGCCGCGACAACGGCGTCCCAGGACGATGGGTGGAGGTGACCAGATCACATGGCTGCGGAGGGGAGAGGACAAGGTCACCCGGTGGACCAACATCTCCTTCCAACCAGTGCCTTCCTCGCCTAAAGGGTCCAGAGCCATCTGGAACCTGACTCTTGGACCTAAGGAGACCACCCTCATCAGGACCAGGGTGGATTTCGGCATCGGGACGCCGGAGGAAAGGGTGCGGGTAGCCTCCATGAAGCCTTTCATCGAATCAGTGGAAGAAGAGAGGCAAGAGGGAATAGGCCTCTGGGCGAGGATGGAGACTGACAACGGGCCTCTCTCATCGTGGCTGAGCCGATCACTGAACGACAGCGTTGACCTTCTCATAGCGGCGGACGGTTACAGGGTACCTGCCGCTGGCCTACCGTGGTACGCCACGCTCTTTGGCAGGGATAGCCTCGTCGTCGGCCTGGAGACCGTGCACCTCAATCCCCATCTAAGCATGGACATCCTACGAGTTCTGGCCCTCCGTCAGGGTAGAACATTCGACCCGTATAGGGAGGAGGAAACGGGAAGGATCCTGCACGAGCTCAGAAGGGGCGAGCTTGCAGGCAGCGGCAAGATTCCCCATGGGCCCTACTACGGCAGCGTTGATGCCACACCTCTTTTCCTATGCCTTCTCAGCGAGGTCTACCTCTGGACGGGGGATCTGGGGTTCTGCAAGGAGCTATACCCTTCTGCGCTGGCGGCTGCGCAACACATTGATGACCTCATGGAGAGGAGTCCGAAGGGCTTCCTGAGTTATGTGAGCAGCGACCCACCGGGTCTCATGCATAAGGGCTGGAAGGACAGCAAGTTCGGCGTGGTCCACCCCGACGGTTCCCAACCGGAGCCGCCGATCGCTCTCTGCGAAGCCCAAGGCTACGCCTACTGGGGACTGAAAGGGCTGGCGACTATTGCTGAGGCTCTTGGAGACGAAGGTAGAGGGCGAGAGCTGGAAACGATGGCGAGAGAGCTGCAGTTGCGCTTCGAGGAAGCTTTCTGGGTCCCGTCCGCGAGCGGGTACGCAATGGCCTTGGACGGATCTGGGGAGCAAATCAGGACGCGGACTTCGAACCCTGGCCACTTGCTCATGTGCAGAATTCTCGAGCCGGGGAGGGCATCGAAGGTCGCGGAGCGACTGATGGGGGAGGACTCCTTCTCGGGCTGGGGTGTGCGGACTATGTCGGACGAGGAGATTCCATACCATCCCCTGAGCTACCACAACGGGTCTGTTTGGCCCCAGGACAATGCCCTCATCGCTTGGGGTATGTCTCGGTACGGGCTCCAGGAGGAGGCGTCCATGCTCTTCGAAGCAATCTTAGCCGCGTCGCGGGGATTCCATCGATACAGGCTGCCTGAACTCTTCGCTGGCTTTGCCCGGCAGAGGGAACACTCGCCGGTCCCTGTCCCGAGGGCTTGTGACTGGCAGGCATGGTCTGCAGCGGTCTCTTTCCTCATGCTTCGCGGGCTCCTCGGATTGGAGGCCGGCGCCTCAGTCGGGAAGCTCAGAGTGAAACCCTTCTTGCCTCCCATGGTGGACCGCCTCGAGGTAAGGTCGCTTCGGGTGGGGAATGTTCTTCTGGACCTGCTGATCGAAGGTGAGGGGGCGAACTCCGAGTTTAGGATTTTGAAGGAGCAGGGCCCAGGGATTGAATTGTGCCAGGACTTCTGAGGGTTAGTTTCACCCACCCCCTTCCTTCCGCCTTTTATAAGGCATGTCTTCTGAAAGCACCAGAAGCTCTCTGAAGCGGGGGAGAAGAGCGGATGCGAGGCTGGATCATCGACGCCTACGCGGACTACGGGAAGGACTCCATGGTCCTATGGCTCTGGACTCCCCAGGGTGTCCACCGCATCGAGGACCCGACCTTCAGGCCCCGCTTCTACGTCCACAGCAGCAGGTCGGACCTGGAGGAGATGAGAAGGAGGCTGGAGAACCTCGGTCGTGTCGAGAGGGTGGAGTGGACCCGAAGGAAGATCGACATCCAGTCCCCGGAGGCCGTGGACGTCTTGGAGGTGTGGCCTCGAAGCTATGGGGACCTTTCACCCCTGGCCGAACTGGTGAGCAGGGAGGGGCGCTACCACGACTATC
>CAYFYB010000060.1:0-3245 GCA_964347345.1 uncultured Methanomassiliicoccales archaeon | reverse complement strand
GCCTCCCCGAGAGCAGGTCCAGGGAGATCTGCCCGGACTGTGGCGCTGTCCTCGGGACGGCAGAGGGCAGCATCATCTGTGCCCGGTGCGGCTTCAGCGACCAATCCTAGGTTAGAAGCTCCTCGTTACGTACTCCAGAATCGACTCGAAGAAGAGCCGGCCGTCCCCGTAGAGGTCTCCGCCTCCCCTGGTCCAGTCCGGATGCAGATAGCGGTAGAAGGACCTCTCCGGATGGGGCATCAGGCCGAGGACGTTGCCTTCGGGATTGCAGACGCCGGCGATGTTGTAGGCACTGCCGTTGGGATTCCAGGGATAACCGGCATAGTTCCCATCTACATCCACATATCTGAAGAGAATCTGATCGTTCTCGATCAGCGCATCCAGCATCCGCTTCTCCTCTCCTTGCGGTAAGGTGAACTTTCCCTCAGTGTGGGCTGAGGGCGCCAACATCACTTGGTCTCTGGCGAGTTTGCTGAGGGGCCCGCAGAGGCCACGATTCTCGAACTTCAGCAGGGAAGGTCGACATTCATAGTACGCGGAGTCGTTCGTCGCCAGGGCCGCCTGCGGTACGTCGCTGATCCCTCCTATCGCCGGCAGGAAGCCCATCTCCACCAATACCTGAAACCCGTTGCAGATGCCCACAAGTGCCTTCCCCTCGTCCACGAACTTCTTAAGGTCGGGGAGCAGACAGCTTTTCACCCTGGCAGCCCATATGGCCCCCGCTCTCACGTAATCTCCGGAGGAGAAGCCGCCAGGAAACACTAGGACCTGGTAATCCTCCAAACTTCGCTTTGCGTCGCCCGGAACGTCCCTGACCAGCTGGTTGAGATGCGCCTTCTCAGCCTGGGCTCCAAGGTCCTCGAAAACGTGACGTGTCTCATCCTCGCAGTTGGTGCCCTCGATTAGCAGGACGCACGCCCTCACCTCTCCTTGCTTCAAGGCATCACCCACCATGCTGAGCTCATCCAACCACCAACCTCGGCAGCGCGGAGGACCAGGCCTCCCGCATGCCCTCCACGGACAGACTGAGCTTCCTCCTGCCAATCCTTGCCTCCAGGTCCGCCTCTGCCACCCTCCCCAGGCGAGTCAGGGGAAGCCCCTGCAGAGTGTCCTCGAGCTGCCTTTCACGTCCCCTGGCCGCCTCCAATAGCCAGCGTGTGTTCGACTCTGAGAAGAGGAAGATGTCCGGCCTCAGGGTTCCGGGGTCGGCAGCGATCTCAGCGCCCAAGTCCCCTCCCATGCACATCTCCGCCAGGGCTACAATAAGGCCTCCGTGGGAGAGGTCGTGGCAGGACCTGATGAGACCCTCCTCCATGCCCCTAAGGAGGCCTTCTATCGAGGCCTTCAGGAGGTCCACATCCACATCCGGAACTTCTCCTCCTTCGCCTCCCCGCAGGCGATAGTACTCGCTGCCGCCCATCTCCGCTCGCGTCCTCCCGAGGAGGTATAGGCTGGACCCTGGGTCCTTTAGGTCCGAGGTTACACAGCGACGTATGTCCTTCACCAGACCGGTCCCCAGGACGACGGGCGTCGGTGGGACTGGCGAAAGAGGAGTCTCGTTGTAGAAGCTCACGTTGCCTGAGGGTATGGGAAGCTTCAGGGCGGAGGCGACATCTCCCATGCCCCTCACGGCCTCCCTGAAGTAGCCAAGGCGGTCGGGCCTCTCAGGGTTGCCGAAGCTCAGACAGTCGCTGAGGGCGTGGGGCTTGGCCCCTACGGCAGCCAAATTCCTGCACACCTCATCCACCGCAGAGGCACCTCCCCTGTAGGGGTGAAGGCGGGCGTACTGGGGCGTGGAAGCCGTCGCAATGGCTAACCCCCTCCAGGAGTCCACAAGGGGCTTAAGTACGGCGGCATCACCATGGCACTGCTTACCCAGGACGCCATGCATGGGCTTGACGACGGTGGAGGCCTTGACCTCGTGGTCGTACTGTCGGATGACAAGCTCCTTGCTGGCGATGTTAGGTCTGGAGAGCATTTCGATAACCAGCCGACCATAATCCTCAGGTTCACCGGGAACAACCTCTTTCTGTTCCCCGATGCCAAGATCCTTGAGGAAGGGCCTGCAATACTCGGGACCCGCTGTGTAGAACCCCAGGTCCATCTCCAAGACCTTGTGACCGTGGTAGAAGACCCGGGCCACCTTTTCCTTGATAACGTGGCCTATGGGGGTCGCGGGTACATCGTAAAGCTCGAAGATATCTAGCACCTCTTCCAGCTTGTCCTTGGGAACTGCCAGCATCATCCTCTCCTGGGATTCGCTGACCCATATCTCCCAGGGCGTCAGGTTCTCCTCCTTCAGCGGGACCGATTCCAGGTGCACCTCGGCCCCATATCCGCCGGCCAGGGCCATCTCACCCACGACGCAGCTGAGGCCGCCACCGCCCAGGTCCTTCATCCCGTCCAGCAGTCCCCTCTCCGCCGCCTCCAAGCAGGCGTGCATGAGGGGCTCCTTCATGATGGGGTCCCCGAGCTGAACCGCCCCCGCTCGCCACTCCTCCCACATTTCGTCCGTCAGCTCCAGGGATGCGAAGGTGACGCCGTGGATGCCGTCCCTGCCCGTCTTACCCCCTGCTAGCACGAAGACATCCTGGAGGCCTCCCACGGCATTTCTCAGAATTCTATCCTTCCGGGCGATGCCGACACAGCCCACATTCACTATGATATTGCCCACGTACCCATCATCGAAGTAGATGGAGCCGGCTACCGTGGGCACACCGACTCTGTTTCCGTAGTCCCTGATGCCTGCCACCACCCCTTGGAAGAGGTATCGTGGATGCTTCACCCCCTTCGGGAGCCTCTCATACTCGAAGTCGGGGCGGGCGAAGTGAAGGGGATCCACGAGGGCGATGGGCTTCGCCCCCATGCAGAGGACATCCCTGAGGATGCCGCCTATCCCAGTGGCCGCGCCACCATAGGGCTCCACCGCACTGGGATGGTTGTGGCTCTCGATTCTCAAGGCTATGGCGTGGTCCTCGTCAAACTCCACCACGCCAGCATCCCCCTTCAATAGGACCTGAGGAGCCTCTATACCAAAGATGAACTCCCTGAGAAAGAACTTGGAGGACTTGTAGCAGCAATGCTCGGACCAGGCCTGGCCCAACGACTGAAGTTCAACGTCGGTGGGCCCTCGATGTATGCCTCGGAAGTAATCCTGGACCCTCTTCATCTCCTCCAGGCTGAGGGCGATACCCAGCTCCTTGCTTACCTGCACCAGCTCGTTGTCCGAGGCTCCCAGGAGGTCA
>CAYFYB010000059.1:0-3367 GCA_964347345.1 uncultured Methanomassiliicoccales archaeon | reverse complement strand
ATCTCCTTTATCTTGTCCAGTATTGCCTCCACGAGGGTAGGCGCGAGACCCGCCGAGGGCTCGTCAATGAGCATCACCTCAGGATCGAGCATTAAGGTCTTGCCGAGAGCCAGCATCTGCCGCTCTCCCCCACTAAGCTTCCTCGCCTTTACGTCGATCCGACCTCTCAGATGGGGGAACATCTCCAGAACCTCGTCCTGACGATCGCTGTAGTCATCCTTTCGAATGTAGGCCCCCATATCCAGGTTCTCCTGTACGGTCAGAGAGGGGAAGACGTTGTCCAGCTGGGGAACATAGCTAATTCCCATGGAGACGAGCTTGGTCGGGTCCGTACCTACGATGTCGACCCCTCGATAGAAGATTGTGCCACGCATGGGCTTCAGGATACCGAAAAGGGTCTTTATGAGGGTGCTCTTTCCAGCACCGTTGGGACCCACTATGCTAAGGAGCTCTCCATTCTTCAGGCTGAGATCCATGTCGTGAACGATCTCCACCTCCCCGTATCCGGAGGAAACCCCTTTCGCCTCCAGGATCGGCATCTCAACCACCCAAGTAGGAGTCGATGACCAACTGGTTGCTTTTCACCTCTGAAGAGGTGCCCTCGGCCAGCTTCCTTCCTTCATGCATCACGATGATGTAATCGCAGCGGTTCATCACCACATCCATGTCGTGTTCGATGAGGAAGAAGGTCTTACCCTCCTGACGCATTTCGTCGAGCCTCTTGAGCAGTTTCTCGGTGAGGACTCTGTTTACACCAGCGACGGGCTCGTCGAGGAGGACGAGGTCTGGGTCCGTCATTACAGCCCTGCCCAGCTCTAACAGCTTCAACTGGCCTCCGGAGAGGTTCTTGGCCAGTTCGTCGGCAAGGTGGTCTATCTCCAGCATTTCCAGTATCCCCATGGCCTTTTCTTCTACCTCCCTCTCCTTCGCGGCGACCTTCCTGGGTTGTAGGAGGACCCTCCAGAGGGATTCTCCCGGGTGATCCTGGCATGCGAGCATCAGGTTCTCCAGGACGGTGATATTCTCAAACTCCCGGGGTATCTGAAAGGTCTTGACGATTCCGTACTTGACCACCCTATGGGCGGGCATGCCGTCGAGGCGATGACCGTTGAATTGTATCTCACCGCCATCCGGCTTCATGAGACCTGCGATGACGTTAAACAGGGTGCTCTTGCCAGCACCATTGGGCCCAATCAGGCCCGTGATGCTCTGATCCTCTATCTCCATGGTGCAACCGTCAACTGCCTTGACTCCTCCAAAGTGCTTTCTGACATCGGTGACGACTAGGGGCATAGCAGCCTTACCTCATCTTGGAAATAACCCTCTCTTCGCCTAATATGCCTTGCGGTCTGAAGAGGACCAGGAGAACCACCAGAAGGCCCACTGTCATCAAACGCAGGAACTGGATGTTGTCACCGACCCACGGCCCTATAACTGGTAATTTCCCCAAGGGAGTCTCCATGCGAAGCGTCAGGAACTCGTATCCCCATATAAGAATGGCTCCCAAAATGACACCCCTGTTGTTGCCGCTTCCACCCGCTATGACCATGGCCCAGATTACGAAAGTCTCGAAGGGTCGGAAGGAGGTTAGGGGCTCTATGAAGGTCAGGAAGTGGGCGTAGAGGCTACCGGCAGCACCCATTATGGCGGCTCCCAGAGTGAAGGCCACCACCTTGTAACGAAACGTGTTCTTCCCGAGGGAGAGAGCCGCCTCCTCGTCCTCCCGTATGGCCTTAAGCACCCTCCCCCAGGGGGACCGGCTTCCATACTCCAAGAGGAAATAGATGACGATGACGACCGATATGACCACCCCGATGAAGACGGCGTTGGTTGCTAGAACCTCCCCCAGTCTGATGGGTTTGGGGATGTTCCTGATGCCCTCAGTACCCCCCGTGGTGTCCCTGAGCTGCACAAGGAAGATGCGAAGGATCTCTGCGAGGCCAAGGGTAGCAATTGCCAAGTAGTCTGCCCTGAGGCGGACAGAAGGCAGTGCTACGAGGAATCCCAGGAAGGCGGTTACGAGGATGGCGCCTAGGAAGCCGACTATGAAGGGCTGGTTGAAGCCTAGATGGCCCGCTATGATGCCCGGCGCTCGAGGGGCTACAGTAAGTATTGCCGAGGTGTAGGCTCCGACAGCCCAGAAGGCAGCGACTCCGATGTTGAAGAGGCCGGTATACCCCCACTGGAGGTTCAGCCCCAGAGAGAGGATCATGAAGACGCCAGCGAAGCTCATGAAAAAGAGGAATTCGGGGAGAAGGGCTTCGTGAAGGCTCAACACATCACCTCGCCAAAGCTACTATCCTCCTGGCCAGCTGCCGGATCCTTATCCCCAGACGCCTTATGTCCTCACCAATAGGCTCTCCCCCGAGGAGGCCTTGAGGTCGCACGATGAGCATGATGACTAGAACGGCGAAGGCGACGGCGGGAGAGTAGGCGCTGTCTATGCCGCCGAGGAAGAGCAGATACTTGGAGACCTCGCTGGCTATCCCAATGGTCATGCCTCCCAAGAGGGCTCCGTATGCGGAGCCTATGCCGCCCAGGATGACTGCGGCAAAGAGGAAGAGCAAGATGTTGAAGCCCATGGTGGGGCGGAGCTGGGTATTGAGTCCCAGGAGCACGCCCCCGACGGCCGCAAATCCCGCACCGATGAACCATGTCACCATGATGACCAGCCAGGTGTTAATGCCAGTAACCTTGGCCAGCTCAAAGTTATCCGATGTGGCTCTCATAGCCTTCCCTATCTTAGTATACTTCAGGAGGATGTGAAGGACGGTGACGAAGATGACAGCTATGATCAGCGTGAAGATCTGAATGATTGTCAGAGATATTCCGAATGCTAGTTGGATGCCCTGGCGAGTCGGATGGCCTAGGAAGGTCTCCGGTAAGAGGTACACCCGCTGGGTTGAACTCCATATGATTCTCACCAGATTCTGTATGATGAAGAAGAGGCCAAAGGAGGCGATGAGAGGTGCAACCACCCCCCTACCTTCCAGCCTGTGGAAAACAGTGTACTCTAGCAAGATGCCGACAGAGGAAACGACGAAAAAGGCCACCGTGGCCGCGAGAACTATGTTCAGCTGTACGCCCATAAATTGGCTGTGCAGCGTATAAGCCACGTAGGCCCCAAGGGCCATCAGCTCTCCATGGGCGAAATTAGCGAAGTTTCGCACGCCATAGATCAGACTGAGCCCAATGGCCCCCATAACGAATATCCCTCCAACGACGACGCCGTTGACTACGAACTGCAGCACCACGGTCTGGTCCTCCTCACCTAAGGGTGCGTCTCGTCACCTGATACCTTCTGGGCATCCTCCAGTTCATCGCAGATATGCGCCGCCGCGATAACGGTTCAGGCATTTAACCATTT
>CAYFYB010000058.1:0-3946 GCA_964347345.1 uncultured Methanomassiliicoccales archaeon | reverse complement strand
GTGGGAGAGGGGGTCCAGGCCCCTCAGGAATGCGAAGGTAATGACCGTGAACGGAACCAGGACAAGGCCTAGGATGAGGGCCTTCTCCAGGCCCCCTGAGAGCCGGAAGACGTTGATGCCAACCAAGGCGAGGAGGGCAAGGGGAATGTACGCGGCTGCCACGCCCAGGAGAAGCGGGGAGGTGAGGATCGTGCCTGGGAAGAGGGCTCTCTGCGAATTTGCCAAGACCAGGAGGATGGCGCCGATGATGACGAGGGACTTCTGGTCCACTAGGCTGGCGAGGAGACGCGACTTCGAAAGGGCGAACCAAGGCCTGGCGCGTCTGTGGGACATTAGAAGGAGGCCGGCAGTGGAGACCAGTAGCGCCGTGGCCAGGAAGAGGGCGATCTCGTTGGTCCTCCAGACGTCGCGGAAGAACTCTAGCCTGACGTAAGTGTAGTACCAGATGGCGAAGGAGAAGAGCCCAGGGACCAGGATGAGGTCGAGGGTGAGGTGTCTCCAGGACCAGCGTCCCCGCCAGTGGGCCTGAGCGTGCTGCAGGACCATGGTTATGCCGATGAATCCAAATCCCATCAGGGTGGAGAGGTGGTGGGTGAGGGGGAGGATGAGGAGGATCAGGGCCGCCAGGCCCCGCATCCTTCCGTCCTGTCTTCGCAGGAAGGTCAGCACCAGGATGGGCAGTAGGGCGAGGGCGAGGGCCTCTTTCATAAGGGTGCTGCTGAGGAACACGTAGGGTCCAAGAAGGGCCAGGACCGAGGCGGAGACCACCGCTACTCCACGGCTTCTCGAGAGCGTGTAGGCGAGGGCATAGACCCCGAGGATCCCAGCGAGGGAGACGAGGATTATGAGGGGGCTTGAGAGTGTTAAGGGCTGAACCCCCGTTACTGAAGAGGTGGAGGCCAGGAGAAGCGGCAGGAACGGCATCTTCTGGTTGTACGCGTTCGGCGACTCCTCTCCCAGGCCCCAATGCCCGGTCTGCAGCATTCCACCCGCGATGGAGATCTGGGCGTAGCTGTCGATGTTGAAGGGTAGTGAGGACAGGAGGAGTTGCAGGAGCCTGACGGCCACGGCCAAGATGACGACCGACGACACTGCGATGAAGTGACCCCTCACTCCGCCACCACCACGGTCTCCACAAGGGCAGGCTCGGGAACCTCCCTAAGCAGATCCCGAGGCCTCTGGGCCAGGAGGAATAGTAAGCTGAGCACGACGGTGGAGAGAAGGGCCAGCATGTAGAGGGAGAAGAGGCGCAGGCCCGTCATCAGGTCCAGGTCGAAGAGCACGACGTGCCCGAAGAAGGTGAAGGTGGAGGAGGCCCGCAGCAGCGATCCGATGCCTCCACCCAAAAGAATGCCTAGGAGACCCGCTAGAAGCCCCAGAATGAGAATCCTCTTGCCATAGGTCGATACCAGAGCGGCGAACCCTCCACCGAGGGCAATGAGGAGTCCGATGGATCTGCGGTTCTCCACCAGGAATCGAGCCATGGAGGAGGCAAGAACGGCGACGAAGAGGGTAAGGGTGAGGACCTCCATGCCAAGGATGACCACGCGTAGGCTGTTCCCGCTGTACTTCGCGAAGTAGTTGATGTAGCTCCTGCCGAGCTCCTTGGCGAGTTCGGGGTTGGAAAGCACTAGGGCCCCTATTCTATCGTCAGTTAGAATTCCGTCCTTTACCTGGACGTTATCGTCCCCATCGCCTACGAGGATGTCCTCTCCGGTGGAAGCCAGGTAGTCGACCAGCAGCTGCCCATCTGTGACTAAAACCCTGACCATGTGATATCCACCGGCAACCACCCCGGCCAACACCCTTGCCCTCACCAGGTCCATGACAATCTCGTCGCCGGGAGCTCCTCTAAGGTCCAATAGGTCATCCACCCTGGCCTCCATGACCACGGGCCTAAAGGATCCAGGTATCAGCAGGGAGTCTCCAGGTTCGACTCCTAGCTGCGCTGCGAGTCTCGAGCCCAGGAGAAGAAACTCTTCGCCGTAGTCCGAGGTCGCCTCCTGGCCCTCTACTCGCAGGAACGCCTCGGCCTCCGCTCCACGGACGACGATGGGATGGGAATCGATGGAGACAAAGGCGTAAACCTCCGGGCTTACGGCAAGGGCCCATGGCTGCTCCCGGAGGTCATCCACCAGGCCCTCAGTCAAGGGATGGGCTGTGGATGCCTGGCTCAGCATGTAGACGCCCTCCCCGAAGAACACCTCCTCCGGGAGGCCCGCAAGGGCGCCGTATAGAGGCAAGGAGGATGAGAGGAGGGCAGCGCTCAGGAGGAGGATGAGGAAGAGCTCGCCCCTAAGCCTCAAGTGAGAACCTCCGTAGGGTCCCGAGGATGGCGATCATCCCTCCTATGGCCCCGGCGACCAGGGAAGAGAAGAGTGGGATGAGGATGCCTGCCAACGTGATCTGAGGCCTGATTATGGTGGGAAGTCCGAAGAAGGGGGCGAAGGAAACGAGACCGTTGGCAACTACAATCCCTAGGGCGATTCCCAGGATGGTCCCGGTGGATACGATGAAGAGCACTTGGAGACCGTAGGTGCCCACCATCTCGCCCCCTCCCATTCCCAAGGCGCGTAGGGTGTTCATTTCACGGTGACGATACCGGGCCTCCAGGGATACCAAGCTGAAGGACAGGGCGCCGATGGCTACGGAGCTAACGATGACGATGCTGAAGACCACGTCCCTCGCCTCAGAGAGTCCGCCGACGAAGAAGTCCCCAGCAGAAGCAGTGGAGAGGACCGTAAACCCTTTGCCCTGCAAGAGGGAGGCATCGCTCCTCTCCATCAGCAACACCAAGTTGTAGAGGTCCAAAGCGATGGGGTGCAGGGCCCCATGACCCTCCCCGGAGATTATGATCCACTGGTCTGGGAGGGCCACACTCGCCGTCACGAAATCCCGAAAGGTGAAGTTCGCCTCCCGGTAGTCGGTGACGAGGCTTATGTTCTGCCCCGGCTCGATGCCAAGGCTAGCAGCGAGGGCTCGAGAGAGGAGGGCATCTCCCTCCTCCGGACTGGCCATTGAGACCTTCTGTGGGTCACGCATGGCGAGGGTTCGGACTGGAAGGGTGGCGTTGCCCACTTGCAGGTACGCAGGGTCGACCGCACCAACGCTGTAATCTCCGGTCAGCCCCACCGGCGCGAAGAAGCGCTCTCCTCCGGGAAAGCTCCCTTTGTAGGCCAAGAAGGGGCCAGTCTCCAGCCGCGTGAGGACCGAGCCACTCCCCGTCTCCAGTCCATCCAGCAGCACCGTGGCCCCGGAGGCGTACATGGCACACACGGCGATGCCCAGCACAGTGGCTGACACTCTCCAGTTGAACCGGGTCGCCAGCCGGAACAGAATGCTCCCATCTCCTTCGGGCTGGCCGTGTCAACCTTCTTAGGCTTATTAGGCTTAACGGAGCCCCGATGGCCTCACCCGTCCTAGAGGCCCGTGACCTCTGGAAGAGCTACGACGGAGTGGCGCAGGTCCTGAGGGGGGTAGCCCTGCGCCTTGACGCAGGAAGCGGAACGCTGGTGTGGGGACGTAACGGCAGCGGCAAGACGACTCTTCTGAACCTCCTCGGATGCCTCGACCTGCCCGACAGGGGAAGCATCCTCATGGAGGGCCACGAGGTTACCAAGCTCTCTTCTAAGGAGAGGTCCAGGCTGCGCCTGAGACGTATCGGATTCATATTCCAAGACCACAACCTCCTGGAGGAACTCAACGTCAGGCAGAATATCCTCCTTCCCATGAAGCTCAGCCGCCGAGAGGACGCTGAGGCCCGGGCTCACGAGCTCATGGGGAGGTTCGCCCTCGTGGATCTGGCGGAGAGGAGGCCCGCGGAGATCAGCATGGGAGAGAGCCAGAAGGTGGCGGTGGCGAGAGCGCTCTCAAACGAGCCACATCTTCTGTTGGCTGACGAGCCTACAGCCTCCTTGGACGAGGAGAGCGCCCGCGACCTGCTAGG
>CAYFYB010000057.1:0-4204 GCA_964347345.1 uncultured Methanomassiliicoccales archaeon | reverse complement strand
GCTGGACGTAGCCCGATTCCTCGGCAGGAGGGCCGTGGGCTTCGACCTCTCGCCCTGCAGGCGCGACATCCACTGGGCGGATGCTCGGAAATTGCCCCTTCCTGGCGATTTCGCTGACCTTGTGTTCCTGGATCCACCCTATGGGGACAACCTTCACTACTCCGACGACGTCAGGTGCCTAGGGTCGATCTCCTGCGACACCAGCGCTTTTTACTACCAGCTGAAGCGTGTCGCCCTGGAGGTTTATAGGATTCTCCGCTGGGGCGGTCATTGCGCCTGGCTGATCAGCGATCAGAGCAAGAGGTCAGCCTTCACCCCGGTGGGATTTCGACTCTTCCGTCTGCTGAACGGATTCTTCAAGCCGGTGGACATTGTAGCGGTGGCGCGACGTAACGACCGCTCCTTGAACCCCACGTGGCTACACAAATCCATGAAGGGCAACTTCCTGCTCAGGGGCTTCAAGTACCTTTTCATCATGCGAAAGAAGGGATCCTAAGATGGGTGAAACAGGAGGGCCTGCACGGTGAGCCTCGGAATGAGGCTCCTCGAGAGCCTAAGGAGGCAGGTGGCATTTCAGCTGGAGGGCATTAACGACGAGCTTCAGGTCAAGGTAATGCGTCACTGGATATCCTTCAGGAGCCAGCGTGTCCAGCGGGTCTTCGCCGAACTGAGGCCTCACAGGCGGGACTTGGAGGCGTTCATACTGCCGCCGGTGGAGGCACTAGAGGGGGAGAACGGTCTGGCAGAATCCTCACCCCCTACACAAGGCTGGGGCTGGTTTCAGTCGAGATTCCGTCTGGTGCGAGAAGAGGATGTAAAGGCGGCGACGGACCTAGTGCTGCAGTCGTACGTTTTCAGAGCTCGTATGGGCACTAGCAGACGCCACTTCGACCGAATCTCGGACCCCTCACCCCAGCGCCGTGGCCCTATTCAGGAAATCCCATAAATACCAAGGGTTGGTGAAGGTAGACCATGCTCACTGCAAGGGTGGAAGTCCTTCTGAAGATGGGGGTGGCCGATCCTGAGGGGGACAACACCCTCAAGGCCCTGAACCTGCTAGGTTTCAACAAGGTTACAGCCGTCAAATCCGTCAAGTCCTTCGAAATGGAGATCGATGTAGACAGCAAGCCAGAAGCAGAGGAGATGCTGGAGGAGGCGTGTAAGCGTCTCCTGGCGAACCCCGTGATTCACGACTACTCCATCCAGTTCCTACAATCTCAGCCTGCCTCCTAGTCACCAACATCGGACGATAGATCTCAGAAGGTCAATTGACGCGGTAGGACCGGCAGAAGTCTGCCCCCTTTCCCTTTCTTTCCCCCAATCACATCTCCAGGCCACATGCCCCCTCGAAAAGAATCAAGATTCACACGCCGATGCCACCCATAATACAGAGGAAACCGCGCTCGACCTTTTCTTAGATGTCCATATGAACCCAAATGATTAACCACGCCCCACCTTCTGCCCAACATGGACGCGTCCGATATCTCACAGCTATTTGCCTACATGGCGGCGTCCCGGCGGCGGTTCCTAGCCAAGTTCCGGGACCTGGGATGGGAGGAAGTCACACGAAACCGCGAGGCGACCCACCACTCCATGCGGAACATCCTTCTCCATATGCTGGACGTGGAGGACTCGTATCTGCAAGAGGCCATTCAGGGGAGGCCTGTAGAGGAGCTCGACCCGGCGCAATTCGAGACCATTGAGCGAATGGAAGCTCACGACCGGGAGGTTGCGCGGAGGACAGAGGAGTTCTTCGAGAAACTGGCCCCGGAGGATCTTGGCCGGGAGGTCTATGTGGAGTGGTGGAAGGAGGGTTACTCCATGGAGCACGTCCTCCTCCACACCTTCTTGGACGAGATGGCCCACATCGGGGAGTTGATCTGCCTGATGTGGCAGATTGACATCGAGCCGCCGTTCCGGAGCATCGTGAGGAGCTGGACGAACGCCCGCCTGGCGCCTTCTGAGTGAGAGCCGCTTCCGCATGCCTGAGGGCGTGCGCGGGTTAGGCTCTAACCTATACGAGACGCTAGGGAGTCACGACCGGCTTTCGAGCCAGGCTGTGACTGGTCATCCCGTTGGTGCGAGTGACGGAATCCGTCTGTCAAAGACCTCCTAAAGTTAATTAGGGAGCCCCATTATTGAATCGAGGCATACCCTTGGGCGAGATCTACAGGAGGGAAGAGGTCCCTTTTCCCCTCTTCACTGTTGACCTCCTGGGAGCCTCGGACAACGAGCTGGTGCAGGTAAGCAAGGAGCTGGGTCTCGCCCTCAGTCTGGAGGAGATGAAGAGGGTCCGGGACTACTTCCGAGGCATCAATCGAAGGCCCACGGATGTCGAACTTCAGTCGTTGGGCCAGGCCTGGTCCGAGCACTGCTGCTACAAGTCCTCCAAGTTCTTTCTTAGGGAGTTCATCTTCGGGATAGAGGCCCCTCAGGTCCTATTGAAGGGGGACGCCGGCGTGGTGGAGTTTGACGAAGACCACGCCATCGCCCTAAGAATTGAGAGCCACAACCACCCCAGCGCCGTGGAGCCGTATGGTGGCGCGGCGACCGGGATAGGCGGCATCCTTAGGGATGTCCTCTGCATGGGGGCGAAGCCCATCGCCCTGGTGGATCCCCTTCACTTCGCCCGCCCCGATTTCGAGTATGAGAGGCTCCCGAAGGGGGTGAAGCATCCACGGTACCTCTTCCAGGGGGTGGTGGCGGGCATCAGGGATTACGGAAACAGGGTCGGCGTTCCCACGGTGGCCGGCTCCATCTACTTCGATGACGGGTACGTGGGCAATATCATAGTTAACGTGGGCTGTGTCGGCATCGCCCGGAAGGATAGAATCCTGAGAAACGCCGTGGGCGGCCTCCAGGACGTCTTCGTGCTAGCAGGGGGCAAGACGGGCAGGGACGGCATCCACGGCGTCACCTTCGCCTCCCTGGAGCTGACGGATGAGATGTGGGAGGAGTGGCGAGCGGGGGCCGTGCAGCTCGGGGACCCCATCATGAAGGAGCCCCTGATGCACGCGTGCTTGGAGGCAGCGGAGAGGGGGCTGCTGGATGGGATGAAGGACCTGGGCGGTGGTGGCCTTAGCTGCGTCGTGGGTGAGATGGCCCTGGCCGGTGGATACGGGGCCGAGGTGCACCTCGAATCGGTCCCGCTGAAGGAGGAAAACCTGTCGCCCTGGGAGATCTGGGTCAGCGAATCCCAGGAGAGGATGATGCTAGCAGTTCCGAAGGACAAGCTGGAAGAGGTGCTGGGTATCTTCGAGCTCTACGATGTTCCTGCGACTCCCATAGGCCACGTCATCAAGGAAAGAGTGGCCCGGGTCTTCTACCACGGCCACAAGGTCTTGGAGATGGACCTGGAGTTCTACACCGCGGGTCCCGAGTACTGCAGGCCCTTCCTCACGGATCTTGGCATCGGGGAACGGAAGGAGGTTGTTCCCGGCGAACCTGAGGATTATGGCCGGCTGGTTATCGAAATGCTCTCCAGACCTAACATCGCCAGCAAGGAGCTGGTCATCCGACAGTACGACCACGAGGTTAAGGCCTCCACCGTCGTCAAGCCCATGCAGGGCGTCTTGGGCAAACAGTGCCACGGCGATGCCGCCGTACTTAAGCCCCTTGTGGACTCCTGGAGGGGGTTAGCCATTGCGACGGCTTCCACGCCCCAGTACGCCCGCCTTGACCCCTTCAGGGGGGGCGCCTCTGCGGTGGACGAGGTATGCAGGAATCTGGCCGCCGTAGGGGCCGCACCTCACGCCCTCAGCGACTGTCTGAGCTTCGGCAACCCTGAGAGGCCCGACCGCCTGGGCTACTTTCGAGAGGCTGTGAGGGGCATGGGACAAGTCGCCTCGGCCCTGAAGCTTCCCATACCTTCGGGCAACGTGAGCTTCTACAACGAGACTCCCCTTTCGCCAGTCCCGCCGACGCCCGTCGTCCTGGGAACCGGTCTGGTGAAGGACATACGTCGCTGTGTGACCTCGGACCTGAAGGACCCGGGGTCCAGACTATACCTCCTCGGGAGGACGCGAGCGGAGATGGGAGGCAGCGAGTACTATCGCCTGCGGGGAGGCGAGGGAGGAGAAGCTCCGGATGTGGACGTGGACCTCCTGAAGGCCTCGACAGAAGGCCTCCTGAGGGGCATGGAGGGGGGCTTCATCAGGTCCTGCCACGACCTCTCCCACGGAGGTCTGATTGTAGCCCTGGCCGA
>CAYFYB010000056.1:0-4297 GCA_964347345.1 uncultured Methanomassiliicoccales archaeon | reverse complement strand
CTCGTAGCCTAGCCAGGATAGGGCACCGGCCTTCTAAGCCGGCGATCCCGGGTTCGAATCCCGGCGAGTCCGCTTACGCTGGATTGGCTCGCTGATCCCGGCTACCCAGATATTCCTCAAGTCCGTCGACGGAAATCTGGTAAGCTGCGCCCTCCCTGTGCGGCTTGAATCCAAGGCGTTGGTTGATGGAAAGCATGGGGGCATTGGAGGTGGCGTTACCCGTGACCACGACCTTCACCTGCGGGAACTCCTCCCGGACCCTCAGAAGCATGGCCGCTTTCAGCCACTTGCCGAGACCCCTGCCGCGGTGAGGCACTCGGACCCCCGTCATGTACTGGTGAATCAAGTACTCCTCGTCAGGGAAGTAACCCATCTCGGTCAACCCGGATATGGTGCCGTCGGGCTCGAAGGTCGCTGCGGAGATCCTCGCTCCCTTGGCATCCTGTATCCTTGCCTCCCACTCCCTCACCGACTCGGGGGTGAAGACTTCGTCCCCCCTCTGCAGGTTGTCCCTCGGCATCTGGTTGAAGAACTCCGTCAGGGCGTCGGAGAGCTCCTCGATGACATCATCTGGGATACGGTTGGTGAAGAAGCGTAGCTTCGTGGTGGGTGACCGTCGGGGACCCGCCTCTGCCCAATTTTCCACCATTTGCCAGTCCACCCCATCTAGATGGAGACGACTTTCCCGAAACCGCTGAGCCAGCTTCCACCCCATGGCCTCCATGGCAGCCTTGCCGACGGCCTCGTCGGAGCCCATGATGAGGAGGGATTTTCCAGCATCCCGGGACAACTTGGCGGCTTCCCATAATAATCGGGTGCCAATGCCCTGCCTCCGGTGAGCGGGCAGGACCTCTGCATACATATAGGCCAGGTGTCTGTTCCCCTCGTAGTCTGGCGAGCCCTCCTTCACCAGATGATAGTCCAGGGCCCCCACCTGTTCCTCCTCGTCCTTTGGGTTTATGGCGACGAAGCGGATGGTGTCCCAGTGAGGGTCAGGACGTTTCATCATGCTCTCTACGGCCCCGTCGCTGAGGATGGGGTCCTCTGGATATCGCTCTTGATGCCTTAGGCGGCGGAACCTGTGGAGTCGACTCCACTCCTGTCTCGAGGCCTTCTGGGGATCGAAGCGTCCCAAGTTTACGTCCATCTTGCTCACCTCTCAGGAAACCGCGCTCCATGTACCGTTGCCGGTGCCCTCAGCATCGGACAGCGATCGAGAAGCCAGATTTCTAGGGTCGCCCCATGGCTCCTTGCCAGCTGCCGCCCAGCGAGAACTCTCGGAGACATGCGACATTCGCGCGGCAGAGCGCTGGCAAGTCAAGCCATAGCAGTCGTTAAGGGGCCCTCATTCTTATATATTCCGCCCATTAAGGGGGTAAGGTGATGTAATAAAGCGGAGCTCCCGGGCATGGAAGAAGCGGGGAAAGATGCGCTGGAAGTGGCGCAAGAAGCGGATGCGCCGCAGGAAGCGACAGCAGAAGATGCGGCAGCGATGACCAAGGGGGCATGGGGTAGCCCGGGATCCTGGCGGGCTCCAGTTAAAGGGAGTGAATTGGAACGGGTTTGCTGATTTCGTGATGAGTAACTGGAGCGACGACCCGTTGAACAGGCTTGTGGCCTGCATAGGCGAAACCCGCTGACGGGGGTTCAAATCCCTCTGCCCCCACTCCTCTTATGCCGAATACATGACCTCCGAATGTCCGGACCGGAACTCGCGGAGGGCATCTGTGGGTTGTATCGCCCCTCCTTTGGGGAAGATGTACTACCGGGATGCCCTCAAGGTGTTTCTCTAGCTCTCCTCCTTGGGAGAGGACCTGGTGATTGGCTCCCTGTGCGTCTCCAAAATCTCCAGCTCGGCAGGTCTGGTAGCCTCCCTCGCGGCCATGATTATGACCAGCGTGACCATCTGGACCGCCACGGCCATGGTGAAGGGAGCTAGTATGCCGACGTGCTTCAGCAGCAAACCCGAAAGTGGTGCTGCCAGGGCCACCCCCGCTATGTTCGCAGTCTGATGGAAGCCTACGGACGCCCCTCTGGCCTCCGGGAGGGCAGCGACAGCGGTCGACGCCACGAAGACGAAGGCGATGGCGAGGCCCAGAGTGGCAGAGCTTATGTAGGTATATGGAGGCCTGAGGGAGACCATCAGAAGGAGCTGTGACATGGCTGCAAACATAATGCCCAGCGTCAGTATCCGGATCGGCCCTACTTTCCCTACGAGCCGGCCAGCGGCATAGAAGATCGGCAGGGATATCACCGTGGCCAGAGCGATATAGATACCCACCCTGTTGATGGCTTCCTCTTGGCTCATACCCTCCAGCATAAGGACCAACGAGAAGGAGCCCACAATGACCCCGAAGGCGACGTAAAGGGAGAAAATCGATAGATAGGCCACGGATAGCCACCTCATGGAGGACGCTACGTTCCCCAGGGATGCCCTAGGCATCATCCTCGGACCAGCGGTTTCCGGAAGCGTCAGCGCAATTACTGCACCCGCCAGGGACACGCCGGCAACCAACAGGAACATGGACCTGACGCCGAGAGAGACGACGAGCATCGCGGAGAGGAAAGAACCGATAGCCAGGGCGCTCCCAACGACCACCCAATACAGCCCGATGCCTCTCCCGATGCCTCTCCCGATGCTCCCCTTGGCCTTGTCGACAATCATCGCAATGCTAGCCGGGAATACCAAGGAGCCGCTTATGGCGTGGGCGGCTCTGAACATGATGAGGTGGACTGGCACGGTGGCCATAGCATAGCCGTAAATCCAAAGAGCCGTCAGACCGAGTCCAACAGTCAGGGCCCTCTTTCTCCCGACGTAATCTATCGTCAGCCCCATGACCACGCTCGCCGGAATGGCCACCATGGAGTAGAGGCCTGCGATGAAGCTAGAGAGGAACTCATCGGCTCCAAGAGAACTCGCGTAGGCCGCAATCGCAGGGTTCAGCATTGCCGTGTCCAAGATCCCCATGGCGCCGAGGAACCCAACCAGGAGTACGAAGTAGGTCCTGTCCGTCCTGAGCATTTCTAGACTCACCTGTCATCATTCTTGTTCGCACGTGCCTAAGCGTCCCTCCGCAAGTTGTCCTCCTTGAATAAGCTTCTGGATATCGGGCTCGTCAGGTCTCGGACCCCATGGCTGAGCCCGGAACCATGAGATGAGTTGGACGGTGTTCCCAAACAGAACGATCTTGAGTGGGCAAGGGCCAACAGGGGCTGGCCTCGTGCGTACTTGCTCAGACCCCCGGCCCTCGACTAGCGCAGAATCTCTCTCAGCCCCTTGGTGTCGGACTCTTCTATCTTCTCCTTCAACAGTCTCAATCCCGGATACGAAGCCTGAAGAGCCTCCAGCCTCCTGATACACTTCAGGGCCTTGGCCCGATGCCCTTCGGAGGCGTAAATCACACCAAGGGTGAAAATGGCGTCGACGCAGGTCGGATCAGACCTCAGCTTGCGCATGCACTGGAGGATCTTCGCGGAGTACTGCACCATGAGAGGTCCTCCGGGGGGGAGGCTTTCGATGGCCTCTATATAAAATGTGGGGGCAAATTCTCACTGACGTCATCTTCTTCACCCGCGGCATCCGCGCTATGCTTTTTTACTCGCGAGACTTAGGGCACGGGATGAGCTTGGAGGAAGAAGTCCTAAAGGAAGTGAAACCGACTGCTGCGGAGAGCAGGCTGGTCCTCAAGACCGCCTCCGAGCTCATGAACAAGATTAGGGAGGTCGCGGATGGGAAGGGGATCCCAGGGGAACCGCTTCTTGTTGGATCCGTGGCAAAGGACACCTTTCTGAAGAATCCCGAGATAGACATCTTTGTGGCCTTTCCGAAAGGAACCTCTCGAGAGGACCTAGAGCGCTGGGGCCTCCAGCTAGGCGAAGTCCTTGAAGAGACCAAGAGGAGGTATGCGGAGCACCCGTATACCCACGGCCATTTCAAGGGGTATGAAGCCGACGTCGTCCCCTGCTACAAGCTCGACAGGCCGACGGCCAGGATGACGGCGGTGGACAGAACGCCCTTCCATCTGAAGTATGTGAAAGAGAGGCTGAAGGAGGAGCAGAAGGACGAGGTAAGACTGCTAAAGCAGTTCATGAAGGGCATAGACACCTACGGAGCGGAGGCCAGGGTGCAAGGCTTCTCTGGCTACCTCTGCGAACTCCTCCTACTGAGGTTTGGAGACTTTCGCTCTGTCCTGAAAGCGGCTGGGGGCTGGAAACCGCCGGTCCATCTCCAACTCGACAGAAAGGGGGAACGTGACTTCGATGAGCCCTTGGTCTTCGTTGACCCTGTAGATGGAGA
>CAYFYB010000055.1:0-4606 GCA_964347345.1 uncultured Methanomassiliicoccales archaeon | reverse complement strand
AGGGCGTTCCGGTGGTCGTGTGTCCTAGGAGCCAGATGTTCTTCGGGAGAGTCCCTGACATTCCAGGGATGAAAGAAGCCGGCCTTGACCTCTACCTGGGAACGGACAACGCCATGTTGGCCGACCCGTCCATGCTGACGGAGCTTCAGTTCGCATACCGGGCTGCCCGGCTGAGAGACGGCGCTCCTCCGGAGGAGATTTTTCCCATGGCCTTCGAGGGCGCTAAGCTTTTAAGCGGCACCCATCCTATCACCATTCAGGAAGGAAGCCCCAGCAACCTTGTGGTGCTGGACGCTGAGGCCGGCGGTAACGCGGCCTACCAGGTAGTGAAGGCCAGCGAGGCCGACATCACCCTTCTTTCCCTAGGACCTGCTGTGTGGATCAGGCAAGGTGGATGGCTCATGGAGGCTGGGCATGATGAGTGAGGCACTTGTGGGAGACATCATGACCAAGGACCCGGTGGTCGGGACGCTGCCAGGCACCCGGGCAGATGTGCTTCGCTTGCTGGTCAAGCATAAGGTCACAGGCGTGCCCGTCGTGAAGAGCGATGGTACGTATGCGGGAATTGTTGCGAGGAAGCACTTCTTCGCGAAGCCTGAGGAGGATCAGGTCGCCCTCCTGATGAATAAGGATGCCCCAAGTGTAACGCCTGGGACCGGCATAAAGGAGGTGGTTCGAATAATGCTGGAGGGAGACATCCACCACGTCGCCGTCTGCGAGGACTCGAAGGTGGTGGGCATTGTCACCCCCACTGATGTGTTCCCGGTGGTGGAGGCCCTCGACATCGACATTCCTGTCGACCAGGTGATGAAAACTGTCTGCGTGCCCGTCTACGAGGGTACACCATTGGAGGCCGCGAACGAAATCATGCGCGTGGCCCGGGTCTTTGCCCTCCCGGTCCTTGACGACTCCGGACATTTGACGGGGATCATCACAGACAGGGACGTATTCAACCTCAGCAGCATCAATGGGACCGCGGCAATGCAGGACATGGGCCTCGCTGGGGAGGAGAACCCCTGGTCGTGGGAGGGGCTCCGCAATGTCATGAAGCTCTACTACGAGGAGAGGAAGGTGGAACTCCCCAAGGTCCCTGTCCGAGACGTCATGGTGAAGAAGGTGACAACCGTCTCCTCCAAGACGAGCGTTAGCGAGGCCGCCCGCATCATGCACAAGAATGACTTCGGACAGCTTCCCGTCAAAGACCCCCATGACCGGTTGCTGGGCCTCCTGACGGAAATGGATGTGATACGGGTCCTCCTCTAAGGGGTTGGGAATGGGCCGGTATGACGACCTTATGTCCCTGTCTCTCCGAAAGGGCTTCCTCATACCGTCGGCGGAGATATACGGGGGTTTCAGTGGTTTCTACGACTACGGGCACAACGGCGCCCGCCTTCGGCGGAAGTGGGAGGACCTCTGGATACGCTACTTCCTCGGCCTCGGGGAGAACTACCATCTCATAGACACGTCAACGGTGCTGCCCTACAAGGCCCTCGAAGCCTCGGGCCACGTGGAGCTCTTCACAGACATCCTGGTGTATTGCACGAAGTGCAGGGAGGCGCACAAGGCCGACCAACTGATCGAGGCGGCGACCGGGACGTCGGGGGAGGGCATGAATGTCGCCCAAGTGAAGGCAGCCATCAAGCAGAATGGCATTCGATGTCAGCGATGTGGGGGGCCCCTTGGGGATCCTGTGCCCTTCAACATCATGTTCCCCCTGGCCGTAGGTCCTCAGGGCGAAGATAGGGGCTTCCTTAGGCCAGAGACGGCCCAAGGCGCCTATCTCAGTTTCAAGAGGGAGTTCGAGATCCTTAGGAAGAAACTACCCCTCGGCTTGGCTATAGTGGGGAAGGCCTATAGGAACGAGATCTCTCCCCGACAGGGAACCTATCGCATGAGGGAGTTCGGGCAGGCGGAACTCCAGATCTTCTTCGACCCTGCTGCCTTCGAGGAGAGCCTCGATATGGGTAGTGTAGAGGACCATGTTCTTCGAATCACCTGGGCCAAAAGCCGGGAGGAGGTCTCTGAAGAGGCAGTTAAGGGGTTGGTCACGGACGGAACAATGCCCTCCTTCTACGCCTACCACTTGGCCAAGGTTCAGGAGTTCTACCTCGATCAGATTCAGGTTCCGAGGGAATCCTTCAGGCTCTACGAGTTGACTGAGGAGGAGAGGGCATTTTACAACGATATCCACTTTGACGTCCAGATCAATCTCACCTCCCTAGGGGGCTTCAGGGAAGTCGGGGGTGTCCACTACAGGACCAGTTATGACCTCACCAGGCATGCGGAACACTCTGGAGAGAAGATGGAGGTGTTCCATGGGGGAAAGCGCTTCGTCCCTCACGTACTGGAGTTAAGCTTTGGCGTCGACAGAAACATCTGGGCTACTCTGGATCTGGGCTATGACATAGGAGAGAAGGCGGTACTACGCTTGCCTCCGCGGCTCGCCCCGTTCGCGTGTGCTGTCTTCCCCCTGGTCAATAAGGGCGGACTTCCTCAGATGGCCAGGGGGATCTACGGAGACCTGCGACAGTGGATCGACGTGCTGTACGATGACTCGGGGAGCATTGGCCGACGGTACGCCAGGATGGACGAGATCGGAACCCCCTATTGCCTGACGGTAGACTACGATAGCTTGGAGAAGCGTGACGTGACTGTGAGGGACCGGGACACGACGGACCAGGTCCGGGTTCCGGTTCTGCAGCTCCGGTCCACTCTAGCTGGCCTACTGGAGGGAACCGTAACCTTCGATTCCCTCAAGGTGGGTGGTTGAGAGCAGAGGCAGCGCTCGTAGCCCTGCGAGCAGCCATTCGCGACTCGGTTCCAGATGAGGGGCGCGTGGGTGTCGCCTTCTCTGGGGGCTTGGACAGTTCCGTACTCGCCTCCCTGGCGAGCGAGGTCGCTCGTGTCACTCTCTATACCGTGGGCTACCCGGACTATGTAGATATGCGTAACGCCCAGGAGGCTTCCCAGATCTTGGAACTCCCCTGGATTCCCATTCACCTCGACGACGACTTGTTGCTGATGGAGACCAGGAATCTGCTGAAGCGTTTCTCAAATCTGGACCCGGTGAGGCTATCTTTCGAACTTCCGCTCTGGATCCTCCTGCAGAAGGTCCAGGAGAGAGTCGTCCTGGCTGGCCAAGGCGCCGACGAGCTTTTCGGTGGATATGCTAGATATGAGGGCATGGTCGGGGAGGCCTTGAGTCATGCTATGGAGGAAGACCTGGACCGACTCCTCAGGGAGACGCTTCCTCGAGAGCACAAAATGGCCCGCCTTTGCGGTCGGGAGCTGATGCTTCCCTACTGCCATGCAGAGGTGCTAGAGGCAGTCCTTCCCATAGAGCCAGACCACAGGAAGGGTCCTGGACGGAAAGGACTTCTCAGGGATGTTGCAGCGCACCTGAAGCTGCCTGATGGTATTGTCAAACGACAGAAGAAAGCGGCTCAGTACGGGTCCGGGGTGATGCCCAGGATAAGAAGGCTGGCGAAGGATAGGGGAGTGCACGTTGGTGAATTCCTGAAGCAGCTGAGAGGGGCTATGTAAGCCGCTTCACCATGTAGGGGCCCCGGAATTGGTAGCCGAGCTTGCGATAGTATCCTCGTGCCCCGACACCGCTCGTTACTGCCAGCTCTGGATATCCGGCTTGTGCGGTGATGGATTCACTCTCGCTCATCAGGGCCTTGCCGTAACCCCTGTGCTGCCACCGCTTCCCAGGCCTGTGGTTGAAGGGGACCATGTGACCGAAGACCTTCAGCTCTCGGAGATACGCTGTGGAGCCTAGCCTGAGCCTAGCGTACCCTATCAAGACCTCCCGCCCGAAGTCCTCGAAGCTGAGAAACAGCTCCCTCCCGCCGGAGGCTTCGTACTCAAGGACGCCCATGGTCACATCCTCTGGCTCTACAGTGACGTGCCTCAGACCAGCTTCCCTGCAGCGAATGCACCGACAACGCTGTCCTCTCGCCCTCATGATTTCCTGAATGCGCCCCCGAAGGTCCCCCTTCGTGACGCCGGCCGCGATTTCCTTTGCCGGAATCTCCCGCTGTATCCTAAGGATCCTGACGTAGGGCGGCACGTGGCGCTTGGCCTCCGCCAGAAGGTTTGCGGCCTCCTCGGTGTCCATGGCCTCGTACTGCCCGTTCCTCCAGAGCTTATGGAGTCCCGTTCCCTCGATGACCAGGGCAGGGTATATCTTGAGCATGTCAGGCCTGTAGCTCGGGTTCTCGAAGAGGTCCCTTAGTGAGCTGAGGTCTCGCTCGAAGCTGGAGCCAGGCAGCCCTGGCATCATGTGGTAGCCCACCTTCAAGCCCGCCTCCTTCGCCCGGCGCGTTGCCTCTACCACCTCGCGGACTCCGTGACCCCTGTTGACCCGTTGGAGGACATCGTCGTAGAGGCTCTGCACGCCCAGTTCGACACGTGTAACACCGAGGCGGAGACTGTGCTCCACCTCGGATCCCAGGAACCAGTCGGGCTTCGTCTCGATGGTGAGTCCAATGCACCTGTGTCGGGCGACCTCGTTCAGTGCTTGTGCTTCCTCCAGATCCTCAGAGGGCCTACCGTTCATGGCGTCGAGGCATCCCTTCACGAAACTCTCCCTGTAGGCCGCCGA
>CAYFYB010000054.1:0-4771 GCA_964347345.1 uncultured Methanomassiliicoccales archaeon | reverse complement strand
TGATGAACACGTCCTCCAAGGTGGGCTCCGCCTTCGTGAGGGAGTGCACCTTGCTCCCCTGCCTCAAGGTCTCAGACATGATATCCGCTATGGGGCCGTCGCCCTCCAGAATGAACGTCGTAGTCGTGAGGTTCCTCTTCGCATCCCCAGAGACAGCGAAGTTCTTCACCCCTGGGATGGAGCGGAAGACCTCGGTGTCCTTCAGATTGTCCATCTCGACCTTCAGTGTGACGTCCCTCCTCATCAGCCTCTTGAGGTTCCGGGGCGTGTCGCAGGCCAGAATCCGGCCCTGATCGATGATGGCGATGCGATCGCATAGCTCGTCGGCCTCCATCATGTAGTGAGTCGTGAGCAGGACGGTCCTCTCTCGTCGCTCCTGGACCCACCTCTTGATGAAGTTCCTCATGGTTCTGGCGACGGCTACATCGAGGCCAAGGGTGGGCTCGTCCAAGAAGATGATTTCGGGGTCTGTTATGAAGCCCCTGATCATATTCATCTTCTGTCTCTCGCCTGTGGAAAGGGTTCGGACCTTGGCGTTCCGCCTCTCCCAGAGGTCGAACTCCTTTGCAAGCCGGTTTATGCCCTCCTTCACCCTGGCGGAGGGCATCCCGTAGAACTGCGAAAACATCCAGATGTTCTCCTTCGCGGTGAGCAGCCCATACCCGGTGGTCTCCCCTCCGGAGACCATGTTAATCCGCTTCCTGATGGGGAAGGGGTCCTTCGCGACATCGTAGCCAGCTACGTAGGCCTCTCCGGAGGTCGGAAGGAGCAGCGTCGCCAAGATCTTGATGAGCGTGGTCTTGCCTGCACCGTTCGGGCCGAGGAGCCCGAAAAGCTCCCCCTGGGGGATGGATAGGCTGACCTCATCCAGGGCCACGACCCTCTTCTCCTCCGATTCTCGCTTTCGCTGGAGGCGACGCTTCTTGCCGCCGAAGACTCTCGTCAGGTTCCTGGTTGCTATCGCTTCTTCCACGCCCAAGCCTCAGAAAGGTCCCGAGATCAACGAACGGGGCCGTCAAGTTTCCTGCATTTTCTTCAACCTGGTGACGTAGCCTGCAATCCTGTTCCTCATGGTCGGAGAGTTCACGTCCGTCAGCTCCTGCACGACCTTCTTGTTGTGCTCGAAGTCCTCTGTGAACTGATCTGGGTAGAGCTTCGCCAGCTCTAGGGCGACTCTTTTGATGTAGGTGGGTCTGATGTTTCCCATGCTCCAGTCTCCGACCTTCTCGAGAGGCTTATGTTGACGCCCTAGCCCGTAGATAAACCTTACCGGGGGAATGGTGTTCGACCCTCTCCTCTACAGCGGGGCCGAGGAGCCAGTTGACAAATACGCTGGCCTTTCTTCCTTTTGACACTGTCCCCACAACGCTTAAGTAGGGGTCAAAGATGACCTACCGAAGGTGCAGCCTATGACCGTGGAAGAGTCCCTCTGCAACGTGGAGTTCCTCAAGAGCTCCAACGCATACGTTGCGAGGGTTCAGAGCGAACTCGGTGGCTTAAGGGAGTACCGGAGCTCCACCTTCGAGGAAGTGCTAGAGCAGGTCATCATCGACCTGCAGGAAGAGTTCGAGAGCACCTCCTGAGGCTACTCTCCCCGAAATGTTGGCTCTCTCTTCTCAGTAAAGGCCTTGAGACCCTCCACCTTGTCTTCGGTGGAGTGAACGAGGCTAAACGCCTCCACTTCATATGCCAGACCGGAGGACAGACCCGTCTCCTGAGACTGGTGGATAGCGTTCTTGGCCAACCGTAGGGCCAGGGGTCCACGCTGGATGAGCTTCCTACCCATGGCCTTGGCCTTCTCCAGAAGCCTTTCAGGGGGCACCACCCGGTTCACCAAGCCTATCCGCTCCGCTTCCTTAGCCTCCACGGGGTCCCCCGTGAATATTAGCTCCGAGGCCCTGCCCCGACCAAGGAGACGAGTCAAGCGCTGAGTGCCACCGAAGCCAGGAAAGATGCCTAGGCCCACCTCAGGCAGGCCTATCCTCGCTTTCTCGGAGGCAATCCTCACGTCACAAGCTAGGGCGAGTTCGCAGCCGCCTCCCAGGGCGTACCCGTTTATGGCGGCGATGACAGGCTTCTCCATCCTCTCCAGGAGCCTAGTCACCTCATGACCTAGGGAGGCGAACTCCCTCGTCTCGAGGGGGGTCAACGGCAGCATCTCCTTGATGTCGGCCCCTGCGACGAAGGCCCTCTCCCCGGCGCCTGTCAGTATGAGGACTCTGATGTCGTCCCTAGCCTCCACCTGCCTGAGGACCTCCCTCAGCTCCCGTAGAACCTCAATGTTCAGGGCGTTGAGGGCCTCCTGACGGTCGATGTACAGGATGCCTAGGCCCTTCTCCTCCTCCAGCTTCACGTGCCGGGGCATCCTACTTACCCCTGTAGTCGTAGACACCCCTGCCTGCCTTCCTCCCAAGACGGCCTCCGCGGACGTATTGGCGAAGCAGTGGAGAGGGTCGGAACCTGGGGTCTCCCGTCTCCCTGTGGAGGACCTCCATCACCGCCAATCCCACGTCCAATCCCGTGAAATCCGCCAGCTCGAAGGGGCCCATGGGCATGTTGGTCCCGAGCTTCATGGCCTTGTCTATGTCCTCTGCCGTGGCGACCCCCTCCATCAGGAGGTTGAAAGCCTCGTTCATCATGGGCACCAGGATGCGGTTCACCACAAACCCAGCCGACTCCTTCACCTCCACAGGGTCCTTGCCGAGCTTGATGCTCAGGTCTCGCGCCAGGGCCACCGTCTCAGAGGAGGTCTCGGACCCCTTGATAAGCTCAACCAGCTTCATGACAGGGGCGGGGTTGAAGAAGTGCATCCCCAGAAAACGGTCGGGCCTCGAGGTGACGGCGGCCATCTCGGTTATGCTGAGGGACGAGGTGTTGGAGGCGAACACGACCTCTGGCCTGCATATCCTGTCAACCTCCCCATAGACCTCCTTTTTCACCCCCATGTCCTCGAAGACGGCCTCGATGACGTAGTCGGCCTCCTTGGCGGCCTCCTCGAGGCTCGTGGTACCGGCAATGCCCCCTACGATCTTCTCCACCTCATCCTGGGTCATCTTACCCCTCTGCACCCTCTTCTCCAAGGGAGTGCGGATCCTCTTGAATCCCCCCTCCACGAGCTCATTGGTCAGGTCCATCATTGTGACCTGATAGCCAGCCTGGCTGCACGTCTGGGCTATGCCGGCACCCATGGTTCCGGACCCGAGCACGCAGATTCTTCTGATGTCATCGACTTTCATAATCCTCCCTCGCCCCGCGCATCATTCCGCGCTTATAACTACTTTCCTCAGGGGGAGATGGGCAGGTTGCACTCCTCAGGCTCCACCTCAGGACGTAGCCGCAGAAAGACAGAAGCTCGCAGCTTGAGATCCTCCGTGAGCTGCAGGTACTTCACCTCGCAGACGAGAGCGGGCCTCAGCCAGACCTTCACCCCTGGCCCAACCCGAGGCTCCTGGGGGAAGGGACAACGGTCGACCAAGGGGTCTGTCAGACGCTGAATCTCGGCCATGGTGGCCTCGTCGAAGCCTGTCCCAACGCTACCGATGAAGAGAAGTTCGCCTTCGTGATGGACTCCAAGAATCAGTGAGCCGAAGTAATCGCTCCTCCACCCCCTTCCCAGCGTGAGACCGCAGATGAGGCAGTCCAGGCTCTTGTAGGTCTTGATTTTCCACCAGAAGTCCACCCTCTTCCCCGGGCGGTACGGGCTGTCCAGCCTCTTGGCGATGATGCCCTCGAGCCCCTTATCCTTCGCGGCCTCAAAGAAAGCCACTCCCTGGCCGACGACAGGTTCGCTCAGGTAGACGTTCTCCTGGGGTTCCACCACTTCCTGCAGGACCCGCCGCCTCTCCTCAAAGGGCAGTGAGAGAAGGCTCTTGTCCTCCCAATGGAGGATGTCGAACACTACATATGTGGCGGGGAACTCCTCAGCCAGGAGGGAGGCTTTGAAGGCATCACTAGCGTGCTCCCGTTGCTGGAGCCTCGCGAAGTCGGGCTTGCCACCGCGCATGACGACTAACTCGCCGTCGAGGACCGCCCTCCCCTTGACGACAGGTTGGATCTCGGGATATCTGTAGGCGATCTGATTGAGACGCCGGTTCTGGAACCTGTGCTCACCTTTGCAGAAGGCAATCACCCGGGTCCCGTCCCACTTGACCTCGAAGGCGTAGTCCTCCGAATCGAAGGGTTCGTCTCTGGACGTGGCCAACATGGGCCTTATGGGACCTCTGGGAAAGGACATTTCAAGACGGCTTCTTGATGGATTCTAGGCTGGCCTTCAGGGCTGCCATGAGGTCCTCAGGAGACTCCCGCTCAGCAACGACAGGAGCCTCCACCTCACGCCCCTCCACCTTCGCCTTGATCAACTCCAGGAGGGCCTCCCGATACCTGTCCTTGAACTTCCCCGTGTCAAAGGAAATGGTCTGAGCCTTGATCAGGTCCAGGGCTAGGTTCACCTCCTGTTCAGAGAGGGACGCTGGCTTCTCCACAGGAACCTCGGGCGGTTCTCTAACCTCGTCTTCATAGTATAGGCTCGAGAGGACCAAGACGCGCCCCCGGGGGCGGATCGTGACGACCTGTTCCTTCTTCCAAATCGCGGCCTGGGCCAGGGCGACCTTGTTGGTGAGGTCTAGCGCCTGGCGGAAAAGCTCGAAAGCCTTCACGGCGGTTTCGGCCGGGGCAAGGTAGTAACTGGAGTCGTGCAGGAGAGGGTCCACGTCTTCCCGCTCAACAAATCCCTGGACTTCCAGGGCCTTGCTGCTCTCCAACGGAACTTTCT
>CAYFYB010000053.1:0-5017 GCA_964347345.1 uncultured Methanomassiliicoccales archaeon | reverse complement strand
GAGTGGGCGGGCCATGTCATCGGGAAAAGCCACTGCAGCCTGGGAAACATCCTAGAATCAGAGGATGTTGTCCGCTCAATGGCGACCGCGTACGAGGCGACGGAGGGGGACCTCCCGGAGAGGTTATTGGCGGCCTTGGAGGCCGGACAGAAGGCCGGCGGAGACCGTCGCGGACAGCAATCCGCCGCTCTGCTGGTAGCGCGCAGCGAAGGGGGTTATGGAGGCTACACGGACAGGTATATAGACATAAGGGTGGATGAACACCCCAGACCCATAGAGGAACTCAAGCGGATCTTCAAGGTATATGACCTCACGCTGTTGGAGAGGGAGAGCCCGGAGGATGTGGTGGAGTTGACGGGGGAAGTCAGCCGACAGGTGAAGGAGATGTTGGCCAGCAGCGGGTTCTATGCCGGCCCCATGGACGAGTCTTGGGGCAGCGATGCGGTCGAAGCCCTCAGAGACTACTTCAATATCAACAACTTCGAGAACAAGTGGAGAGAGGATGGCTTCCTATGGAAGTCCGTCTACAACTACATGAGGGAGACCATCGCCAAGGACTAGGGACGCCTGTAAACGATCTTTCCCCCGAGAACAGTCATGTACACCGGAATGTCCTCGATCCTCGCGGGGATCTCGAGCGGGTCCTTCTCCAACACCACCAAGTCGGCCAATTTGCCAGGTTCTGTCGTCCCCCTCACGTCCTCCTCGAAGGTGGCGAAGGCAGGGGTCTGGGTGTAGCAACGAAGGGCGTCCTCCACCGTCAACCTCTGGTCCTCGAAAGGAGCGTTCACCGCCCAATGGATCCCGTACATAGGGGAGAAGGGCATGTGGTCCGATCCGAAGACCATGGGGAGCCCCTCCTCCATGACCCTTCTAAGGGGGTTGTTACGCCTCGCCCGTTCCCTGCCGAGCCTCTCCTCATAGAGACCCCCTGGAAGACCCCATCGGCCTATGAAGTTGGGCTGCATGGATGCCACGACCTCCAGCCTTCGGGCCGCCCTTAGGTGCTCATCCCCTGCTAGTTCAAAATGCTCGATCCTGTGCCTCCTCCCGACTGGCTCCACCCGGGAGAGACAGCGGAGGGCTACGTCAATGGCCCTATCTCCCAGGGCATGCAATGCTAGCTGGAATCCTGCTTCTGTGGCCTTCCGAATCACTGCAAGGGCATCCTTCTCCGGTCGCATCAGCATCCCAGCATTGCCCTTCTCATCTTCAAAGTCTTCAGATAGGGCAGCCGTCCTCGCTCCCAGGGAGCCATCGAGAAAGGCCTTCAGAGGGCCCATTCTTAGGATGGGGCCGCCTAGGCCAGAGGAGACACCACCCTCGACCAGGGCTGAGAGCTCATCCGACCTGGGCATAAGGTTCACCCGCAGTCTCAGATCCCCTCTGCGGTGCAGACTGGTGTAGGCGGCAACCTCCCGGCGGTCCACGGTGTCATGCACCGCCGTGATGCCCAGACTGTGGGCCTTCTCCGACATTCGGAGAATACCCTCTTCTATGTGTCCCGGCCTGGGCTTCGTGATATCCCATACGGCCTCGGCCGCCTCCTCTTTCAAAATGCCCGTGGGATTGCCCTCAAGGTCCCTGTCGACGCCCACAAGCTCCTTCAAAGGCAGTAGGCGGAGGGCGCAGGAGTTCACCACCGCCATGTGGCCGTCAACCCTCGTCAGGGCCACGGGGCGATCTGGGGCCATCCGGTCCAGATCCTCCTTCATGGGGTACTTCCGGAGGGGCCACCTGCTCTCGTCCCAGTTTCTTCCCAATATCCATTCGCCTTCCTTGGCGGAGCGTGCCCGTTCCAGGACCCGCTTCTGTAGGTCCTCTAAGGAGGATGCATCCCACAGGTCTATGGAGGACAGCTGGGAGCCCACGCTGGCGAGGTGGGAGTGGCAGTCGGTGAAGCCCGGCAGGACCCGTCGACCACCGAGGTCGACCACCCTCGTTTCGGGCCCGGCAAAGCCCATGACCTCGGCCTTACCGCCCACCGCGAGCACCCTGCCCTTGCCCATGGCGACGGCCTCGGCCTCCGGCACCTCCTCGGACCAGGTGAGGACTCTCGCGTTTGTGAGGACCAGGTCGGCCTCCAGCCTCATTCCTATGTCACCAGCTTCTGTAGCTTTCGGGCGGCCTCCTTCAGGGTTTGGAGCTTCTTGGGGAAGGCGAAGCGGACGAGATGGCTTCCAGCCGCTGGGTCGGAGTAGAAGCTGCTGCCAGGGACCACGGCCACGCCAACATCCTTCACCAGATAGCCGGTGAACGCCCAGTCGTCCTGGTAACCCAGGGGCCCGATGTCCGCCATGATGTAGTACGCCCCTCCTGGTCTGATACAGCGGAAGCCAATGGACTGGAGGGCTTTGAAGAGAACCTCTCTCCTCCTGGAATAGTCCTCTCGCAGGCCCTCGAAGTAGGAGTCCGGCATCATGAGGGCACGGACACCCGCGACCTGCAGAGGATGGGGTGCCCCAACGGTCAGAAAGTCGTGGGTCCTCTTTATGGCGGCGGTGAGGGTGTCTGGAGCTAGGGCATATCCCAGCCTCCACCCCGTCACGCTGAAGGTCTTGGACAGACTGTTTATGGTCACTGTCCTGTCCCACATGTCTCCCAGAGTGGCGATGCTGATGTGACGCCTGCCGTCGTAGAGGATGTGCTCGTATATCTCGTCTGTCACGCAGACGACATTGTGGTCCTCACAAAGGTCCGCGATGAGCCTCATTTCGCCAGACTCGAAGACCTTGCCTGTAGGGTTGTTAGGTGTGTTCAGGATCAGCGCCTTCGTCCCAGTTCCAAAGGCCTCCTTCAATCTCTCCTCCTCAACTCTGAACTCCGGCCACTCCAAGGACACGAACCTCGGCTTGGCCCCCGACACGATGGAGTCGGGTCCATAGTTCTCGTAAAACGGCTCGAATATGATCACCTCTTCCCCGGGGTTCACTAGAGAGAGCATCGAGGCCATCATGGCCTCCGTAGCACCGCACGTCACCACCACGTTCTCGTCTGGGTCCACCTCCATCCCCTGGAAGCGCTGGAAGCTCTGGGCGATGGCCTCACGGAAAGGCCTGGCACCCCACGTGGTGGAGTATTGGTTGTAGCCCTCCTCCAAGGCCGTTTTTGCCGCCTGGATTATTTCCTGAGGCGGATCGAAGTCCGGAAACCCTTGGGACAGATTGATGGCCCCGTGGGCCTCGCTCAGGCGGGTCATCTCCCGAATGATAGACTCAGGGAAGTGTTGTACTCTGTCCGCCAGCCTGGCATCAGGGATCTCGTAGGGAGCTGACTTGAGCCCCTCCCCTCCGTAAGACATGCTTCGGTTCCAGGCTGGCCTTGAATAAATATGTAGTGGTAAGAGTTAGCACGGTGGTGGATGAATGCCGGTCATGTGATCCTGCCTCGACGCAGCCAGCCCTCTTCAACGACGCCGTGGCGTAAATGGGTGGTTCTAACGGAACAGTTTCACTCCCCTCCCCCATCCAGCCTTAAGTAGCCACCAACCCTCCCAGCCGGGTGGAGACGACGGTCACCAAAACCATCAGGGCCAGGGTCTGGAGGCTCACCAAGGTCAAGGCCGATAGGCTCCGCTGGCTGTACGAGAACTGGGGCGGCACGGGCTACAGGATGCACGACAACATGGCCCTCCGCTACCCCACCAAGAAAGTCCTGAACCAGTGGGCCTTCAACCTGAGGGAGAACCCGAACTCCATCGTGGCCCACTGGTGGGTCCGCTTCGCCATCACGAAGGGCGAGTGGAGAAACTTCCCGCTTCGGATGGCCCCTGAGCACGAAGCCCTCCTGGCAGACCCGGAGGTCAAGGTCTGCAACTCGGAACTCATCCGAAAGGGCAAGGACTCCTACATCCACATCACGATTCAAAAGCCTGTATCTCAGGCCCTCGAGACCTGCAACAGGATACTGGCCGTGGACATCGGCGAGAGGAACATCGCCACGTCGGTGGTGCTGGTGGATGGCCTCATCCGTGAACCGAGGTTCCACGCCCGGATTGTCAGGGGCTTGAGGAGACACTATGCTTGGCTGCGTCGAATACTGCAGAAGAGAGGACACCACAGGACACTGGTGAGAATCAAGGACACCGAACGGAAGCGGATCGGCGACCTCCTCCACAAGGCGTCCAGGGAGATCGTCCATCAGGCCATCCGCGAGGACGCTGTCATAGCCATCGGCGATCTCAAGGGAATCAGGCAGCGTTGTCCTCCTGGAAAACGAGCCAGAGGCAAGCGCTTCGCCCGCATCGTCCACACCATGCCCTACCATCGACTAACGGCGTGCATCCAGTACAAGGCCGCCTGGGAGGGCATTCCGGTCATCCTAGTCGGGGAGGAGTACTCCTCCAAGGAGTGCCACGTCTGCAACAACGAAGGCAAGAGGCCGAGCCAGGGCCTCTTCATCTGCTCGGCCTGCGGATGGACAGGCCACGCCGACGTCAACGGCGCAGCCAACATAGGGAAGAGGGCCTTCGAGTATATCTTGAGGGTCGGGGCTCCTGAGTCTGAGCCTGAAGGCGGGCAACCTGAATTTAACGAGGACCGCCCAATCTACTCGTTGGAAAGACCCGTAAATATATCTACTCCTTAGCCTTCGATGGTAGCATCCGGTCCAGCGGTGATGCTTTATGGAGGCCAAATTGGACGAGGAAGGAGTAGAACTCCTCAAGAAGCAGAAGGTCATCAGGGTAGCCACGATATCCAGCAAGGGGGATCCCTTCCTCGTCACCGTCCCCTTCCACTTTGACGGGAATGCTGTCTACTTTCCCGTGCTTGAGGGCACCCCGGAGGTCGCAAACCTACGGGGCAACAGGAGGATGGCCATCCTGGCCGACATCCAGGAGGACCCCCTGTCCGAGAGCCTCATGCTTCACGGCCTAGCCCAATTTGTCAGAGGTCGGGGGGAGCATGATGCGGTCCTCGAGGCTATGGGTGAGAAATATCCAGGGCACCCCTGGGGAAGCTCGGGAGAGAGGCTGGTGAAGGCCCTCCCCCTCAGGGTGTTTCGGCTGACTCGGGAA
>CAYFYB010000052.1:2183-5248 GCA_964347345.1 uncultured Methanomassiliicoccales archaeon | reverse complement strand
GGCCATGGCGTGTGAGAGGCCCGTGGTGGCCACCAACATCGGGGGCATCGTAGAGGTCGTCGAAGATAGCGTCACGGGCATTTTGGTTCCCCCCGAGGACCCAGGATCCCTAGCGAAGGCCATCGACGCCCTCATCAAGGACTCGCAATCCCGCAATGAAATGGGAAGGAGGGGTAGGGAGAGGGTTGAGAAGGAGTTCAGATGGGAGCGGGTGGCGGCGAGGACTCGTCAGCTGTATGAGGGCCTTCTGGATTGACAGACAATCGAAATCACTAAGAGGGTGGCCAGCCTCATGTCAGTGATTACCATGGAGTTCATGAGGGGGGTTCACGTCATAGAGACGCTGGCCAACTGTGCTCTCCTAACGGATGACCGGTTGATTCTGGTGGATACTAGCGCCGATGGTTCGGCCTCGGAGGTGCTCTCCTATCTGAAGAAGATACGGTACAAGCCGACGGACATATCGAGCATTGTCATCACCCACACTCATCCCGATCATGTGGGCGGGCTAGCGACTTTGAAGGACAGGTCCGGGGCAGAGGTGGCCGCCCATCGCATAGAGGCGGACTACATCTCTAGGAAGGCCGCATATCCGGGCCCCCCGGGGCCTCTGAGGCATAGGCCATGCCCGGTGGACGTCTTGTTGGAGGACGGGGATAGGTACCAGGAACTGCTGGTCATACATACCCCGGGGCACACCCCTGGCAACATTGCCCTGCTGGACGAGTCAAGGAGTCTCCTTCTGGCGGGAGACACCGTCCAGACCGAGGGTGGGGCCATAGGCCCCATGAGCGATGTCTACAACATCGACCCGAGGCAGCACAGGCATTCCATCAGGAAGGTATCCGCCTACGAATTCGAGGCCTTAATCGTCGGTCACGGAAGGGCCATATCTTCAGGAGCCTCCAGCATCCTGAAGGAAGTGGTCACTAAGCTGTGAGGAGTCTTCGCCTGCACTTCCGCAGGGGCCCTCAAGCAGGTGGAACTGCGGTCACACCAATTCCGAAGTGCCCTCGGACCACGAAGAGGTATATCAGGATGATCACGGCCAGGGCCAGGCTCGGTGCAGACCCAACTATCCCAGCAGGGTTGACCGCAACCTGGGCTATGCTCGTCGCCAGGGATATCACGATCGCTATGACAGCTAGCCACCAACCCCATGGGGCTAGCTTGAAGAGGCCTATGCCTCCGACCAAGAGGAGTACGCCCATCACTGTCATCACTGCGCCAATGGCTTGAAAGAAGGGAACGAAAGGTTCCAGGGTCGGATCCACCTCCGATATCAGGCCAGCGCCCAGCAAAAGGGTGGGGCCGGCAATGAGGAAGAGGATGGCTCCGAGTATCGCCAGAATGGCTAGTATCGTGACGCCAATGGGCCTTCGCTTGGGAGGTGCAGGGGCAGCATGTTCGACTTCCATTGGATTGAGCTCCTTTGGGCTATTGGGGTCGATGAATCACAGGCAATATTATGATTGCGGTGGGCTGATGCCTGACTCTTCGAAGATCGCGACACATCTCCTTTGACCACGGAACCCGTGCACAGATAGCTTTAAGTACGTGAGGGACTATCTGACGTTTGTCAGACACACACCGCACTAACGTCGGACACAAGTGACAACAACATGGCATCGGAGACAGAGAGGCTCACAGTGAGGTTGCCCATTCGAAACCTAGAGCGACTACAGACACTGGTGGACAAGGGCGAGTACGACACAATCTCCGATGCCGTCAGAGCTGCCATTGACCGTCTTCTGGCTGTGAAGTTTCCCCCCGAGCACCTAGAGCGGATAACCATCGACCTTCCAAAGGGAAAAGCGGTGGAACTAGAACAACTGGTTCGCCGGGGGGACTCCATCTCCTTGGAAGACGCCATCAGAAATGCCGTCCGTGAATACGTGCGCACGCAACTCGGCAAATCGGAGGCCAGAGAGAAGGTATGAAGCCTCCTCACAATGACTCCTCCCCCCAAAGGGTGGCCCTATGGGCCACCCGCCTTTTATTTCTGATTCCCCGCGTCTCAGCGGAAGACCGGCCTCCGGCTGAGCTCCCGCGGGAGGGGCAGGGGCTTGAAAGGCTTTCCCCTCATATCCTTCGCCAGGCGGACCCCGAGGTCCTTTACAGAGATTTCCTCCTGGCCCTGAGGGGAACGGAACCGCACATTCACCGTCCCCGCCTCCACCTCCCTCTTCCCCACCACGGCGATATAAGGTATCCACTCCTTCTCCGCCCGCCGAATCTTCTTGTTCAGGGTGTCGGAGGTATCGTCGAGATCCACTCGATACTCACCGAGCTCCTCCACCACCTCCCTTGCCCTTGGGAGTTGATCCGCCGTCACGGGGATTACCCGCACCTGGGTGGGAGATAGCCACACCGGGAACATAGGCGGCTCTCCCGCCTCCTTCCGCAGATGGGCCCGCTCAAGAAGGGCGTAAATGACCCGCTCGATGGCCCCGCTTGGGGAGAGGTGCAGGATGAGGGGGTGAACCCTCTCGCCCTTCGCGTCCACGTAGGCGATGTCGTATCGTGCCGCATTCTCGACGTCGATCTGGTCTGTGTTCAGCGCGGCTGCCTTCCCCAAAGCGTCCACGAAGTTCCACTCGTACTTCAGGACGAAGTAGAAGAACTGCTCGTCCCATATCTCCAGTAAAGCGGGTTTCCCCCAGCTCTTCGCTAGCTCCTTCACGAACTCCTGGTGGCCCTCCCAGATATCCCTCGTGACACGGAGTCCAGCCTCCAAATCCCCGGGGAGCTCGAAGCCCAGGCCGGTGAGAAGATCGTGGGAGAGGTCCCACCTCCGTAGCATCTCCTCCTTGGCCATCCCCATGTCCGCCACCATGGCATGGCAGTCGGGCATCGTGAAGGCTCGCAGCCTCCGCAGGCCGGAGAGCTCCCCCCGCTGTTCTGCCCTGAAGGAGTAGCGGGTCATCTCGTAGATGCGAACGGGCAGGTCCTTGTAAGAGATGGTCATGTCGTGGGCCGCAAGGAACTGACCGAAACAAGCTGCGAATCGGAGGAAGGCCCGCTTGTTGGGCGTCTCCACCGTGTACTGGCGGGCCGGAAAGCGC
>CAYFYB010000052.1:0-2173 GCA_964347345.1 uncultured Methanomassiliicoccales archaeon | reverse complement strand
CAGAGTCGGGTGCTCGAAGTCATACATGATGGGCGTCTCCATCTCCATAGCCCCGTACTCCACCGTTCTCCGACTCACGTACTCCTCCAGAAGGGCCTTGAGCAGCCGTCCCTTGGGATAGAAGCGGAAGTTGCCTGGGTCTGATCCTGGCTCGTACCCCACGAGCTCCAGGTCCTGCATGAGGCGTATATGGGGGGCCTCCTCCTTCGCCTCCCGGACCTTGGCCATCTCGTAAAGGGCGAACTTCTGGAGGCCTGGGTGCCCCGCGAAGTCGTAGCCCTCGATGGCACCGTCCCTCAGGGTGATTGGATGCAGCTCTCCGCCGGGCTCGAGAATGAACCAGTGGGAGACGAGGGTCTTCTCCGCCGCCACGGCCTGAGATATGGTCTCGCCCTCGGTCCCCGCAACGATCTCCCTCGACAACTCCGAAAGGGGATGGCCCTTGCAAGCGATGTCGAAGGCCTTGTACCACCCGAAGGGGGAGCGGTGGACATCGAGGCCCCGACTGCGGACCTCCGCCTCAAGGCTTGTCAGGATCTCCCGGGCCTTGGAAGGCTTGGCTAGGGAGGGACTCAGGTGGGCATAGGGATAGAGGAGGACCCTCTTCTCCTTCACCTGGCCCGCCACGTCCTCAACCTCGTTCGCTGCCCCGGCGGCTACCCCCTCCACATCGGCCTCGTCCCTCTCCTCCGCGCAGACGAAGCATACGAGGACGTCTTCGAAGTGGGCCTTGAGCCTCTCCTCGGGCACCTCCTCAGCGTACTTCGTCTTGCCCTTGGCCTCGTACTCCATGTGGTCGGCGTGGATGAAGAGGATACGCATCGGGTGTCAGAAAAGTCTGGAGCCTATTTAGGGCTTGGTGTCCCGTTGGCTCGAAAGCGGAGGTACAGTTCTCTGGGACGTCCGCGCCTCTCCTCCTGAACAACGGTTCCTCTCCAAGGCTAGCACCGTGCTCCGGAGAGTGGCAAATTTCAAGCTGCCTGCTTCCCATTTGGGTCCTTCTGAAAGGGAGACCGTTCATGACCAGGTCCCCGGATACTCGGTCAGGCTGGCCTGCGCAACCTAGAGCTGCGCACATCTTTAGGCTCTTCACATGGGCCCTCCTGATTTACTTGATTGGCGCCTTGGTCAGGATCTTCGTCACAGCGGCCTTCTTCGTCCTGCCTTTGGGAGTCTCCATCGCCATGACGAAGGTGATTCCTCCAGTCGTTGTTGTTCTCGCGATTTCTTATGTATTCTTATTCATCCTCGCCTACTCCACTCAATATCAGCACCGAACGGAGTTTGGGCCTGTCCAGGAGAGAAACCTCGAAAAAAGTGTAGTCCTGCTCATTTCTAGTGTGGCAGTTATCGTCTCGCGAGTGGCGGTCCTTGGCTTTGCTCTACCCCTTCTCGGCATCAATACCGGGTCCGCCCTTAGATGAGCACATCGACCTACTCTCCGCGGCAGGACAAGGGTTGGGGATTCTAGAGAAGCTGCTCCTGGCCCTCTTGCTCTACTATCTCATAGTAGCCTATCTCTCCCACAAGCAACTTTCCCGCGTGAGACTCGCCATGGCGCTCTATGTGCTTGGTCCGTTGGTATCCTCGGTAGTCTTTCTGCTACGTTACATCATCGGTGACCTCTTGACGCAACATCCCTGGGCATGGTACTGGGCAGCATATGCTCCCTCTGTCTCCTTCGTAGCTCTCCGGGCTGCTGCCGCCTTTCTCTTCTGGTCCATCTACAGATCAACCTATATGGCCATGAGGGACACAATCCAGCAAGTCTGAGGTTTGATAGCGTCGGTTGATCAGGAGCCAGATAGAAACCGCCGCCAGACCACGTGGGTTCAGATTCCAGCCCACCACCGAACCCCTTCGGGAGCAAAGTTATGATAGCCCGCGCTGTAACCAGTCGTGGTGGCTGAGATGAGACCTACGGAGGCGCTGAAAGAGGAGCACAGGGTGATCGAGAGGGCCCTCCACGCGATGGAGACCGCAGCGGAGAGGCTGGACCTTGGCCAGGCGGTTCCTAAGGAGGTTCTGGAGAAGATTGTTGACTTCGCTCAGGGGTTCGCCGACCGGTGCCACCACCACAAGGAGGAAGGCGTCCTCTTCCCCTACATGGAGGAGAGAGGGCTCCCCCGGGATATGGGCCCCATCGGTGTCATGCTGGAGGAGCACGACATTG
>CAYFYB010000051.1:0-5587 GCA_964347345.1 uncultured Methanomassiliicoccales archaeon | reverse complement strand
AGTCCTCCACGCCCTTCCACAGTTCCTTCTTTTCCACGTACTTCCTCACGTGGTCTTCGGAGCAGAACCTCCTGAGGCCGTGTCGCACGAAGGAGGCGGATAGAGGCTCGCCGCAGTGGGCGCAGGCCTTCGCCTTCATATCGACCTCGATAGGGTTCCTCAGATAAAGGCCTTGTCCTCAGGTTTCCGTCCTGGGCAACTTTTATGAGGTTGTGGCTCCATCGAACGACGATGAAGGAGGCCAGCCCCGTTAGAATACGTTTCTTGGGTCTCTTTCCGTCCTTCATGGACCTATGCTGCCGCAAGGCCCCCGATCCTCTATCTCTCACGGGGCAGGGAGAGCTCTTGGAGGAGTTCCATCAGGAGCAGATGTCGGAGTACCCGCCTGAGATCTTGGAGAATCAGAGGGTGGCCGAGTCCCTCTTCCAGAGGTTGCTGGAGGACTTCCCCCGGGGGATAGCCATCGAGGTCGTGGCCCTGGACAGCTTCCGGGGGATGTACCTCGGCTGGAAGTACCGCCTCCGGAAAAATCTGGCCATTCTGGTCGACGACCTCCACAGATTCGGCCGTGACGTGTCCTATGATGTCCTGAAAGCGGCGGTGGTCGAGGCACTGAGGATGAAGGGCTTCGCCTAGGGGTTCGACCGAAGACATCAGTGAAGCTCAGGAGCGGCCTCGAAAACGTCGAACTCCCGCAGGGCCCTGAACTTCCAAGGCGCGATGTCTCGGAAGAGGTAGGGCAGCAGGCGAAGGGTGAAGATAGATTGCATAAAGGGCAGGCCAAGGATCTCCCCCAGGAGGATTAGGTTGATGGCGTCTTCGTACTTCTTCTGTGTGTTCACCATCTCCTTCCAGTAGTCGAAGAAGAAGAGACCCCAGAGGGCCTCCTTAGCCTTCTCCCAAGCAGTCATCGGCTTGCTCTTGTTCACCCTGGAATCGTTTCCCCCGCCAGAAGCCATAGGCGACGGAAACATGGTTTCGGCAACTTAAAAGACTTGCTGCGCCCTCAACTCGCAGCGGTGCCACTGGGTAATCTGGCGTGCCATCTCGTCTGAAGCAATCTTCCCGTGTTGAAGAGAGGTCTGATGGCCGCTTCGTGATTGCACTCGGACCCTGCCCATTTCCGAGCCGGTCTCACTCCCTTCTAGGCTTGGTGGAAGGGGCGATTTCGAGGCAAACGCTTCGTCAGGGCTTGAGGAGGAAGAGGATACTGACCTTTGCTATCATCGCTTCGGACGAGTGTCCCGCCAGGATCAACCCCTTGGAAAGCCGGAAGCCCCCATCCTAAATGTCTTAACCCCTCCAACGGATGAGGAGGGGATGGTTGAGATCGACCCCCTTGTACCGGTCATCGCCTTCGCAGCCATCCTTATTGCCTTCTTGGCCGCTGGCAGCTTCGCTAACAGGAAGCGGGCGGGGTCCATGGCCAACAACCTCAAGCCTGCCTTCCTCCTCCTGGGAGAGGCCAGGATTACTTGGTTCGGCAGGGGAACGTTCCGCTATGATGTGGACAAGCCCAAGGAGCCCTTCGACCGAGTGGCGGCCATGACCCGGCTGCTGCCGCGCGACCTACCCTTTAACTGGCTCATCGCGGCCCTCATGGGAAAGAAGGACATGCTCACCTTCCGGGCGAACCTTCAATCCTTCCCGAAGGTGGAGTTCGAGGCTTTTGTGGACGAGGGGTACGTGGGGCGACGGATGCGGGAGGCCATGGAAGCGACGGACTGGCAGACCCTTAGGCTGCCCGGGGGAAAGGTGGTGGTGGCCGCTCCTAGACGTGACTTGGCCGCCGCCAGAAATCGTCTTTCGAGCTTCGAGAAAGTCCTTGCGACCATTTGGCGCCTCTCGGCCTCCAAGGTAGAACCCCACATCACTGCGAACTTCCATCCCGGGGGTCCGTCGGACCTTCAGGAGGATCGAATGAGGACCCTCAGAGAGATTGCATCCGTGCTAGTGGCAGACTAAGTCACGAAGTGATTCAAGGAATGTATCTAGGTCTTCGCCCTCCATCTGCCCCCTTAGGTCCACATTGATGCTCCTTTTGGTGTAGGGACAGCTGAAGCCCACCGAAACCATTGGCATGGACTTCCGCCGGAAGAGGCCTTGATACACCTGCCCCCGGTCGACACGGCCTTGATGGCCACCCACAGTAATGTCCTTCATGAAGGTCATGTCTGGCGTCAGCCTGTTCCTACCCTTTCCCTCGTAAGCGCGAATCTGCAGCTCGTAGGCCTTGAGGGCGCTCTCATCGTACATTACGTAGGTGCAGTGGCCGTCCACGACCCAGATGCTCTCCCCCATGGTCTGGGTCCTGTTGACCTCGGGGAGAGACCGGCCCGTCGCCAGCCGCCATCTCTCGGGCAGCCGGACCTCCAAGAAGTGCGCTATGCCTATCAAGAAGTTGGAGGCCATGATCTGGTGGGTATACTTCTCCTCCTCCGGCCGGTCGTCCTCCCCTTTGAGCTCGTAGCCCCGGGGCATCTAGAAGACCCACCTCTCCCTACAGGCCCTCCTCTTCCAAGAGGACAGCTCCTCGAAGACATAGGGTAGCACCTGGAGGGTGTAGTAGGAGGTGTGCAATGGGAGTCCGAGGAGTTCGCCCACCGTGAGGGCCAGGAAGACGTCCCTGTTCCTGATGCTCTCAGCCCTCAGATTCTGCTCGAAGTCGAAGACAAACATGCCGTAGAGGACCTCCTTCAGGGTTCGACTCAACGAGCGCCTCCCCGGAGCATCGCCTTCCATCCGCCCACCTACAGGTTCTCCCAGAAAGGGGGCGTGTAGGAGAACATGTCCTTCGACACCTTTTCAATGCTATCCAGGCCGATGACCTCCTGCGGGTAGAGGGGTATGAAGCAGCGGACGAGGTCCCCCAGGTCGGTCTTGATCTCCTTCATATAAGAGACCTGCTCCTCGAACTTATTCGTGAGATAGCCCTGAGGATCCTCCTCCCTTGGCGGCGGCTCCGACATGACGGTATTGACGACGACACCGCCCACAGGTATGTCGAAGCCTCTCACCATCTGTATGAAGCGCTTCACCACGGCTATGGGCAGGGACAGAGGGAGGGTAACGAAGAAGAAGGCCGTCCTGTCCGGGTCCGTGAGGATGACCTTGGCCTTCTTGAACCTCTCGTTCATGTCCAAGAGGTCGGCCAGCATGGGATCCTCCTTGATCTCCTTCTCCACCTTGTCAGGGCGGAAGGCTAGCTTGAGGCGCATTTCTAGGGCTTCCCTTCGGGAATGTATCATTCGGCCAAGCCAGAGGCCGTAGATCTTGCTCAGGCCTATGAGCCGCACGGCGTTGGCCACCGCGGCTGTGTCGAAGACAATCCTGTCATACTCCTCCCCTTTCTTGAGGATGAGGTCCACCATCTTGTCGAACATGGCGCTCTCCTCGAAGGCGGGGTTCGTGGCCGCTATGTCGATGAAGGGCCGAGCGTCCAGAGGGATGTCTGCCCACTTCAGGAAGTCGTGCACCCGCTCCCCTATCCGCTCCCTGTACTTCTCCACGGCATCCCGAATCTCCACCTCTTGCGCCAGGAGGCGGCTGGAGCCATTGACGGGCTTCGGCAGCCCTTCCCGGAGGTCTACGTTGAAAAGGCTGGAGAGGGAGTGAACGGGGTTGAGGCTTGCAAGGAGTACCCTCTCCCCCTGCTCGGCGAAGCGTAGGGCGACGCCCGCGGCGGCGATAGTCTTGCCGACGCCACCCTTCCCACCGGTGAAGATGTACCTCAGCTTGGGCTTCGATTCCAGGAAATCCTGCAGGACGGAACTCATCCTAGATCCCCCTACACCACCACCGTGCCGTTGACCAGATCCTCCGCCACCTTGGCAATCATCTCCATACCCTTGGGCTCTCTTACATACATCGGCAGGGTTGCCAGGACCAAGTCGCCGAACTTCTCCTTCACCTCATTGATGTAGGGCTCCTGGGCCTTCACCCTGTTCTTCAGGAACTCGCTCACCTTCGGTGAGTCCAGGAGGTCCCTGGGATAGACCTGGTTCAGGATGAGGCCGGAGAGGGTGATGTGGAGCCTCTCGAACATCGCCAGGGCCCTCTCCGTGTCCAGGATAGCCATCTTCTCTGGCACCAGGACCATGAAGAAAGCCGTTCGCTTCCGATCGGTGAGCATGTCGGTGAAGGTGGTGATTTTACTCCTGATCTCCGTGAGCTCCCGCATCACCTCATCCCCTGCTTCGAGCTTCTGGCCCCGTAGGGTGGCTGCCACGGCCTCATACTCCTGGGCCTTCTCCCTGGCCTCCGTTATCTTCTCCACCCATCGGGAGAGGATCTCGGCCATGGCCACCATGCGGACGCCGTGGCCGAAGGGGGGCATGTCGAAGATGTAGAGGTCATGGTCCTTCTCGGCTACGAGGTCGGCCATTGCATCGTAGGTGGCGGACTCGTACATGGCCGGCTCAGCGGAGGTGGAGTCGATGTACTCGTCTATCTCCGCCGGCAGCTCATCCAGCCCATACATGTCAATGATCTTCTTCTTGATCGACAGCTGGTAGTCCTTCACCCTTCTGTCGGCATCGATTTCGACCACGTCCAGTCGAGGAGCGAGTTCCATCAGGCCCTTGCCGAAGATGTCCTTCTCGAAGATGTCGCTGAGACTGGCCTGGGGGTCCGTGCTGAAGCAGAGGGTTTTCATGGCGTCCTTCTGGGAGGACCAGTAGGAAACGGCGGCGCTGCACGTGGTCTTCCCCAAACCTCCCTTGCCGGCGAAGACAACAATCTCTGGCGTCCCTTGTCTCTGAAAGAAGGGGCCAATGCCCTCCTGCGCCACTCGTTCACCTCAGGAAGTGAACACGGTGTCCGTAACGTCCCTCTCTCGGAACACCCGTTGCTTCCACTGTTTGATGTTGGGGACCGCATACGGCAATATCCGAAGGGAGTAGTAGGGCGGTAGAACAGGGATACCTAGCATATCTCCCAGGGTGACGAACATGAAGAGGTGCTCTATGTACATCCTCGTCCTCAGGGCGGCAGTAACGTGGCCGTGGGCCGCCATGCCGTAGAGGACGCCCTTGACCATGGTCTTCACGTCTGTCTTCTTCCCCTCCTCCGTCTCCTCCTCCTCCCGCTTCTCTTGTCTCTTCTTCTTGAAGAGGCCCATCTCTATCCTCTCCGTAAGATACCATACCAGACTAAAAGAGTTTCCACAAGGGAGGGGGCTGGATGGGTCCTGGGAATGTCAGGTCCAGCGACCGCGTACAGCTTACGCTTGGACGAACGAAATAAAGGGCAGGGGCCGGACAAGCGGCGCGTCGCCGCCCTCCGGCATCGGTCCTTACTCTTCCTCCTTCTCCTCACTTCCTCCGTTAGCCGCTACGGCCGGTGCGGGGACCGTTTCCTTGTAGCTCCTCCAGTAGCTGCTATACACCAGGTAGGCCATGTACAAGCCCACGACGAAGAGGACAGCGCCGACGAAGATGAAGGCCAGGTTGAAGCCGAAAGCGACCGCAGGATACGCACCCAGAGGAGGCCTGGTCTGTAAGTCAGCCACATCACCGGTTCCCAGGTATGTCCTCACCGTGTCGATGAAGGTGTAGGTCACCCATCCCAGGGCCGACAAAGTCGTTAC
>CAYFYB010000050.1:0-5595 GCA_964347345.1 uncultured Methanomassiliicoccales archaeon | reverse complement strand
GGGACCCCGACTCCATGAACATCCGCGCCATGGCGGGACTGCTCCCGGAGACCCCAGGCTTGTATGACAGGCTCAGCGCCTACAGAAACCTGGACTTCTACGGCCGGCTTTACGGTGTGGAAGAGAGTCGCAGGAAGGCGAGGATCGAGGAGCTCCTCAAGTGGCTCGGCCTCTGGAAGAGGAAGGACCAGCCAGTAGCGACCTTCTCGAAGGGCATGAAGCAGAAGATCGCCATCGTCAGGGCCATGGTCCACGACCCGCGTATCCTATTCCTGGACGAGCCGACGGCGGGCCTCGACCCATCGGCCGCCAAGACCGTCAGGGACTTCCTCCTTGAGCTCGGTGGCATGGGCAAGACGATCTTCCTCAACACCCACAACCTGCACGAGGCGGAGAGGGTCTGCAACCGCATCGGCGTTGTCAACACACACCTCCTCGCCCAGGGGACCCCCAGGGAGCTCTCCGCCCGCTACTTGAAGCCTGCCTCCGTGTTCCGGTTGAGGGAGGCCACCGATGACGTCATCCACGCCGTAGATTCTCTGGACTTCGTTGAGGACCTCAAGGTCGAGGATGGGGAGCTCCACGTTTCAATGGCGGACCCCCAGAAGCTCAATCCCACCGTCGCCAGGACCATCATCGAAGTCGGGGGAGAGATCGAGTTCATCGTCGAGAAGGAGATGGGTCTGGAGGAGGTGTACCTCCGGCTGCTGGAGGAAGCGGCTTGAGGCTGGAGAAGGCCTGGACTCTCGCCGCAAAGGAGATGGCGGAGTTCAAGAGCAACAAGTACGTCATCATCACCCTCCTCTTACTTCCCCTCAGCATCGCCGTCGTGATGCCCATGGCCATGATTCTCCCCATCGCGCAACAGGCTCCCTCCGGGGAGCCCCTTCCCTTAGAGCCTTCCATAAACGAGACCATTAGAGGGGAGACCATCGTCGACCGGGTCCTGGTGAACTACAGCATAGAGAACTCCATCGTGCGCGGGTCTGTCATCCGGGATTCCCGCGTCATGAATTCTTCCCTAGAGGGGGTCACCGTCGAAGACAGCATCCTCGAGAAGGTCACCATAAAGGACTCCCTGGTCCGAGGGTCCAACATCATCGACGCAGGAGAGATTGAGGGGACCAGCCTGGTCGACAGCCCCGTCCTTGGCACCTCGGACGATGAGTTCACCACCGTCATCCTGCTGGTCCTGGACTCTTTCCTGCTGTTCTTCGTGATCATACCGGCGGCGATACCAGCCTTGCTTGCAAGCTACAGCTTCGTGGGCGAGAAGTTGAACAAGAGCCTGGAGCCTCTCCTGGCGACGCCTACGACGGACGGTGAGCTGCTCCTGGGGAAGTCCCTCTCCATCTTCCTCCCCACCATGGGGGCAACGTGGCTTTCGGCGACCCTCTTCGTGATCATCTCCAACATGCTCCTCGAGCCGGTCCTGGGCTTCGCGCCCCTTCCTACGATCCCGTGGCTCATCGCCATCGTCCTCATAGCCCCCCTCTTCTGCACCCTCAGCATAATGGCCAACGTCATCATCTCCAGCAGGGTCAGCGACGTGAGGGCCTCCCAGCAGCTCGGGGCCCTGGTGATTCTCCCGGCCCTCTTCCTCTTCATGCTGCCGCTTTTCGGAGTATTCGTCCTGGGCGCCCTCGGAATCCTCCTCTTCGCAGGGGGACTCTTCGCGGTGAATTTGGTGATTGGCTATCTAGCCCTGAAGCTCTTCCAAAGAGAACGCATCCTCGTCACCTGGAAGTGACAGCGGGCCATACGGAGGCGAAGCGGGTCTTACCCTTCTGACTCGTGCCGAAAGAGTAATGACAGGCGCGTTCGATGATCGCCCATGGAATCTGCTGAACAAGGGGGAGGAGTCGGTCGCCCTCATCCACGCATGGTCCACATATGGGCCCTGAAGGTGATGTTGCTCCCGTTGGTCATCTGGTTCGTCTTCTTTGCGCTCGTCGGCCTCCGTCTCTTCCTAGAAGTCCACCTGCTGGGGTTGACCATTCAGGCTCTGGCCTTCGCTGCGATATTTCTCCTCGGCTACACCTGGGCATATCTCTACTGGAGATTCTATCGGTGGCGGCTCGGGGAGGACGAGGTGAGGATATGGAAGGGGATAGTCTTCCGGAAGAGAATGACGATCCCCTACATGAGGGTGCAGAACGTGAACGTGGTGAGGGGACCCTTCCTCCTCCTTTTTGGCTTGTCCGGGGTCGAGGTGGAGACGGCGGGCCAGAAGGGATCCTACTACAGCCTCCAGGGAGCCGAGGGATACCTTCCCGGCCTCATCGAAGGAGAGGCTACGGCGGACGGAATCATCGACGGAGTGAAGTCTGCAAAAGAAAGGGAGGGCCTCTAGCCGAACCTCCCCCTCTAGCCAAATTCTGACATCCTTCTCGTGGAATCGACACTTCTACCTGACGTAGGATTGGTTGATATGGGACTCCTCTGGACACTAGAAGACGTACCGCCCTGCGTTGAAGTTGAGGGTCTGCCCGGTGAGGGTGTCCGTCTTCACCAGGAAGAGGATGCCTTTGGCTACGTCCTCCGGCTTGAGGACCCTCTTGAGTAGGTTGAGACCCTCCACCTTTGATCTGAGCTCCGGCAGCAGCATATCCGTGTCCACCGCATCTGGTGCTATGGAGTTGACGAGGACGCCGTCGGGGGCCACCTCGGGGGCGAGGGCACGGGTGAAGCCTAGTACCCCAGCTTTGGAAGCTGCGTAGTGCACGCCGACGACCCCACCCATCAGTCCTGCTATGGAGGAGACGTTCACAATCCTGCCGTGACTTCGCCGAAGGTGCGGCAGGGCATGGCGGCACATGTTGAGGGCCCCTCTGAGGTTCACGCCGAAGGTTCTCTCCCAGACCTCATCCGTCAGTGTCTCTATGCTGGCAGGTATGAGGACTCCTGCGTTGTTCACCAAGATGTCCAGCCTACCGAACTCCTCCACGGTGGAGTTCACCGCTCGTTCGGCGTCCTCGAAAGAGGAGACGTCACACTGGTGGTGCCTACCAGTCCAGCCATGAGCCTCCAGTTCCCCTAGGACCCCCTCAGCCTTCTCCTTCTGTTCCAGGTATGTGTAGGACACCTTGCAGCCTTCTTCGGCCAGGGCTAACACCGTAGCCCTGCCGATGCCCCGGGACCCGCCCGTAACGATGGCCACCTTGTCAGCTAGATCCATCTCCTCCACCATGCGCGTGAAACCCTCATCGGCTACTTATTCCTTAGGCCCGGCCAGAGCCCGCTAACGTCTCCGCGGTCAGCGAGGGACTGAGCCACGGGCCAATAAAGTGCGCCCGCCCTGCAGCAACCCTAGGCCTATGCACCTCGGGATGTCCCCGGTATGAAACGCGGGACAGTGGCCGTGTACTCTTCATACTGCTTCCCGAATCTTCTCCTCAGCCCTTTCTCCTCCCTGAGGGCGAGCCGGTAGTAGGCGTAGAACAGGACGGGGGCCATGAGGACCGTGATTATGGTAGGCCACTGGACCAAGAAGCCGATGATTATCAGGTAGAAGCCCAGGTACTGGGGATGCCTCACCAGCCCGTAGACGCCAGTGGTCACAGGCCCTCCGCCCGATAGATATCCCTCCACCCAAGGACGATGAGGGTGATGCCCAGAGTGATAAGGACGACGCTAGCAGTCATAACTAGGGCGACCCCGGAACTCAACGGCAAGGCGCCTGTCCGGGCCAGCAGGGTGGCCCACAGGTGGCCCTCCTCCCCGCCTAGTCCAATCCTCGCGCCGAAGGCCGAGGTCAGGAAGTATATCGTCAGCGGGAGGCCAAACATCTCAGTGAACAAGGCGACTAGATATGCCTGAGCCATGCCAAGCTCGCGCCAGAGTCTATGTTTCCACGGGTTGAAGAATGACAGAAGGAACATTCCGAAGGCCAAGCTTGCAAGGAACACAGCGGGCCGATGACCGTAAGGTGTGAAACCGCTCACGATGCTAGTGGCATGAATCATGACTACGAGGACAGAGGCTAGAATTGCCAGAACCAACATGGACAGACTCACGAGAGTCGCCGGGCGACTGGACATTGCCACAGTTCATGATGTGGTAGCAGGAACACACCCTAAAACATGGCACAGACAACACTACGGAGGCCTTCGAGGCCCTATCTGAGGACCGACTGTACTTCGAAGCCTATCTCTCTACCAAGACGCAGGAGGTCCGCCCACAGGCCGTCGTACACATCATATCCCATCTCAAGGCTACTGTGCCGGCTCCTCATGGACCTCTCGCCGGGTATCAAGATTTCCGTGAACCCGGGAGCAGCGGCAGACCCCTTCACCCGCCAGAGATAATCACCCATTCGCGTCGTAAACGACTCCATTGGGCAGAAGCCCTCGATGTCCATGGCAAGGTAGAAGTCGCCCTTATTGGCAGGAGGGTCCGCGGTGATGGTACCGACGACCTCACGGCCCAAGGCCGCCCCACCGAGGGCCGCTAGGGCAGCGGCGAAGAGGCCGAGGCCGTAGCCCTTTGCCCCCGCCATGGGGCTCAACACGCCTCGCAAGGCCTCGCTAGGGTCAACGGTGGGGTTGCCGCTGGCGTCCAAGGCGGATCCTGGCGGCAAACGTCGACCCTCCTCCGCCGCCTCCATGACTCGACCCATGGACACTGTGCAGGTCGCCATGTCAAGGACGAAGGGCTCTCCCTGGGTCGGGAAGGCGATGGCGATGGGATTCGTCCCCAAGAAGGGCTCCACTCCGCCGAACGGGTGGACGATGGCCTCGGTGGTGCTCGTCGCAAGCCCTAAGCATCCCTTCCTGGCGGCCCTCTCAGCGTAGTAACCGCACATCCCTACGTGGTTGGCGTTCCTCACGGCGACGGCCCCCAGGCCGACATCCTTGGCCTTCTTAATTGCCAGGTCCATGGCTTGGATGCCGGCACTCTGGCCGTAGCCGCCGAGCCCATCCATGACGGCGGAAGCGTCAGTCTCCTGGACAACTTCTGGGACGGTGTTGGTGTTTATTGCCCCGCTCCTCGTTCTCCGGACGAGCATTGGGAACCGCATAAGGCCCTGCGAAGGGTACCCCCTCAGGTCTGCCTCCGTCGTGACCTCCGCTACGCTGCTGGCCTCGGCCCTCCCAGCGCCGAGGGTAGTTAGCATCCCGACAACAAGAGCCCTCTCCTGCTCAGCCCTGAGCCTCATCCGGACGTCATTGTCGGAAGACCATAAGAAACCCGGTTAGGCGTAGTCGGTGATGTCCTTCTCCCTGAAGACGAAACGCTTCCACCGGTCCAGCTGGGGCAGGACATGGGGCAGAACTCGGAGGGAGTAGTAGGGGGAGAGGATGGGGAAGCCCAGGATGTCTCCCAAGGTCACGAAGAGGTACAGGGTCTCCACATGGGCCTTCATGCGGTAGACCTCGATGACGTGGTCGTGGAAGAATAGCCCGTACAGCATGTCCTTCAGGGCCCGCCAGAAGCCGATGCGTCTCATGGGACCCGTATCTAACTCCGTCGGATAGACAACCTTCTCTTCCAGCCGAGTCCCCCTCAGAGTCAGCAGCCGGGTCCGCCAACGTTCCCCGAGTCCTCCACGCCCTTCCACAGTTCCTTCTTTTCCACGTACTTCCTCACGTGGTC
>CAYFYB010000049.1:4153-5605 GCA_964347345.1 uncultured Methanomassiliicoccales archaeon | reverse complement strand
CAGTAGCAGCCGTGGCCCTTGTCGTGGCCTGGCGGAAGGGCGTCTTCGTCCGCGATGAGGAACCCGAGGTGGAGTACGAGTGGCAGACTCGGGACGAGGAGCCCGAGGTAGAGTCTGAGTGGGAGGCCCGGGAGGACGAGGACAACGAGTAGGGCCCCTGTCGGAGAAAGGCCGTCAGGGGCAGTCCCCTGACGTAAACGTCTTCTTCCTGGTAGGCCCAAAGATTCCTCGGACACGATTACTATTGACTTCTTCAGACTCGGCAACTCCACGGGCACGAGGATGAGGGACAAAGGCAGCATCAGCCGAGGACCCCGAGGGGCAGGCCCACCGCCGGTTGGTGGTCCTCAGGGACGCTCCTCTCTGGCTAGTGCTGGGAGTCTCTCGATGCGCTCGATCAGAAAGGACCTGCCCAGGCCGACCCCTGCGGAGTACATCGAATGGGAGGCAAGTCCGTGGACATACACCTCCAGGAGAGCCATGGCAGGGACCAAGGAGTTCCGGGTGACCCTGGCAGCTTGGCAGTCGACTCTGAACTCGGCCTCCCTGAATGTCTTGCTCTCCGTCAGCACAACGCCGTCCCCATCGGCCCCCTCTGCAGTAATTACTATGGACCTACTTCGATACGCGGATACCCTCCCTATCCACTGCTTCCTTCAGGCGGTTCAGAAAGGATCGCCTAGGAGGAAAAGAAGTGCTGCAAGAATACGGGAAGGCCGTCGTCGAGGAGCGGACCAAGCCACAACACCTCGGCGAACTCGCAAGATACCTTCGCATGGAGTACGGGCCTGGCACCGAGCCCGGATACATCCTGGCGGAGATGGCAGACAGAGCTCGTAGATCTCGAATAAGGCGCACAAGGACCCTGAGGAGGGTTGTCACCGCCCTTTCGAAGGTTGTGCGGGCTCTCGTACCCAACAACGGCACGAAAGAGAGGGCGCGATCCACAGAGCCTACGAGGTGAGCATGAGAACGAGTGCCAAGGAGGGGCGCTATAGAAGTACCCAAAGAGAAGGAGGTGAAGACCCATGATAGGCGTGGCAATCCTGACGGTTGCGTACCTGGCGAGCCGGGTGGTTGCCCTCTGGTTCAGCTTCCTGTGAGGGCATCCCCCTCCTTCCCTCTTTTTTGAGTTCTTCTTTCTGACAATGCCTGAACTCCCGGGACCGCACCATCTTTCTCAGCCCATATTGTTCCTCAGTACGTTTACCGGGGTAGGAGACCTTCTGGAGGCCTCTTCCTTCTTCCCCGTGTCTGATTCTCGTAGGGATACGCTGGGCTCCAATGGAAGTCAGGAGCGCACGTGGGATCGAACCCTCTTACCTAAGGCCTTCATGGCCAAAAAGACCCAGAGGAGGCGTCCCGCAGCTCCATGACTTCTACCAGCAAGCCATTTATATATGAAACACCTTCGGCAGCGCTAGGGGGAGGCATTGTCGGAGGAGATAATTC
>CAYFYB010000049.1:1219-4143 GCA_964347345.1 uncultured Methanomassiliicoccales archaeon | reverse complement strand
CCGGCTGGCGAGGACCGTGGCCACGAATCCAGGTCACCTTTGAACAGCTACAGAAGAAGCTGGAAGAGGTGAAGGCAGACAAGAAACTTGCGGTTCTTGATTACTGGATTGGTCTACTGTTCCTCGAGAGGTCTAGGATTCAGGCGGAAGAGTCTAAGGGGTAGACGCACGTAGGAGCGTTTCCCTCAAACGGCGTTCCCGTTCTTCCAGCGTAGCCAATTCCGCCTGTCGATGATAAGTCTGGAGAAGTTCGGCTGCCCGGGCAAGATGCTCGGTCGCCTCTTCATCCCGTCTAATCACACGTAATATGACCCCATAAGCGAAGCGGGGAAGCGCCTCTTCACCCACGAAGCCCTTCTTCGCAAGCTGCAGGGCCTCATGGAAAAGTGCGTCCGACTCCTCCCGCTTGCCATGCAAGAAATGCTCGAGGGCCTCAAGGACTCTGGCCATCACAATTCGAGCCTCGACCCCTCGGGAAAGCTCTGGATTCTTAAGGGCCGCCACGATTCCGCCAAACCTTTGCGGGTCGCCTAGCAGAAGGCTGCACATGGCGGCCATGCACAAGGACTCAACAGCAAAGGCGGGGAACCCCAGGCCCTGGATGTCAAGGGCGAGCCGCTGGAATTCTCGATAGGCGTCTTCAAACTCACCTTCGTAGTAGGATACATAACCCAGGCCATAGTTCGCAAACGCGACCGTTGCGACGTTATGGATTTCCTGAGCCAGGGCCAGTGCCTGTTCGAAGTACCTTTTGGCGGCAGACAGGTCAGCCAGCAGGTGGAGATTGAACCAGCCTTTGAGCATGAAGAGGTGACAAAGCCTGTTCGGGTCTTCCAGGGCTCCGGGCAGAGTCTCGACAGCTGCGAAGTGCTCCTTCGACCTCTCCACGTCTCCCAGCCTGTAGGCAAACAGGTGGGCCATTTCGGTGTGAACCGCTGCAGTGAACTGAACGTCATCAAGGGTGCTTGCCAGGTCGAGAGCCCTCCTGAAGTAACCTTCGGCAACGGAAACGTCACCGTCAGGTGAATCGATTTCTATTTTTCCCAGAGCTAGAAGTGCTCGGGGCTCCCCAGAGGATATTCCCAGGTCGTGAAAGGTATTCAGGGCCGCCTGCCCGTGCTCTCGGGCCTCCTCCCATTCCTCGAGTTCGTTCGCCACGCGGCACCGAACCAGATTCAGCCATCCGTGTTCGGCACTCAGCTGGGCCCCTAGGACTCGGTGGCCGGCCTCTATCTCCGCTGACGCGTCCACGAGTTTGCCCTGGATTTCGAGGACGGATGCCGTTTTCCTACGGAGTCGGGCAAGACCCTCCCCTCCCGATACACGTTGCATGGCTCCCCTGTAGGAAGTGAGGGCCCCGGACAGGTCCCCGATGAGCTGTCTCGCATCGCCCAAGGCCTCCAAGACTTCGACCACATCCTTCGTCTCCGTCGAAAGTTCGAGGACGTTCGCAAGGTTTCGCACGCAGGACACCATGTCCCCTCTAGCTTCCGCCTTCGTGGCAAGCTGACGGAGCTGCTCCGCTGCGAAGGAACCGAGTTCCTCGAACTCTGAAGGGGTGATGATGATGGCGAAGAATTCCCGGATCGTGTCGTGAACCTCGAAGGTTCCTACTCCTACAGGCATGATCAAGGACCGGTCCCTGAGCGCCAAGAGAACGTCATGAGAGAGGTCCGCGCCAGGGAACAGGGCCTCCCGCGGGACCGGAACTCGATAGAGGGAGGCGACCTTCATCATTCGCCTTTCAGCCTTCGAGAGTTCCTTGTAGATGGTTTCCTCGATGAAGTTGTGCACGTCCCCCAAGACACCAGCGGCGATGGCGGGCTTGGCAGTCGACCCCAGGAGCTTGAGAAAGAGAGGATGGCCGCCAAGGCGAGAGCCTAGCTCAACCAAATCCTCTCCACCTTCCTGGGTCGAGAGGAGGGCCCTGGCCTCCTCTGGTCCGAGGCCCCTGAGCTCAATCTCCTTCAGAAGTCCTTGGATTACCACGTCCCGTCTGTCGTAGAACGGCAGGGCCCGCCGGGTTAGAACCAGGGCCCGCACATTGCTTGCTTCAGCGATGGCATCCTTCAGGAAGCCAAGGAACGAGGCGACCTCAGGTCTGGCCTCGTGGGCGTCGTCTAGGACGAGGACGCCCTCAATGGCTGGAAGGTCTTCTCGAAGCACCTGGGGAGCCATCTCGTCCCGGCCTTCGGAGAGGGCCAGGCGCAGCCCGGGCTTGCCTAGGGCCGATAGAAAAGTCCCCAGAGCTGCGAGGACGGACTGTAGCGTGTCCCAGGACCTGATTCTATGCCAGAAGAGGTTTTTCGAACCGCGCTGAAGCTCACAGAACCTGGCCGCAAGGGTCGATTTTCCGACCCCAGCGACTCCGCGAATCACGATAATCTTGGGAAAGTTCTGTTCGGTGGCCAACGCCTCCAGCTCCTCACGTCGGCCCACAAACACCTCGATCTGTGGGGCGTCGGACAAGATCTCTACCAGGCGTCGTCGGGGCGGACGCTCCAGGTCCACCAGGTCAACGGCGCCAGCATGAACGAACTGGCGAAGGATGTCTAGCAAGTACAGCTTCCCCTTCGTCTGCTCGAGGACCTTCGCTATGCTTGTCTCTCGAACGCCCTGGGCGTCCCGAATCCGAACGACTTCGGTCTTTACCTCCTCCCGAAGACGATACGCAATCAGCCTTCCAGACTCTGTCAGGCTGTAGACTTTCCGCCTTCTCCGTCCCCCCTGAACGTGGGACAGTCTCTCACTCACAAGTCCTTCCGCTTTCAAGGGGCGCACGTACTGCACCACATGGCGGATATCAATCCAAACCGCCCGGGCAATTCCCTCCTGCGTCATCTCATGAGGAACTTCATAAGAGTCTGCGTACTGCTTGCAGTCGAAGAGATGGAGGAGAACCCTCTCCTTTACTGTGAGGTCCC
>CAYFYB010000049.1:0-1209 GCA_964347345.1 uncultured Methanomassiliicoccales archaeon | reverse complement strand
CTGGCCGCCAGATGAAGTTCACCTTCTTCAGCATCACTATGAGCATAGATAACATTTCGCAAGAAGAGGTCCCAAGTTATGGCCGAATCGAAGGGGGAAGAGAGGAGACCTCTCACCTGACAACCGGCTTAGACACCGAGAGGAAAGCTGCAGATCCTTGACCAATATCCCTCAACCTCTCTCTCAGCTTTCTCGTGGCGTAGCCTGCGGAAACCCACAGGGCTAACTGTCTCAAGAGGCGGCTCGCACTGGAGACAATGCCCCTGCATCCGGCCTCCCTCCCTGGCCTGCTCTGCAGCGCTGCGTTCGTCAGCAGGAACCCTTTGATTACGAGTTCTGCTCTTAGCGGGTTCGCCAGAATCTCGTCGAAAATCGTCTGAGGACTGCTTCGCAGGCCGCCCATAGGTATGAAGGGCAGGACGTGAATGAGGGCCTTGGAGCCCTTCAGGCGGTCCACCATCTCCAGGGCCTCCAGGACATCTTCCTCCTCTTCCCCAGGCATGTTGGTAATCAACGTCGCGCACACGATCCATCCTTGGTCGTTGAGTAGTCCGATGGACTGCTCCACTATGTCCGCGTACTCCTCGGGCCTGAAGGGGAGCACCTTCCCGGGCATGATCTTCGTGATGAGCCTTGGGCTAGGGGTCTCGATGCCCATTTCTATGTAGCTCCACCCGTCCTGGGTCATGTAGTCTGCCACCAGGGGGACCACTTCAGGCTTGGCCATGATGCTGGCGGCCGCGGTGAAGTCTGTCTCCAGCCTCACATCATCCCCCGTCAGCCCGGAGACCCGTTGCAGCAGCTTGTGCAATCGCTCCGGGTCAGGTGTGAGGCCACAGACGCCATAGCGGAAGAACTCCTCCGAGTGGAGACACACGGCCCTGGCCCCGCCCTCGATGTTGAGGAGGACCTCCCTTTCGATGGTATCCAGGGGAATGGATCGGAAGCTGAGGAGGGTGGGATGGCAGAACCTGCAGCCACGACCACAGCCCCTCGTTATCTCCACCAGACCGCCGATGGAGGGCGTTACGATAGGGGGTATTTCCGATGCAGAAGGCGGCGACCCCCTGACCACCGTCGGCAGCTCCTCGCCCCGAAGGGCCTTATGAAATAACGCGGGAGCAACCTTCTCTGCCTCGCCCTCCACAACGCAATCAATCCCCATCGACATGCAGTCTGCAAGGTCCAGAAGCTGCCATACAGCGGAGC
>CAYFYB010000048.1:0-5797 GCA_964347345.1 uncultured Methanomassiliicoccales archaeon | reverse complement strand
ACCCAGAGGGGCTCAATGAAGGAGCCCAGGACACTGATGAAGATGAGGATGGAACCCGTAATGAGTCCCGGGAAGCTGAGGGGGAAGGTGACGCTCAGGAAGGCGCGCAGGCGGCTGGCTCCCAGGTCGTAGGCGGCCTCCAGGGTCTCCTGTTCTATCTTGACCAGGGAGGTGAAAAGGGGTAGGATCATGAAGGGAATCCATATGTAGACGAGGACCGGAACCACCATGCCGGGGCTCCCGAAGCAGAAATAGGAGAAGGGCGACCCCTCGCTGCAGGGGGGCATCAGGCCCAGCCTGCTGGCGAATACGTCGAAGTAACCGCCGGCTATGGTGAAGGGGAAGATGGCCATCAGCTGGACGACAAAGCTTATCCAGAAGGGTATGACCATGAGGGCCACAAGCACTCCACGCCATTTCTCCGGGGAGAGGCGAGCCAGGTAGTACGCCACCGGGTACCCAAGCAGTATGGCCAACACCGTGCTGAGGGTGGCCACACCGAAGGTCTTCAGGGTGAGCTGGACCACCTCTCCTCCCCAGGCGAGGGCCTCCGCGTACCACCTGTAGGTCCTTTCTACCAGGGTCACCTGATAGGTCGGCGTCACTGTCGCAAAGCCGTAGACGAAGGCCAGCGACATGGGCAGGGCGAGAAAGATGATGAGCCACAGGGTGGCAGGAGAGAGGGTGACACCGGCTTTTGCAGCTTCCCGCATCAGTTACAGCCTCCAAGGCCGTTCTGCGCTGATCGTTTCTCCTCCGATATCAGTCCTCCCACAATACTAGGACTGAAGTTCCGTCCAGATGGGGAAGTAGTGGTCCTGCAGCACCTCGAGACCCACGTCCTTCTCGAAGTCGCACCTCAGCAGGACGCTGTCGGGGTGGTAGATTAGGGGGTCCTCCCTGGGGTCGTAGGTCTGACCCGGTCCCTTCGGGTAAGTCCTCAAGATGTCCTTCGCCGCTAGGTTCGGCGTGGGATACAGGTTCCAGTCGGTGAGCCTCTTGTTCACCTCGGGATCGTGGATGAAGTTTAGGAATTCGTGGGCCAGGAAGAGGTTTCGGGACCTGCTGTGGATGGCCATGGCGTCGATCCACCGGGCCCCGCCCTGTTTGGGCACCATGTAGTTGATGGGGTTCGGGGTGGGGGCCTGGGGCTGTTTCGCATTGGCAATGTCCCCATTCCAGGCCTGGCTGACGAACTTGAAGGGCTTCCCCCCGGGTCCTGGGATGAGCCACACGCCCTGCTGGGCGCTCTCGAACTTGAAGACCTGGGGTTTGGCGGCAAGGAGGAACTCCTTGGCCTTCTGCAGCTTCTCCGGAGCAGTCTCGTTGCTGGACCACTGGTACTCGCCATTGTAAGGAGGTGCGGAGTTCAGGGGAATGGCCGTGGGTGTCAGTCCCTCCTCAAGTTGCTCCTTCCAGCCCGCCCCCTTGAAACCCATCATCAGCACGTCCCGCTGGTCGTCCAAGAGGAGCAGGTTGCCTTCCAGGTTCAGGGTCTCGCCCTTGGGACTGTTGTAGGTCTTCCGCAAGTAGAACTCCCAACCCTCCGCCTCGATGTCCGCGTCAGCAATCCACTCGTAGTTCCAGGCCATTCCCGTGGTCCCCCAGTAGTAGGGAAGGGCTATCATGGAGCCGTCGGCTCTTCTATCGTAGGGCTTTTCCGCCGGGACGTTCATCTGCTTCGGATCTATGTACTGAATGTTGGGCAGCCAGTCAGGGTTCAGGTTGTACACCATGTCGGCCCCCTCCATCAGTTCAACGTAGTAGTTGGAGGGGAAGAACACGTCATACTCCCTCTTATTCAGGGTGAGCCACAGCCACAGCTCCTCGTTGCTGACGAAGATGTCCTGCACGACCTTGACGCTAACCCCGTACTTCTCCTTGATGAAATTCTGGAAGTCCAGAATGAAGCTCCCGGGCCAGTAGTCGTACCACTGGGCTACTTTGAGGGTCGTGTTGGCGATCTCCTCCGAAACCATGCTGTAGTCCACCACTCCCGGGGCCACCTCCCAGGGGACTTCCTCCTCAGGTCTGGGCCTGGAAAAGGCCCCTGACAGGAAACCGTATCCGAGACCTCCGGCAACTGCCGCAGCCGCTCCTCCGATTCCCAGCAGCTTCAGAAATCGACGTCTAGAGACACCCTCAGGCTTCTTTGGCTCCATTCGGCTATTCCTCCAACGCCTCGCTGGAGTACCTTACCTCATCCTCTCCTCCAGGATTCTGTATATTCAATCGGACCCTTGAATATATATCCTTTGATTCCCCCACCTACCTCTGGATGATTGCGACGTTCTCGGGATCCCAGCCCACTTGGACCTCGGATCCTATCTCTGGCACCTTCCCCACGTCCTTTATGAGGACCTGGATGCGGAGGACGAGGCCTCCCTCCACCTCCGCCTGGACCTTGGCAGACGAGCCGATGTAAACCTCGTCTAATATCTTACCTGAGAGCCTGTTGACCGAGGCCTTGGCCTCCTGCCCCATCCTCATCTTTTCCGGCCTAATGGCCAGAGTCACCTTCTGGCCGCTCTTCAAGCCATAGGGAAGGACGAGGGACTCAAAGGAGTCGTGGTCCACCACGGCCTTGTCCCCCACCTCCTTCACCTGTCCGTCTATCAGGTTCGTCTCCCCGATGAAGCCAGCCACGAACTTCGTCGCCGGCTTCTCGTAAATCTTCCTGGCATCCCCGATCTGCTCCAGGCGGCCCTGGTTGATGACGCCGATATCGTCGCTCATGGTGAGGGCCTCCTCCTGGTCGTGGGTGACGAAGATGAAGGTGATGCCCAGGCGCTTCTGCAGCTTCTTGATCTCCACCTGCATGGCCCTTCGCAACAGTAGGTCCAAGGCGCCCAGGGGTTCGTCCAAGAGTAGGATGCGGGGCTCTGTGATAAGGGCCCTGGCCAGAGCGACCCTCTGCCTCTCGCCCCCGCTGAGTTGATGGACCCTCCTGCTGGCATAGCGGGTGGGTGGCAGTTCCACCAACTCCAGCGTCCTGTTGACCCTTCTCTCTATGGTCGGCCTGTCCACCTTCCTCATCTTGAGGCCGAAGCCCACGTTCCCGGCGACGTTCAGGTGAGGAAACAGGGCCAGGCTCTGGAACACCATGCTGGTGGGCCTCTGGTAGGGCGGTACTTCGTTCACCATCTGGTCCTGGATGTAGACCTCGCCTTTCGTGGGTGTCTCCAGGCCGCCAATGATTCTCAGGACGGTGCTCTTCCCACTCCCGCTGGGCCCGAGCAGGGTGAAGAACCTTCCCGCCTCTATTCCAAAGGAGACGTCATCGACGGCCACGACTTCACCGTCGAAGACCTTTGTGATTCCCTTTACCTCCACATCGTAGGTCGTCAATGTTCCACCGAGCAGCTTCGAGTAGCCACGGTTTCCACATCAAAGTTCTCTATATACAGGCATGATGAGATGGTCCGGTCGACGAGCAACCACCTGGATCAGGGGGTGGAATGAAGAGGGCTGGGTCATCGGTGGCGCCGAGGAGGATCCCGTTTCCATCCCGAACTCGATGTAGGGATGGCCGAAGGGCGGCGGGAACTCGACGTCCACGCTGAAGGGGCCCGCCAGGACGAGGGTCTTCTCATCCTCATACCACACGCCTGCGTCCTCAGGGAAGAGGCTGTGGAGGGTCATCCGACCCATCCTCGACACCAGATTCGGTTTCTTCGTAGCGTTATTCCACTCTGACTGCAGCGGATCGAAGAAGATGACCTCCCCCTTGGGCATCTTGAAGGTGATCATTTCCCCCGGGCCCAGATCCCAGGCCGAGGGGACGTAGTCATACCTGTATTCGGTGTTGTAGTATGGGGAGCCGGGAACCCCGTTCAGGTAAGTCATCCCTCGCTCGTAGTAGGGGTTGAGTTCGGACCGCGGCTTATTGGTCGAAGAGTTGGGCATGTAGTCTATCAGCTGCGCCTCCCACACCCACACGGGTTTGGCCTGATCCGTACCGATGGTCCCCTCAGCGGTCGTGCCGGAGAAGTCATACTGCTTCCCCGTGTCCAGGTCGAAGGAGAATGCCGCACCGATGGTGGCCGTGAAGCTCAGGTCCTCGAACCAGCCATTCTCTTTCCCCCACCATCCGTTGGCCTCCCCATCTGGGTAGGTGCCAGTGCCCCAGTAGAACCATCTCGATAGGAGGGTCTCGTGGCCCCACGTTATCAGCTGGAGGTCGACCACCGTGGTGTTGGTCCCGTCCTGATTCTGCGCAATCTCCGGCTTCATGTCGAAGTAGATGATCACGTACCACCAGTTGAAGCCGTTGAAGATGTCCAGCACGTTGTTGCCCTGATCGTCCAGCCAGTCGGCCCAATCGAACTCCAGCTGGCCCCACTCTTCCCCGGCAGCGGTGTTGGCTGCCCACCATGCCTGCGGCTCGCCCTCCACGCCAAAGACCTTACGAGAGGTGTCATAGTCCATCTCCATCGTACCCAGGAGCTCCGTCATGAAGCCGTCCTGGAACCCCGAGAGTTCCCGTGGACGCATTCCCAGGTCCTGCTCTATCACGGTCTGCCTTGCCGGTCCCACGTAGTCGAAGGTCCAGTTGATCTTGACTTCGCCACCAGAAATGCTCTTGTCTCCCAGCAGGGGGAAGATGACGGGGCTGTCGATGGTGTAGTGGCTCAGGTTCCTGCCCTGCACCTTCATCCTGTAGCTGGAATAGAGGGTAATGTCGAGGAGGTCATCCTCCCAGGGGTAGAAGTTGACGTAGGGGTAGCGGGCGTAGTCATCGCAGGTCTCGGGGGCGAAGCACTCGTAGCCAATGGGGGCGTCCTCGTACACCGGGGTGCGGGGGTCCCAGAAGTCCCTGAAGGGGACGTTGAAGAAGTCATACATGACGTAGTCCAGGGTCTGATGGTTTACCGAGACGGGCTGCTTGCGCGAGTTCTCAATATCGCCGCTCTTGACGGTGAGGTTGACCTCATACTTGCCAGGGGTTGTGTAGGTGTGCTCTGCTGTGACGCCTGCCGCGGTTCCACCGTCTCCGAAGTCCCATTGATAGCTGTCTATGCTTCCCTCAGAGCTGGAGGCGTTGAGGCGGACGGTCATCAGGTCCCTTTCCACGGAGAAGTGGGCCTTCACCACTGGAGGAGCGGATGGAGGTATCAAGAACATCACGGCCGCTGTCGCGCTCGCGACCACGATGACGGCCACTAGCAAGACTATAATCCATTTGAGACGCGAAGGTGTTTGTCCTTCAGCCACAGGATCACTTCCCAATAGGTGTCTCACGCCAAGGGACTAGGCCCTCCTATACGAAGGTAGCGGTGACGTGAGAACGGGGCGGAGACGAGAGGAATGAGAATGAGGGATGTGACAGAATGAAGCAGGGAAACCCCGACGGCCTGCGGGGGCGTATTTTGTGGAAGTCCTGACACCCCCAGCAGCATGTGTGCGCTCCCGCTCCTCACTTCCTCCCCTTGCAATAGGGGGGCTCGTCCATCCATCTGTTTTGGCGGATCGGAAGCCTCCACAGCCATCGAGTCAGGATTCTTGCTCACTGAACTGGGGGATCCGGCCGCCTGCTCCAGTACGAACTCGATGGTGGGCCACGATTGAGATAAGGGTAAGGTTTCCATCGTCGGGTCGAAGGGTCCCACGATTCGTAGGGTTTTCGTCGCTGAGTCGTAATTGCCTGACAGATCAGGGCTCGACTGACCGAAGGTCAGCGTACCGCTGATTGCTTCTGGTTCAGTGCAACCGGTTCCTGTGTGTTTATACACCATGACTTCGGCCGTAGGCAGCTGGAAGGTCAACGTCTCCCCGGCCCGCAGTTCCCACTCGTGGG
>CAYFYB010000047.1:0-6157 GCA_964347345.1 uncultured Methanomassiliicoccales archaeon | reverse complement strand
CTCATCCACGACTCCACCGTGGAGTCCAGCCTGGAGGAGCAGGCCAACGAGTACGGCCACTCCTCGGCGCGCCAGGCGGCGGAGATCGCCAGAAAGTGCGGTGCCAAGGTCCTTTTCCTAACCCACATCAGCCCCCGATATGGTGACCCGGAGGCAATAGAGTCCGAGGCCAAGGAGATCTTTCCGGAGTCCAGCATTGCCCACGATTTCATGGAGTATGTGGTGCCCTTCCCCGACGGTTAGAATCGGGACTTTGGAGAAAGAAATATAAGAAGCCCACGCCTTGCACTGAGAGCCCTGGGGGCTTAATGTGGCCAGGAACATTATCGTCGAGGACATCGTCCACACGCCTATCGAGAAGCAGCTGAGCGAAATCGTGGAGAGAAAGGGGGTGGGTCATCCTGACAGCGTGGCTGACGCCGTGGCGGAGGGTGTCTCTCGTGCCCTCTGCAACATGTATCTGGACAAGTTTGGCCGAATACTTCACCATAACACTGACGAAGTGCAGATTGTTGGTGGTCAGTCCGCTCCGCGCTTCGGTGGTGGAAGCGTTCTGGAGCCAGCCAAGATAATCCTCGTCGGGAGGGCCACCACCGAGGTCAACGGAGAGCGGCTTCCCATCCGTTCCACAGCGGTGAAGGCGACGAAGGAGTACCTGCGGAACACTTGCACCAACCTGGATGTGGATACAGACGTGACCATCGACTGCCTCATCGGCAAGGGCTCAGTGGATCTCAGAGCACTCTACGACACCCAGAGGCACCTAGCCAATGACACCTCCTTCGGGGTGAGCTTTGCCCCCCTCAGTGAGACGGAGCGACTTGTCCTAGAGACGGAGAGGTACATTAATGGGCCACTGAAAAGCGAGCTGAAGGCGGTGGGCCACGACATCAAGGTCATGGGATTCCGCCATGAGAACAACATCAAGTTGACCATAGCCGCTGCCATGGTGGACCGCTTCATTCCCGACAAAGATCACTACAAGGCCGTCGCGGAAAGGCTCAAGAACGAGATCTTGGACATGAGCTCGAAGTACACGAGCAGGAACGTGAAGGTGGACATCAACACAGGGGACAATTACGAGAGTAGCGTCTACTACCTCACGGTGACTGGGCTCTCCATGGAGAACGGTGACGACGGATCCGTGGGGAGAGGAAACCGCGTCAACGGTCTGATCACCCCCTACAGGCCCATGAGCCTGGAGGCCTGTGCCGGGAAGAACCCCGTCACCCATGTAGGGAAACTTTACAACGTCCTTGCCAGGGATCTGGCCCAGAGCATCTACGACATGGGGCAGGGGGACATCGAGGAGGTCCATGTGCGGATCGTTTCCCAGATAGGTAAGCCCATCGACTATCCCCAGGCAGCGACGGCCCAGCTCATCATGGCCGAAGGTGTGCCGGTGGCCAAGGTCAAGTCAGAGACGGAGGCCATCATTGACGACGGGCTGAGACGTGTCTCAGACCTCACATTCAGGTTCGTGAAGGGCGAGATCACCGTCTTCTAGCCGACTAGGCCAGGGAGCCTCTGGCCCAGGTCTCCGTGGTTGCCTCTCCATTGCAGATAAAGAGACTGGCTTCAATCGCCCTGCCCCTTCACCTCATCTCCAAGCCAGAGGACGATTCGACTGAGGACAGTCTGGAAGGAGTGCCTAGTGAGGAGACCAGTCTGGGTGTTCCGTGGGCTCGGATGATAGGAGACGAAGAGACGCGGAGTCCCGGGACCGAATTCATAGATGGCACCGTGGAGAAAACGAATGTCCCTCTTCCGGACAGCGAAACGCTTCCCCAGGTAGGTCATAGCGCTGTCGAAGGCCAGACGGCCCAGGACCAGTATGGCTTTTGGATTGAGGATGTCAAGCTCCCTCCATAGATAAGGGGCGCAGTTTCCGACCTCGGTTGCCGTGGGGCTGTTATTGGGCGGGACACAACGAACTGCCGCGGTAATGTAGGCTTGGCGCAGGCGGAGGCCATCGTCTCTGCTCTCTGAGTGAGGTTGATTAGCGAATCCGGCTTCGTGAAGTGCCCTCATGAGGAAGGCGGCGCTGGGATCTCCCGTGAAGACCCTTCCAGTGCGATTCCCCCCATGGGCCGCCGGAGCCAGCCCGATAATGGCCAGATCGGCCTTCGGATCCCCGAACCCCGAGACTGGCCGGCCCCAATAGGTCCACCCTGTGAAGGCTTTCTTCTTCTCACGGGACACCCTCTCCCTGTGCTCCACCAACCTCAGGCACTTACGGCACTCGACGACGGTGTCCCGCAGGATTCCGAGCTCCTTGGTGGCGTCCACGCCCTCCAACGGTCATCGGCGCAGAAAACTCTTACCCATCCCCCAATGAGAGCCATCGGTAGCCCATGGGAGGTTATTAATTGGAGAGTCCATACCAAATCAGTGGTCCCATGAATGGTGATGCCGAGTTCATTGTGGATCAGGTAAACAAGCACCACTCCTGGTTTCAGAGGTCCCTCTGCATGATAGCGTCGGAGAACCTGATGAGTCCTCTTGCTCTGGAGATGTACCTGACCGACTTTGGCCACAGGTATGCCGAGGGTCTTCCCGGACAGCGATATTATCAGGGCAACATCTACGTGGACGAAGTGGAGGTTCGTATCACCGAGATGCTGAAGAGGATTTTCCGGTGTAGTTTGGCGGATCCAAGACCCATATCCGGTACCGTGGCAAACATGGCTGTCCTGTTCGCCCTGGCCAAGCCTGGAGACACGATCACCACCGTCGCCCTCTCGGACGGGGCCCACATCAGCACCGCCAGGTTCGGAGCCGTTGGCTTGAGAGGTGTCAACGCCGTCACGTATCCATGGGACGAAGAGAGGATGAACATCGACGTGGACGGGGCCGCCAAGCTCATTAAGGAGGTCAGGCCAGCAATAGCCCTCTTCGGCCAGTCTGTCTTCCTCTTCCCCACCCCCCTGAAGGATCTCCAGGACGCCTTCCAGGAAACGGGGTGCTACGTGTGGTACGATGCAGCCCACGTTTTGGGTCTCATAGCCGGAGGGAAGTTCCAGGACCCCCTGAGAGAGGGTGCAGAGGTGATCTCGGGCAGCACTCATAAGACGCTCCCCGGACCTCAACACGGCGTCCTCCTGGCCAACCCACGAGACGAGAAAATGGAGAAGAGGCTGCTCCGTGGGGTCTTTCCCGGGGTCGTGAGCAACCATCATCTCCACTCCATGGCTGCCCTGGGCGTCGCTTTGGCGGAGTTCGAAGCCTTCGGGAGGGAGTACGCAGACCATGTGGTGAGAAACGCCAAGGCTCTTGGGCAGGCCCTTCACGAGAGGGGTATGAAGGTCCTGGGAGAACATCTGGGATTCACGGAGTCCCACACCATTGCGATGGACGTATCCCGTGAAGGGGGCGGGGCCCGGGTGTCGCTAGATTTGGAGAGGGCGAACATCATCACAAACAAGAACCTGCTGCCCAAGGATGAGAGCCCCGTGAATCCCAGCGGAATCCGCCTGGGGAGCCAGGAACTCACCAGACTGGGCATGCGGGAGTCGGACATGGGGGATGTGGCGCACCTCATATGGCGCGTGGCCGCCAAGAAGGAGGCGCCGGAGAAGGTGGCAAGGGACGTGGCGTCCTTAAGGGCCCAGTTCAAAACCGTTCGCTATTGCTTCCACGATCGGGAGGAAGCATACAAGCGGTACACGCTGGTGAAGACCTAGGCTTCGACTCCATCCTTAGGCCTCTGACCCCAGTATGCTTCGCAGATAGGGATCCGGGTTCAGCCTGCTGAAGGCGCTCAGGTCGATGGCGGCGCCAGGTCCCATACACTCTTCGCGGAGGTACTTCCCCGCCCCTGGGGCCTTCCACCACTCCTCCCCAAACTCGCCTCGCAACGCATCGAGGAGCTCCGACTTCCTGATATTCGCCAGGAGGTAGCTCGGGGCATATAGGACGTACATGCCCACTACGTGATGCGTCTGCCAATATATGCCCGGCATGGAAAGGTCCGTGTACTGGCGATAGAGCTTCTCATACTCCCTGTCCGCCTCCTCCATGCTCAGCCCCTTCTCCCAGTACCGTATCTTGAGCATGGAGTTGGCTCCGTAGAACGTCAGGAAGAATAGGTCCATGAAGCGCCTCCGCTTCTCCACGTGGTCGATGACATCCGCCGAGAGGCCAGCCTCCTCCTTTAGAAAGAGGGGGTCCTGGGCCAGTTCCTCGAACAGAGTCGAGAAGGTCTCCGCGACGCTGTTCTGGATCAGCATCCTCTCGTGATATGGCCTGGTGGGGTCCACGGAGACAAAGTGGAGGCCGTGGCCCATCTCATGAAAGAAGCTGGTGTAGTCACCATAGGGATCTGTGGCCTGATAGAGGACCCGCACATCCCCCGGTATGCGGATACCGAAACAGATCGGACTGGAGTGCTTCCGGTCCCTAGGGTCTCCGTCCACATCCACGGCTTCGGCCTTGAGGCCCAAGTTCTCTGCGGTCCTGGCCAAGAGGTTGCGATAGTCCACCCGAGCGAAGTGCGGGTTGAATCTAGAGTTGACCACGTGACGAAACACGTAGAAGTCGTCATAGTATTCCATGGGTTTTCCGATTACCTCGAGACTCAGCTCCTCGGCCATCTCCAGGAACCGTGGCTTGGCCCTCATGCCAGCGTCATGAACCAGGCCCTTCAGCCTGGGAGGGCTGACCTGCTCGACGTCACAGTAGACTCCGAGGGGGTCCAATCCGTGCTCAGAGAATGTCTTCCTTACGAGTCCAAAACGCTTCTCGATTGTGGCAGTCAAGGCCGACCCCCGCTCCATCAGGCCATCGAAAACCCTCTTCCTCAGTTCAGGCTCTTTCACGCGGCGGTGGTTGAACAGCCGAACGTTGTTGAGATTGACCGACTCCCCCTGCGCGTCCACGGCAACCTCCTCCTGTCGCTTCCGGTAGAGTTCGCTTCTGAGCCTGGTCATCTCCTTCGCGATCTTCCCGCCGACGAGGTCATAATACAGGAGGGGGGGAAGCTGCCCTACCTGGAAAGCCCCAAGTCCCTCTGAACAGAGCTCCTCAATTCGCGTAGACCTCGTCTCCATCTCCTCTTGGGAGTACTTGAGGCCGGCATACTGTCTATAGAACTCCAGGTTAAGGGCGGTCCTCTCCACCTCAAGTTCCCGCGTGAATTCGTCGAGGCGCATTCTTCTCAACCTCCTGACACTCCCGTCTATCCGGCGACGTACAAAAAGCCTATGCCGACGGGCGGGCTGTCGTGAGGCCTATGGCATGGCGCCCGAAACGTTTTAAATGCTCAGGAATCTTTAGTGAAAGCCAGCCACCATGACCGACTTGTTGCCCGACCTGGAGGAGAAGAGGAACAAGGCCAACAATCAGGCCGAGTTACATCGCCGAAGGCGGGACAACCTCAACGACAGGACCAAGGGGTGGATACAGGAGCGCGACAAGCTCAACGCTCAGGTGAGGGAACTGGTGGAGAAGGCCTCTCAGCACAAGGCCGAGAGAGACAGGCTCAACGATGAGGTCAAGAAAGCCAAAGGGGAGAGGGAACAGTGGAACAGGAAGGTCGCTGAACTTCTGGATGAACTCGGCAGGCTGAGGAGGAAGAAGGTGCCGAGAGGCGGCGTGCCCATCGACAGGCTCAAGAGGGACCTCAGGTCCCTCGAATTCAAACAGCAAACCTCTGTCTTGACCGTGGATAAGGAGAGGGACCTCATCGAGCAGATTGCTCGGCTCCAGGCAGAGATAAGGAAGAGAGAGAGGGAGCTGGCTGAAGATGAGGAGATAAGGAAACTCCAGGCCGAAGTGGACAAGGCGAAGGAAAAGGCGGAGAGCTGTCACGCCGAGGTCGGCCGCCTGGCGGAGGAGGCCCAGGTCCATCACGACGAGATGATCTCAGTCTACGAGCAGAGCGATGAACTGCGGGGGAAGGCGGACAAGGCCCAGGAGGAATTCATCAAGACGAAGATGCAGTCCGACGAGGAGCATCAAAAGCACATCGAATTCATCCGACAGGTACACGACTACGACAAGATCATCCACGGCATCCGGGCAAAGGAGAAGCGGGTCAAGTTCAGGAGACAGGAGGTCAGCGCGAAGAAGGAGGCGGAGCTCATATATGAGAAGTTCAAGAAAGGAGAGAAGCTGAGCACCGAGGACCTAATGGTTTTACAGAAATCAGGCTATCTCT
>CAYFYB010000046.1:0-7551 GCA_964347345.1 uncultured Methanomassiliicoccales archaeon | reverse complement strand
AAATAGATTCCCTCGTCAAGGTCTACAACGGCCGCAAGGGTACAAGGGCCTTGGACGGAATCAGCTTCACCGTGGAACGAGGGGACCTCTTCGGTTTCCTTGGACCAAACGGCGCTGGGAAGACTACCACCATCCGAATATTGGCAACGCTTCTGGGGCCAACGGAAGGAACAGCCAGGATAGATGGTCATGACATCCGCCACGACCCCATCGCCATCCGGGACATAATCGGCTACACGCCGGAGAACCCCGGTTTCTACCCCACCATGAGGGCCCGCGATCACCTCCTGTACTGGGCGGAGTTCTACGGCATCCCAAAGGCCGAGAGGCTGCGAAAGTCCAAAGATCTCCTGGGGCTGGTAGAGCTCCAGGAAGCGGCTGACATGAAGCTGAAGGCCTACTCCCACGGAATGAGGCAGCGCCTCGCCGTGGCCCAGGCCCTCTTACACGATCCACCTATCCTCATCATGGACGAACCTGCAGGAGGCCTCGATCCGGCGGGAATGCGTTTCTTCCGAGAACTGATGAAGCGCTTCAGCTCCCAGGGGAAGACCATCTTCCTCTCATCCCACCTCCTCTCGGAGGTGGAGATGACCTGCAAGACGGTAGGCGTCATTCATCGGGGAAGGATGGTGGAGGTGAGCGACCTGCCGAGCCTGCAAAGGAGAGTGTCAGAAGCCAGGGAGACCACCATCCAGGTGGAAACCGATGGCGTGCCAGAGGAGGCTGTTGAAGCAGTCAGAGCCATAGATGGCGTGCACAACGTGGAAGTGAGCGGGAACAACCTCGTGATCAGACTGAAAGCGGGCAGCGACTTGGCGGCGGACATCAACTCCACTCTCCTCGCCCACGGAACTCGGGTCAGATCCCTCAAGCAGGAGGAGGTTAGGCTGGAGGATGTCTTCGTCGCCCTTACGGGAGGCGAGTAGATGTCCCGCAGCCCTCTTCGTCCCATATACGTCGTTTCCAAGAAGGAGTTCAAGACCAACCTGCTGAGCGTCAGGATGGCTATTCTGGTGTCCATCCTAGCCCTCGTCGTAGTAGGGGGCTCTTACGGTTTCGCGGGTCTCTCCACAATTCCCCAGCCAAGAGAGCAGTTCGTACTATGGGTACATCCCGTCGTCCAAGAAGACCAGATGGGGGTGGCGGCCTTCGTTTCGGATGCGTGGGGCGTGCCCCATGGCGATGCTGAAGTGGAACTCATCCGCCAGGACCCGGAAACCGGCACTAAGGTGACCCTGGACACCCAGCGGACAGACGAGGACGGCTTCGCTCGGTTCTTCCCCCTTTCTGAGGGTTCCTATGATGTATCGGCGAGCATGGGACTCTTCACCTTTATCAAGAGTGCGTGGCTGAGTTCGGACTTCCCCTATGGCAATCTATCCTTCGACACGGAGAGTTTCGATCTCGACGACTCGGGTCTGACGGACGACCTCGCGATTCACTTCATGGACATAAGCGGAGGGATCCCTGAGGGAGTGAAGGTGTTCAGTGAGGACGAGTTAGTGGATCCCCCGGATTCTAGGGGCTTCCTCTCCCTCAAGCTTCCTCGAGAGGGGATGAATAACGTGACCATCGAATACGGTGGGAAGGCCCACCAGGTCGTTGTATTCGTCAGGGAGAGCTTCGAAGCCTTCGACCCCTTCGCTGAGGGGCCTGACTTCATCCTCTTCTTCATCGCCCTCACCTTCGGGACTCTCCTGCTGCCCATCGCTGGCATTGCACTGGGCTATTATAGCGTTTCGAAGGAGAAGGTAGGGGGTTCCGCTGAACTCCTCCTCTACAGGCCTGCCTCGTGGAGGGCCGTCGCGGTGGGAAAGTTTCTGGGAGTATTCACCGCCATCGCCCTGCCCGTTGCCGCAGTCATCCTCAGCGGGGTTCTTATCATCATTGCCGTAACCGGGACATGGCCTACCGCGATGGTCACCTTGGGCTTCGTTGTCTTTTCCCTCTTCATCCTTGCGGTCTACATTCTCCTCATGCAATCCATTTCGACCGTTGCTAAGACCGCCGGGACCGCCATTATCTTCGGAATTCTATTATTCTTTCTCTTCAGCTTCCTGTGGAGCGTAGTCGTCTTCCTGGTTACCACTCTCGTTGGGGCGCCCTTTGGCTCTAGAGAGTACTTCGTCCTCGCCTCCTATCTCGGCCTCGGCAATCCTAGCAGCATATATGGCAACCTCTTCATTCTGGTGGCCCCTGAGGGCTTCGAGGTTATCGCCGCTTTTGCTGGGATCTCAGGAAGCCTCTTCGCCCTGCCGAATTGGGTCCCCGCTGTCAGTGCAGCAGTCTGGCTCGCCGTTCTTTTCCTCCTATTCCTAGAGATATACAAGAGAAAGGCAGCGGGGTAGACCCCCTGATTAGGGGCGAACTCAGAACGATGCCCTTGGGGCGACCAGCCTGTCCAGGCTGAGCCCCGTGCATCTGCTGGAAGTAAACCTGGTCTTGTATCGAGCTCCCTATCGACAGCCGATGACTTCCGACTCGACGACGAACTGAAACGGTCCAGTGGACTTCGGCATAGAGACCATGTGGACCGGGTACGTGAACGCGGGCCCCGTGATACATCTCACACCCGGCGAGGTGGTCTTCACGGACACCTCGTACCCGCCCCCTTCCATAGGAAAGACATCTGTAATCCTGATGGTGTACCCGGTCGTTCGAACCGAGCCCAGCATCGCAACGAGGACGGTGTGTGTCTCGAAGTCCACCGTCGGCGGAGTGACGTTGAGGGCCGATGTCCCCCTCCAGAGAGCGTGCCACTCCTCCTCAGTCTGAATCACGAGATAGGTGGGTTCCTCCGGTCCGAAGGAGATCATGGAGCTCTCCCAGACGGTCTGAAAGTCGCCGGATGGGGAGGGACCGTCGTTCTCCGACTCATTGGGCGGTTCCCCGGGACCGGGCCTCTCTTCCGTCTCCCCGTCCCCGGGCGTGCTCAGCTCATCCCCCCTGGCCTGTTCATCAATACCACCTTCCCCAACTTGGCGGGCTCCTAGGTAGGGGGTAATGTAGGGCGAGGCGACGGCCACCGCCACCATGAAGCCGATCAACAGGATAGATGTTATCAGGCCTGAGAGTAGTCGCATGAATCTTCACACTCCTGCTGGCAGGGATAAGGATTTTGCAACAACCTTCGAAGGGAACCGAAGCCACCCCTGGAGGCCCTACATTGATAGGCTGAAGTCCCCACGGCACACTAGGACGACATCGACAACACTACTCCTCAGAGAGCCTGATGTACAGATACATGGGCCCTGCCATCTTGGCCAAGAGGCTGCCCCTGTCCGTGAGAGAGTACAGCACTCTGGGAGGTCTATCGTTCATGACCTCTCGCTGGATCCACCCCTTCCCCTCTAGGGACTTCAGCCTGAGGGAGAGGGTTCTGGAGCTGATCCCCATCAGCAGCTTCGCAAGCTCGGAGAAACCGAGGCTGCCGGACCTATAGAGCAGGTAGATGATGGGGACGGTCCACTTTTTGCTGATGGATCCGATGATCCTAGCACTTCTTTGGGCTTCGACGATCGGGTCGATCTCCTCCCTCAGTTCCTCACCAATCCTCTCTACGAAGCGGACACACTCATCCGCAAACTTGTAGAACTGAGCTTCAAAATCTTGCGTCTTCATGGACCCCACTTTACCTGTGGTTACATGTTGATGATAAGGATACTGAAGCCCTTTTATACATTTTAAAATGTAGTGTCAAAAGTAAACTGCTCGGTTGTCTCCATGAAGCCCTACAAGCCCCTCGCCCTGTTCTTCGCCGCCATAGGACTCGCGGCCGGCATCGTCACCGTCTTCGACCAGATCTACGACCTGAGGTTGGAGTACCTGGAGCCCTTCTACGACGGGGCCGGGCAGGAGCTTCTCATAACCACGCTGCTTCTGATTCTGGCCGGCATCTTCTTCCTTCTGCATCAGGTCGCTGCCTTGAGGCGGGAGCTGGAGGAGAGGAGGCGAGGGGAGCTCCTCAATCAAGGGGTTGGCAGGGAACCGGCGGAGGTGGTCGTGTCACCGCCCGATGGTGAGCCGCTGGTGAAGGCCGTTGGCATAACGAAGGTCTACGACACTGGAAAGGTGAAGGTGGATGCCCTCCGGGGCATGGACCTGGAGGTGAGGAAGGGTGAGATGGTGGTCATCGTGGGCCCCTCGGGATGTGGCAAGACCACCCTCCTCAACTGTCTCTCAGGCATCGACGATGTGTCAAGCGGGGAGGTCTACATTCGAGGCATGCTCCTCTCGGACCTGAAGGACAATGAGAGGACGGACTACAGGGCAGCCAGGATGGGTTTCGTCTTCCAGGCCTACAATTTGATTCCCGTCCTCACGGCGGTGGAGAACGTGGAGTTGCCCCTGTTAATCCTGGGCGTCAACCCGAAGGAGGCGCGACGGAAGGCCGTGGAGTCTCTGGCGGCCGTGGGACTGGAGCAGGAGGCCTTGAGGAAGCCTATGGAGATGTCTGGGGGACAGCAGCAGCGGATAGCCATCGCCCGAGCAATAGTCAACGACCCTGAGGTCGTCTTCGCCGACGAGCCCACGGGCAACCTGGACAGCGAGACGAGCCAGGAGGTGGTGACCCTCCTGCGGGAGCTGAACAGGTCCATGGGGCTCACACTTCTCATCGTGACCCACGACCCGGCCGTGAACCAGTACGCGGACCGCATCCTCACTATGAGCAGCGGGCAGATCGTGGAGGAGAGGAGGCTTCAGGAGGCCTGATTTGGAGTTCAACCTGGCGACGGTCTCCTTCATCCTAGCGGGCGTCGCCTTCCTGATGTTCCTGGTGGCCGGCATCAGGAAGCGGATACTACTCCGGATAGGCTTCCGAAACGTCATCAGGCGAAAGACCCAGGTGGCCCTCGCCATCGCCGGTCTGACGGTGGCCACCTCCATCATATCGGGGGCCCTCGTCATCGATGACAGCTTCGATGCCACAGTCACCGCCATCGTCCTACGGGGCACGGACCATGTGGATGAGATCCTCTACTTGGAGGACGAGTCTGGTTTGCGGGAGCCCTTCGACTACTCCGTCTTCGAGGACCTGCAAGGGAACCTCTCCAGCATGGAGAGCGTGGATGGAGTGGCCGCCAGAATTCAACTGCCCGCGTCAGTACGGGACAACAGGACTGAGCTCGTCCAGCCAACTACCAACATCATAGCCTTCGATCCCAGCCAGGACCTGGGCTCCTTCTACCTGGAGAACGGCACCGCCCTAGATGGCGGTGAACTTGGCGACAATGAAGCTTACATCAACGAGGCGCTGGCGGAGGAACTGGAGGCAGAGAGGGGCGATGATCTTCAGACATTCGTCAACGGCGAGATCCTCTACCTACGCGTCAGGGATGTGGTCCAGGACAGGGGGAGGGGTGGCTGGGGCACGACTGAGAACATCTTCGTCCGGTTACCTGTGCTACAGAGGGCTCTCGGCTTGGACGGCAAGGTCAACCTAGTCCTCGTGTCCAACGTAGGCGGGGTGGATGATGGTTACCTTGCAACGGACGACGCCCTGGCAGATCTGGAGGCGGTGCTGCCCGAGGGTCACCCCTTCACCATCCAGGCCATCAAGCGGGACAGCATGGACGCCTTCACCAAGCTCACCGACCAGCTATCCCAGCTCTTCACCCTCATGAGCGCCTTCACGGCCATAGCCGGCATCCTCCTGATCATGAACATCTTCTCCATGGTGGCGGAGGAGAGGAAGACGGAGATGGGGATGGCCAGGGCCCTGGGCATGAGGAGGAGCCACTTGGTCCAGGCCTTCATCTTCGAGGGCTTCCTTTACGCCCTGGCTTCTGCCGTGCTGGGCGCTTTCGCAGGCCTCGGGGTCGCCACGGTAATCATGCAGGCCTTCAGGCAGATATTCACCTTCTTCGCCCGGGACCTTCGAATCGTCTACGAGCTGGAGAGCCTCATGACCGCCTTCTCTCTTGGCCTCCTGCTCACCCTCGTGACCATTACCCTCGCCTCCTGGAGGATAAGCAAGCTCAACATCGTGCGGGCCGTCCGGGACCTGCCTGAGCCTCCTGCGAAGAGGGCGACGCTGCTGGAGGTTATCGCCGCATCCATCCTCGTTGCCGCTGGAACTTTCTCGCTGTACTACAGCGTGACGGAGACCCACGAGATGGCCTACGTCATCGGGGCCCCCTTGGTAGCTCTCGGGCTGGCCCAGGCGAGCGTGCGCAGGCTGGGCCCCAGGTTCCCCCTCACCGCCGCTGGCGTCTTCACCATCGCCTGGGTTCTGAGCCCCTACAAGCTCATATCCGTCGCGGAGCCCACCATCGAGGCCTTCATCATCGTGGGCATCCTCCTTGTGGCAGGCGGCGTCCTGACCATTATGGCCAACAGCGAGTTCCTTCTCAGGCTCGGTCCCAAGCTGACAAGGGAGGGTAGGAACCTGCCCGTGGTGAAGGCGGCTATCGCCTATCCCCTGGCCAAGAAGTTCAGGACCGGGGTCATCCTGGCCATGTTCGCCCTCATCATGTTCACCATCACCGTCATGAGCATGGTCATGGCCTTGACGGGGTCGACAGTGAACGTCTTCGCAAGGATGGAGTCTGGGGGTTACGACGCCATCGGATTCACCAACCCCTTCGCCGACCTGGATGACTTTGACGAAAGGCTGAACGAGTCCGGACTAGCTGGGAGGATCGAGTTCCGCGAGGAGCTCCTGACATCGCAGGTAGTGGTGGAGGGGTCCAGGCTGGAGGCCACGTCTTATCCCCTGGTCGGGGTGTCGGAGGACTTCGCCAGGAGGAACAACTTCACCTTCCACAGGTTGGCCGACGGGTATGAAGCGGAAGGGGAGGTATGGGAGGCCCTCGTGGAAGATCCAGGCCTGGCTTTGGTGGACAGGAATGCCCAGCCCGTGGACTTCGGCCCCACCTTCGACTTCCATGCGGACGTGAACGACGTCCTGACCCTGAGGAACTCCCGCGGAGAGGAGATGAACGTCACGGTGATCGGAATCCTTGACGCCAGGTTTGTAACTGGCATCTTCATCTCCGCTGAGCAGGCGGAGGAGTTCACGGGCATCAGCAAGCCGACGCTGTTCTACTTCAAGGCCGCCGAAGGTGAGGATGTGGCCGGTCTGAGCAGGTCTCTGGAGCGAGAGTTCGTGGACTACGGTCTTCAGACCGTCGTTATCAGAGACGAGGTGGAGGAGAGCCTAGAGGTGACGTTGAACGTCATGCAGCTCATACAAGCCTTCCTGGCCCTGGGCCTAGCGGTGGGCATCTCCGGGTTGGGCGTGCTAGCGGTGAGGAACGTTGTGGAGCGAAAGTCCATGATTGGCACGTTGAGGGCCCTGGGCTTCCGGAAGGAGATGGTGCTGAAGGCTTTCGTGTTGGAGTTCTCGTTTGTGGCCGTCCTAGGCATATTGCTGGGCCTCGTCCTGGGCATCGCCCTGGCATACAACCTCTTCACGAGCATGGATCTGTTCGGTGATGCGGAGTTCATCATTCCGTGGCCCAACCTCCTCTTCATCCTGATATTCTCTTTCGTTGCCAGCGTCCTCGCGACCCTCTCTCCCTCCTTGAGGGCCTCGAAGATGCCGCC
>CAYFYB010000045.1:0-8084 GCA_964347345.1 uncultured Methanomassiliicoccales archaeon | reverse complement strand
GGGGAGCACCTCCTTCTCCCTCATGGCGACTAATGAGAGGTTGGCGATCCCGTTTCGGAGGTCCTCGTAGATGCTCACCACATTGTTGAGGAAGACTATGACTGCGTCGAAGTAGAACCACCCCTTGAGGACGGCCTGCGTCCGTCTCTCCTGCATCTTGCGGTCGATGAAGGAGATGTCGATGAGGTTGTATCGCGTCCCGCCGCTAACGTAATTTGCCAACCTTTCGTACCATCTGAACTCCTCGTCTAAGGTGGAGAAGCCTCGGGAGATGCTGGCCACCTGACCCAAATCGAAGTGGGGCTCTTTCTGAAACATGGTGAGAGCCTGACCGAGGGCCACCTTCTCGTCCAGGTTTTCCATCTGATAGAACAGGTCCTTGCCGTGTGGCGAGACAGAGAACAGGATGTTGAAATTGTTGGAGATGGCGGTTATGAGATCGAAGTGCTCCAGCTGCTCCTGCCTCAAAATGGCCATGAGCTTTTTCATGAAGGTGTTTGGATCCAAGGCTGGATCCGTCATAGAGGAGAGCACAAGGTGGTACAGCCCCTTGGCCTCTAGGTAGTTGTAGTCTCCCTTGTCCACCACATCGTCCAGAATGCCTGTCTGACACTTGTAGAGGACCTTCGCGGTCAGGGACCTTCTCATGTTCTCCGGCGTCATCCACCGGCGGTACTCCTCAGAGATCATGCAAGCTCCTGAGGCGAAACGGAGGGTCTGAGGATAGTTCCAAGGGAGATCTACCGGCTCCACCAGGTTTCCATGGGCGAAGTCCATGGGATGAAGCCGTATTGAGATGGGCTCCTTAGCCTGGCAGATCGACCCGAGCTGTTCGTACGTACGTGTCAGGTGCTCGCGGAAGAGGGAGAGATCCATGCCGAGATCGTGCCTTTCCAGGAGGGTCACAGCGTAGCCTCCCAGCTTTTTCACGTTGCGCTGAAGGAGGCTGACATCGGCTCTGCTGATGGCCACCTCTCTCCTGAGCATGGTCCTCCTGTGGTAGGCCAGGACTCCGGTGGCCAAACCCAATAAAAAGCGCTTGTCCGTTAGAATCGGCCATGATTCTCAGAACCGATAGAGAACGTCGATTCGCAAAATGATAATGGTATGTTAACCATTATTATCCGGTCAGCCGCCAGAACTGATTGGGGCGAGAACGATCCTCGAATACCTGGGAGCCGCCATTGCCATCTTCCTCTCGTTCCTGATCCTGGTTTCGATCAAGAGACAGAGGACGAGAAGGACCTTCCAGAAGATGCTACTGGCCTCGGCGGTCCTTCTACTCTCCGCGGCTGTTGCCTCCAATATTGGGATTAGCATACTCCTCGAGCCGGCAAGCCCCGAGAGCTTCATAATTCTGAGCAAGAGAGTTCAGGCTACCTTCGACATACTCTTCGCCCTGGCCGTAGGGGCCTTTCTCGTCGTCACGTCGACGCCTGAGATCAACTCAGCACGGGACTTCAACAGGTACATGGTCCGGGAGTTCCCCAACTCCTACATCGCCTACAGTTTCATCATGCTCCTGGGTCTCATCAGCGTCCTCCTAACGACCGCCACCGTGGAGTTCACGCCTGATGGAGGTTACATTATCCGGTTCCCAGAGTGGTTTCTCATCTTCACCACAATCATCACCCTTACCATCATAATCTACATTCCATACAAGCTGCTAGGATACCTCCACAGGCGGAAACCCTCGCGCGCCATCGTAAGGAATACTCACCTCATCATCCTGGGCCTCGAGGGCTATACTATCACCGAGTTCCTCACCGAGGTTGCTGTGCCAAGCCTGGGTTTCGATATCAGGATCTTTGGCTTCCTTCTGGAGGTGGCGCTTATTGGGCTTGTAGCCTACGCAGTGCGCGAGCGAAGCTTCCTCCACGAACTCCTAGCCCCCCTGCCCGAGGCCGACCTCGATACCGCCCCGACTTTTCAGATCGAGGAAGGTTACGGGTACATCATACGTGAGAGGGAGCCATCACGCAGCTTCGAGATCTTCGAGGACATGGTGACTCACGGTGTAAGGGGGCTATGCATCACCAGGCTCCAGCCGGAAAAGGTGGCGAAGGCTTACGGACTGGAGAGGACCCCAGTTTTGTGGCTGAGTCGGGTCGTTTCAAATCCCACTTGCGTTCGCCCAACGCCGCCGGAGAACGTGGCCATGGCCATCCATCATTTCCTAGAGACGAATCCGCGGAGTGTCGTTCTCCTCGACGGTGTGGAGTACCTGATCGCCCACAATGACTTCCCCTCCGTGCTTACCCTCTTGCACGATATCAACGAGAAGACTTCGCTGACTGAGTCAGTCCTGCTTCTTCCCATCGACAGCGAAGCCCTGGATGTCAGGGAGTTCAACATGCTGAGGAGGGACCTGCGGGTGCTGGAGGACGTGAGTCCTGTCCGCTCGGAGGCAAGCGTCAGCGTCCCCTCGTCCAGTACTAGGTCAGGGTAGTGGAAGGGTGGAAGGCATCCTTTTTAAGGGTGTGTCCCGTAGGACTGTTCGTTACCCCACCTACCACATAGGGTGAACTATGCATGGACGAGCTTGAGAGAATCAGAGAGAAGAAGATGGCGGAGCTGAGACAGCGAGCCAGTGTTCAGCCACAGGTCTCCGCGCCTTCAGAGCCCTTCGTCCTTTCAGATGCCACCTTCGACCAGGAGGTTGCAAGGAATGGCCTCCTCCTCGTTGACTTCTGGGCTCCTTGGTGCGGCCCCTGTCGGATGGTGGCTCCCGTCATTCGCCAACTCGCCAAGGACTATCGGGGGAAGGTCGCCTTCGGAAAGCTGAACACTGACGAGAATCCGACGGTCTCACTGCGGTTCAGGGTGATGTCAATCCCCACCCTTATGTTGTTCAAGAATGGGCGACCCGTGGACATGCTCGTGGGAGCAGCGCCGAGACCGACTATCGAGAGGATGATCCAGAAGCACCTGAACTAGGAGCCTTTCCTCTCTACGCGCTGGATAACCTTTTTCACAAATTCCAGAAAGGCCTTGGTCGTCTCGGAATCAGAATGGGCCAAGACGAAAGGCTTGCCCTCGTCGCCGCCGAGGACCACCTGTGGGTCTAGGGGTATCCGGCCCAGGAAGGGCAGGTCCAACTCCCTGGCTGCGCTCTCGCCCCCGCCCCTTTTGAAGATGTCGACGTGATGTCCACATTCCGGACACGTGTATCCACTCATGTTCTCCACGATTCCGACCACGGGCATGTTCAGGGTATTGGCGAAAGAGATGGCCTTCCTGACGTCGAGGAGGGCCACATCCTGAGGGGTCGTGACGATGATGGCCCCGTCAGCGTCGGGGATGTTCTGAGCGATGCTCAGGGGCTCGTCGCTCGTCCCCGGAGGCAGGTCGATGAGAATGTAGTCGAGCTCTCCCCATTCCACGTCCCCCAGCATCTGGTTGATCGCCTTCATTTTCAGGGGGCCCCGCCATATGACCGCTGTGTCCTTCTCCACGGTGAAGTATGCCATGGAGATCACCTTCACGTCGTTGTATGCCACGGCGGGTTGAATGCCGTCCTCTGTGGCCTGAATCCTCACATCCTCAATGCCGAGTATCTTCGGTATGTCAGGTCCCGTGATGTCCACGTCAACGATGCCAACCCGCCGATCCATCCCAAGGGCCACTGCGAGGTTTGCCGCCACGGTACTCTTCCCGACGCCTCCCTTGCCACTCATGACAATGAGCTTGTGCTTGACCCTCTCCATGTTCTTGACGATCTTGCTGCGTTCCTCCCACATCCTCAGCATGTGGGGCGGGACTCCTTCGGACCCGCCTTCTGGTGATCCCTGCATGACGGTTACCTCCCTCCTCTAGGTCTGCCCGCTTAAAAGGGGTTCGGTCGGCACCAGAGTCTCAATAATGTTTAATATCGGCACCAGGATGGTCACGGGTCTGCTGGGGGATGGTTAGTTGAGAGTTGATGATATCCAGAAAATAGCCGTCATTGGTGCAGGAGAGATGGGCCACGGGCTGGCAGAGCTGGCCGCGCTTCACGGCTTCCAGGTGGGGCTCCACGACGTCGAGGAGAAGTTTCTCAAGCGCGGTCTCGAGAGGATTGAGTGGAGCCTGAAGAAGCTGGAGAAGAGGGAGAAGCTGAAGGAGAAGCCGGACCAGATACTGAAGCGGATTCTACCAAGCACTGACCTGAGGAAGGTGGTCAGCGAGTCTCAGTTCGTCATAGAGGCAGCTCCAGAGGACATCGAGCTGAAGAGGAAGATCTTCAGGAGCCTCGACCAGTACGCGCCCAAGAATGCCATTTTGGCGAGCAACACGTCTGGTTTGAGCATCACAGCGATGGGACGGGCAACGAAACGGGCTGGTCAGGTCGTGGGGATGCACTTCTTCAACCCACCAGTTATAATGGAGCTGGTGGAGGTAGTCAAGGGAGAGGACACCGAGCAAGAGACCATTGAACTCACCAAAGACCTGTCGCGGAAGCTAGGAAAGACGCCCATAGTGTGCCGCAAGGACATTCCGGGCTTCATCACGACCCGCATCATCTTCCACTACATGAACGAAGCAGCGTGGATTCACCATGAGGAGAATATCAGGAAGGAGGCCATCGACGGCGCCATGAAGTTCAAGGTAGGCTTCCCCATGGGCCCCTTCGAACTCGCTGATCAGGTCGGCATTGACCTCCTGGTCTTCGCTCAAGAGAAACAGGGACTACCGGTACCACCACCCTTCAAGGAGCGAGTGGAAGGCGGCAAGTTTGGCAAGAAAAGCGGAGAGGGCTTCTATGACTATAAGGGAGAGGCAAAGCCCGTCATACGACCCGAGGATGGAAAGGAATTCGACCCCATCAGGATTCTAGCGCCAACGCTCAACGAGGCTGCCCTGCTAGTGGAGATGGAGATCGCTCCTCCTGAGGAAGTTGACCTGGCCATGCGCCTGGGCACGGCCTTTCCCGAGGGTCCGCTCGCCCTAGCAGACTCAGTTGGGATCGACAGGCTTGTAGATGAGCTTAGGACCTCCAAGAGACACAAACCTGCCGGGATTTTCCTGAAGATGGTTGAAGAAGGTAACTTGGGTGAGAAGACCGGCCAAGGATTCTACGGCCATGAGGCGGGGGAGGTGATGGAATTCAAGACGATCATCCTCGAGAAGGACCCCAGCTCGATGAGAGCTACCCTGACCCTCAACAGACCTGAGGTGCACAACGCTATCACGCCCGAAATGGTGGAGGAGATATCCTCCGCCCTTAGGAGTCTGGAGGCAGACAATGAAGTACGCTGCCTAATCCTCAAAGGGGCGGGTGAGAGGGCCTTCTGCGCTGGTGCGGACGTCACAGCCTTCACAGGCGTTGACAAGGCCCACATCGCTTGGGCCTTCACGAAGAGGACCAACGACGTCTTCAAGCAGCTGGAGGACTTCCCAAAGCCCACAGTGGCCGCCATCAGGGGATACACCTTTGGAGGGGGCCTCGAACTCGCCATCGCCTGCGACTTCAGAATAGCCACCAAGGGCTCCAAGATTGGAGCCACTGAAACGTCTCTGGGGCTCATACCGGGGGCGGGAGCAACGCAGAGGCTCGCCAGACTGGTGGGCCTTGGCAGGGCGAAGGAGATGGTCTTCCTGGCAAAGAGGCTTGCAGGAACAGAGGCGGAGGCCATGGGATTGGTTCATCGCGTTGTGGAAGAAGATGAGTTTCAGGAGGCTGTGGATGAGCTCTCTAAAAAGCTCGCTAAAGGCCCACCCATCGCCTACCGTCTTGCGAAGAAGCTCCTGAACTACAGCGCCCAGGGGCTAGGCGAGGCTGGCCTCGATATGGAAGCCCTGGCGTTCAGCGTGGTAACATCCACGGAGGACATATTCGAAGGGCTCGGCGCCTTCCTCAGCAAGAAGGAGCCTGAGTTCAAGGGCAAGTAGTCAAGTGTAGAGAGCTTCTATCGCGTCCTTCAGGTGTGTTTCGATTACTTCCCTCCTCTTCTTCAGCGTAGGCGTGATCTCCTCTTTCTCACGGCTGAAGGATCGGTGCAGCACGATAAACTTCTTGATCTTCTCGTGATAGTCCAGGGAGTCGTTCACCTGCTCAACCAGACGCTGGAAGAGGGAGACTACCTCCGGTCTTTCAACCCACCTTCTGGGCACCTCGACAATGACACTCTCTCCACCTGGCCCCACTCCGCGGACGACGTCTCCAGTCGCCGAAATCCCCTCCGATTCCAGCCACTCTGCCAACCGATCGAATTGAGGCTGTAGGATAGCTGAAGTAAAGCTTCTGTTCTCTCCCAGCACCATGCAATCCTCTACCAGAGGGGACGACCGCAAAGCCTCCTCAATGGGCCTAGGAGCCACCTTCTTGCCGGTGGAGAGAGCAATGATCTGCTTCTTCCTCCCTATTATCCGCAGGTATCCGTCCTCGTCGAACTCACCCAGGTCCCCAGTGAGTAACCAACCGTCATCTGTGAAGGCCCTCTTCGTCTCCTCCGGCTTGCCCTGGTAACCTACGAAGACGTTGGGTCCCTTGATGAGGATCTCACCGTCCTCAGCTAGCATCTCACTCACTCCAGGGACAGGTGGTCCCACGGTTCCAGGCTTAATCCACTCCGGGGGATTCAGGTTCGCGGGGGCCGCGGTCTCGGTGAGCCCGTACCCCTCCGGGACGGAGACTCCCATTCCATTGAAGATGTACGCAAGACGAGGAGGTAGTGCACTCGCGCCGGACATGGCGTACTTGAGGTTCCCGCCCAATCGCTTTCGTATCCGACGGTAGACTAACCAGTTCGCAAGGCGATGCTGCGTTCTGAGCTTCAGGGACGTCCGTTCCCTTGATGACGATGCGTGGCTTATCTCCAAGGCCACACCTTCAGCCCAGCGGTAAACCCTCTGGTTCAGGCGGCTGCGCCTCTCCACTTCCTCCAAGATGCGCTTGTACACCTTCTCGTAGACCCTGGGCACCGCCGCCATGAGGTCGGGCCGGAAGCGGAGCAGGTTTTCAGCAAGACCTTGAGGAGTGGAGAAAGCCACGACGCCACCTATCATAAGCATCCCGATGCAGACGAGCCGCTGGTAGATGTGAGCCATGGGCAAGAAGGCAATGACGGTCTGGCCGGGGGCTCCGTGGAGGACCTGAAGCCCGGATAAGGCTGCGGAGGCGATGTTCCAATGGGTAAGAAGTGCGCCCTTGGGCATCCCTGTGGTGCCGGAGGTGTAGATTATGGAGGCGACATCGCCTGGCTCCAGCAGCTCCCATTCTCTGCGAACCCTTTCGAGATCCCGAGGAGAGGGATCGAGTTCCAGCAGAGATCCCAGCGTAGTCTCCTCCTCCACCTCGTCCATGACCAGGGCCTCCAACCGGGGCTTCTCTTTCGCCAGCTGACGGTACATCCTAACCTGCCTCTCACCTTCGAGGACCAACAGAGTTGAGCCAGAGTCCTCGACGTGATACCGAAAGAGCGGGAAGGGCAGAGTCGGGAAGGCTGTCACAGTGACGCCTCCAGAGAAGAGAATGGCCAAGTCTGCTAGGAGCCACTCGGGTCTCGTCTCAGCCATGATGAGGCATCTATCACCTCGTCGGAGGCCCCTTGACTGGAGGCCAAGGGCAAGCCTTTCCACCCGAGACTTAAGCTCACGGTAGTCGATCTCTACGACTTTGTCATCCGAGAGGAACAGGATGGCAGCCTCCTTCGGATGCTCGTCGAAGGTAGAGGCAATAGCTGCTGGTACTGTCCTTTCAGCGGCGGTGAAGTCAGCTCCCCTATAGATTTCCACGCAGAGGTGCCAGCGAACTTGGGACTATCAAAGTTGCCATCAAGCGAGACGGACAACTCCTAACCTCTCCAAGTCCCTCAGCTGAGAGGGGGATAGTCCCGCCTGGGTTAGAATTTCCGCCGTGTGCTCCCCCAGTTCAGGTGGACCACCATCTCGGACTGCCGCGGGCGGGAACCATTTGGCGGGATGATTTAGTGTGGTGAACGTTCCTCGCGCGATAGAGAGCTGCCTGAACATTTCACGCTCGCGAAGTTGAGGGTCCTCAGTGGCCTCTCGCACGCTAAGCACAGGCGCATAGGGCACGTCCTCGTCCCGAAGGAGCTGCTCCCACTCACTGAGAGTCTTCGAGGCGAATAGCTCCCGAAGCT
>CAYFYB010000044.1:0-8295 GCA_964347345.1 uncultured Methanomassiliicoccales archaeon | reverse complement strand
CAATGTCGTGCTCCTCCAGCATGACACCGATGGGGCCCATATCCCGGGGGAGCCCCCGCTCCTCCATGTAGGGGAAAAGGACGCCCTCCTCTTTGTGGTGGTGACAGCGGTCGGCAAACCCCTGAGTGAAGTCCACGATCTTCTCCAGAACTTCCTTAGGGATTTCTTGGCCAAGGTCAAGCCTCTCCGCGGCGATCTCCATAGCGCGGAGGGCCCTCTCGATCACCCTGTGCTCTTCTCTGAGCGCTTCCGTGGGTCGCATGCATTCGCCTGTGAGAGGCTACAGCTCGCCACATCATAATGCTACTCCCGAAGGGGTTCGGCCCCCTTTCCGGATTATGTCAATGAAGAGAGGACCAGCCGGCAAAACCAAGTCCTTTTAATAACCTCCAGGCTTTCTATCCTGCCAGATGCGTATCCTCTTCATTCACGCTGACCACATGGAGTACGAGGCCAAGGGCAAGACGAAGTACGCCGAGGAGGTTCCAGAGGATAGGCTCAAGGCCAGTTTCGAAGACGTCCTGGTGTGCTTCGTCTGCGCGGAGGAGAGGGACGAGGCCGATGTGGCGGGGGTAGCATCCAAGGCGGCGGACGAGGTGGAGGACGTTGCGGGCCAGGTGAAGGAGAAGAGGGTCCTTCTCTATCCCTATGCCCACCTGAGTTCCTCTCTGGCCAAACCCTCCAAGGCCCGGGAGATCCTCACCAGCCTGGAGGCGGAGGTCCGCAGCCGGGGCCTCGACATCCACAGCTCCCCCTTCGGATGGTACAAGGCCTTCGACATTGCTTGTAAGGGCCATCCCCTTTCAGAGTTGTCGAGGGAGGTCGTTGTGGGGGCCGAGGCCGAGACAATATCTCAGGCCGTGGCGGCGGAGAAGACCCTGGTCTCCCACTGGTCCATCCTCGAGCCCGACGGAGAGTTGCATCCAATCACCCTGAGGGACGGTGCCATCGAGGGCTACGATTTCGCCGGGCACGCAGGCCTCCAGAAGTTCGCCCTCTACGAAATGGCCAAGGTCCGGGAGGCAAAGGAGGAGGCACCGCACATACGCCTCATGCAGGATCTCGAGCTTGTGGGGTACGAACCCGGATCGGACCCAGGCAACTTCCGCTTCTATCCCAAGGGACGCCTGCTCAAGGCCCTTCTGGAGGATTACGTGAGTCGGAGGACCGTGGAGTACGGGGCCATGGAGATGGAGACGCCCATCATGTACGACTTCGAGCACCCCACTCTGAAGGCGTACCTGGAGCGCTTTCCGGCCCGCCAGTACACGGTGGAGACGCCCAACAAGCGGGCTTTCCTGCGGTTCGCTGCCTGCTTCGGTCAGTTCCTCGCGGCCCACGACATGACCATCTCCTACAAGGACTTGCCAGTCCGCATATACGAGATGACCCGCTACTCCTTCAGGGCAGAACAGCGGGGGGAGCTCTCCGGTCTGCGGAGGCTGCGAGCTTTCACCATGCCCGACTGTCACGCCCTGGTAGCGGACATGGCGATGGCCAAGGAAGAGATGCTAAGGAGGTGGGACCTCTCCCACGAGCTCCTCACCGGTCTGGGCTTCGAGCTCCCCGGGGACTTGGAGGTAGGACTCCGCGTCACAAGGGATATTTGGGAGGACCACCAGGAGTTCGTAAAGGAGCTGGCGAAGCGCTGGGGGAAACCCGCTCTGCTGGAGACATGGGACGAGCAGTTCTTCTACTTCGTCCTGAAGTATGAATGGAACTTCGTGGACGCCCTTGCCAAGGCAGCCGCCCTGAACACCGACCAGATCGACGTCGAGAACGCGGCGCGGTACGACATTGCCTACGTGGACACGAAAGGCGAGAAGGTCCACCCCCTCATCTTGCACCTCTCCCCCAGCGGGGCCATCGAGCGGGTCATTTACGCTCTTCTTGAGCGGGCTCATTTGCGGAAGGAGGCCGGAGAGCCTCCCATGTTCCCAGTGTGGCTATCCCCCACCCAGGTGCGTGTCATTCCTGTAACAGCGGATCAGCTCCCAAGGTCAAGGGAGGTGGTGGAAGAGCTCAGCGAGTTTCGAGTAGATCTTGACGATACTTCAGACACCCTGAATAAGAAGATACGGCGGGCGGAGAAGGAGTGGATTCCCTACATCGCCGTCGTCGGGAAGAGGGAGGTGGAGGCGGGAACGGTGAACGTCCGGTTCCGCTCCCCTCAGCACCAGGAGGAGATCTCTGTCAAAGACCTCAGGAAAAGCCTGGCGAAGGATGTGAGAGGAAAGCCCTTCAAGCCTTTGCCCCTTCCGCGGGAGCTCAGCCGGAGACCGGTCTTCCGCTGAGATGCACTGAGTTAGAATAAAAGGCGGGTGGCCCGAGGGCCACCCTTTGGGGGAGGAGTCATTGTGAGGAGGCCTCACACCCTCTCTCTAGCCTCCGACTTCCCGAGTTGTGTGCGCACGTATTCCCGCACGGCGTTCCTGATGGCGTCTTCCAAGGATATGGAGTCTCCCCGACGAACCAGGTGTTCTAGTTCCACGGCCTTCCCCTTTGGTAGGTCGATGGTTATCCGCTCTAGGTGCTCGGGGGGAAACTTCACAGCCAGAAGACGGTCAATGGCAGCTCTGACGGCATCGGAGATTGTGTCGTACTCGCCCTTGTCCACCAGTGTCTGTAGTCGCTCTAGGTTTCGAATGGGCAACCTCACTGTGAGCCTCTCTGTCTCCGATGCCATGGTGTTGTCACTTGTGTCCGACGTTAGTGCGGTATGTGTCTGACAAACGTCAGATAGTCCCTCACGTACTTAAAGCTATCTGTGTGCGCGGGTCCTGCAGTCGAAGGTACTAAGTTGCGGTCCTCCGGGAATCCTGATTTATCTCTTCGTGGTCCGAGGGCACTTTGGAACCGGCGTGACCGCAGTTCCATCGGCTTGAGGGCCACCGCGGGAGTGCAGGCGGAGACTCATCATAGCTTAGTGACCACTTCCCGCAGGATCCTGGAGGCTCCTGAAGATATGGCCCTCCCGTGACCGACGATCAGGGCTTCGAACTCGTAAGCTGAGACTTTCCTGATGGAGTGCCTGTGCAGCTTCGGGTCGATGTTGTAGACGTCACTCATGGGGCCTATGGTCCCGCTCTCGGTCTGGACGGTGTCTCCCGCCAGAAGGAGACTCCTCGTCTCATCCAGCAGGGCGATGTTGCCGGGAGTGTGACCAGGGGTGTGTATCACCAAAAGCTCCTCGTACCTGTCCCCATCCTCCAACAGGACATCCACCGGGCATGGCCTGTGCCTCAGAGGTCCCGGGGGCCCCGGATACGCTACCTTCTTGGAGATGTAGGCCGCCTCTATGCGGTGGGCAGCCACCTCCGCGCCGGACCTCTCCTTTAAAGTCGCCAGTCCACCAACATGATCGGGGTGAGTGTGGGTGATGACTATGCCGGAGATGTCAGTTGGCTTGTACCGTATCTTCTTCAGGTAGGAGAGGACCTCCGAGGCCGAATCATCGGCGCTTGTATCCACCAGAATCAACCTATCGTCCGTGAGTAGGGCGCAGTTGGCCAAGGTCTCTATGACATGAACGCCTTTGAGGAGTTCCATCGACATTCCCACACCTTGATGGTATCGGGGCAGCTTTAGTCCTTTCCTCGGGGGACGTGGATGTGGGCAAGGTCTGGAAGCTCAGCTCATATCTCCCCACCGTCCGGTCTCTATAGCTGTAGTCTGAATGCCCTCAATAGGCCTCTTGGAGTCCCAGGAAGCAGGTCACTTCAGTCCCCTGTACAGCTCGACGGTGCGCCGTGCCACTCTCTCCCAGGTGAACTCCTTCTCAACCCTCTCCCTGCCCCTCTTGCCCATTTCACTGCGGGATTGAGGGTCCTTCATAAGGGCATCGACGGCCCTCGCCAGGGACCCTGGGTTCTCGGGGGGAACCAGGATGCCCGTCACCCCGTCTTCGACGACCTCTACAATGCCTCCCACGTTCGTGGCCACCACGGGCCTCTCACACGCCATGGCCTCAAGGTTGATGATGCCGAATGGCTCGTAGCGGGACGGGCACACAAAAACCTCGCAGGATGAGTAAAGGGCCACTGCTTCCTCATGAGTCACTATTCTGTTGATCCAAAGAACCCTCCGCATGCCTCTGAGGGCGCTCGACAGATCCTTCACCAGCCCCTCTGTGTCTGCAGCCCCCGTGACGAGGACGAGATTCACCTTCGCGTCTAGGGCCTTGAATGCCTCCAACAGGTCGAAGACGCCCTTCTGCTTGCTCAGCCGACCCAGGAAGAGGAGATAGGGCGTCCTGACACCCAGTCTGTCCAAGAGGGCGGGGTCCTCCCTCCTGCGGAAGGCCGAAGCATCAACGCCGTTGCCGATGACGTGAATCCTTTCGGCAGGGATGGCGTAGTGACGGTGAATGTCGGCGGCCATTTCCTTGGACACGGCGATGACGGCATCGCAAGCCTGCAAGCCTGTCCCCTCTACCCAGGAGCTCAGATTGTAGCCTCTGCCCAGCTGCTCTTCCTTCCAGGGCCTGAGGGGTTCCAGGGAGTGGACCGTTGTAACAAGCTTGCAGTCGTACAGCTCCTTCGCCAGGAGACCCGCTAAGCTCATGTACCACGTGTGAGTGTGGACTACGTCCGCGTGGAGGGGGTCTGATAGCATGTTGACGTTGAGGGAGAGGACCTCCAAGGCCTTGCCCTCCGGGTCCTCGGGCCCTTTAGGCAGGGAGGGGTAGTAGCGGCGCACTCGAACGCCCTCGAGGTCCTCCGCGGGGTGGAGGGTTCTCACTTCCAAGTCCACAAGGTCACGAAGGTGCTTCACCATTTGAAGGGCATGCACTCCAGCCCCACCATATATCCTGGGCGGGAACTCGTAGGTGAAGAGGGAGACCTTCACGCTCACCCATCATGAGGCCAGACCTTAAACGTATGCCGAGGCAGGTCCACTCCCTGCAAGAACGCTTTTATCCAGACCAGGCATTCGGAATTGCACAGATGCTGGAGGGATTTCTTCCTTACCTGACTATCCTCGTAGCCTGGTTCGCCTCCCTGTTGATACCTCTCTTCCTCATCCCGCAGGCTCTCCTCAGGCTTGGCCTGCGCGAGGTGTGGGCGAGGGCCTTCGGATGGCTGGCCTACGTCATCCTTCTTCCCGCCATTGTTATCTTGGGCCCTTTCCAGTTCGCGGCATCGGCCGAGCTAATCTTGCTGCTTGGTCTAGTCATAGCCTTCGTCATCTTCTGGGACCTGCGGAGAGCCAGAAGGGCGGAGCTTGCCCGCGAGCCTTAGGAAAACGTTAAGGGATTTCTTCCTGTTCAACGCTCCACTTGGTAACGGGTCGATTTCCTTGAGGAATGCCATCAGGGCGAACTGGGAAGGACTCTACGGGGGCGCTTCGAAAGGCAATCCGTTGCAGGGGGCGAGAGCCCTCCTTGCCTACAACTCCGTGGTCGACAAGGTCAGGACGATCGGGGAGGATCTGCTGGGTCGGCTGAAGAGGCCTGAGGAGGTGCCCCCGATCTACGCGAAGGCCGCCAAGGACCTGGAAGACCTGGCGGAGGGCCTATCCTATTCCATCTCCAACGGCCTCGCCTTGGAGGTCATCTGCTCCCCCCGAGTCATCCGTTTTCTCGAGGAGATGGGGGGCTACAGAGAGCACCTGGGCGGGCAGGTTGCCATCATCGCCCGCCTCCTCTCCGATTTTGGGGCCGCAAGAGTGTTGGTGCATCCCGACAGGTTCGACCGGAAGCTGACATCCCTATACGAGGGAACCGCGGCCAGGGTCCCGCTCCGGCTGGGGGAAGGAGTGGAGTTAAGGAAGGCGGAGGAGTTCTACTGGGACTGCTCCCCCGAGGTCCACTATATCTTAGAATACCCAGGGGGCCTCTCCTTCGGAGGCAACCCGGCGCCCAGGGCCAACAGGTTCATCGCCGCGCCCACGACGAAGATCCTCTTCCACAAGGAGTGGGAGGAGGCTCTTCCCACAGTTAGCCAGCAGTGCGACACCTTCTTCATCGCGGGCTTGAACCACATGGGGGAGGACTTCGAGGAGAGCTTCCAGAGGGTTCGGCAGCACATCAAGACAGCCAAGGCCTCCAACTCCTCCCTGATAGTTCACCTAGAGGTTACCTCGGTGCCAGACCTGAGGAAGAGGGAGGCGATCCTGGATGACATCATGCCTCTGGTGGACAGCGTAGGCGTTAACGAGACGGAGCTGGCCGATCTGGCCTTTTTGATGGGCCTTCCGAAATGGGAGCAGGTCCGCAGGAATTCCGTGCACCAGCTGGAGGCGATGCACCTCATCAGGGCGATAGGGGTGAAGCGCGTGAACATGCACACCCTCGGATACTACCTGGCCCTGAGCCCAAATCCTCCTGAGGCCGTGCGGAACAGCCTCCTGTTCGCAGCCCTAATAGGCGTCGCCAGGGCGAAGCTGGGCCGTCCTCCATTACTCGAAGACCTGTCCGGGGCCCTCAAGGTCCCCCTCTCTCCGAGGGGCCTGAAGGAGATGGAGCGGCTTACCAAGCACTTCAAGTTGGATGGGCTCGACTCTCAGACTCTCCTGCAGGAAGGCTGGTACCCAGAAGAAAACCTGGTGGCGGTGCCCACCAAGATCGTGGATGACCCGAAGTATACCGTGGGCCTGGGAGACACCATCTCAGGCGCCTCCCTATTCTCCGAGCGATGGGCTGAGTGAAAGCATGTTTCAAAGCTGCCTCAGGAGTCACCCTCAGGGTTAAGTGGACCCTCCATCTAAGGGGTCTGGAATTGAATGAAAATCATATTCGCTTCGGTCGAGGTGTACCCCTTTGCAAAGGCCGGCGGCCTAGGGGACGTGGCGGGTTCTCTTCCCAAGGCCCTGGCTAGCCTCGGTCACGAGGTCAACGTCATCATGCCCCGTCACCATGGCATGGACCGCTGGAGGGTAGACCTGGGGCCTTTCAACGTTCCCATGGGAGGTAGGAAGGAGGTGGCAGCCCTCAAGGAGGGCAACCTCACCCATAACATACCAGTCCTCATGGTGGATCATCTTGGCTTCTTCGATCGGGCTGCCATCTACGGCTACGAGGACGACGGGAAGAGGTTCGCCTTCTTCTCACGAGCTGTCCTAGAGGCATGCAGATACGTGGACTTCCGCCCGGACATCATCCACTGCAATGACTGGCATACCGCCCTCATCCCCGTCTACCTCAAGGCCCACTACAGCCAGGACAGGCATTTCTCAAGGACAGGAACGCTTCTCAGCATCCACAACATGCACCACCAGGGCCGGTTCCCGCGAGAACTCCTCGATTACTTGGCCCTTCCTGAAGGGCTGTCGAAGAAGGCTCTGCTTCACGGCGGCAAGGTGAACATCCTGAAGGCCGGCATTACGCTTTCCGACGCCATTAGCACTGTCAGCGAGACCTATGCTCGGGAGATTCAGACGCCCGAGTACGGGTCTGGCCTTCACAAGGTCCTCCGGAAGCGAAGGGACCGCCTCTACGGCGTTCTGAACGGCATCGACCTTGAGGTCTGGGACCCCCGAACGGATTCCTTCTTGGATAGTCGGTATGAGCCCTCGGATCGTCGGGCTAAGGAGGCCAACAAGCAAGCCCTGCAGAGGGAGCTGGGTCTGCCAAAGTCCAAGGTGCCCCTGATGGGCTTCATAGGCCGGCTGGTGGAGCAGAAGGGCGTGGACGTCCTTCTCCAAGCCCTCTCAGAGATTCTGTCCCGCAAAATCCAACTGATCATTCTGGGAGCGGGTAAACAGCCCCTGGAGGACGCCCTGCGTTCCTGGGTCGGTAAGAACCCGAACCTCGCGATCCACTTGGGGTACGACGAGGCCCTCGCCCATCGCGTATACGCGGGGGCGGACATGTTCCTAATGCCCTCCCGCTTCGAGCCTTGCGGCCTAGGGCAACTCATCAGCATGAGGTACGGGACCGTACCCATCGTCCGGAAGACGGGAGGCCTAGCTGACACCGTCCAGGACTATTCCATGGATCCGGGGAAGGCAACGGGGTTCACCTTCGACGAGCTCGTACCCGAGGCCTTGTTGGGAGCTATCGACAAGGCTCTGGAGGTCCGCAAGAGAGGTACCGCCTGGAAACGTTTGCAGACAAACGGATTCAATCAGGATTTCTCTTGGGAGAGGTCCGCAGGGACCTACGATGAGATATACAGGAATCTCATCCCCGAGATTCCTGGCCAGCCTGCCTGAGAAGCCTGGCAGCGTCCTCCGGGGGCACGGAATTGATATAGAAGCCAGTTCCCCTCTCGAACCCTGCCGTACTCGACAGCCTGGGCGTTATCTCGATGTGCCAGTGGTAGTACCTGTGGTCCCTTCTGTCACAGGGCGCTG
>CAYFYB010000043.1:0-8418 GCA_964347345.1 uncultured Methanomassiliicoccales archaeon | reverse complement strand
GGTCGCAGGCCATCTGGAGCTCGTTGCCGCCGCCGGCCACGATGCCGTTGAGCCGCGCGATGGTGGGCTTCCCGCAGTCCCTGAGCATGTCCACCGCCCCCTGGAACTCCACCATGTACTTCCAGTAGTCGTGGGGCCGCTTCGTGTATTCCTCAGCATACTCCTTGACGTCTCCGCCAGTGCAGAAAGCCTTCTCCCCCGCTCCCGTGAGGACGAGGACAGCGACGGCGTCGTCGTAAGCCGCGTCCCTGAATGCCTCCTGCATCTCCCTGAGGGTGAGGGTCGTGTAGGCGTTGTACACATCTGGCCTGTTGATGGTCACCCGAGCCACCCAGTCGGACTTCTCGTACACGATCTCCTGAAAGCCGAGGTCCTCTGGGCTCTTGCTCTTGATGGGCTCTGTCGACATGGTTTGGCATCAGGGGCTGTGTATTTAGGCGTTTTCTGGGAAGCTCATGGTGTCCCCAGTGGATCGACCGTTTCTCGAGCTGCGGGAGGCTAAGTCTTAAGTCTTTGTCGCAGTAACGGTGTGATTAATTGACACGGGGGAGGCCTTGGAAGGGGAAGACTGAGAAGTCGTGGAACCGAGAGGGCACCGTGTCAACGTGAGGAGGATCGTGGGGCGATTTCATGCGAAAGATACATGTGGAGAATCTGGAGGACATAGCCACCGGAGCGGCCATCCTGGGAACGGGCGGAGGAGGGGACCCCTACATCGGCAAGCTAATGGCCATCCAGGCAATCAAGGAGCACGGTCCCGTCACCTTGGTAGACCCATCGGAGATCGAGGACGATGCCCTCATCATACCTTCCGCCATGATGGGTGCCCCCACGGTGATGGTGGAGAAGATACCCAAGGGGGATGAGCCTGTAAACGCCTTCAAGGCACTGGAGGCCTACATGGGCCGGGAGGCCTACGCCACCATGTCCATCGAGGCGGGCGGGCTGAACTCAACTGTGCCCATCGGGGTCGCCGCCTCCCTCCAGATACCCCTGGTGGACGCCGATGGGATGGGGAGGGCTTTCCCTGAGATTCAGATGGTGACCCCCACCATGTACGGCATATCGGCCACCCCCATGAGCATGGCGGATGAGAAGGGGAACAGCGTATTTCTTCACACCATTGACAACGTATGGACCGAGAGACTCTCCAGGACCATCACCGTGGAGATGGGCGGGTCTGCCATCATCGCCCTCTACGCCATGGACGGGAAGACCCTACGGAAGGCATGTGTCCTGAACTCCATGAGCCACATCGAGGAGGTGGGTCGCAATCTCCGCATGGCCCGGGAGAAGAAGCGGGACCCAGTGGAGGCCGTTCTGACGACGACGAAGGGATTCGAGATCTTCCGGGGCAAGATTGTGGACGTGGAGAGGAGGACCGTCAAAGGCTTCGCCAGAGGAAAGGCCAGGTTTGAGGGGCTGGATGAGTACAGGGAAAGGAGGCTCGTCATCGACTTCCAGAATGAGAACCTGATGGCCACCATGGACGGGGAGGTGGTGGCCTCCGTCCCAGACCTCATCACCGTTCTTGAGGAAGACACGGGGCTGCCGGTGACCACCGAGGGCCTCAGGTACGGATACAGGTGCGTGGTCATCTCCATGCCTTGCAGCGACAAGTGGAGGTCCAAGGCGGGACTTGACCTGGTGGGTCCACGCTACTTCGGTTACGATGTCGAATACGTTCCCATCGAGGAGAGGATGGGGAGGCGAAGGTGATGGTCTATCGACTGGGAATCGACGTGGGGGGCACCAACACAGACGCCGTGGTGCTGGACGAGAAGAACAGGCTCCTGGCAAGGGCGAAGACACCGACAACGGAGGACGTCACCACGGGCATCGAGACCGCCATCAAGCTCGTCGTCGAAGCCTTGGATGAGCCAACGGGCCGCATCGGTTATGCCATGCTGGGGACGACCCACTGCACCAACGCCATCGCCGAGCGGAAGGACCTGACTCCCGTCGGCATCATCCGCCTGGCGAGGCCGGCGACCCTGGCCATTACACCTCTAGCCTCCTGGCCCGAGGACTTGGTGGAGATGATTGGCGGTCACACGTCCATCGTCCAGGGCGGGCATGAGTACGATGGTCGCGAGATCATGCCCCTGGATGAGAAGGGGGTCGCGGAAGCCGTGGAGGAGCTGAGGTCCAAGGGGGTCCGCTCCCTGGCCCTGGCCGGTGTCTTCTCCCCGGTGAACGCCAATCACGAAGCAAGGGCGGCGGAGATCGTGAGGGAGGAGTGGCCCGATGCCCTCCTCACGCTCTCCCACCAGATAGGGAGCATCGGACTCCTGGAGAGGGAGAACGCGGCCGTCCTGAATGCAGCCGTCATCGATGTCGCCCGCAGGGCAGTGAACGCCTTCAGCACCGCCCTCAAGCAGGAAGGCATCAAGGCGAGTCTCTTCCTTACCCAGAACGACGGGACCCTCATGTCTGCCGAGTATGCCCTCAACTACCCCGTCCTCACCATCGCCTCGGGACCCACCAACAGTCTCCGCGGAGCCGCCTTCCTGTCGAAGATAATGGACGCCGTCGTGGTCGATGTCGGGGGGACCACCACGGACGTCGGCATCTTGGTCAACGGCTTCCCCAGGCAGTCGGGCGTTGCGGTGGAGCTGGGCGGTGTGAAGACGAACTTCAGGATGCCCGACCTGGTCTCCCTCGCCCTCGGTGGCGGGACCATCGTGAAGGGGGTCGACGGGGAGGCTCAGGTGGGCCCCAGGAGCGTGGGGTACCGCATCACCAAGGAGGCCCTCATCTTTGGAGGGGGCACTACCACTATGACCGACGTCTGCATTGCCGTGGGCCGATACTCCCTTGGTAATGCTGAGGCCACCCAACGGCTGAACAAGTCCCTGGTGGAAGCCGCAGATCGGAGGGCGACGGCCATGGTTGAGGCGGGGATTGACAGGATGAAGACCAGTCCAGAACCCATTCCTGTTGTCCTCGTCGGCGGCGGAAGCATCATCCTCCCGGAAAGGCTCCTGGGAGCGTCGAAGGTTTTCAGGCCCCAGGATTTCGAGGTGGCCAACGCCATCGGGGCCGCCATAGCCCAGGTAGGTGGGGAAGTTGACCGGATCTTCACTCTGGAGAAGATGACCAGGGAGGAGGCCCTGGACCAGGCGAAGGAGATGGTGAGGCGCGAGGCCGTGAAGGCAGGGGCGAACCCCGACACGGTTGACTTAGTGGAGCTGGAAGAGATTCCGCTGGCTTACTTGCCAGGCAATGCTGTGAGGATCAGAGCCAAAGCGGTGGGAGACCTGCACCTGTGAGACCCTGCTGCAGTGTTGTGGGCGCGAGATCTGTGGGCTAGATCGACAGATCTACTCCAGTAGCCTTCTTCGTGTTCAGCAGTAGGTAAGCGGAGGCTAAGACTAGGATTCCAGCCAGAACGCCCGCCGCGGCCCTGACCAGCATGCTCGTCAGGAAGAACTCCGCGGGCACTAGGGAGAGGAGCGCCAGGGCGACAGAGAGGGTGATCCAGTTGTGCTGTATGCTCCTTGCCCCCAGAGTTCGGTCGTCGGCGGCCATCCTGACCCTCGCGATTCCTATCAGAGCGGCCACCAGGATGGGGAGTCCCGCCAGCACGTAGAAGAACTGGGTCCTTCCGTCCGCCGACAGGAAGCCGAGGATCACGATGATCAAGCTAAGGAGCACCGTCACGCCAAGGAAGGCCACGTTCCGCCTTCTCACTTGTTCTGAGACCATTTCATCACCTCACAGGCCCGTTCGGCTCTGAGTGAATACCCCGGCCGTGTAGCTGATCTTCGCCGCTTTGCAGAGGCCCACGATGGCCAGGTATGCCAGTATGGCGACCACCAGGGCATTGATCGCCCCTATGGAGAAGACATCCTTCAGGACCGGCACCCCCGCGACCACATTGGCCAGAGCGATTTCAGATATGATGCCTCCAATCGAGGCCCCGATGACTAGAGCTATGACCCCCGCCACGTTGACCTCCGGAATCTTCGCCCCGGGTCTGAAGTTGTACCTGGCTTTCGGGTCTCGCTTCCCATTGACCAGGGGCTGGACGACGTAAAAGTCCGCGATGTACACCCCTGCCATGGCCGGTAGAATGCTGCCCAGGGTTACGATGAAGTTCTGGAAGGGCTCAAAGCTGCCGAAGGCCGTGAAGCCGATGTAGGCCGCGTATCCCGTGCCGATGATGCCGATGGCGATGGTTATGTAGGCCTTCTTCCACCTGGTGAAGTTGCTGATGGCCAGGGCCCCGCTGTAGAGGTTGTTGTCGTTGGTCGTCCATTGCCCAGTGATGGCCATCAGGAAGACGCCTATGCCCATGCCGGCCGCTGCCATGGCGATGGCGGGGTTCTCCGTCCCCGTGAGGAGTACCATTACGCCGCCACCAATCATGAGGAGGGGGAAGAGGGTGAGGACCTGCACCATCCAGGCAATGGAACCATCGGCGGAGCGGCGAGCGAAGCGGGCGATGTCAGAGGTGATGATGGCGCCGGCGATGTAGGTGCCCACCGTCCCGGTGATGCCCACGGTCAGAGGCGCCGGCGTGGCCGGTACCGCCGTTGAGATGGCTTCCAGGCCCCCAGCACCCTCCACCGCGGCCCATATTCCTATGATGGATAGGAGGACGAAGCCGGGGACGGTGATGTAGCTCAGGTAGGAGAGGCCTCGGTACCCGACGGCAGCTGTAATCATCATCAGTATTCCGCCCCATATCGCGGCGGTCCCGATCGTCCAGAGGTTGTCTATGGCGGTGCCCGTGACAGGACCGATGACGTTAATGATGACGCCGAAAAGCCAGGTCTCAAAGGCGAACCAGCCGATGCCCGTGGTGATTGTGATGAGGGCCACACCAACGATCCAAGAACCTACCCGACCGAAGGCGTAGCGCGTGTTCACGTATGTGGAGCAGCCGGTGCTGGCACCTATGTAGCCCGTCAGTCCTCCTATGATTGCAAGGATGATGGCCCCGATAAAGATGGCCAGGACCATGTCCTCAAAGGCCAGCCACCTTCCTACAGCCCCGCCGCCGAAGAACGCAGCGATTACCGCCACGACACCCGAGTAGACGAAGAACAGGTTCAGTAGGGTGCGTCTCTGTTCCTTAGGAACAGGCACAACGGCAAAATCTCCAGCGACATCCTCAAACTCGGCAGCACCTACTTCAGCTCCCTCCCCTTGAGCCATGTTATCCCCTTGCACGCCCCGAATTAACGCTAAATATTTAAGCTTATCCGAACTCCAAACTGTGAGCGCCTTCATAACGCCGTATTAGATAGTTTTATGATGTAGCTACAATATAATGGTATTGTAACCGTGACAGCCGCTTCCCTGAGACGTGCTCCCATCGAATCTGCGAGGGGGTTGGCTGAGGACCTATCCTTCGGGTATCTCAGACAATGGAGGGAGGAGACCGGTGGCAAGGCCATCGGCCATTTTCCTGTATACGCCCCTCAGGAGATCATCCATGCGGCGGGGGCTCTACCCGTGGGCGTCATGGGAGCCTGGGGTCTCCTCGACGTGGACTACGCTGATTCCAGAGTTCAGTCCTTCGTGTGTTCCGTTGCCCGCAGCACCCTGGAGCTGGGTCTCACGGAACGGCTAAAGCAGCTTGACGGCATGGTCTTCACGGACATATGCGACGTCGCCCGCAACCTGTCTGGTGTTTGGAAGAGGAACTTCCCCGATATGATGGTGGAGTACCTCCACCTTCCGCAGAATGTCACCTCAAAATCCGCCTTAGTCTTCCTGCAAGGGGAGCTAGGGAGGTTCAAAAAGCGTCTCGAGCGGCTTACGGGACGGACGTCGGACGATAGCAGCCTCTCCAGGAGCATTGAGGTGTACAACCAACAGAGGCAGCTGCTTCAGAGGGCTTACAGGATCAGGCGGGAAACCCCTTGGCTTCTACCCGCCTGGGAAGCCTATGTACTGGTCCGGGCCGCAGCCCACATGCCAGTGGAGGATCACATCGAGCTCCTGCAGAGAGTCATCGCCGAAGTGGAGGATCGAACAACCAAGGCAAGGGATAACATCCGGGTCCTTCTCCTAGGGCCCTTCTGCGAGCAGCCTCCCCTGGAGCTGCTGAGGGTCATCGAGGAGGCAGGCTGTTACGTGGTGGATGACGAGCTGCTTCGAGGCTATCGCTGGTACTCCTCCGAGATTCCTGAGAACGGCAAGCCTCTGGAGGCTCTGGCCCAGGCCTACATCGAGAGGGCCCACCTCTCATCCGTCAGCTTTCCGAGGAAGCGGCGGAGGGAGGCCATCATGGACTGGCTTGGCCATGCGAAGGCGGAGGGCGTCCTCTTCTGCACCGCCAAGTTCTGTGAGCCTGCCCTCTACGACTACGTCCTCTACAAGGAGGCCCTGGAGGCCGCTGGGATACCATATCTCCACTTGGAGTACGAGGAGAAGATGAGCGCCTTCGAGACCGCCAAGATGCAGGTGGAGACCTTCGTGGAGTCCATCCTCTTCGCATGAGGTGGGTAGATGGAGCTGAAGCACAAGGATGCCGGAAAGGTCGTGCAGCGGGACCTGATGACGGCCTACTATCGCAGCCTGGAGGGGGAGGATGGCCCCGTGGCTTACATGTTCGTCCCGGGCAACGTCGTGGAGGTCCTGAGGCCCTTCGGATTCCGGCCGGTGTATCCGGAGATCAACGCCCTTCAATGCGGCGTCAAGAGGGTGGCCGGCGAGAACATCCTCCGGGCGGAGGACATCGGCTACTCCGCCGATGTGTGCGGGTACGTGAAGAACGACATAGGCATCTGTCTGGCCGGCGGGGAGACGCCTTTGGGCCGCATCCCGAAGCCCGACCTCCTAGTCTGCAACTTCTCCGGCTGCAACACCTTCATTAAGTGGTTCGAGGCCCTGGCGGACTTCTACGAGGCCCCCATGTTCCTCCTGGACGTGCCCTACGTCAGGGACGAGGAGAGCTACCAGCAGGACGTGGAGTACGTGACCCAGCAGCTCTGGGACCTGGTTGCTCTCTGCGAGGAGGCGACTGGGATAGCCTTCACCGAAGCCAAGCTGAGGGAGGTTCTGGAGTACTCCCGCCAGGCGGAAGACCTGTGGGCCGAACTCCTCGACATGGCCCAGAGGCGCCCCTCGCCCTTCGACTCATACTTCGAGGCCGTCTTCTTCATGGCTCCCATCAACGTCCTCCGGGGGACGAAGGACTGTGTCGACTACTACCGGGTGGTCATCGAGGAGATGGACGAGAGGAGCCGGGCGGGGGTAGGACCCGTCCCGGAGGAGAAGTTCCGAGTCATCTACGAAGGGCCCCCATGCTGGCCCCACTTCAGGGCCTTCTGGGAGCTCTTCAAGGCCTGGGGAGTGGTGGGCGTGGCCTCCACATACTCCAAGGTGGGCGGTCTCTTCGAGACTGGAATCCGTCACGACCCCTCGAGGCCCATGGAGAGCATCGCAGAGTACGTCATCAACTGCTACACCAACTGGAACCTCCAGAAGCGTACCGAGCTCCTCCACCAGTACGTGAGGGACTTCGAGGCCGATGCTCTGGTCATCCACTCCGTCAAGTCCTGCCGCTCCTTCTCCGTGGGCCAGGCCGACTTCCGGGAGGTCTTCAGCCATCAGCTCGGCATTCCGACCCTCATGATAGAGTCGGACCTGGCGGACCCGCGGTACTTCTCCGAGGCTCAACTGAGGAACCGGGTGGACGCCTTCTTCGAGAGCCTGGAGCATCAGAGGATTGTGAGGGGTTCATGATGTACGTAGCGGGAGTGGACGCGGGATCGACCACGACAAAGGCTGTGGTCCTGGACGAAGCTGGCCAGCTAGTGGGAAAGAGCCTGCGGCCCACGGGGGCGAACGTTACCAGGGCTTCGGAGCTCGCCTACGAGGAGGCCCTGAATGCGAGCGGCATCAGGGAGGACGATATCGGCTATGTCATCGGAACGGGCTACGGTCGTTACAAGATCGCCTTCGGGGACACCCAGGTTACGGAGATAAGCTGCCACGCCAGGGGAGCCCACTTCCTATTCCCTAAGACCCGGACGCTGGTGGACATCGGAGGTCAGGACACGAAGGCCATCAAGGTGAGCGACCGAGGCGAGGTCCTGGACTTCTGCATGAACGACAAGTGCGCCGCGGGGACGGGCCGTTTCCTGGAGAATGCGGCCTCTGTCCTCGATCTGGGCCTGGACGACATAGGCCCCGTATCCCTCCGCTCGGAGAATCCAATTCGTATCACCAACGTGTGCACTGTCTTCGTCGAGTCCGAGATCATATCCCACCTGGCCCGGGGTGAGAAGGTGGGGGACATCCTGAGGGGGGTTCACAACGCCATTTCAGGGAGGACCATCGCCCTGGTCCGCCGGATAGGCATCGAGCCTGAGGTCACCTTCACCGGAGGAGTGTCGAGAAACGTGGGCATGGTCAAGGGCTTGGAGGAGAGGTTCGGTCTTGAGATCAACGTGAGCGAGC
>CAYFYB010000042.1:0-8697 GCA_964347345.1 uncultured Methanomassiliicoccales archaeon | reverse complement strand
ATCGTCGATGAAGGGGAGTCGAGGGAACACGGCTGGCTCTACCGGACTACGCCAGTGGACGTACACGTCCTTCCCCTGAAGAAAGTCAGGGAGCGCATCCTCCGGGTGGACGGCTTCTGGCCCTACGAAGTGGGTCTTCTCCTGAAACATAAGGTATACTTGGACCGGGGAGAAATCGCCCGGCAGCTCCGCCGTTGGCATGCTCAGGCGTTGAAGAGGGTGAAGATGGAAACCTACGCCGGATTCTACAACTACATGGGCAAGATGCAGCGGGGGTGGGAGGACCGAAATCCAGAGGTAATGCGGCGGGCGGCCTGGGAGATCTTCTTCATGTCCTGCATGGACCTTGCTCTGGTGAATAAAAGGTTCTACACCGACCACATGAGGATGACGGAGAAGGTTGAGGACTTCGAGATCGTCCCCGAGCGGTTTCTTGAGAACGCGAGGAACCTATTTCACTCGGACCTCGAAGAAGTAAACCGCGCAGCGGTAGGGCTCTTCGAGATTCATTTGCAGCTTTCAAGGGAGCACGGATACGAGATGAAGGCCCTCCACCAAGTGGAGGAGATCCGAATCGACTGATGCGCCAAGGGAGAAGATACGCAGGGACTATCGCAGAGCCTTACCCTTGGAGAGCCCTTGGCCTCGCAAACCTTAAGGTTCCGCCGACTTATGAAAAGGCCGGAGAGGTCGGTGACTCAGAAGACCCTTCAAGTGCTGGCACCAGATGGCTCGATGGTGGGAGAAGAGCCAGACCTCTCGAAGGAGGACCTTCTAAGACTGTACCGTCACATGCTCCTCCTTCGCTTTTTGGACGAGAGGATGATGGCACTTCAGCGGCAGGGGAGGATTGGCTTCTATGGAACCGTTACCGGTGAGGAAGCCGCTGTCACGGGCAGCGCCTACGCTCTCGCCAGAGATGACTGGATATTCCCCGCCTTAAGACAGGGAGGGGCAGCCTTGCTGCGGGGCTATCCCTTGGTGAAATATGTCGCCCAGCTCATCGGGAACAAAGAGGACATTCTGAAGGGCCACATGCAACCCTGCCACTATGCCTCTCGGTCTGTAAACCACGTCTCTTGGTCGAGCTGCATCGCCAATCAGTTACCCCAGGCGGTTGGCGCGGCCATGGCTGCAAAGCATCTGGGCCACCAGGTGGCAATCATGGCATACTTGGGGGACGGGGCCACGTCCGCTTCCGACTTCCACGTAGCCATGAACTTCGCTGGCGTCTTCAAGCCGCCCGTGGTCTTCCTCTGCCAGAACAACCACTGGGCCATCTCCGTTCCTCTGTCCAAGCAGACGGTGTCCTCGACTCTGGTGGTCAAGGCGTTGGCCTATGGGATTCCGGGAGTAAGGGTTGATGGGAACGATGTGCTGGCTGTTTACGCAGCCTCCAGGGACGCCTTGAGTACAGCCAGAGCGGGGAAGGGGGCCACCTTCATCGAGGCCGTCACCTATCGGATGGGCGCCCACTCCACCGCTGATGACCCCAGTCGATACCGGGGGGCGAAGGAGGTCGAGACCTGGCGTTCTAGGGACCCGATACGCAGGTTTCGTAGACACCTGAAGCATCGTGGTCTCCTTGAGGATACCGCGGATGCAACCATGAGAGAAGAGATTCGAGGAGAGATATCCCAGGCGATCAAGATGGCTGAGGCTGCCGATCCCCTCTCCTGGGAGACCCTTCTGGAAGACGTCTACCAAGAGGAGACATGGAACCACAGGGAGCAGAAGGAAGAGCTTTCCCGCTTCTCGGAGAAGCAGTAGTGTGTCCCTTCGGTGGGCGAAACTCTTAAGAGACCCCTCCCTTGCCCAAACATGCGCGACATCACCTTCGGAGCAATGATTCCTCAGGGCTGGATCTACGACTTGCCTCCAGAGGCGAGTCCTGAGGAGATGTACGACCTGATCGTGGAGACCGCCCGCGCTTTGGAGCGTCTGGGCTTCGCCTCTGGCTGGTTCTACGACCACTTCCACCCGGTTCCTCGTCCCAGTGCCTTCCCTGTGTTTGAGTGCTGGACCATGACCACTGCCATTGCGGCGGTGACCTCCAAGCTGCGGGTGGGGCAGATGGTCACGTGCAACTCCTACCGGAACCCTGCCCTCATGGCCAAGATAGCGGCCAGCGTGGATGTCCTCTCCAAGGGAAGGCTGGAGTTCGGCCTTGGGGCCGGATGGTATGAGCATGAGTACAACGGCTACGGGTACGAGTTTCCCAAAGCTGCTGCCCGGATAGGGATGATGGACGAGGCCATTCAGATTATCCGAAAGCTGTGGGAGGAGGAGCGCGTCACCTTTCAGGGCCGATTCTACAACTTGGAAGGGGCATATTGCAGCCCGAAGCCGGTGCAGAAGCCTAGGCCTCCTGTGACCATCGGAGGCGGAGGGGAAAAGCTGACCCTCCGCTCGGCGGCTAAGTGGGCCGACCGCTCCAACTTCTTCGGCGATCCTGAGGAGTTTGCCAGGAAGTCCAAGATCCTGGATGAGCACTGCAAGGCCGTGGGCAGGAATCCAGCAGAGATAGAGAGGAGCTACAACGAGGTGGTGGTCACCGCTGAGGATACGTCCAAGGCCATGGAGATGGCACGGACTTATGCCAAGCGACTGGGGCAAGACATGGAGACTTATCGAGAGAGAAATCTCATCGGAGACCCCGAGGAAGTGGCCCGTTACCTCAGTAGCTACCTGGATGTGGGCGTAACATACTTCGTCGTCTACTTCCCTGGGGCCTACGAGATTGAACCCCTCGAGGTGTTCGCGAAGGAGGTCATTCCCCGGGTCAGGGAAGAGGCAAAGGGGCGATAGGAGGAGAGGATGATCCTCTCGAAGCGACCCGTCTTCATAACCTTCGACGTCTTCGGCACCCTTTTCAGGGCTGAGGAGACTATCAGCCAGGACGTCATGGAGAGGATCATTCAGAAGTTCGATCTCCCCATGGACTATCAGGAACTGATCGAGGTGTGGTGGGACAGAAGCTACAAGGTGGCCCTCGACGGGTTTGTCACGGTTCGAGAGGCCACCAGGAAAGCCCTGGCACTTCTCTTCGATGATTATGGAATCCGCGATGACCCGAAGCCTTTCACCGTGGACCTGATGGATAGCTGGGCCGTTACGGATGTATATCCCGAGGTGCCCCAGGCCCTCGGCGATTTGGAGGACTTTACGCTGGGCATAGTTTCCAACATAGATGAGGACATGCTGGAGGCCCTCATGAGGAGATCGGGGCTGGGCGATGTTTTCGCGGTGAAGGTCACTTCTGAGGCCACCATGGCATACAAACCGAACCCGAAGATCTTCCACATGGCCCTCAGGCTGTCGGGATTCAGTCCCGCAGAGGCCCTACACCTAGGGGACTCGCCTGTGGATGACGTCCTCGGACCGAAGAGAGTCGGGATGATGGCTGGGTGGGTCAACAGGCGGGGGGAAAGCTTGAGAGGCCGCATACCAAAACCTGACTTCGTAGTCTCGGATCTTCAGGAAGCGGCTCGCCTCATCCTGCAGTCTGAGCCAGAGCCTTGACCTTCTTGGCGACGGCGTCACCAACCTCGCTGCACCTAGCCTGTCCACCCAGGTCATAGGTGAGGTGCTTGCCCTCCCTGAGGGTCGCCTCCACCGCTGCCTCCACGGTGCGGGAGGCTTCCCTTAGGGTCTTCTCTCTCTTTCTCTCCCCCAGCCATTCCAGCATCATTTCCACCGCCAGCACGGTGGCGATCGGGTTGGCCTTGTCCTGACCTTCGTACTTGGGTGCGCTGCCATGGATGGGTTCGAACATGCCATGGCGCTCTCCAATGTTCCCCCCGGCTGCGAGGCCCATCCCCCCCTGAAGGACGGCGGCCAGATCCGTCGCGATATCCCCGAAGAGGTTGGTGGTCACCACCACGTCGTAAACCTCAGGCTTCCGGATCATCCACTGCGTGAAGGCGTCTATGTACGCATAATCCCGTTCCACCTTAGGATACTCCGCAGCAACCTCGTCATAGACCCTTCGGAAGAATCGACACCCGTCGAGGACGTTGCTCTTGTCGACACAGGTCACCCTTCTTTTGCCATCCGCTGGGGCTCCCTTGCGCTTCATGGAGACCTCGAAGGCGAACCGGATGACCCTCTCGGCTCCCTTGCGGGTTACCACCTGGTTGTCCACGGCCAGTTCTTCCAACCCGCCTCTGCGCAGCGTCCCACGGATCGGTGCGTAAAGACCCTCGGTGTTCTCTCGGACGATCACGAAGTCCACCTTCCCGGGCTCCCACACCTCCTTTGGGGAGCCATGGACCATGTGCCTGACGTTGGGGTACAGCTTCGTTGGGCGCACGTTGGCATAGAGGTCGAGTCCGAAACGCAGTCCGAAAACCACCCCAGCACCGGCCAGGTCGCCGTTGGGCAGAAGGGCCCCGGGATAGCCTATGGCCCCCAGGAGGATGGCATCCGATGTCCTGCAAGACTCGAAAGCTCCATCAGGCCACTCCTCCCCCATCTCCAGGTAGTGCTTCCCACCACATGGGTAGGGCACGAGATTGAACTCCAGGCCGTAGACGTCTTCCACGGTCTTCAGGACCTTTATTCCCTCCCGCACCACCTCGGGACCTACTCCGTCCCCAGGCAAGACGATGATCTTGAAGGCCATTGCTGCATCAACCATGAGTGTCTACTTAAGGGTTCTTGGGGCCGGATCTTGGATGGAACTGTCGAGGTTGTCGCGATATACACTCAGAGGACGAGTCGGAGTCTGAGAGTGTGCGCCGACACTATCTTACTGAACCTCCGCCGGAGGCCTCAGCCTCTGCTCTAAGCTTCGCGATGAGACCGCCGGCCTTGAGGATCTCCAGAACGCGGGGAGGGTAGGCAGAAATCTTTAGCTGGCCCCTTTCTTGTGTGAGGACGACGCCTTCTCCGAGGTCCAACTCCAAGACTGCCCCCTCCGAAACGGCCTCGGAAATGCCTTTACACTCAACCACTGGCAGGCCGATGTTGATGCTGTTTCTGAAGAATATTCGGGCGAAGGACTCCGCCACGATGGCCGATACACCCAGGGCCTTCAGGGCGAGGGGGGCCTGCTCCCGACTGGATCCGCAGCCGAAGTTCTGGCCAGCCACGATGATATCCCCTGGTTTCACGTTCTTGGAGAAGTCCGGATCCACATTCTCCATGGCGTGCTCGGCGAAGACCTTGGGGTCGGTAGTCCCCAGATACCTGGCGGAGATTATGTGGTCGGTGGATATCCCATCCCCGAACTTCCATACCCTCCCCTTCAACCTGATCTCCACCCCTAAACCTCCCTCGGGTCCGTGATTTCGCCGTGGATGGCTGAGGCCGCCACAGTCACTGGCGAAGCCAGGTAAACCTTCGCCTCCTTGCTGCCCATCCGGCCTGGGTAGTTGCGGTTACTGCTGCTTATGCAGACCTCCCCCGGAGCTAGGACTCCTAGGTGGCCTCCGAAACACGGCCCGCAGGTGCTGTTGGCGAATGTCGCCCCCGCATCCATGAAGAAATCGGCCAGGCCTTCCTCCAGGGCCTGGCGGTAGATCCTCTGGGATGCAGGAGAGACGATCATCCTCATCCCTGGGGCCAGCCGCTCACCCTTCATGACTTCCACCGCCGCCCTCAGGTCCTCGATGCGGGCGTTGGTGCACGATCCCAGGAATGCCACGTCGACCTTCGTGCCGACCACCTCCTCCACAGGCTTCACATTCCCGGGGTTCTCAGGGCAGGACACCTGGGGACCCATGCCGTCCACCTGGAAGTCATAGGAGCTGGTATAGGCGGCATCTTCATCGGCATCAAAGGGATCGAAAGGCCCTCCCGCGTGGGCTAGGTACTTCCTGGTGACGTCGTCGGCAGCGATCATACCGACCTTGGCCCCCATCTCCGTCGTCATGTTGGAGAGGATGAGCCTCTCGTTCATAGGCAGGCCTCTGACGGTCGGACCGACGAACTCCACCGCCTTGTACTGGGCCCCGTCATCGCCGGTCACGCTGATGACCTTGAGAATGACGTCCTTGGCCCCCGTGCGCTTCGACAGTCGACCCTCGATGCGGACCTTGATAGTCTCCGGGACCTTGAGCCAGATGCGGCCCGTAGCCATCACCGCCGCCGTGTCCGTGGCTCCAATCCCGGCCGCGAAGGCGCCCACGGCCCCGACGGTGTTGGTGTGACTGTCGGACCCGATGACCAGGTCACCGGGATGGGCATAGCCGCGCTCTGCGACCAGTTGGTGGATGATGCCATGGTCCCCCACATCGTGGAACCTGCGGATACCCTGGGCCCGGCAGAATTCGCGAATGTCCTGGTGCATCATCGCTATCTGCTCGTTGGGCGGCGGCACCCAGTGGTCCAGGGTCACAACGATCTTGTCCGGGTCCCAGACCTTCTTCAACCCTATTTCTCTGAAAGAGCCCAGGGCGAGGGCCAGCATCTCATGCATGTATAGGAGGTCCACCTGAGCCTCCACGAAGTCGCCTGCACTGACCCGCTCCTGGCCGCTGGCCCTGGCGAGGACCTTCTCGGCCATGGTCAGTCCGGGCATGATGGAGATATCGGTCGGGCGACTCTTAAGGGTTGGCTGATGAGGAAGTTCGAGAATTGTGCCAACCTGTTCGATACATGTGCCAGAAGCCTCATATCCATAGCCTTCGTCGTACGGTCAGGTTGTGAGAGGAATGCACAAGGGCCTCATCGCGGCGCTGATGGCGGTTCTGCTGCTGGCAGCTGGAACGGCTACTGCTCATATGGGGAGAGCGAAGGGTTTCACCGAGGAGAACACCATAATCAAGGGCACCTTCGTGTCCTTCGAGTTCAACAAGACAACGGGCAACATCACCAACTACACCCTCACCGCGGGAGAGAAGGGACCTAGGTCAGTAAGGGTATTCACGACGGTCACCATCGAGAACTTCTCCACTCCAGAGATGGGCGAGGCCCAGACGCGAACCATGGGCGCCGTTTTCAAGGCTTTTGCCGGGAACGCTAGCATCAAGGCCATAGACAATCCCGTGGGGCACCTAAATGTGGCAAACAAGGGCTTCGTAGTCATGGATGACATCTCAGCTGTGGAGGTCTCGCGGCCCCTGCCGGCTCCCAACCAAGAGGCCAGGAACACGATAAACTTCACCCTTGACCCATCCCTCAACGCTGGCATCAAGGAGGTACGCCCCGACGGGAGTGTGGCCATCAACATTACAGGTGAGCAATTCCGGGGTTTCCTCATAGTATCAGCAGGTTCTGTGGAAATCGCGGGCGACCTCATCACCGTAAAGCTGGTGGGCCCCGAGTCGGTCCACTTCCACGGGCTGCCCCTCTTCAGCATGGCGCCCAGCGAGGCAGCATTCGAGGAGAGGATGGCTGAACAGGCTGTGAGAGGCCGCCTCGCGGCTAGGATCGAGCTACGACCAGAGGCAGCGGGCCAAGTGCAGATGGTGGACGCGTCCTTCCGCAGAAGCTTCCAAGTCACCATGCAAGCCGCCGTCGAGAACAAGCTCTCACTGCAGCTGACTTCCGACGAGGCCCAGGGCGCCATAGTCGTCCTGGAGATCAGCGGAGAGCTGATTCAGCTGGACCGGCAGTTAAGGGTCTACCTCGATGGGAAACAGGTTGTCCAGTCTCCTAGCCTAGACCTGGTCATCGAGGCCATATCCCAAGGCAACGCTCAGCCTGCGGTCTACCTCCTGAAGACGCCAGAGAGCCTTAAGCTGAGCGTGTACATCCCTCATTTCAGCACCAGGACTTTGACTGTGGAGGCGGTTTCCGGGGAGTTCCTAGGGGCAGGACTCCTCACGAACTCGACCTTCTGGGTCCTCCTAGGAGCGGTCGCTGCCATCGGCACAGTTGGCGTGGTGGCTGCTGTCCGAAGGCGGCAGTAGCCTACCATCCCTCAGCCCTTGGCTGGTGACATCTGGACGCCCGCCCGTCTCACCATTTCCCAGAACTCCTCCTCGGTAACCCCCCGCAGCCTCTCCTCCCGCTCACGATAGGCCCGGATGAATGTCCTCTGGTCCTCCTTCTCCTTGTGCTCAGCCAGCTCCTTGATGGAGGCCACTATCTCCAGAACCTGCGCCCTGTCTGCCTTTACGCCAGCCTGCTTCAGCTTGTCCTCCACGGACGCCGCCCCGGTGTGCTTGCCGAAGATGAACACCCTTCTGTTGCCGACGAGTTCCGGCTGGATAGGCTCGTAGGTGAGAGTATGCATTAGCACTCCATGGGTGTGGATGCCCGACTCGTGGCGGAAGGCGTTGTAGCCCACGATGGGCTTGTTCACGGCCACAGGGACGCCCGATAACTCCTCCACGAGGCGGGAAAGCTCGTAGAGCCTGGAGACGTCAATCCCCGTCCTGTACCCGTAGAGGGCCTCCAGGGCCGTGACCGTCTCCTCGAAGGGGGTGTTGCCACACCTCTCCCCCAGGCCGTTTATGGTGGTATGGGGAACCTCCACCCCAGCCTCCAAGGCCGCCAGGGTGTTGGCAACCCCCATCCCGAAGTCGTTGTGGAGGTGGACGCTCAGCTGAACAGGCTTCAGCCGCTTCTTCACCTCCTCAATCCACCACCTCATGGTGGTGGGCGTCATGACGCCGACGGTGTCGCAGAGCACCGCTCGATCCGCCCCGGCTTCGACGCAGGCGTTGTAGAGCTCCTGCACATAGTCCAGGTCTGCCCGGACGGTGTCCTCCGTCACGAAGGAGACCTTGACCCCGTGCTCCTTGGCGT
>CAYFYB010000041.1:0-10108 GCA_964347345.1 uncultured Methanomassiliicoccales archaeon | reverse complement strand
GGCCTGGTCTCCTACTACAGCATCCGCAACCGCCTCATGGTGGTCCGGTCCCACGCCTCCCCCTGGCACTACCTCACCGCCCTCCTCCACATCCTCCTCTTCACCATCCCTTACATAGGCCTACGCTGCCTCCTCACCAGGGGCTACAAGCACTCCTTCCGCCACGTCCTCCTAGGATTAGCCGATGGCCTCCTGCCGTGGCGACGAAACGTGGTCCGCACCTGGCAGATGAGCCCTGCGGATCCTCCATCCCAGGACGGCCAGGGGTCCGCTGGACAGCACAGGAGCTAGCTCTGGGATGAGGGTTTTCCGTCCACGGCCAGACCACCGTCAGCGGGCCCGGTCATGACCACACGAGCCTCTGCAGCACTGGGTGGGCCTTGAGTCTCCTCGACAGCAGGGAGTCGAGGCCCAGGTATCGGCTGGCCCTGGCCATGTAGAGGGTGGCTGCCCCAGCGGCCATGAGGAGGTTGACCCGGAGGATTCCGGGGTGAGTGTGTCCCGCCGCTAGAAGGATGAGGACGTTCATGGCAATGCCGCCTAGGAGGGAGAGCCTGTTGAGGGCCCCCAGGATGACGCTGATCCCGATGAGGATTTCCAGAACCGCTACCGTCGTCATGAAGAGGCCAGCATTGGGGGCCACTAGGTTCGTGAGGAGATACCCCATCCCGGGGACGGGGTTCGGTGGGATGGCATCAGGGAGGTAGAGGGTTGGCGAGACGGGAAGGGGCAGGGCAACGCCGGTGGCCCACACAATACCGATGAGCTCCCCGTACTTCTCGGACCCGCACTCCGGACCGCAGGCCAGGTAGACATCGTGAAGGTTGAGGAAGCCACCCATCAGCCAGATGAAGCCCAGCATGAAGCGGAGGGGCAGTAGAGCCTTTCCGATGGAAGCTTCGCGCAACGCCACGTGTCTACTCTGCACTCGATTGGTGTTCAACCTCTCGTAAATACTGTAAGGGCCACGTCAAAACGGACCAGACCCAAAGCCTTTATCTCGGCCCTTCCATAGAATCACCGACATGCGGGTCATCCTCTTCACCGGCAAGGGCGGTGTGGGCAAGACCACCATATCCGCCGCTACGGCCCTGAAGCTGGCGCAGAAGGGCTACAGAACCCTGGTCATCTCCACGGACCCAGCTCACAGCCTCGGGGACGCCTTCGGTCTCCAGCTGACCAACCAACCGACGCCCATCGCCCCTAACCTGGACGGCCAGGAGGTCACCGTGGTGGAGGCCCTCCGGGAGTACTGGTCCGAGGTCAAGGAGTACCTGGTGGAGCTCTTCCGGCTCCAGGGGATGGACGACATCTCGGCGGAAGAGATGGCCATCCTTCCGGGGTTCGACGAACTGGCCTCCATCCTCTATGTGGACGCCTACTACCAGGAGGGCAAGTACGACGTCATGGTGGTGGACACCGCGCCCACAGGGGCGAGCCTGAAGCTCCTGAGCCTGCCTGAGATGGCCCAGTGGTACATGCAGCGCCTCTTCAAGGTGAACCGGGCCATCGCCAAGGTCGCCCGGCCCCTCACCAGGCCCTTCCTGCGGGTCCCCATCCCCGAGGACGAGGTGTTCGCCGGGGTGGAGCGGCTCTACGTGACCGTCGACAGGGCCAGAAAGCTCCTCCAGGACCCGGAGGTCACAACGGTCCGCCTAGTGACCAATGCGGAGAAGATGGTGATCGCCGAGACCAGGAGGGCATACACCTACCTCTGTCTCTACGGATACCCTGTGGACGCCATCATCGTGAACCGCCTCCTGCCGGAGGAGTCCGGCGACTACCTGGAGAAGTGGAGGGATGTCCAGGAGGAGAACTTGAGGACCATCGAGGAGTCCTTCAAGGGCCTCCCCCTCCTCACGGTGCCTATGATGCAGGAGGAGCTCATGGGCCAGGAGCCCCTGAACGAGGTGGCTTCCCTCCTCTATGAAGGACGGAACCCCATGGAGATCTTTGTCCAGGAGAGGCCCTTCCAGGTGATTCGGGACGCAGAGGATGGGAGGGTAGCCCTTCGACTGAAGACCCCCTTCCTGGAGAGGGAGCAGCTGCAGCTCCTCAACCGGGGTGGCATCCTGGTGGTGGAGGCCTCCAACTGGCGCCGCATCTTCACCCTTCCGGAGAGCCTGATGGACTACGAGCCCGTCGGGGCTGAGTTTAAGGAGGGGTCCCTTTCCATCTTTCTGGAAGAGCCTGGGGAGGACGCTGGCTAGTCGGCTTTGACGGTCATCCGTAGAGAGGCCATCAGCTCCTCCATGCTCGTGGGCCTCTCATTGGGACGCACTAGCCCCATGTCAGCGAGCCTCCTGTAAAGGTACACCACCGCTGGCACCTGGACGCCCAGGATGGCTGAGTCGCCCAAGGCATAGAATACTTCCGACGGCGTTCCTTGGACAGCAAGGTTCCCACCCGCCAGCAGCACGATCTCATCAGCCCAGACTGCCGCCAAGTCGGCATCGTGGGTCGCCATCAGAATCGTCTTCCCCTCTCCATGGAAGGCATCGAGGACCCGCAAGATGGCCTGAGAACTCCTCTCATCCAAGTCGGATGCCGGCTCGTCCAAGGCGATGATCGTCGGCCTCATGGCGACGACTCCGGCGATGGCCACGAGCTTCTTCTGCCCCTGGCTCAACTGGCTGGGGTTCCGATTCCGGAGGTCCCCGATTCCCAAGGAGGAGAGAGCCTCATCCGCCAGGATCTTCACCTCTTCGCGGTCCAATCCAAGGTTCCTCGGTCCGAAGGAGATATCCTCCTCCACAGTGGGAGCGAAGAGCTGGTCATCGGGGTTCTGAAACACAAGCTGCAGATTCTGTCGGACGGAGTCAAGGCTGCCACGCTCCACCCGCTCCCCCATGACCTCCACCCATCCCGACGATGGCGAGAGCAGGCCGTTCAGGCACCTTAAGAGGGTGGTTTTGCCGCTTCCGTTGGCTCCGAGGATGGCCACCCTCTTCCCCTCTTCCACGCTGAAGGTCAGGCCTCGTAGGGCCTCGGTGCCATCGGGATACCGATATGTCAGATCCGAAACGCGAAGGGCTACCACGGAAGCCACCACATCAGGACCAGGAGGACGCTGGCAGACGAGACCAGACCTCCCAGACAGATCTCACCAAAACCAGGTTTCTCCATTCTAAGGTCAAACAACCGTCCACCTCGGTAGCGCCGGCTCTGCATTGCCTCGTATGTCCTGAGAGACCTGTCGAAGGACCTGATGAGAAGGTTGGAGGCCACGAGTCCATAGTTAGACACCCTGCGGGCATATCCCAAGGACTTGGAAGCTCCGAGACGACTCACCATGGCCTGCCAGAGCCCCCTCCTCTCTTCCTCAAAGACGAAGGTGTATCTGTACACGAGGGCGGCCAGCTCCACGAGCACCTCGGGGACGCGCATCCAGCGGAGAGCCCTGAGGATGGCCATGAGGGAGGTGGCCTCCAGCAAAAGGAGGAGGACGCTGCTCGCCGCGAGGACCCGTAGGAAGACCAGGAAGCCCTGGGCGATGCCTTCCTCGTAAACCGGGAGGAGGATTCGGTAGGCTTCCGAGACCCCGAAGGTGAATGCGAAGGTCAGCCAGACGAAGGCCGCGATGGCTGCCGGGAGGGCCATCAGCCTGCCGTACGTCCTCAGACGGAACCTTCCCCGCAGCGAGAGGAAGAGGGCTGCCATGAGGGTCAGGATGAGGACTACGAGGGGCGGGATCCAGCTGGGGCTCAGGAGGGTGGTCACGATGACGACGAGAGCGGTGATCGTCGCCACCCGGGCGTCCGCCTCCCCATCCTGCCCGATGGCAAGCCTCATGATTTCCTCCTGAGCCGGAGCCTCCTCCCGAGGACGAGGAAGGTGAGGAAGCCGATGGTGGTGAGGAGGCCGGTCAGAGGCTCCGCTTCCAGGTAGAGGTACTCCAAGAAGCTGATAAAGGCCTCAAGCATGCTCATGCCTCCTCTCCAGGGCATCGGGTAGGAGATAGCCGGCCCCGAGGCCTGCCAGGCTGGATATCAGCAGAAAGAGGAGGGGTTCCCCCCACGGGGGCAGTCCTACAGGGGTGTGAGCGGTCGCCCCCGCGGCCTCGGCTGCCCCACCCTCCACCTTCTCGTCCGTCCCTCCCAAAGACTGGCCAAGGGAGAAGGCGGCGAAAGATAAGGCGAGGATGAGGGAACAGACTGCAGCCATCACCATGAGGACCTTCCGCTCCAGCGGATCAAGCCTCATGGACCCTCCTCCCCAAGGCCCTGGCTATGTCGGGCCTCACCTTCATGATGTGATTGATTACCGCGCCCGTGAAGAGGAACTCCATGGCCGCCAGGGGTATCTGCGTCGGGCCGAACCCGAGGAAGAATATGATGAAGTGCTGGAGCACGGACCCGGGAAAGAGGGCGAGGGCCAGCTGCAGGGCCGTAGTGGCGTAGACGGCGACATCGCCCACTAGGCCCGCTAGACCCGCTGCCAGCCAGAAGCCTGCTCTGAACCGCCTGGCGACACGGAAGACGGCGTAGCCCACCAAGCTGCCGACGACGCCCATGGAGAAGGTGTTCGCCCCCAGGGTCGTGATGCCCCCGTGGGCCAGGAACAGGTGGATGAGGAGGGCCACCACGGTGAGGACGATGGAGGCGAAGGGACCCACCAGGATGGCCGCCATCGGGGTGCCGACGGGATGGGAGGAAGAACCCGTCACCGGCACGGGGATGTGCCAGACACTGATGACGGTTATAGCGGCGCCCATGACCCCCAGCATGGGTAGGTACGTGGGATGGGCCTCGGAACGGCGGCGAACCACGTGGAGTCCGATCGCCATGAAGGCTCCGGATAGGATGAACCAGAGCAGGACCCAAAGGGGCGAGAGGAGGCCGTCAGAGATGTGCAAGGAGGTCCCCTTGTTGTGATAACACCCTTACGGAAAAAGTAACACGAGGCCCTATAAAGCAGTTTCCCCGCGGGATACCCCGAGATGCCTGGGAGGGGAGACTTTAAGACCACGAATATCCTACTCGAAACAAGAGCGAGGTAAGAAGGGATCTGGATGGAGATCAAGATAAGCGTCCCCGACGTTGTGCCCAAGCTTGACGACTTCCTCGACCACATGAGGAAGGCCAGGATCGAGTTCCTTGAAGCCATGAAGTCCCTGGTGCAGGCTCGCATAGATCAGGTGAAGGGGAAGAAGGGAGCGAGCCTGAAGCGCATCGAGGTCAAGTAGTCTGGACTACTGTAGGCTGAGAACTCGGCTGCAAAGGGAGTAAGGGCAGGGTGGGCCTTTCTTCAGAACCAAACTGCCCCACGAAGTGTGAGGACTCTCAACCCTGCTCCTTCTCAGCCCTTCCTTTTATGAGGGAGGATTCCAGTCGGGAAAATACCCATGGCAGAAGCAGGGTGGCCACCAAGCCCAGGGCGAGGTGAATCAGGAACAGATCGAGAGGTGCCGAAAGGAACAGGCTGACACCGTAGAGGACGGCCATGGACGGCAACCCGCTCGCCAGCCTTATGGACACAGCACCAACCCTTTGGGGCCGCCCTAGGCCTATCCACTCCTCCTCGAGCACGTACCCCACCGCTATCCCCAGCAGCAATCCCCATATCATTACGACGTTCTGCCCCATCAGAGACAAAGCGGCCATGGGGAGGGACGGGAGGAGGACTGCTAGGAGCAGCTTGTATCTCATGTCAAGGCCCCCCCAGAAACCTACTTTATAGGCAACGAGGCCCGCGAGGGATATACTCATCCCGAAGGCAATGCCCCCCAAGACGTCGCCCACATAGTGAACGCCCAGGTATACTCGCGAGAGAGCCACCAGCGCGATGATGAGGGGTGCGACAACGACCCACGCCCCCCGCCTGCTCAGGGCAGTAGCAGACCAGAAGGATGTTGACAGCTGGGCATGCCCGCTTGGGAAGCCGTATCCATAGGCCGGACCCTTCTGGAGATAGGAAGGCGGGCGGGGCATCTGGAAGAGGTCCTTGAGGAAGCCGTTGAGGGCTGCGCTTGAGAGGGCGAGGAGTCCGAGAAAGAGCCCGAGGCGCTTATCCGCCAACCAGTAGATGATCAGCGATAGGGTAAGGAGGATGACGCTGACTCCAGCGTTGGTTACTATAAGGAAGAAGCCGTCCAAGAGGGGAGAGAGGAAGCTCTGCAGGGCCCGGATCGGTCCCTCCGAGAAGAGCAAATCCTCCATCGGCTACGGAAGGGGGGCAAATCCCTTAAGAATTTCCTGCAGTCGCCATTTCCCGGGCCTTGGAAAGGGCTCTTCCGATAGCATGCACCAAGCCTTGGGTCGTCACTTGGCTACAGTATGTCGGAGCGGTCAGCCATCTAAGGTGGAGCGTTGTGTCCTCCTGATCAGCGCGAAGGTCGCAAGACAACTTGAGATACTCTTGCGATACTCGAACATGGTGAAATCGTTACGAAGCATCCGGTCGATTCTTCCTATGGGTCCTAGAGGCAAAATATTACAGCGTTTTGTCAATCTAGGTACCAGTAGATGATAATCCAGTTAGGAAGTTTTAAGTATGCTCACCCATTCCCGCGATTGACCTTGTCGCACACAGATGGGATGTGACGCAATGTCGCGAAACAGTGGCCGCAATCGCGGCCGGGTATATGCGCTCTGGTTTGCCGCCCTCCTGATGTTAGGGGTTTTTGCCTTCTCCATGCCTTTGGCGAAGGCCCCGCCACCTCAGGACGCCCTTATCCTGGGGGAAGTCACCGACATCATGACAGGCCTCCCAGTCGCCGGTGCTCTAATGAGAGTGGAAGCTGGCGCACTGGTGAACGAGACATACACCAACTCAACGGGAGAGTACGACATGTGGCTGGCAGCTGGCAGCTACACTCTCGTGGTTGTGACCGGCGCTCACTACCTCTACTTCCAGCCCTTCTCCATCGGCTCTGGGCAAACCCTGTGGATCAATGTGACCCTGACTCCCGCCCCCCCGAGGGACGCAAACATTAGAGGATTCGTCAACGACACGACTACCGGCGATCCGGTTACCTGGGGCAGGATGGTCGGGGTTGAAATGACACAGGGGTATGCCAACTTCTCGTGGATGGATGCAGTCACGGGCTACTACGAGATGGACGTCATTGCCGGAGACCTTGAGGTCTTCACCGATTCGGTGGATGGTTACTGGTACTGGGCAACCTCCATCACGGTGGGCAGCGGGACGATCTACTGGCTCAACGTTTCCTTGACCCCTCTACCGCCCGCCGACTCAACGATCTGGGGATATGTGAATGACACCTCCACGGGCCTACCGATTGAGAACGCTCTCGTCCAACTAGCGATTAACAACACCTACCAGAACTACACCTATACAGATGCTTCAGGTTACTACTCCTTCAGCGTCTTTTCAGGAAATGTCGAGATGGCGGCAAGCTCCCCCGGCTATGCTTCGGACTACGCTTCCTTCTTCATAGGCGTAAACCAGACAGTCAGGCAGGACTTCCTTCTGGGTCAGGTCAACGCCGTCGTATACGGTTACGTCAATGACACCTCCACGGGCTTGGGGATCCCCTCGGCTATGGTTAATGCCAATGAAATGACAGGTCTCTACTGGAACCAGACATCCACGGATGGTACTGGCTACTACGAGATGTGGTTGATTGCAGGGGATTACTGGTTGGATGCCTCGGCAGCCGGGTACATAGGGAACTCCACCACATTCTCGATAGCACCCTTTGAGTTCAAGCGGGTAGACCTCGGCCTTACCCCCGTGCCGCCGCAGAATTCCACCGTGATGGGATACGTGAATGACAGCTCTACGTCGCTGCCGATCGTCGGCGCGTGGGTCGAGATATCCAATTGGTCAATAGGGTACTGGAATAGCACGAACACGGACGCCACTGGCTACTACGAAATGAACACCCCCGCGGGTGAACTCCAGGTGCGCGCTTCAGCCGCAGGCTACTTCGACAATTGGACAATGGTGACGGTGGCCGATGGCGGGACGGCATGGGCAAACCTCTCCCTGGATCCCTTGCCACCGCAGAATTCCACTGTCATGGGTTTTGTGACCGACGGTTCCACGTCTATGCCGATCGTCGGTGCATTTGTACAGGTTTCCAACTGGTCATTGGGCTACTGGAATACTACCTCCACGGATGTCAACGGCTATTACGAGATGAGAACCCCCGCTGGTGCGTTCGACGTGTGGGCCTCGGCCTCGGGTTACGCCAGCAACTGGACTACGGTGGTCGTTGCTGATGGCGGTTCAGCATGGGCGAACCTCACTCTGACCCCCACGAATTCCGTTATTCAAGGATATGTCTACGATGCGGATACCCTGGCTCCCATAAACGGGGCACTTCTACAAGTGACTAACCAGAGTGGATATTGGAACAGTACATCGACAGACTCCTCTGGATACTACAGTATGAACACCATCGCGGGCGATCTGAGGGTGTATGCGAGTGCGAATGGCTACACATGGACATCTCGCGACATCCAGATCGCGGAATACGAAGTCCTCGACCTCGATTTCTACCTAGAACCGCTCAGTGCGCGCATCGTAGTGAACGTAACTGACTACCTTACTGGCAATCCAATAGCCGATGCATGGGTCAGCGCATGGAACGCCTCCTTCCAATGGTGGACGGGCAATTCCACGGATGGGTCGGGTCAGACCTGGTTGGATGTCATCGTCGACTCCCTTACGGTCAGGGTAGAGGCTAGTGGTTACTACGCGACCCAAATTCCGGTGGTCACACAGGCCAATCAGACCATATACCTGGATGTCGAGCTCTATCCGGTCCTGTTGGAAACCGCGCTGATCCGCGGCTATGTCAACGACACCTTGAGCAACACAATCGACGGCGCCCGGATATACGCCTCAGGCTACGTCGATTGGGAGACGGAGACGGTGTCGAACCAGACTGGGTACTACGAACTTTGGGTCGTTCCCGCGCCTATAACCGTTCTTGTCACTGCTCCTCAGCATGGTCCTGGTTGGGCCAACGTGAGCCTGACGGATGGAGAGGTGATGTGGCTTAACTTCACCCTTGATGTGGATACGACTCCACCCTCCGTAACTAATCTCACCTCTGTCCCAGATGCGAGCATCTCACCTAACAACCCGGCCACAATCAACGCCACTCTTGTGGAGAAGTACCTGGAAAGCGCTGGGATCATCCTGGCGATGTATACGGAGAGCTACCTAGACGAAGACAACTACACCATCCTCCTGCAATACCTCATGCAGGCGGATGACGGACCCTTCCCCACGTTTTTGCTGGAACTCTGGTCGACAGGTCCTGACAGCTATGAGATGGGAGCGGCCTGGAACGGGACCACCACAGGCGGGTGGCTTGGCGACGGGATCTCGCAGGAGTACATGGGGGCCGGATACGGAGACTTCATGGGAACCCCCTACTATGTCATCTACGGGCAGTACGACAATTCGTCCATGGCTTTCCCCGTCGACTCAGTTGCGTTGTTCAACGCTGTGACAGGGGCCCTTGATATCATCATAGACATTAGCAGCGGGTCTCCCTTGGATATCTCCGATCCCACCGCTGTCTTTGGCGGATACAGATTCGTCATCTCGGTGAACTCGACAACCCTGCAACTAACCAACGTCACGTTCAGGGTGGATACGTGGTGGCCCACGACAAGCCTTATGTTTTTGCCCGACGCATTGGTTCCGAGTGGGAACTACCTAGTCGCCGTCTTTGCGGAGGACTATGGAGACAACTTCGGGTACAACGCCACTATTGTCATGGTCGATAACGACCCACCAGTGGCAGATGCGGGCTCAAATCAAACAGTGGAAACCCCGGCCTTGGTCCAATTGGATGCGACTGCCTCGACGGACAATGTTGCGGTGGTGAACTACACTTGGACGTTCACCTATGGTGGCTCGAACGTGACTCTATACGGAGCTACACCCTCGTTCCAGTTCCTCGACCCAGGGATATATCTCGTGACACTCACCGTTATGGATGCCGCGGGATGGTCCTCGGAGAGCATGGTCTATGTATTCGTCCAAGATACCACCCCGCCTACCCCAGGAACGCCTTCGGCAACGCCAGATCCCCAGGAGGTCTACCAGACAGTGGACTTCTCCGTGAGCGTCACGGACAACTACCAGGTGGATGTGGTAAAGATAGAGATCCTTGACCCCGATGGTG
>CAYFYB010000040.1:0-11953 GCA_964347345.1 uncultured Methanomassiliicoccales archaeon | reverse complement strand
CCTCCTCACTGCCACCGTTGTCATCTGGAGGATTCGGGTGCGAAGGCGACGGGACTAGTAGAAGGGGGCATTAGCCTCCCTGCCTCCCGAGGACAAGAGCCACTGGAGGGATTCGAACCCTCGACCTACGGTTCTCCCGCTAAGTTACGAGACCGTCGCTCTGACCACCTGAGCTACAGTGGCCACTCCTCAATAAGGAATGACGGGATAAAAGATTCTGGCCGGACGGGAGGCCTGATGAGAAACTTATATTTGCCCCCCATAACCTATCTCGTCCCCGACAGGAGGGGAGTCGATTGCGGAAAGACGACTCGACGGACGACGAGCTACTGCAATCAATGCAACGCGCCTCCATGGATGTGGAACCGGTCATCGACCCTTCCAGGCCTCAGGGCTACTTCTATCCTTTCTTGGAGGACGAAGGTCTGGATCCAACGTCCGTTGAGCCCCTCGAGGCGCTGGTAGCCCGAGGGGAACTGGAGAGGAAGCTGAAGTACAAGCTCCGCATCTGCCCGAAGGACGGGAGCCCTCATCTCAGGACCGCCCTTTTGTGTCCGTCATGCCAGTCCGAAGACATCTCGAAGGAGGTTCTGATAGAGCACTTCACCTGCGGTTACATAGCCCCCGAAGCTCGGTTCAAGGCCCCGGATGGGCTAGTTTGCCCGAAGTGCGGAAAGAGGCTCAAGCTCCTCGGGAAGGACCACCGCAAACCCTCGGACTTCTATCGATGCGGCGACTGCGGGGAGGTAACCTACATTCCAGAGGTCCACCACCACTGCACCCACTGCGATGAATACTTCGACACCTCAGAGGTGAGTGAGAAGTCGCTGTATTCCTACTTCCGAAGAGATGAGGTGCCTTCGGCCCTGAAAGAGGTGTTGGCCAGGGCCGCACAGGTCTTGGAGGGTGCCGGTTATGAAGTCGCTGTCCTTCAGAAGGTCGAGGGCAGATCTGGGGTAAAGCACGCTTGCGACCTCTTCGCCTTCAAAGAGGTCATGGGCCTCAGGACGGAGGTCCTGATGGACATATCCCTCGCCTCCAAGGAGGTGTCCTCGAAGCCCCTCGTGGGTCTATTTGGCAAGGGTGAGGACGTCGGCATCAGCAACCTTCTCTTCGTTGCGTCTCCAGGCCTAGAGGAGTCCGCCAGGGGCTACGCTAGGTTTCACGGCATCAAGGTCCTGGAGGCCGAGCGTGAGAAGGTCCTAGAAAGGCTCCCTGACTTCCTCTCTGAGGAGCTATTCATCGGCAAGGAAACGGAACAGGAGTAGCTTCCCGATGAAGAAACGGCTTGTGGCGGTAGGGGCGGTCATCCTCATCGTCTTCTTGGGCATGTTCCTGCTGCTGCCGGACCGCGGGACGAAGATCCTGGCCTTCACCTCGGCGGTTCTGGCGGCTGCCTTCTACCTCCTGGCCATATGGAGAGAGCTGAGGAGGGACAGCACCAACAGATGGCGGAGGACAACGTCGGCCTACAGCCTCATCCTCTTCTGGATCCTCTTCCTGACCCTCCCCATAGTCTACGCAGTGACAGTCCTCCTGGCGACTCCCTTTGCAGCCAGTAGCATCCTCTTCATCATCTCCCTCATGGGGCTCACCTTCACCCTCTTCTACGATTTCATCAACCTGCCCCTAGCCCTCTACCACAGGGAAATGGAGGAGCGCAGGCTCCGTCGCCCTCTCAGCAAGTACCCCCTCGTCACCTTCCTGGTCCCGGCCCACAATGAAGAGAGCTGTATCGAGAAGACGATAGAGGCCCTACTGCAGGTGGACTATCCGAGGTTTGAGGTGGTCGTCGTCGACGACGGTTCCCAGGACAGCACCCAGAGATTGGCCCGGCAGTACACAGCCGAGGGCGTCCGGGTGGTCCACAGGCCCAACGGGGGCAAAGCTGCCGCTCTGAACCTGGGCCTCTTCTTCTCCAAGGGGGAAATCATCGTCACTGTGGACGCAGACAGCCTGGTAGCGCGAGATTGCCTCAAGGAGCTGGTGAGGCTTTTCGCCGACCCGAGGGTAATGGCCGTTTGTGGCAACGTCAAGGTCCTCAACAGGGTGAACCTACTCACCCGGCTCCAAGCACTGGAATACATCGTGGACATCAACATTGCCAAGCGGGCCTTCGACGTCTTCGGCTCCACCATGGTCGTTCCCGGCGTCCTGGGAGCTTTCCGCCGTAGCGCCCTAGAGGCGGTGGGGAGCTACGACCCGGATACCCTCACGGAGGATTTTGACACCACGATCAAGGTCCTGAAGTCTGGTAGCGTGATTCAGGCCACCTCCTTAGCCGAGGCCTACACGGAGGCCCCCGAGAACCTCCGGGACCTCTACCGCCAGAGGAGGAGATGGTACGCTGGGACACTGCAGACCCTCTTCAAGCATGGTGATGTGGTGAGGAACCCAAGGTACGGCTTCCTGAGCGGTCTCGGCTACCCCTACCTGCTGATATCCATCCTGTTTGTACCCATCGCTGGCCTCCTGGCTCTGGCCTCGGGCGTCTTGGCCGGCCTCACCGGTGAGCTGCCCAGTTTCCTCTGGATCCTGGGACTCTTCATACTTCTGGAGTTCCTCTACTCCCTGCTGGCGGTACTGATGGACGGGGAAGACTTTAGACTGCTGATACTGTCTCCCCTCTTCGTCATCGGCTACCGACAGGTGAGGGATCTCATCAGGCTCGTCTCTCTCTTCGAGGTGCTTATGGGGAGGAGAGTGGGATGGACCAGGGCTGCCAGGGTTGGGCGGGCCCGAGAGATGGTAACCCCTTAGGCATAGCTTTAATTCGGGATGGCTATGGTCTTGTCATGCCCAAAGTGTCGGGCTGGATATACACCCCGGAGGGCTTCAAAGAGGGCACTGTACACTTTGGGGATGGTATCGTTGTGGAGGTGACGCACGGCGGGGACCAAGACCCTCTGGCCACCGGCCTGGTTCTACCCTGCTTCTTCAACGCCCATACCCACCTTGGGGATTCCGTTGTCTTGGAGGAGCCCACCGGCACCTTGGAGACGATCGTCGCTCCCCCTCACGGCCTAAAGTTCCGTCGCCTTCAGGAGGCCTCAAGGGAGGAGTTGGTGTCTGCCATGAGGTGGTCACTTCAAAGGATGATCATGGGAGGTACCGCTTCCTTCTGCGACTTCCGGGAGGGAGGCGTGAAGGGCTGCGAGGCCCTGCACGACGCCTTGGGCGATAGCTCGGTCAGAGGAGTGGTCCTTGGCAGGCCGACCGGGCTGGGATACCTCAGGGAGGAGGTGGACCACGTCCTACAGGTGGCTGATGGTATCGGGGTGAGCAGCGTTTCCGACTGGGACTACGGGGAGCTTCAGAAGTTAGCGGCCCGCGTAAGGCACAAGGGCAAGATCCTCGCACTGCACGCCAGCGAGGCCCGCAGGGAGGACCTTGACACGGTCCTCGACCTCAAGCCGGACTTTCTGGTCCATATGACGGCAGCTGGTCGGGAGGACTGGGTAAGATGCGCTCAGGAAGGGGTTCCCGTCGTGGTCTGTCCGCGAAGTCAGACCTTCTTTGGAAGAGTTCCGGACCTGCCAGGGATGGCAGCTGCCGGCCTTGAGTTGATGCTTGGCACAGACAACGCCATGCTGAACCATCCCTCCCTGATGCGGGAGATGGAGTTCGCATACCAGGTGGCCAAGCTGAGGGGTGGTCTCCCTCCCTCGACCGTCTTGGAGATGGCTTACCGGGGTGCTAAGCTTTTTAACAGCACCCCTTCTATCACCATTCAGGAAGGAAATCCCTGCAACCTCCTGGTCCTGGACGTTGAGGCCAGAGGGGATAAGGCCTATCGAGTGATCAAGGCTAACGAGGCCGACGTTGCCCTGCTGTCCCTAGGTCCCAGGGTTTGGGTAAGGCAAAGGGGATGGCTGAAGGAGGTTTAGGATGACCAAGGACATGCGGGTCGAGGACGTGATGACAAAGGACCCCGTAGTGGCTACGCTTCCAGGTACGCGAAGCGACGTGCTTCGCCTCTTGGTGACCCACAAGGTTACCGGGGTTCCCGTCATCAAGAAGGATGGTACCTACGAAGGCATCGTTGCCCGCAAGCATATCTTCGCTAAGCCGGAGGAGGAGCACCTTGCCCTCCTTTTGAGGAAGGAGTATCCGCCTGTTTCGCCAGAAGCGACGGTGAAGGAGGTCGCGCGCCTCATGGTGGATAAGCGACTTCATCACGTGGCGGTCTGCAGGGACTCGAAGGTAGTGGGTATCGTCACACCTGCAGATCTTCTCCCAGTAGTGCACAAGCTGGGGCTGGAAACTCCCGTGGACGAAGTCCTCCACTCCGTCTGTGTGCCCGTCTACGAGGACACTCCTTTGGTAACGGCCAACGAGATCATGAGGGTTGCTCGGGTCTTCGCCCTGCCTGTCCTGAACGATGTCGGTCGACTCTCAGGCATCATAACCGACAGGGACATCTTCGACCTGAGCAGGATCAATGGGACCCCCGCCATCCAGGAACTCGGTCTGGCCCAAGAGGACAATCCGTGGGCTTGGGAGGGCCTCAGAAACGTGATGAGGCTATACTACGAGGAGAGGAAGATCGAGCTTCCAAAGGTCATGGTCAGGGATGTTATGGTCAAGAACGTGATGACGGTGTCCTCCAAGACAGGAGTGAGTGAGGCCGCCCGCATCATGCAGAAGAACGACTTCGGCCAGCTCCCCGTCAAGGACCCCCACGACCGCCTCCTGGGCCTGCTGACGGAGCTGGACGTCATACGAGTTCTGCTGTAAGGGGTTGTGGATGGGCAGACAGGAAGAGCTCATGTCCCTGTCCCTCCGGAAGGGCTTCCTAATACCCTCCGCTGAGGTCTACGGTGGACTGGCAGGATTCTACGACTATGGCCACAACGGCGCCCGCCTCCGGAGGAGATGGGAGGACCTCTGGATCGAGTACTTCCTTGGCCTTGGGGACAACTACCACTTGATTGACACCTCCAGCATCCTGCCCTACAAGGCCCTGAAGGCCTCGGGCCACGTGGACCTATTCAGCGATATTCTCGTCTATTGCAGTAAGTGCGGGGAGGCTCACCGAGCCGACCAGCTGGTGGAGGAGGCCACGGGAACCTCTGGCGAGGGGTTGGATCCCGCGCAGATCAAGGCTGCCATCAAGGAAAAAGGCATAAGGTGCCAGCGGTGTGGCGGGCCTCTGGGCGACCCCGTCCCCTTCAACATCATGTTCCCCGTCTCCGTGGGTCCCCAAGGGGAGGAGGAAGCCTTCCTAAGGCCGGAGACGGCCCAGGGTGCCTACCTCAGCTTCAAGCGGGAGTTCGAACTCCTCAGGAAAAGGCTGCCCATGGGCCTCGCCATGGTGGGGAAGGTTTACAGGAATGAGATATCCCCCCGACAGGGAACCTACAGGCTACGGGAGTTCCACCAGGCCGAACTCCAGATATTCTTCGATCCCGCAACCTTCGAGGAAGTCCTGGATATGAACGAGGTGGACGACGTTCCCCTCAGGACCGTCAGGGCGGATGAGCGCGGGAAGGTGACCGAGAAGGCCGTCAGGGAGATCATCGAGGACGAGGGCTTGCCCGCCTTCTACCTCTACCACCTGGCCAAGGTGCAGGAGTTCTATCTGGAGAACCTTCGTGTGCCTCGGGAGGCCCTGAGACTCTACGAGCTGAATGAGGCCGAGCGGGCCTTCTACAACAGAATCCACTTCGATGTGCAGGTGAGGATGGATTCCCTCGGCGGCTTCAAGGAAGTCGGTGGCGTGCACTACCGGACCAGCTACGATCTGGCCAGGCACGGGGAGCACTCCAGGGAGAGAATGGAGGTCTTCCACCAGGGGAAGCGATTGATACCCCACGTGCTAGAGCTGAGCTTCGGCATCGACAGGAACGTGTGGGCACTTCTGGACCTCAACTATGACGTTGGGGAAAAGGCGGTTCTGCGCATTCCCCCCAGGCTGGCTCCGTTTACATGCGCCATCTTTCCGCTGGTCAACAAGGATGGGCTGCGAGGGATGGCACGGCAGGTCTATAAGGACGTCCGCCGCTGGTTCGACGCCCTATACGACGACGCCGGCAGCATCGGCAAGCGCTATGCCAGAATGGATGAGATCGGGACACCTTTTTGCCTCACCGTGGACTATCAGAGCCTAGAGAGACAGGACGTCACGGTCCGCGAAAGGGATTCCACCGAGCAGGTGAGGGTACCTGTCGCGGAGTTGCGGTCCAAAATGACAGGACTCCTGGAGGGCTCCATTAGCTTCCGGCAGCTTCAGGAGGGGGATTGAGGCCTGAAACCATCCTTGGGCCCCTGAAGGAGGCCGTCCAGGGGGCGTGTGTGCGGGAGCAAGTCGTTGCTTTAGCCTTCTCAGGCGGGCTTGACAGCAGCATAATCGCTGTCCTTGCCCGCGAATCGGCGGAAGTTCACACGTACACCGTCGGTTACCCATCCACTCAGGACCTGAGAAACGCCCAGGAGGCCTCCGAAGCTCTAGACCTTTCTTGGAGACCCATTCGCTTGAACGACAGAGCTCTCTTGCGGGATGCGAAGGCCCTCATCGAACGATTTCCCTCACTGGACCCGGTGTCCTTCTCCTTCGAGCTCCCGCTGTGGATCCTTATGAGAAAGTGTGCGGAGAGGGTGATCCTCTCGGGACAGGGTGCAGATGAACTCTTTGGCGGCTACGCCCGGTACATGGACATGGAGGTGGAGTCCCTTCGGAGAGCGATGGACGTTGACCTGCAGCGCCTCCTTACGGCGACGCTCCCTCGGGAGGACAAGATGGCACGGATCCAGGGCAAGGAACTGAGGGTCCCCTACTGCCACGCTAAAGTCATCTCCACCGCCCTTAGCCTTCCGCCACAGGTTAGGAGGGGCGAGAGCAGAAAGGAGGTACTGAGGAAGGTTGCGGAAATGCTGGGCCTGCCGGCGAGCCTTGTGGAGCGGCCGAAGAGGGCCGTTCAGTACGGCTCCGGGGTGATGAAGGCTCTTAAAGCCATGGCAAAGTCGGAGGGAAAGGGGCTCGGGGACTTCATCCTAGACCTGGGAAGGGCTAAGTGACGGGTTTTGCCATGTAGGGCCCTCTGAGCTCATATCCAAGCTTCCTGTAGTAGCCTCTGGCCCCAACGCCGCTGGTTACCCTGAGTTCTTCGTAACCGTTCTCTGACGCAAGGCCTTCGCTCTCCGCCATGAGAGCCTTACCGAAGCCCCTGTGCTGCCAACGCCTCCCTGGCTCCTTCTGGAAGGGGACCATCCTTCCGAAAACCTTCAGCTCCCGCAGGAAGGCACCCGTCGAACACAACCGCAGCCGCGCATAGCCTATGAGGACCTCCTTCTCGAAATCCTCGAAGCTGATGAAGTATTCCGTGCCGTCGGAAGCCTCGTATGGCAGCGTTCCCATCTCGATGGCCTCTGGATTCACTGGCACCCGCCGCAGCCCCGCTTCCCTGCATCTGATGCAACGGCACTTGTATCCCTGCTCCTCCATCCGCTTTCTTACGAGCTGCCGGAGGTGGCCCTTCTTGACCCCAGCCTCAATCTCCCACGCTGGTATCTCTCTCTGAATCCTCAAGATCCTCACGTAGGGAGGCACGTACCTCTTCGCCTCCGCCAGCAAGCTGACGGCTTCCTCGGTTCCCATCTCCTTGTACTCGCCCCTGACCCAGAGCTTGTGCAGACCCGTCCCCTCTATCACCAGGGCGGGGTAAATCTTCAGCATGTCGGGCCTGTAGGCGGGGTTATCGAAGAGCTCTCGGAAGGAGCGGAGGTCCCGTTCGATGCTGGAGCCCGGCAGTCCAGGCATCATGTGGTAGCCCACCTTCAGGCCCGCGTCCTTGGCCCGGTGGGTGGCCTCCAGAACCTCGCGAACCCCGTGTCCGCGGTTGACTAGCCTGAGCACGTCATCGTAGAGGCTCTGGACGCCCAGTTCCACTCTCGTAACCCCGAGCTGCAGGCTATGCTCCACCTCCTCCCCCAGGAAGAAGTCCGGCTTGGTCTCGATGGTGAGTCCGATGCATCGATGCCTTGCCGTCTCGTTGATCCGGTGGGCCTCCTCCAAAGTGGCGGCCTCCATGTCGTTGAGGGCGTCGAGGCAGCCCTTCACGAAGGCTGTCCGGTATTCTCTGGCCCTGGAGGTGAAAGTCCCACCTATAATGATGAAATCCACCTTGTCCGTGGCGTGGCCAATCTCTCGGAGCTGTCTCAGGCGGGCCTCCGTCTGAGCCTTGGGATCGTACTGATGCTGGGCCGCCCTCATGGCCGCGGGCTCCACCCCCGTGTAAGCCTGGGGCGTGCCCCAGTCCACGCCTCCCGGGCAGTAGATACACCTGCCATGGGGGCAACGCGCAGGGGACGTCATGACTGAGACAACAGCCACTCCAGAGGCGGTCCTGACGGGCTTCTTCTGTAGGAGTCTGAAGGAGTCCCTCCACTTGTCGGGGACGTATTCAAGAACCTCGTGGTTGCTGGGAACCCGATCCAGTCTGTGCTGCCTGCAGAGCTCAAGCTTGGCTCGATGCAGCTCGCCACCATCCGCAATCTCGCCGGCCAGGACCCTGTCAGCCAGCTCCGCAAGCGGATCCATTACCTCAGGGAAGGTCCGGGCGCCGATAAAAGAGTTAAGGTTATAGCGACTCAGAGCCTGTGCCAGGGAGGTTGGATGACGGACAAAGCCTCGGGTAGCGACACTTTCCTTCCGGAAACCGGCCAAGAGGCCGCAAACTGGCTCCGAATGTTGGCCAGGGAGATCAACACCTTCGTCCTCTTCTTGCAGACCTGGAGCGCTATGGGCTTCCTCGTTGACCCCGGTGTCGTGTCCTCCCTCGTGGAGCTGCAATCGAAGATCATCGAGGCGAGATCTCGGCTCAGGGCGGCAACTGCCGACGAGGACTTCGAGGAGATGAGGGCCGCCCTGAAGGATATCGCCCTACGCGAGGAGGAGACGTACAGAGACATGATGCAGGAGATCAAGAGGTTCAAGGAGGAGTCCGAAGACATATTTCCCGCCCTCAAGATGAACTTCGACCCTTGCTTCTAGGTCAAGGAAGCTTTTTCTCACCTCGCTCCATTACAGAGTCATGGGTCTGAAGACCCGCATGGCCCTGGCGATCTTCTCCCTCTTCGGCCTCCTCTTCGCCCTCCTCATGGCCCTTGCCTACTGGCTGATGCTCCAGGGCTATCTCACGGGCATTCTGGTGGTGCTCATTCCCGTCGCCATCGCCCTCTTCGTTGTCCTCCTGCAGTGGGCCATCTCGCCCCTCATCATAAAATTCATATACAGCATTGAGTGGAGAGAGCCGGAAGAGGTGGATCCCGACCTGGCTGCCTTCATGGAGAGGACGTGCCAGGAGAGGGGAATCCCGACACCGAAGTTCGGCATCATCGAGGATAATAATCCCAACGCCTTCGCCTTCGGATGGACTCGCCGAAAGGCGCATGTGGTCCTCACCCGTGGCATATTCAAGTACTGTGACGCTGACGAACGGAGGGCCGTCCTCGGCCATGAACTCGGGCACATATCCAACAACGATTTCGTCGTGATGACCATCGTCGCCGCCGTCCCTCTTCTCCTCTACGTCATATTCAGGGGCTCCCTCTACAGCATCCGGTTCATGAAGGGCGGGGACAAGGGAAGGGGAAACGTCGCCATTGCCATACTGGCCGTTGCGGCCTTCTCCTTCGTGGCGTATCTGGTGAGCAACCTTATCGCCCTCATGGTCGGGAGGTTTCGGGAGTACTACGCGGACTCCTTCTCTGCCAATACCACGAAGGACCCCAATGCCCTTTCAAGGGCCCTCCTGACCATCGCCTACGGACTTGCTAAGGAGGGAAGGGGGGAGGAATCGGAGAAGAAGCACTACCGCTACGAGAGTACTCTCATGATATCTAACTCCAAGTCGGCCCGGGCAATGGCCGCCATGTCCGCAGACAGAATGGGGCGCGTGAGCAAGGAAAGGATCAAGAAGGTGATGGCCTGGGACCTTTGGAACCCCTGGGCATTCTTCCTGGAGCTGGGCATGACCCACCCCCTCACCGCCAAGAGGGTGGCGGCCCTCGGCGAGCAGGCGGAGGAGATGGGACTGTTCCCATACATCACCTTCGACCTCCAGAAGACGGAGAGCTACTGGGACGATTTCTTGAAGGACATTGTGGCCCGGTCATCGTGGCTCCTGGCCTTCCCCGTGGGCTTCCTGGGTTTCTATTATCTGAACAACGTCCTTCTCGCGGTGGGCCTATTCCTCCTGACTCTGGGTCTCACCCTCAGCCTCTACCTCCGTCTCTACAGGTATCCGAAGAGGTTTGTGGAGGACAAGGTGGGCAGCCTGCTGGAGGATCCGAAGGCAAGCCCGGTGAAGGGGCGCGGGACTACCCTGAGAGGCACCATCATTGGCAGGGGACAGCCAGGCCTCTTCTTCTCAGAGGACCTGAAACTGGATGACGGGACGGGCCTCATGCTCCTCGACTACCACCAGGTCTCGAGGTTCATCGATCTCCTCGTGGGCATATTTGCGACCCGGGAGAAGGTCGGGAAGGAGGTTGAGGTGGAGGGATGGTACAGAAGACGGGTCATACCATATGTGGAGATCTACAGGATGCGCTACAACGGGAAGAGGATCAAGACCTATACCGCGCCATTGAAACTGGCTCTTTCCGTCCTGGTCCTCATCATAGGCGCGTTTATCACGGCGGTGGCGGGGGGATTCATTCTCTAGCCGCTCAGCCGTACATCTTCTCCGGCTCCTTCGCCGCCTCCTTCTCCTCCACGGCCTCGATGACGTCGATGGCCAGGACCATGTGCAGAGGGATGATACGGAGCTTCCCGGCGAGTTCCCCATGGCTCTCGTCCAGCTCCATCACCAGCGCCTCATCGGGGCCCACAGAGGTGTATCCCTTGAAATCCCCCAGAGTCACCATGGGCTTCTCCCTGGATTCAGCGGAGGTCACCCTGTATTTGGAGCCCTTGGTAAGCACGAAAACCCTGTCCTCAGCCCTCGGCATGTAGACGTCCCCCCTCCACAAGGCCCTGGAGGTGCTCGACGGTCTCCCTGTAGTGTTCCATGGCGACCTGGACATGGGCCTCCACGAAGTTCCAGGCCTTCGCAAGGTTGCCATACCGGACCCTGTAGCCCTTCCGGGAACCACCAGGCGCCGGGACCTCCACCTCCTCCAGAATGTCCAGGGACTTGAGCTTGTTTACGTGCCTGTAAACGGTGGCCTTCGTCGTCTTCAGGCTGGCAGCCATCTGCTCCACCGTCCGCCCTCGATCCTTACTCCTCAGGAGGCTGACAAAGAGCCTGTATGGTATGCCGTCCATCAGCTCCCTTGCGACCCCCGTGCCCTCGACCCCCCGGGGCAGGTAGCCAATCTGCTGCAGGAAAGTAAGGGCGACCTCCCGGGGGTCTTTGAGGGGGGTCAGTGGCACATTGCTGACCACTGTAATCTCAAAGGCCATGGAATCCTCAGAGATATGAATGCTCCACCCTAGATATTCCTTTCCCGGTTCTCCCCCACCAGGACCTTCCGCGAAGAAGTGAGCATCAGGAGGGCGCCGATGGCAGGCATCAGGAGGACCAGAGAGGAAGTATGCCCCTTCAAGGCATCTGGCACGAGCAACAGCCCAAGGATGAAGCCGAACCATCCCAGGGCCCATATCCAACCCCAGATTCCCCAATCCCTCGTGAAGGAGCGCGGTCCTAGCATCCTCCCCAACCCGCACCTGGAACGCGGTTCAGCCACTTAACCGTATCGTCTGTAAAGACCCCTCCTTGTCCCTGATTTGTTCTCTTCCTAGGACAGCCAGGGCTCCAACCTTCTGTCCTGCCAGGCCAGAGACGGCATGTCCATGCGAGGGCCAGGATTCGAACCTGGGAACCCCTATGGGAGCAGATCTTGAGTCTGCCGCCTTTGACCTGGCTTGGCTACCCTCGCACTCTGCTCATGAAGTTGGCTTCCCCAATAAAGTTAGCTCCGCCCAAAAGGCCACCGTAACCGTGGGGAG
>CAYFYB010000039.1:0-12696 GCA_964347345.1 uncultured Methanomassiliicoccales archaeon | reverse complement strand
CTCTTCCCGCACGTAGACCGGTATGACCCAGCACCCCCGCCTCATCATGAGCCATGCCGCCAGTATGCCATCCCATCCCTCCACATAGGCCACCACCCTCCCTTGAGTCCCCATGGGAAGTCCTCCTGGCCCCCGGATTACCTCGGAGTAGAGGTAGGCCCTGCCACCTCTAATCTCCAGCATGACCTCCCAGTCGGGATTCCCAAGGTCGACCTTCAGGCCAGGGGCGATAGAGAGCACCGCGGAGCCTATCTCCCGCGCCACGTCCACGCTACTATAGGGATGGTCGCCCACCCTTCTCACGCGGACCGCGAAACGGGTCCCTCGATGCAACTGCTGTTTGGCCACGTCCACAGCCAGGGACGTCATATCTGGGAGTGCTGAGGGCGCCTCCAGTACGGGACTGTAGGACACCAGTCCGAAGGCCCTCGCCAGGATATCTCGTGTCTCCGGATGTTCTGACTTCAAAAAGAGCCTACCCTCCTCCTCCATGAGGGAACAGTGACCTCCCTCGCGCTTGAAGAGCCTGCCGAGGTTGGCCATGAGCTTCGTCTTCATGGTGCGGCGTACATGGCTGCTCTTGAGGCCTATCTCGCCGTAGCGTAGGAGATACTTCACCGTCACCCTTAGAGAGGACCGACTAAAGTCCTTATCGCGCCACACCCTCCTGTGGGGATCCCGCTCGACGAGTCAGGCGTATGTTTATCACGGGACCTCACATAGAGAGCTCGTGGACCTGCTTGTGCTGGGCCTTGTGGCCCTCCTTCTGTTCTTGGTTGCCTTTATCTACTCCAACCTGGGCATGGGAGGAGGTCACCTATTCGTGCCCATCCTGCTGACCTTCGTAACGACCTTCAAGGAGGTGGTCGTCCCCATGTCTCTCGCGTTTACAGTGGCCACGGCCCTACCCGCGACCTACAATCACTACACCCAGGGCCTTGTGAACGCGAAACTGGCTGTCCTTCTGGTCGGGGGAGCTCTCGTAGGAGCCGTCATAGGGGCCCTTTTCACCTTGGCGGCCTCGAAAGCTGTCTTCCTGGCCTTCTTCTCCGCCGTTCTCATTGCCGTAGGCTCAAAGATGCTCTGGGACTGGCTGCAGAGGGCGGAGACCATTGAACGAAATGACGATTCCGGATTGACCCGCCCCCGTCTCTCACTGGCTTCCGGGGCCACCCTCTCATCCGGCTTCCTGGCAGGCAGCCTGGGGATCGGCGGTGGCGTCGCCAACGTCCCGATAATGGTCTACGTCCTGGGTAGGAGGACCAGGCTTGCCATTGGAACCTCTACCCTCATGATCATACCCATCTCCACCATGGGGATTATTAGCTATCTCGCCTTCGGATCCTCTCCCCTGGACTACGGTCTCCTCGCGGTTTTATGGCCTTTTGTCCTCATCGGTTCCTTCCTAGGTTCTCAGTGGGGTCTGAGAAAGTTGAGGGCCAGGGCTGTGGCGCTGGTCTTTATACTGGTTCTCTTCGTTGCGGCTGGGAAGCTGCTCTTGGACCTGCTGGCAGGTTAGGGTGAGGCGGAATACCTTTATCCGTGATAGTGGAAATCTGGAGCCATTGGACCCGCGTGGTTATGATTCCGTAGGAGAGAAAGACGACGCCCTCAAGGCGGCAGGCGAGAAGCTCGCGGAGACAATCGTCCTGGAAGAGGAGTTCCGCGGGGTTGAGTGGTTATCACTCCTGAGGAAGGTCCTCCTGGCTCTCACGGGAATCTTCACCTTTGTCCTGGGAATCCAGCTCATGAAGGCTTCGGCCCAGGGGCTAGCACCTTCCCTTGGGAGTCTCCTGGCGTCTCTCTTCATCTCCCCCGCCAGCTCCTTAGGCTTCGGTTGGATTGTCACCTACCTGGTACTGAGCGGGTCCCCGGTGGCGGCCGTAGCCCTGGGGTTCCTCGACGCTGGGGTGCTGGACCTTACCTCTGCTTACCTGATGATCATGGGCTCCAGGTTTGGAGCCTCCTTCATCGTGATAGTGATTGGTCTGGTAGCCATGGCCCGCGGTGGAGGGCGGGAGGAAAGCCTCTCCATGGGGGTGCTCTCCTTCCTGGTGACCTATTCCGTCTACGTCCCTGCCCTCTTTCTAGGCCTCTTCATTCTCTCCTCCGACAGCCTTAAGGGCCTGACCTTCCGTACGCCTGCCTTTCTAGTGGAGGGGGTGGACGTCATCTACGGTCCTCTCGTGACCAACGCTCTAGCCCTCTTCCCCCTGGGGCTCACCTTCATCATCTCCTTCGTCTCCCTGTATGGAGGCCTGTCCCTCTTCGATCGGGCCTTCCACCGCAAGGAGATGGAGGAGGTGGAGGTGTCCGCCATCCACCGTCTCTTGGAGATTCCCCTCTTCTCCTTCATCCTCGGTGCTGGCATCACCCTCCTCTCCACCAGCGTCTCCCTCTCCCTAGGCATGCTCGTCCCCCTTTACCTGAAGGGCTATCTTCGAAGGAGGGACGTGGTCCCGTACATCATGGGAGCCAACATCACGACCTTCGTCGACACCCTGCTGGTGGCCTTCTTGCTGAACAATATAGAAACCACCCGATTGGTGCTCGTGGCTATGCTCTCCGTGGGGGCTGTCTCCCTGGTCGCCCTGCTTGTATACAGGCACTTCAGCCGGGGGCTCCTGTGGCTCTTTCACTGGACCTTTCACAGCAACCGGGCGTTGGCAGGCTTCGTCATCCTGATGGTGGCTGCCCCCTTACTCCTATTGGTGATCTAGGATGGGTAATGCTATGTACGCCGCAGAGTTACTACAAGGAGCTGGGTGAAAGTTGGCTCAGAAGAAAGAACAGAGGAGAACCCGCGTCCTCCTAGCCACGGACAGGGCCGTGGATGAGGGCTCCATATCCTGTGCAGCTCGGGTTGCCCAGGCCCTGGATTCCCACATGGATTTCTGGATCGTCGTTGAGACCGTGGATGAGATGAGATCGGTGCTGCCCCTTCTCCGGAAGGAGACAACCTTCTTGGCGGATATCGCGCCGGAGGTGGAGGCGGAGGTGAAGAAGGGCCTGGCAGCGGAGATCCTGAGCCGCGTGAGACGGGGGGACTACGATCTCGTCGTCCTCTGTTTCCGCGGCCGGCGGGGCCTCAAGAAAGTCTTTCCCAGGGCAGAGGTGCTCACCATTCTTCACCACGCCAGTGTCAACTTCCTAGTGGTCTGGGGTCGGCGTCGCGAACTGAAGAAGTTCCTCTTCTGCACGGGCGGTTCGCCCTACGCTCAACAGGCCGTGGAGTTCGGAATCCGCATAGCCGCACCCCTGGGCGCCCAGGCCACCCTTCTTCATGTGGCGGAGACCGAGCCCTCCCTCTTCCTTAAGAAGGGTCGGCGGCAGGGGGAACCGGGGGGTTCGGACGTGAAGAAGGCGGTGGACAAGGCCTTGGAGACGCTCCAGCAGGCGGGGATAGAGGCCCAGGCGAAAATAAGGTACGGAAAGGTTCCCGATCAAATCCTAGCCGAGGCGTCTGCAGGGGACTACGACATTATCGTCGTGGGGTCCCATGGGATGGGGGGCATCAGACGATTCATCTTGGGCAGTGTGAGCGAGGAGGTCGTTAAGAGGGCCCGGGTACCGATCCTGGTGGTAAGAGCCCAGGAGGCCAGGGGCTGGCGACGCTTCTTCAGACTGCGGAAGTGATATGGTTCAGGACGAATCGTTTCATTGAAGCTTCTCACAACAGGGAAGGAATCCAAGGGGGATTTGACCTATCTACCCTTGAACGGGGTGAACACAGTCCTCGGTGACAGACCGCTTGCATTGGATTCCCATCTTTACTTCCTTGTGGTCTGCATGACTGAGCAGTCTAACCCCGGCCTTGTATGCGTTGGAGATGCTCCTGACAATCCTTGCGAGGATCTGACGTTTGGGTGAAGCACTGGCAGCCTGGGCTAGGATGTAGGCGGTTTCTGTACCAGGGCCATGCTCAAGCCGGACGTACCTCTCGAGGTCGGCCAGGCGCACGGGGGCCGTGCGTTCCTCTACGACCGCCTTCCCATATCTATCCATCATCTCCAGTCCCCCCAAGATCTCACTTGTACAGTCCCCAACCCGGAGACTCAACCTTTGCTAGGGGAATACCCCACGGAGTTCGCGATGTCGCGGCCCGCTTAATCCCACCGTTTTTCTTATTGAACCTCATATTAACACCAGCCAAACCATTGTTTGTGTAATGGACGTAGTCCTTAATAAAACTTTCGTTTTACTAATGATACCATTATATTACCTAGCAAGCATATGTCTTAGTGGTGCGAGCGAGATGAGAGTCCTCAAAGTCATTCGGGACCCGAAAGCCTTCCAGTTGGTGGCCGATTCCACGCGGAGGAGGATGATCTACCTCCTTCGGGCAAAGGAAATGACGGTGAGTCAACTGGCGGAGGAGCTGGGGAAGACCCCCCAGGCTATCTACCACCACATCCGAAAGCTGAAGGAGGCGGATATGGTGGAAGTGGCCCGAGAGGAACGGATCGACCACTTTATTGAAACCTACTATCAGGCCACAGCCGAAGTCTTTCAGTTCAGTCTTGGCGAGGGCGAGGGGAGTCGGCAGTACGCGGAGAAGCAGGCCAAGGAGGCGCTGCAGAGTCTCCCGCAACTGGGTCTGGAGGTTCGAATCGACGACAAGACCGTTTCCAGGCTGGTTGCGCTTGAGAGGCGAATGGACGCCATAGGACATCGTCCTGAACTCCAAGAGAGGGCCTTAGAACTCAAGAATCTGGGCTTCCTTACGCGGCAGGACGTGGCGAAATACTCCAGACTTCTCGCCATGAGGGACGCGGAGTTCGAAGAGTATCTCGACCTCCAGAGGCAGTTCCGCGACCTCCTCCAAAGCCGCCTCGCGGGCCCAGTCAAGACTGAGGGCTAGAGCTTTCACCGATCCTGTCCCACACGTCCAGGGACCACATATCGCATGATGGGCCGGGTATCCTTCCGACGGAGCACCTCTCGGAAGCCTAGCTTATAGAAGGTGGATGCAAAACCGGTCCAGGCAGAAGGAGCAGGATAGGGAACCTTCTTGGGGTCGATGGGGTATGCCTCCAGTACCCTCGCACCCTGTTTTCTGGCGTACTCAATGGCACCCTCCAACAACTTCTTGGAGACGCCTAGGCGTCGATAATCTCGAGCCACGAAGAAGCACACGATGGACCACACCGGCGTGTCATCGACTCTCCCCAGGACCGGTGATCGCTCCAGACGACCGAACTTTTCCCGGGGAGCCAGTGAGCACCATCCAATGGGCTCGTTATTTGCATAACCCAAAATGCCGGGAACCTCTCCTTTTTCCACGAGGTCTTTCATCGCTTTCCTTGTTCCCTCTCCTCTCTCCTCGTCGAACTCGCTCGCTGTGACCCTCCACCACATGCACCAGCAGCCTCCCCAGGCACCCCGTTCCCCGAAGAGCCTCTCAAAGTCGTGCCATCTCTCGGCAGTCAGAGGATGAAACTCTAGCTCGGGAAGCTCTACTCGTCTCGACGTCAACCGTGCTCCCTCTCGATTAACCTCATGCTCCTAGAGCTCTTTGAAAACCTCGTAGTAGATAGTACCCTCGATGTATGACATCTGCGACGCCAGTTTTGCGCACTCCTCATCTACGGCAAGGGCGGCCTCCTCTTCTTCATAGCCCTTCAAGTCATCGTATTGAGACTTCATGAGCAGGGTGTTCATCGGCCCGCTCAGGCCAAGACAAACCCTGGGGACAACGTAGCCTTTCCTTTCCCTGTAGTCCTTGAACCCCTTCGCTGCACGCAGGGCCTCGTGCAGCCTTCCATATTCGATTTCTCCTTTCACGTGCACTATGACGGTCATCCTCGTCACCGTGGCACCACAATGGTGTGTACACATAACGCTTCCGGATGCGGGCCAAGGGAGACCTCGGTGGGTGAAATGATTGTTTCTGTTGAACTCCAAACACAACATTTCGACGTAGTCTTATACCTGGTCGTCCCTCGGGAGAACCCATGTGGAGCAGGTTGGACCTATCTATCGTTGCTGTTTCCATCATCTGGGCATCGGTCATCTTTGCCGCGGCCGTCGTGCTGAACGACACCCCATACCTCGGGCAGATGCTTCCCATCCTGGGAGGAGGGGCCGGAGCGACCATAGTCGTGCTGGGGGGCGCCAGGCAAGCGAAGGGCGATTGAAGCGCGGACTTTAAAAGTCTCAACAGGTAGTTGTAGCCGGAGGACCCTGATCTTTGGAAATCCTTGACCCCGCATATGTAGGGACGCCCCCCTGGGACATCGAGCGTCCTCAGAGGGAGGTAGTCCGCTTTGCCCAGGCTGGAGAGATCCGAGGCCGCGTCCCAGACGTCGGGTGTGGTACCGGAGAGAATGCCCTGTACTTGGCAGCGAAGGGACATGAAGTATGGGGCCTTGACGGTTCTCCCAGGGCGATTCAGAGGGCCAAACGGAAGTGCGAGCAAAACGGGTGTGAAGTTGGTCTTCTTGGTGGGCAATGCGCTCAACCTTGAGGCCCTGGGAAGGCGGTTTGATGCCGTGACAGACTCAGGTCTTTTCCATGCATTCTCGGATGACGAGCGTCCTCTATTCGCGCGGAGTCTCTCGAAGGCCATCCGTCCACTAGGAACCTACTTTATGCTCTGCTTCAGCGAAAAGGAGCCCGCAGAATGGGGTGGACCCAGGCGGGTGACTCAGGGCGAGATCCTTGAGACCTTTGACGAAGGGTGGGAGGTCAACTACATCCGGGAGGCCCGATTCGAGACCAACATCCATGCCGAGGGGGGACGAGCTTGGCTCTCCCCCATCACGCGATTGTGAGACGATCAGTGGCCTATCGCGACTCGGACGACTCACTCTGGCTCTGATGACTCCTTGGGACGGAAGGAGACCATGCGAAGATGGGAAGTCAGTGCCCTGCGGCGTGGCTCGGAGCCATCGTATATCAGGCCAACGAGCTTGGGCAGGATGCGGATGGCCAAGGGATGGCGACGCTCGTAATCGATGAATTCCGCATATACCTCTTCAGGGGTGAGAAAACGCTGGGAAGGGGCATAGTGCCATCGTCCCGTTTGAATTTCTAATGCCGGTCTGCGCTTGATGTTGCGGTACCAGTCCGCGTATTTGCCGTAGGCGGAAGCGACCACACTTTCTCGTGTGGTCTCATCGTACCGAACTACCTCCAGAACCGTCTGGTGAATCCTACCTGTCCTGCGGCCCTTGTGAGTCAGCAGGAGAAACCGGTAACCTAGGAGTTGTCCCAACCGCAGACGATATGCATACGCGGGCAACCTGTACGCTAACCGGAGTAGTCTGCTCGGCCTCCTTTTCAGCGACCCTAGCGAGTCTCGCTGAGTTCCGTCGTCCCTGAGGGGGGGACTCACATAGCAGAGGAGCAGGTCGAGGATATATTACGTTGTTTCCGCTAGCAGTCGGGTGAGTCTGGTTCTCGTAATGCTGGCTCACCTATCGCCCAAGCCTCCTCTGAACCGCGTCGCCCCTCAGCTCTCGAAGAGCATCAGAGGCGATCCACTTAGCGCTCGTTAACTCCAGAGCCTGGATCTTCTCAGCGGTTTCAATCGCCCTCAGATTAAGTACGGCGTTGCGTTTACCAATCTGCCTCAGTGCCCAGTTGACGGCCTTTTTGACGAAGTTCCTGCTGTCGGAAGCCTCTCTCCTTATGATGGGGAGAAACCTGGTGAACTCCTCGTTCCCGGCAGCCTTATCGTGGACCGCCAGGGCAGCCATAAGGACGAATCCGGCCCTCTTCACGAACTCCTCCTTCCGGGCGCTCCACTCGACTGCCTTGCCGTAGGCGAACTTCGTCTTGTCGAAAAGGTTACTGCAGCACTGGTCGCAGACCTCCCAGGAGTCAAAGTCCCGGACCCACCTCTCCATCTGTCCTTCGCTTACCTCTGCCGGGTCGTCCACCATGCTCGCCAATATTCTCGTCTCACGGGTTTCCGTAGACCAGAGCTGCTGGGCTAAATCGTGGTTGATCCCTATTGTCTTGGCGATTCTCCTCAGGTTGGGGATTGAAACGCCATAGGCCCTCTCGGTGGCGATGGCATAGCGGGCCATGCCTTTCACCGCCTCAGGATCCGAAAGTGACTCCAATTCCCGAACAACATCCTCATAGTCCATACTCATCATCCCCAAAGCCGACTTTTTCATGCAGGATTCCTTCCAAGCACTCCAAGTGCGCCATCAAAAGCTTCCAACGTCGTCTCTAAGTCCTCATTATCATGACTGTAGCAGATGAACATCGGCTCCTCCCCATCCTCATCCAGCATCACCCCTCTGTGGAGCAGCTCCATCTGTACCTGTCTGAAAGCTTCGAAGTCGACACGTGCCAGGTCGCGATACTCCCTGACGGGCTCATCCGTAACGAGCCACTGGAACATGGCAGGGTGGCCCTGCACGACGTGGGGCAAGCGCCTGTCCTCGAGAAGGTCACCGACACCCCTCATGAGATCGGTGCCAAACCTCTGGAGATGCTCGAAGACAAGGTTCTCACTCATGAACCGCAGGGTGGCCTCGGCTGCCGTCAGACTGATGCGATTCCCGCTGAAGGTCCCGCCGTGGACCACCCGGTGGGGGCCGATTTGCCGCATCACCTCCCACTTTCCCACGATGGCTGCCACTGGGTACCCGTTCCCCATGGATTTCGAGAGCGTGGTGATATCGGGGGCGACGCTGTAGTGCTCCTGGGCACCACCCGGTCCGAGACGGAATCCCGTTTTCACCTCGTCGAAGATGAGGAGGGCTCCGTAGTCGTCGCAGACCTTTCTGAGGACCTGCAGGAAGCCCTCCTCCGGGGGTATGACGGAGGCATTGCCCATGACGGGTTCCACGATGACGCAGGCCACGTCATTGCCCTCGCGTTCCATAGTTCTCTGAAGCTGCGCAGGCTGGTTGAACCTCTGCACGACCACCAGGTCCGCCAACGCCTTCGGAATGCCCGTCCCCTTGGGCACTGGAACAGGATGTTCCATCGGACCAACGCTGTCGAAATCTGGATCTGTGGAGAACAGGACGTAGTCATGAGCGCCATGGTAGCATCCTTCAAACTTCACGATCTTCTCCCGTCCGGTGACGGCCCTAGCGACTCTTACGGCCGTCATGGTGGCTTCTGTCCCGGAGTTCGCGAACCGCACAGCCTCGGCGCTCGGCACCATCTCCCGGATCTGCTGGGCCACGCGGATCTCCTGCTCGTGTGGCAAGGCAAAGACCAGGCCGTGCTCATCCTCTCGGTGGACAGCCCCGTGTACCGCAGGGTGGCTGTGTCCCAAGATCACTGGCCCGAAGCCCATGCGATAGTCGATGTATTCGTTCCCGTCAACGTCCTTGATTTGGGAACCGAAGGCAGAGTCTATGTAGATGGTGCAGGGTCGTTCGAGAGAGCATTCCTGATGCCATATGCGAGCGTTGCTACTGACTCCTCCAGGTAGGAACTCGAGGGCTCTCTTGTGAACTTCCATCGACCTGGCGAAGCTCCTCCGCGGGACATCTTGGGCCTGCATGTCATCACCGCCTATGGAGTGAAGGACGCTTGATGTAGAACTCGGCCCTCATAAAAAGTTTCATACCGACAACTCTCACCGTTCTAGGGCCCAACTCTCGCACCGCCCTGAACCTGAGGCGTAGCTGAGAACAGTGGCAGAAAGGGGGTCCTCCGATAGTCATTAATCCCCCTGACGTTTACATCGAGTGGAGAGCCCTTCTCCTCGAGTTAGGATGGTTCGTCGATGGCAACTCTGGAGATTCGCGACCTCTGGAAGTCCTATGATGGCAGGCCCGCTGTCCAAGGCCTGAACCTAGAAGTCAGGGGAGGCGAGCTGCTGGGCCTGCTAGGTCCTAACGGCGCCGGGAAGACCACCACCCTCAAGGTTGTTGCCGGACTGCTCCGGTTCGATCGCGGAATCGTGCTAGTGGATGGCCAAAACATTGCAGACGACCCCGTCTCCTACAAGGCTCACCTAGGCTACATGCCGGAAAACCCGGCCTTGCCCGACTACCTCTCCCCGCAGGAGTTCCTCAACTACGTCGCCAGGGTTCGGGACTTGGGGTCGGAGGAGAGACGGTCTAGGACCCGGGAGCTTCTCAAGACCCTTGATCTCGTGGAGAGGAGGAAGGACCTCACAGTCACCCTCTCTCGGGGAATGAAGCAGAAGCTGGCCCTGGCCTGCGCCCTCATTCACAGGCCCAAGCTTCTGATGCTGGACGAGCCTCTGACGGGTATCGATCCCGCGGGCCAGCACCGGATCAAGGAAGAGCTGCGGGACATGGCCTCCGAGGGGTCCTCCATCCTCGTGTCCAGCCATATGCTTGACACCACCGAGAGGCTCTGCGACAGGGTGACCATCATCCATCGAGGGAAGAGCGTGGCAACGGGAACGCTGGCGGAGGTGAGGGAGAAGGCCCACGCGGGAGAGAGCGCCACCCTCGAGGACGTGTTCCTGAGACTGACGGAGGAGGCCACTCAACCCGTGGAGGAGGAGGCCGAGCCCAGGAGGCGCCTCCGCCTCTGGAGGAGAGGCTGATGTCCACCTCCCTCCTGATTTCCCGCTACAAGGTGAGGCAGTTCTTTGGTCCCGTGCTGAAGTCTAAGAAGGCCCTTCTTGGAATCGTTCTCCTCTTCATCCTGATGCTTCCGTCGGGCTTCGGCTTTGCCCTCATTATTTCTCAGGTGACACCCGGTGCCCAGTTTCTTGAGACCACATCAGCAGTGGTTTCGGCATTCCTCTCCCTGGTCATGATATTGAGCTTCCTAGGGGGGATGATGGTCCACCAGAGCGAGATCGACTTCCTCATGCCTACGAACCTTCGCCCCAGGGCCTACATGCTCGGGGACCTCGGCTTCCAGCTCTTTACCTGGTCAGCCATGAGCATACTCTTCATACTCCCCTTCCTGCTCTTCTCCGTCGTGCTGCTCCGTGTGACTTGGAGCGCCGCTCTAGCGCTTTTCCTCCTCTATCTTGGCTTAATTCTCTTCGCCTCCGCTCTGTCCCAGTCCCTCGGGGTCTTCGTGATGCTTGGAGGACGCCGCAGGCTCGTCCTCCCAGCGGCTCTCCTGCTTCTGCTAAACCTCCCCGCTCTCCAGTTTCTGACGTCCTTCCCCATCCGATACTCCAACCTGCCCCTCCCCTCCACGGCATTCGCTGGTCTCGGCCTCTCCTTGCTCTTCGACTTCCCTCTGGACCCGTCTTGGCCCATCATCCTGATGGCCTACACGGCTGTCTTGGCGGCCTTCTACTGGAACGTCAGCCGCGGATACTTCTTCCCTCAAGTCAGGCCAACAATGATGGTGGGCTTTGGGGCCTCCCCCTTCCAGACGGCCCCCGTCCAGCAGGAGAGAATGATCAGAGGCCTCAGCAGGCTGACCACGAAAGTTCAACTGTCACCGGAGGGCAGCTTCGGCGGCTACATGACGAGGTATCATCTAGTGCGGTTACTAAGGGATGGAAGCCTCCTCGGAGTCTTCCTCTTGGTCGTGGTATTCCTTGTTATCGGAAGTCAGTTCCCCAGCGGCGATGAGGTGGCAGCTGCCGCTACCGTAGGCACGATGACTTACCTGTCCTTGATTGCCATCGTCATAATGGGGATCAACTGGATAACGACGGAGAGGGAGAACACCTGGGTCCTCCTCGTCTCCCAGAGGGGAACAGGTCCCTACTTTCGGGGTGTCCTGCTGGCGTTCTGGGCGGTGGGCGGAGTGATAGTGGTCCTCGGAACCCTCCTGTTGTTCGCCGTGGGCAGCGGCTTCGACGCTATGGGCTTCCTAGCGGCGGAAGCAGGCTTCATCTCAGGGTCCTCCACCATGGTCGTCCTGCTGCAGGTTTGGAGGATACCATCAGGTGGATTCACGCTGAGGATGATGCTCCTCTTCGCGATCCCCGGGATGGCCGCCGTTTTGGGATTTCTCCCCGTTCTAGGCATGGCCATTCTACCGCTCGGCAACGGCCTCGGCATTCTCTCCATCTCGGTCGCAGTCCTCTATGTCCTCACCCTATGTGGGATCTTCTTGATTGGTGTCGGTAGGGCTTCCAGAAGGTTTTCCCTAGAGATACCAGCGCCTATGTGAGACCCGCATTGGCGTCGCTGTCAAAGACCTTGACTGATTGAGATGGGCATTCAGGCACGGTCAGAGAAGTGTGCCCCCGCAATCAGGACATGGGGCCTTCCCTCCAGGACTGAACCTCAGATCACCTTGGAGGTACAGTGCCTGCTCGCACTGAGAAATGGGCTGCCTGGTAGACCCTCCAGAATAGAAATGCGGCGATTGTCTGAAGGGACGACTTGAGGAGCCCTCCGAGGATGTCCCGGTATTGAATCTCAAGCGGTGGGAAGATGAAGTTGCCACTATCCTGAAAGGCCGGGACGAGAAGGTTACCACTCAGATAGAGCATCACGAAGGTCACAAAATTCGCCGCTGGACCCAGTGTGAAGAGGGCGACGGCAATCTTCAGGCGAAACTCTTGGCTGGCCGAGAGAAGGGCAATCACGATCAGATACAGGAGGAAGGCCACCAGGAAGGCCACGAAGATGTCGAGGCCCTGGGCCACGAGGGTTGCGGGGAGAAGGGCCTCCTGGAGCTGCTCAGCCGTTGGTTGCGTCGGAGGCATGTTGGGAGTCGAAGCGGAGGCGCTCGTGCTCGAGGCGGATCCAACGGAGCAAATCCTCGACGTTGCATCGAAGAAGGCCTACGACCTAATCGCCATCGGCCATCGTGGCCGCTTCGCAC
>CAYFYB010000038.1:0-13015 GCA_964347345.1 uncultured Methanomassiliicoccales archaeon | reverse complement strand
CCGATGGTGACCCACCAGATCAGAAAGTATGGATTGGAGACCGTCGTCACGATTCCCAGCACGAGGGGATGCTGGGGCATGGCCCTTGTATCCATCTCACCCCTCTGCTTCAGTATCATGGATGCCCCGAGGTAGATTAGGACCGCTCCACCAGCTACTCCGATGACCATCGTCAGGACGGGGCTCTCCACGAATCGCGCGAACCCCAGAAAGAGTAAGGCCATCAGAGGGAACTCCACGACACCGTGGCCCACCGCGATCCAAACGCCCGCCAGCTTGTCCTCATAGCCTTTGACGACAGCGGCGGCGAATACCGGCCCCGGCATCATCACGCCACTGAGGGATATGAAGGCGGTCAGACCGAGGGCATACAGAAGGTCGCTGGTTCCTAGGGCCATACGGATTCACCCTGTGAGGGTAAGAGGACGACTTAAGGATTCGGATTTCCAGCAGCTCGAGAGTCTCTACAGGGAGGCGATATAGAGATGTTCATTCAAGCTCCAAGAGAGGTCAGGCCGGGAGGCTGGCCGCGAAGAACAGGACCGCCAGTGCAGGACGAAATTGACCCTTCCGATGTAGGAGACCATTCTCCTCCACCTGTGGGCCGCTTCGAGGATCTCCCCTCTCTGCCCTTCAGGGAACTACAAGGCAGAGGCCAGGATACGGTGGGCCTTCGGTCCAATCCAGAAGTCGTGGACCGCGCTCAGAACGATGATGGCTACAAACAGCGAGGTCTTCATCAGTATGGCCTGGCCGTAGCCGGTCGAAAGGAAGGAGAGAATGAGGGCATCGCTAGGTGGGACCCTCAGGAAGAGGTTGATGGGACCGGTGATGAGGAGTACTCCGATCAATATCCAACTTATTCGGCTGAAACGCTGTCCCACCTGCTGGTACATCTCAGCCCTGTTCGTCTCGCAGCCGCCTCGCGTAGGGCCCCAGGACGAAGGCCAAGAAGGCCATGCCTCCAACCCATATGACGACGGCGAGGATGTGAAGCCACAGAAGGAGGGTGAGGTGGTACATGAATGAACGGGTAAGGCCCTCAGTGATTAGAACCTCTTGGCGGCACGGGCGAAACGCTTGCCTTCTTCCATACGGAGGCTCTCTTCAAGGGCTGTGTGTGCCAGGTTCTCCCGTTTGGGCACGTATCGAACCTCCACGCGGCCCAGCTTCGCCCTCAGCTCCTCCACAAGGCTCTTGTGCTGCTGAAACCCCGGGTCCTTGACATCGTACTTGCCTTCCAGCTGGTTCACGAGCATCCAGCAGTCAGTGAAGATTCTGAGATTCTCATCACCCGGTGCCAGGGACATCAGAGCCTCGAGGCCTCGCTCGAGAGCGAAGTACTTGGCCTCAAGCTCGTTTCTCGAGGGTGGGGCTATCTCCATCAGCGTCTGCTCGTGCTGAGCTCTGATGAGGATAAGGCAAAGGGTCCCTCCCAGATGGTTCTCCTGTTCCACTGGACAGGCATCTATGTAGAGGTCCACCAAATCTCCATGAGCGTATCGCAGCTTAACCTTTCGGGCCTTTAGCTTTGCCAGCCAACCTGGCATAGTGCACGGCTATCTTGGGGAGCCTAGTCCCGACCCTCTCGCCTTTGTCGGAGACGCCATATGAGGACCACTACAGCCGCGGAAATCGCTCCGACTAGGAGATACAAGGGTATGCCAGCATACGGACCGGACGGACTGAAGATGTTCGTATCGACCCGGAAGCGCGTTTCTGCCACGGCGACGTTTCCGGCCAAGTCTACGGCCCTGACGACAACTGCATGCTCACCGTCAGGCACCGAGAGGACTACGCTCGTTTCTTTCCCGACTGTCTGGAAGGGGCCGCTGTCCAGGCTTACTTCGAAACGGGCAATGCCAGATAAGGCATCTGCGGCGCTCCAAGATATGGTCACATCGGATGTCGTGAGTGTGCCCGTGGGAGACAACTCGCCAAGGACCGGCGGGGTTCCGTCCACCTTGATCAAGGTCACCTTAACGGCCTCCTCGTTTCCCACGACGTCTCGTGCCCTGAAATCCAGCGCATGTTCCCCTTCTCCCAGAATCAGGGGGTCCGCGTATGTCAGCCATGATCCCCCTGCCAGTCGATAATCGATGGACGAGACGCCGCTAAGGTCGTCCGTGGCGCTGAGGGTGACGGAGACCGTGGAAGTGAACCATCCGCTCTGCCCTGCCGTTCCCACCACCGTGGCAGCAGTGCTCGGGGGATCGTCGTCCACCAGCAGCTGTCGAGTCGCCTGGCCTGTGAGACCGGCCGTGTCCCTGACCCCTAGACGTATCGTGTAACTGCCCTGGGAGGGATACTGGTGAGTGGCGGTCTTCGTCGTGGACCACGGGGTGTCCCACACTCCGTCATCCTCCCAATCCCAGCGGACCTCAAGACGGGAGACGGCCTCCTGGGCATCGTTAGATGAGGTTGCGTCCACGGTGAAGGTCGTGGTCGTCCTGCCCAAGGAGGGAGAGAGGATGAAGGAAGCCACCGGGGGTGTGTTGAGAGCGCTGTAGGGCTCCATCAATGGATAGCTGTCCGTGGCCCCGGCACCCACTAAGTAGGGGACATCGCCTAGTCCGTCTGGATCTGGACACACGTCTTGTCCGGGGCCGCTGCAGTTATCGCCCCCGGTGTAGTTGGACCAGTAGTTGCCACCCTTCGTGTAGCCACCGTCCCATACGTTCTCGCTCCCCTGCTTGTCCATGGACTGAATTGCATTGTCGAAGAAGTTGTTGTGGTAAACAAGGGTGCTCGTGGAGCGCTCCAGGCTCACGCCCACCCCATTGTCCGATATTTCGTTGCCCCGTATGGTGACGTTGAGGGTGATGTAAAAGAGAGTACCGTTCCCATTGTTCCAAAGGATGTTGTCGCTGACCTCGCCGTTGCCAAAGGCAAAAAGGACGACGCCCGCGGCGTCGTTCGAGGACAGGTTGCTGCCCGAAATGGTAGCATTGGCTGATAGCATTAGCCAAGCGCCGTAGAGGTTGTTCACGAGGGTGCTTCCAGTGATGTTGGCACCGTCCACGAAAAGCAGCTCAATGCCCACATCCGTGTTCTCAACATGAAGGTTGGAGATGTCGACATTCGCGCAGTTGGCCACGATGAGCTGTCCAGCGGAAATCCCATCCAGACTGAGACCCGCGCAGTCCTTGTAGTAGAGGAGGGGCTTTCCGTTGACAAGGTTGTCCTGCGTTATCGCATAAGAACTCACGTCAGAGGGTGTGAGGCTCTCGACGATGAAGAGGCCGTCCGACGTGAAGGTGTTGTTCATGAGAGTGGCGTTTGGAGCGTCCTGAAGGCCGATGCCGGCGTCCCTATTCGAGGAGATGGTGTTATCGACGACTAGAACGTCCGTGGAAACATGAGCGCCGAGGCCGACCCAACCATTCAGAGAAGCAGTGTTTCTCGACATTGTGACGTTCGTAGAATAGTGGGTCTCGATGCCGCTCCTGCCATTCGAGGAGGCCACGTTGTCCACGATCATAGCGTCGCTTATCTGATAGAGGTAGGCCCCGGTCCCGCCGTTGGACGTAAAGCCATTGCCAATTATGATGAGATCATCTGAATCTCGGAGGTTGAGACCGCTCTGAATGTTGTCTGAGATTGCATTGCCAGCAAGAGTAACGTTGGATGAGGAGTCCAGGATAATGCCGAACCAGTTTCCGGAAACGGTGGCATTCTCCACGGCTCCGTTGGAGACGTTGAAGAAGGAGATGCCGCTGCGGAACGATCCTCCGGAGTGGACGTAGACATCGCGAACGACGAAGTCGGCATCCGTGTTGAGAATCTCTATCCCAGTGGCAGGCGAGGCGTTAATCTCCCAGCCTGCGATGATATAGGGGTCGCCCGAGGTCCCATTCCCGCCTATCACCCCGTTCGCAGCCGTGAAGTTGTCGTTGCCATTGATGTAGATGGGGTCACGGGGTGTGTAGAAGGAGGACAACGGTCCGAGCTCGACCCATGGAAGGCCCCAGAGGGTCGGATCACCAGCGGAGTCGACGGTGACAGGCCCAACGATGGACAGGGTGTTCGTAAGGGGAATGTACGTCCCGATATATTTAGGGCTAGTGACGGCCAGGACGGTCTTGTCCATGAAAGGAACGAGGGTGGTTGGGTCGGAATCCTTGGGCGAGAGGTTCGGGTCGAAGAAGATAACGGGTTCTGTCGGAAAATGAAAGGTCAGGGTCGTTCCGGCGGGAATCTGCCAGACAGCGGGAACGTAATCATAGGCGTAAAAGGAACCGTAGTAGATGCTACCGGGCGTTGTCTTGTAGTAGTACAAGTTCTGGTATGCATTCAACTCTGAAAGTGGCTTATTCGTAATGTTGCTGTGAACGTAGTCTTGGAGCATCGGCTGCCACACCCAGGACCCGACGTCGTTTCCATCGGAGGGAGCACCCATCTCCCCCGGCAGCGCCGAGGCAGCAAGGTGCTTAGACATCACAGCGGAGAGAGTGAAGTCGAAGTTATCGGCCACGAGTGCCTCCAGGCGGAGGTCCTCAAACCATGCCTTCTCCATGCCAAACCATCCTAAGGGTTCAGGAGGCGTCCTCCCCTCATTCAGCGCCTCCATTGCTTCCCTATAGCTCGTAGCTCCCCAGTAGAACCACCTCGCCAGAAGGGTCTCGTGGCCCCACGTTATCAGCTGAAGGTCGACCAGCGTGGTGTTGGTCCCGTCCTGGTTCTGCACGACCTCCGGCTTCATGTCAAAGTAGATGATGACATACCGCCAGCTGAAGCCGTTGAAGATGTCGTAGACGTTGTTACCCTGATCGTCCAGCCAGTCCGCCCAGTCAAACTCCAGCTGGCCCCAGTCCTCCCCGGGAGCGGTGTTGGCTTCCCACCAGGCCTGTGGGTCACCCTCCACGCCGAAGACCTTGCGGGAGGTGTCGTAGTCCATCTCCATGGTGCCGCTGAGTTCCGTAACAGTGCCGTCCATGAAGCCGCGCAATCTCAGGCCAGTCTCATTCTCTATCTCATACTGTCTTGCTCTGTTGATGTAGTCCATTGTCCAGTTGATGGAGACCGTCCCGCCCGGTATTCCCGTATCTCCGAGAAGGGGGAAGATGACCGGCTGATCAATTGAGTAGGCGGGGTGGTCCATGCCTACCACATTGAGCCTGTAGCTGGAGTAGATGAAGGAGTCCTTGTTGTCTCCTTCCCATACCGCCCAGTTGACGTACGGGTAGACGGCGTAGTTCTGACAGGTCTCAGGGGCAAAACAGTCGGCTCCGATCGGTCTGTCCAAGTAAATAGGGGTGCGCATATCCCATTGATCCTCGAAGGGAACGTTGAAGAAGTCGTAGAAGGTGTACTCCAGGGTGAATTCCGGGTTCACGGCCTCCAGGGGTGTTCCTGAGGAGTCCAGGGTGTTGCCAAGGGGCGTCGCACGCGTCGGTGCGGACCCCTCCCTTTCATGAAACGCGGCAGGGTGACCCTCGCTAGCGGCTCCGGGCAATAGAACCAGGGAACTCGTAATGAGCGAGATCGCCAGAAGTAACTGTACGAGAACAGCTTCCCTCCGATTCACCTCCCCTCACTCACACAAGTCCATAAAAGAAACTCTATATGGACTTTCCGCTCATCTTTTACAGGATACGAAGGTTATTGGAAACGTCGTGCTGCAAGCCGGGGGGACTACTCGGTGGCTCCTACGGAACAGCTTAGGGCAGGAAGAAGAAACCAACGGCCATGATGCCATACACAATCAGAAGCATAAGCCCCTCGAACCAGTTGCTCTCGCCGTCGCTGGCTACGGCGCTGACGACGGCCACCGAGATGCCAATGGCGATGAGCTCGAAGAGCTCGAAGGCCAGGGTCATGGTGTTCCCTATCAGGATGGAAGCGAAGACCAGGACGGGAGCGGCGAAGAGGGCGATCTGGGCGCTGCTGCTGGCAGCGATGGCCACGCTCAGGTTCATCTTGTTCCTCCAGGCCATCATGACGGCGCTGCTGTGCTCCGCCGCGTTCCCTATGACCGCGATGACGATGACTCCCAGGAAGAGCTCGTTCACCCCAAGGGTCTCGATGGAGGCCTCCACCGCTTCGATGAGAATCTCGCTCAGGATAGCCACCAGGGCCATGGCCGCCGCCAGGACCAGGATGGCGTAGCCCTTGGACCACTCAGGCTTTTCCTCCTCCCCCCGTGGGTTGAAGATGTGTCTGTGGGTGTGCAGGCTGAAGAGGAGGGCGCCGCCGTAGGCGATGAGCAGGAGGACGGCTATCCAGAGGCTCATGGAGGTAATGGTGCCGCTGGGGATGTCCGTCCCCGAGGAGAGGAGCAGGAGGGAGGGCATGACGAGTCCGGCGGTGGCTAGGGCGAGCATCGTGGACCTGGTGGTCGCCGCCTCCCTCTGGAAGGTCTGCTTCTTGAACCTCAGGCCACCCACGAGCATGCTCAGGCCAAGAATCAGTAGGATGTTGCCTATGATGGACCCCGTGATACTTGCCTGGACCAGTCGGATGAGGCCCGCTCGCAGGGCCGCGATGGCTATGATGATCTCGGTGGCATTCCCGAAGGAGGCGTTCAGGAGGCCGCCGAGGCCGGGGCCCATGTGCTTTCCCAGCTCCTCCGTGGAGATGCCCATGATGTAGGCCAGGGGGAGGATTGCCACGCCACTCACCGAGAAGAGTACCAGGAACGGAGCATGAACCAGCCACAGCAGGACGGATAGTGGAATGAGGCCCAGGAACAGGAGGAGGATCGCCGGGCCACTCTTTGCTTCAAGCACCGACCCCGGAATATCCTTCAGGTAGATAACTCGCACCCCTGCCCTGGAGAAGCTCTCCGCAGCCGAGTCGTCGAATATATGGGAATATATTTTATTTTGCTAACTTATATTGCCAAATTAATGTTGCTCCAAACACGAGATTACGCCGGCCTGGCATGCCATCTCATGCCGAATATACTCAATATAGACTATTAACATCATTCCTATTAATTCAAATGCACTAAACCCATCCGAGGTGAAATACAATGGCTGAGACGGCCTCTGTAGAACAACCCAACGACCGGCGCAATCCGGTCAAGTGGGCGACCTTCGCCCTGCGAATGGCGATTGGCTGGGTCTTCCTCTGGGCGGGAGCTATCAAGCTCTACAACGAAATCACCACAGGAAAGAGCGCTACGGCCGGCTACCTGCAGTTCGCCACCTACGGGCCCTTCGCTGGCTTCTTCCAGGCCATGGCTGGGAACCCGGTGGTGAACGCCCTCCTGGTGTGGGGGCTGCTGCTGGTTGGCATAGCCTTGATCCTGGGTGCCGCAACCCGTTTCGCTGCCATCAGCGGAATCATCATGATGATGCTGATGTACTTCAGTGCCTTGCCACCGGCGAACAACCCCTTCATGGACGACCACATCATCTACGCCATGCTCCTAGGCTACTTGGCGGTCGCGGGGTCGGGCAGATTCCTGGGTGTCGACGCTCTCGTCGAGAAGTTCAGGGTCGTGAAGGCGTTCCCGTGGGTCGTGGCATTCCTAGGTTGAGAACAGCTAGGTGAGGCGGCGCCCGTCGGCGGTGCCGGCCTCCCCTTTCCCTTTGGTGGGACAAAAATGCGAAAGACGTTGGAGCTCCTGGTTCGGAACGGGCCCTTCCTGGTAGCCCTGGCTGTGATCCTACCCCTCTTCCTGGGCAGGAAGCAGCTGGCGAAGCAACGCAGGAAGGCCAACTGAAGGCGGAATAGGGTTACCCCATCCGCTCGTAGTGAGAATCAGGCTCCCTTCTTCGAGTTCCTTGACGCAGCAGGTTCTTGGTAGGAGTTCACGATCGGAGGTCTCGAAGCCCCGAAGTCCGGGGAGCAGAAGCCCTTTTGGAGCTTCAGTCCTCCCTCACAATCGTGTCCCACAGATCTAGCAGTCCGTCGACCTGGTCCGGCATCGGTCCGTAAGTTCGGAGCAGTTCTCTGACCCTCTTCGCATCCCGTAAATCATAAGTGAGATTGCTGCCGGTCCTTCTGACAACGATGCCGACCATCTCGAGCTTTCGAAGGTGGAAGGAGGCCTTGGAGGAGCTGACGCCCACCTCCCTGCTGAGGTCCACCAGGCGGGAGGGTCCGTTGGCGATCAGGCAGACTACGAGGCCAAGGGAGGTGGGATTTCGCAGATAGCCCAGCGAAAGCTTGTCCCTCCTGTCCACCACCTCTCCCCCGTGCTTCCCCTTTCGAGGGAAGTACCGCTTGAACCTGCCGAAGTAGCGGACCGTCACGAAACCAGACTTCTCGAGGCGGTCCAGATGATGCTTGGCGGCCCTCACGTCGATACCCGACCGCCGCGCCAGCTCCCTCATGTGGAGCCCCGGGTACTCCTCGATGAGCTCCTTCACCTTCATGCTGGCCGTGGGAAGCTGCTCACCCGACATCCCCTCACCTGGGTCGAAGGGCCGCCAAGTAGATGGAAACCAAAATGGCGGTGTCAAGGAAGACGGGGGCCAGGAGGCCCGAGGGCAGGAGCTCTATCTGGAGCAATCCAAGGGTCATCAGTATTCCCTTCACGAGGAAGAAGCCGAAGGCTGCTGTCAGGCCCAGCATCCTCACGTTCTTCGACCTGGCGTAGGCGGCGATGGAGATGAGGAGGAGGGTGGCGGAGAGGACCACCACCCAGGCCTGGGCTGCTACCTCTAGGTCAGCAGTCGTCACCATGGAAACTACCTGGACCTAGTGGCGGCGGCGACTTAAAACCCACACCCCAAGGACCAGGAGGAGGGCGGTTGCGAGGCCGATGGCAAAGCCCAAGGCAGGTGGGGCCTGCGTTATCAGCGGAGGGATGGCCATTACGCCCACCGTCGGATCGTGAACGATCGCCTCACCTCGCGGATAGGCCAGGAAGAGGTGAACCTTCTTCTCGAACTCAGCCTCCCCAAGCTCCCGCTCAGCCTCCAGGCTCTCCCTTACTATGGTGGAGCCCACGTCCACGTCCTGACCATCGACGGTCGCGTTGGGGGCCCACCGGAAGAAGGCGGCGAACTCCTCTCCTCGGGCGATGACCTCGTCAAGGCTGGGGACAGTCCCCGCCTCCACCTCGAACTCCGTCTTGACCATCAGGTCCACAGCAACGCTGCTGTTGTCCTCTCTGAAGGGGAAGTTCGTTAGGAGGATGTCTATCTTGACCTCACTTGGGGCGACCGGTACTCCGTTGAGGAAGGTGAAGTTCCCGAAGATCCAGAACACGAGTCCGAAGGTCGAGTTTTCGAATCCGGGGAAAGCATATGAGACGTCCACCCTCCTGCCCTCGGAACCGTCGATGACGAAGGGCTCGAGGGACAACCGGGTCAGGGTGAGCTGCTCCACCGCGAAGGCCTGGACCATCTCATCGCCGATGGGACTGAAGGCTCCGTCCCCATCGGTGTCGTTGAACTCCACCACCCGTCGGAAGGTGATCCGCATCTCAACCTCTTCGCCTTCAGCGGCCTCCTTCTCGAAGGATACCTTCAGCTGGGCCTCTCTCCCCTGGAAGCGAACCTTAACCTCGTCCTTCCTCTCCTGGGTCTTGGACTCCAGCTTGATGGTGACCTCATCGTCCTCGAGCTCTACCTTGACCTCTCGCTCCTCCCTTCGAAAGTCGTCATCATCCTCATCTTCGTCATCGTCGTCATTGTCACGCTCGTCATCGTCGTCATTGTCACGCTCGTCATCGTCATCGTCCGGCTCATCCTCATCGTCGTCATCGTTGTCACGCCCTTCGTTATCGTCTTCGTCCTCATCGTCTTCATCGTCGTCATCCAGAGGGCTGCTTCCGGGCAGGTCATCCGAGCCGATTGACGTGTCATCGGAGGACAAACCCATCGACGCCGCCCCCTGGAGGGATGCAGATAGTATGGCGACGGACACCAGCAATAGTGCGATCCACTTCCTCAACCTGTTCACCCTGGGCCCTCGACGCCGGGCGCTTATGATAAAGCTTGTTCAACAAAATTTGAATGATTCCATCTGGCTCTTGGGTAGCGGTGTCCTACAGTACGACGATGCCCCTCAGAAGGTCCCGGTGCCCCTCTTCCAGCAGGCGGAAACCGTCCATGATATTCTCCAAAGAAAACCGATGGCTGACCATGTCTTTGACCCTGATGCGATGGAGGGCGGCAAGTTCCATGACTCTCGGGAAGTCATGAAGGCCACACCCCAGGGAGCCTCTCACCTCCATCTCCCTGAACATCAGCTTGGCACCGCTCAATGGGACATCCTGGTCGGTGTAGCCAACCACCACGAGGCGGCCTCCCCACTTCAAGGAGTTGAAGGCCTGCTGGATGGTGGAGGGTCTCCCGATCACCTCAAGGGCTGTATCCGCCCCACCGCCCGTCAACTTCCTGACCTCTCTGGCGGCATCCTCCACGCCAGAGGCATTGATTACAGCCCAGGCTCCGAACTCCTTTGCAAGGCGAAGTTTCTCCTCCACCAGGTCAACGGCGATGACCCTAGCCCCGGCCAGGACGGCCAACTGCACCGCTGCCAGGCCGACACCGCCACAGCCGAAGATCACGACGGTCTCGCCAGGTCTCACCTCAGCCCTATTGACGATGGCGTGGTAGGGGGTGGAGAAGGCATCGCTGATGATGCATCCCTCTTCCAGAGGCACCGTTTCGGGCAGGGGGAACACGGCCACCTGGGGAACGGCCACATACTCCGCAAAGCCGCCGTCCCTGTGGTTTCCCAGCATGACCATGTGCCTGCAGAGGGTTCCTCGCCCTATGCGGCAGTACTCGCAGTGGCCACAGGGGATGACGGGGGGTAGGAGAACGCGCTGGCCGACCTCCGGGCCGCCTTCAGGGGCCTCCTCCACAGTGCCGCTGATCTCGTGGCCAAGGATGAGGGGCGGCTTCTTGAAGGTGGGCACGCCGTGAAGGTAGTGGAGGTCCGTCCTGCATATGCCGCAGGCGGCGACACGTATCAGGACCTCTCCGGTACCAACCTTCGGCCTGTCGACCTCCTCCACCCTGAGCTCCTTCCCTCCATGAAACACGGCGGCCCTCATCATCTGTCCCTCCAGACCGGTTTCCTCTTCTCTAGGAAAGCGGTTATGCCCTCCTTGGCGTCCTCCGTTGCCATCAGCTCCTCCAGGTACAGCCTCTCGGCGGCCCGGACGGCCTCCTCGGGCCCTTGCGGAAGGGAGACCCTGGTGGCCTTCTTCGCCACCGCCAAGGCCGCCCGACTGAGACCCTCGAGAGCCGCGCAAGCCTCCTCCAGCTTCGCCTCCAGCTCATCCATCGGGAGAACCGCATTCACGATGCCCATCTCCGCCGCTCTCTCCGCTGAGATGGTGTTACCCAGTAGTATGAGCTCGGAGGCCCACCGGAGTCCCATCAAGGAGGGGTAAAGGGCGGTCGCGAAGGGAGGGAACGATGCCAGCCTTATCTCCGGCTGACCCAGGCTTGCACCCGAGGCGGCGTAGACGAGGTCGCAGGCCATGGCCAGCTCCAGGCCCCCTCCAAGGCAGTGGCCATGCACCCGGGCCACGGTGGGCATCTCCATGTGGAAGAGCTTCAGGAGGACCCGATGGAAAGACTTGAGCAGCGGTCTGACCCTGTCCTCCGTATGGTCCGCCACGTCCACCCCGGCCGAGAACGACTTGCCCTCGCCCTTGAGGAGGAGAACCCTGCAATCTCCTGACTTGGAGACCTCCTCCAGGGCCTGGTTGAGCTCCTCCAGCATGTCCAGGTTGAGGATGTTGAGGGGTGGTCGGTCCAGGGTCAAAACAGTCCTTCCTGCGGTCCTATCCAGCTTGATGAAACGGTATCCCATCCTCCTCGCCGCGAAAGGAACAGCCCGGTGTAATTAGAGTTTATGCCTCCTTCGGGCGAGAATGTCAACTTTAGCCTCACCAGTCACGCAACCAGAATTGCAGGACCTTCCGACCTCCCTATCTTTGGACCTGGGTTCGTCCCGCCGCGGTATTGACCAGAATTTAGCTCGCCTCCATGCTGATGTAGGTAAAGGTGTCCGTGGTTGCTGAGGACATCTTCTAAAAGGGTGAGGGGTGACAAAATGGCATCGTTGGCTTAAATGAGCGAGTCGGGCCCGCCTGTCCTGATTAGTGCGGCGCACACATCAACGGCGCGAGCACAAATCGTTTGCCATTTGGCAGAGGTGCCGGCGCGGCTTTCGGAGAGACGATCTATTTGTCTGACATGGCCAGCATAAAGTCTACCATCTGTGCCAGAACATCCGCCGATTCTGGTGTGTGTTGGTAAAGGTCAAAAGCGTGGACGCCCTCTGGGTAGTCAATGAGGGTTAGCGATACGCCCTCGTCTTCGGCGATTTCTGCGAAGTGGTCGATTGCTAGGTTAATGAACTCAAAATCAAGCCCTGCGCGCGCGATGAGCAGAGGTAGGTCCTCGTTCAGCTTGTCGAAGGGCTCGAGTTCTGACCAGTAGAAGCCAAGCTCCGCGGCAAAGAGAGCTATTAGGTCGTGCAGGAAGCCGTCGGGAGAACTCATAACGCTGTACCCAAATACACCAAATGTTAGGAAATCCCGGTCCTCCTGCATTGCGTAAGAGAGAAGCGTGGGCCCGTTCGCGGAGACGGCAAATAACCCGATGCGTTCCTTGTCGATGCGGAAATCGCTACTGTGTCGCCTAACGTAGTCGACGACGCGGCCAAGGTCACCCGCGTCGGTTGTCTGATAGGTGACGGCCACGAGTCCAGCGGCGGCCATGAGTCTCCCCCAGGACGTATATTGTGCGGAGTCCTTCAGGGGCTTTCCAATGACCTCTTGAACAAATGGGGAGAAGTCCGAATATCCCATGACAAAGATCACGGCCGGTCGACGCTCAAACGCCCGGAGATCAGGCGGATAATACACGTCCATGCTCAATCGATAAGCGGGACTGCCATCCTTGTAGGTGTCGACGCGGAAAACTCTGTTCTCGACGCGCACGTCTTCCATTCCCGGCAAGCTGTATGACAGAGCATTTGCAAAGTCCTCTGAAGTCTTGCCCTTTAGACCAGTGACCAAGGGCGTTGCCAGCCCTGAAATCAGCAAGACACCAACGACTAGCACTCCAATTCTGTAAGGCTTCACGACCTCCCC
>CAYFYB010000037.1:0-13088 GCA_964347345.1 uncultured Methanomassiliicoccales archaeon | reverse complement strand
TCGTCGTCTTTGGTCTGGCCGGAGAAGCTGCCGCCCAGATCCTGAAGACCATCGGTTTCACCGCCGAGGTCATCTTGGAAGCCATCGTCTTCGTCTTTGGTCTGGCCGAAGAAGCTGCCGCCCAGATCCTGAAGACCATCGGTTTCACCGCCGAGGTCATCTTGGAAGCCATCGTCTTCGTCTTTGGTCTGGCCGAAGAAGCTGCCGCCCAGATCCTGAAGGCCGTCGGGTTCCTTGCGACCGAGATCGCGAACGCCCTCACCACTGTGTTCAATTCCGCTGCAGGGTTCGTCGCCCAGGTCTTGAAGGCGATTGGATTCGCCGCCGATGCCATTGCCCAAGTCCTGAAGGACGTTTACGCGTGGACCGCTTCGCAAATTACGAATCTCTTCAACGCCGTCTTGGGTTTTGCCCAGGGAGCCATCGAGGGTGCCCTTGCCTTGGCGGGATTCGCGGCTAGCGTTATTCAGGGTCTCATGGACTCTATCTTCGGAGGGGTGGGCGACATCTTCTGCGGAATCTTTGGCTGCTAGGCTGCCTTGGCTGGAGGGGCACGGGCGTCGCCGACGGGCCACCAGGGCAATGGGGCCAAATATGGAGAACGGAAGCTAGTCTGCCATGACGGCCAAGCCCCTCAGGTCCTCTTCCGGGCGCCCAGGGCCTCTCGCGAATCGGCAAGACGATCGGGGAACCTTTATAGCAACCCCCCGCCTGAAAGGCCACGGATTCACATGCAGGACATCGGACTGAAGATTGGTGATCCCGCGCCTGGCTTCGAACTGCCAGGGGTGGATGGCAAGGCCCACGGCCTGGAGGATTTCTCGGAAAAGCCCGTCTTGGGCGTCGTTTTCATGTGCGTCCACTGCCCCTACGTTCAGGCCTATGAAGACCGCATGATAGCTGTCCAGGCGGATTACGAGGCCAAAGGCGTGCAGTTCGTTGGTATCAACCCCAACGACGAGAGGAAGTACCCGGAGGACAGCTTCGACAACATGGTGAAGAGGGCCAAGCTCAAAGGCTACAACTTCCCCTATCTGAGGGACAAGGGCCAGGACGTGGCCGACACCTACGGGGCTCAGTGCACCCCGGAGTTCTTCATCTTCAACAAGGATAGGAAGCTCGCCTATAGGGGTCGGTTGGACGACAACTACCAGAATCCCTCGGCGGTGAAGTCAGAGTACCTGCGGGATGCTTTGGACGCCATCCTGGCAGGAGGGTCTCCGAGGCAGCCCTTCGTCCCAGCCATCGGTTGCAGCATAAAGTGGGCGGACTGAGGCCCGGAGCCTACGGAACGCCAAGGACCAACACATCCGACGTGATGGTGGCGCAGAAGCCCTACCCATTGGCGCTGGGACTGCCAGCCGTGTCTACTCCTAGGGGGAGACGTGCATGTCCTCCAACCATATCCGCGGGAGGAGGTTATTGATCCCCGCGGACCTCGTTCACACTACCGTCCCAAGATTCCAGGATCTTCCCATACCGCTCATCGATTTCCTTGGAGGTCTGGCGAATCCTCTCAGCGAGCTCGTTATCCATCTTACCCCTGTAAACCACGGCGATGTGGTGGTGCTTCCCTCGCTCGACCATGATCCTCCTCTCTCCGAACTCTAAGGCCCGCATCTGCTCGTCAGTTCCTGGGAGAAGGTATGGCGGACGAAGTCCTGTACTGCCGTGAACATCGAGACGACGAGATCCTCATCGCCGTAGGGCATCAGGCTCTTGGAACGGTGGGCAATCAGGGTCCCACCGTAGTCCACGACGAACACATCCTCTATGCTCCCCTTCGAGCGCCGACGCCACACCGCCACGTAGGCAACCCCTACGATGGCCACCGATAGGACCGCAAGGAGCCACCATGGAAGGAGGTCCAAGGCGGATACCGCAGTGGCCACGAAGTCTATGGTCACGTCGTTGCTCATGACCGCCTTCGGTGGGCTGCCAGAACCATCAGTAAGGTCGAGGGCGAATCGGAAGGAAGTCGTGCCTGCCTCCGCGCCTCGGAGCCTTACGGCAAGGGTCACTACGGAACCTGGCAGGATGGATGATACGGTCCAGGTCACGAAGCCACCTGTCGACTCCACGGCGTAGGTCCCGTTGGGGTCCAGCGACGCTTCGACGATGAGGTTCATGCCAGTGGTCAGACCAACGTTGTAGAGGGTCGCGTTGAAGGTGACCAGATCTCGTACACGGCGATGCGCGACACGAAGAATTCCGACTCTGGGACGAAGGACTGAGCCCGCCAGCGGTCACCCTTGACCTCGTCATCGCCGCCTATGACCTCATTGGCCAGCTGGAGGTGATAGGGATGAGCGTCCACAGGCTGGGAAACGACGAGGACGCCCAAAAGGAGGGATACGACTAAAGACGTGACTAGCAGGGAGCGGCTTTGCACCGTATCTGATGTCTCGTAGGATGGTGTAAAAATCCTCTCTCAATGATCATGCCTGAAAGGCGCCTAAGACCGCCCGCGGATTGTTCACCTGGGGGCCGAGGGGCGAAGGAGCCTGCGGAAGAACCGCCACCTCCCCGGCAGCGGGCGAGAGACCACCTTGCGCACCATGAGCACCGGGACGGGCGTCATCCGGGCGATCCGGTCCTGCACCGTACCGAAGACGATCCTCCTCCGGGTCCGGGCCTCCGAAGCCCCCAGAGCGAGGAGGTCGTGGTCCCGGGAGGCCTCAACAACGGCACCAGTGATGTTTCGAACCTTCAGGAACCTCTCCTCGTGACGCACATCGTGGGTCCGGCACATGGCAGCCAAGCGTTCGCTGTAGATCCTCTCCTTCGCTATCTCCCTGTCCGTACGGGCGGCGGTGAGGATGGTGATGCTCGCTCCATGCTTCTTGGCAAGCAGGATGGCGTAACCTGTCGCATAGGATGCATGCCATCCGGGGGCATTCATCACCAGGATCCGCCTCAGCTTCCTCCTCAGACCAGCGCTCTTGAAGACCACCACATCGCAGGGCGCCTTTCGGACGAAGCGGTCCACGTTCGTGCCCAAGACGCGCCCCTGCCGGCGGATGCCCCTCCAGCCCAGGATGAGGAGGTCTATGTCCTCCTCCTGGAGGTTTGTCATGACGGCGTCGAACACCCTCCTGCTGGCCTCGACCCTGGCCCTGGTGGCCACTTTGAGCCTCTCTCCCCGTCTCCGGAGCTTGCCCAGACTCGACTGTAGGCCGCCGATGTAGGAACTGTCTACAGCTTCCACCGGAAGGCTGGCAGGCACCTCCACCACGTGCAACAGGGTCAGCTCCCCCCCTTCGACCTGGGCCGCCAGGGCAGCGAAGTCTACCAGCTCCCGGCGTTCGAACTCCTCCACGGGAAGGAGGATGCGGTACCTCCTGTACAGCCTCGGCAGCATCGACTCGACGGCCCTGACTATCTCGACGACGGCCTCCCTTCGCTCGTAGGCAACGTAAACAGCCAGGCCGGCACCAATCCATGCCAGGGCGATGAACCAGGCTGTGGGATTGACCGTCCAGAGGCTGGCCGCAATGAGGAGCTTGGTGGCGATGCCCACTATGGGGACCAATGGAAAGAGGGGCATGATGTAGTACCGCTTGACCTTGGGCAACTTCCGCCTGAGGACGATGGCTGCCCAGTTCACCTGCAGGAAGAGCAGGAGGAACATGATGTCCGCACTGGCAGCAACAGTTTCGATGTCCAGGGTGAGGGCCATGAGGACGATGACGAGGCCACTCACCCCGATAGAGACCGCGGGGGTGCGTTTTTTTGCGTGGAGCTCACCCAGAGCTCGAGGCAGGTCGCCTCCCCGACCCATGGCGAAAGACACCCGGCTGGCGGAGAAGATGAGGGAGTTTGTGGCTGCCAGGGCCCCTAGGACAATGCCAAAGACCACTAGGGCCGTGCCAAAGGGCATCACCTTCCCTGCAATGGCCACGAGCCCGTTCTCGTTCCCCCGGGGCCCCTCCGGTCCCTCTTCCAGCAGGCACGCATGGGTGGGGTCCGTGGCAACACAGCTGCCGGCGATGCCAATGGAAGCGAAGGCCACCAGGAGGAAGATGGCCGTGGATAGGCCGATGACGAGGAAGGTGGCCCGGGGGATGTTCTTCTCCGGCTCCCTGCACTCCTCCCCCGTCTGCGCTATGATCTCGTACCCCTGGAAGACGATGAATGTGAAGCCCATGGCGCCCAGCAGCGCCAGGAACTGGCCCCAGCCCGTGTCACCCTTGAAGAAGGGCTGAAAGCTGTCCCAAGATAGGCTCCTGCCACTGAGGAGGAACAGCAGGGCGAAGGCGATGAAGGCGAGAACGATGCCCACGAGGGCGGCCGTCACGGCGGCCTCGGAGCGGCCAGTGATCCTCGTCCCTCGGTAGTTCAAGGCGATGAAGATACCCGCAGCTAGGACTGCAAAGAGCTTGACTAGGGCATCCTCTCCAAGGCCGAAGAGAGTGACCTCGGACCCGCCTCCGAGGGCCCTAAGGATGAGCACGGCTCCTAGGCCGAAGCCGAATATGTAGAAGGCTGCGACGACACAGTGGCCGAACCAGGACATCCAGCCCCCGAGGAAGCCCCAGGGCTCCTTCATGGCCTTCCGGATCCAGAGGTAGCCTCCCCCGGTCTCAGGAAAGGCAGAGCCCAGTTCCATATAGGCCATGGCTGTGAAGAGGGTGACGACGAAGTTCAGGCCAAAGGCCAGGAGGAGGGAGGGCCCGGTGATGGCGAATCCTGGACCGACCAGGAGGAAGATGGTGGTCCCTATGGTGGGGCCCAGGCCGATCATGACGATGTCGAGGAGGCCCAGGTCCCGTCGTAGCTTGACCTCTACCTTCGCTCCTCGTCTTTGGGCCATACTGCTTGAGCGAAGAGGCGTGGGCTATTAAGGCCTCCTAAGGCCTCGAGAGGGTCTATGTGATGACGGTTGCCGAGGGGGCCATTGATTTCTTTTATCATGTCCTCGATTACTCTCTCATGATTCATCTCTCGGCTGCCGAAGAGAGCTTTCTGAGGTTCCAGAGGGTTGGGGTCTTGGCCATCGGATCCAAGGACGGCTTTCCAAGAGCTATCCCCTTGTGCTACGTTCTCCACAAGGGCGCAGTGTACATCGGCACTGGGGGCAACTCTTGGAAGGTTAGGCGGCTCGACCGCGAGGACAGAGTGACATTCGTTGTCCACGAGTACTCGGAGGATTGGGACAACCTGCGAGGCATACGCCTATCGGGCAGGGCGACCGTTCTTCGCTCTGGGCCGGAGTACACCGAGTCCAAGGAGGCCCTCTTCGCCAAGTATCATCAGTACGGTTCCACCCTGGAGTGGGTCGACGGTGAGGATGTCATGTTGAAGGTCGAGCTGGAGGCGAAGGCCAGCTGGGATCTCTGAGACATCGAACCTCTAGACATATCCCAGAAGAGACTGAATCGACAAACCATTATGTCCCCGAGTGCATTCATCCTGGGTGTTCGAGAAGACCATTCCTCCCGAGGCGCAGCGGCATGCCGAGAGTGCAAAGGGTTGGACACTAGCAGCCCTGATCCTCTATGGGGTCTTCGGTGCCCTCTTCCTTCTCATGTGGGCGGTGGTGCCTGCTATCCTTCTCTTCATCTTGGGTATGATACCGCTTTTCTTCCTCTTCCTGGTCTACGCAACGGTCTACAGACCACTGTCTGTGGGCAAGGTCAGGGAAGCTCGAAGCCCGGCCCTAGCCCTGGGCATTGTCTCGATTTTCGTTGGAGGGGTCCTATCCGCGATCTTCCTGATAATCGCCTATCTGAAGGCGAACCGAGCCTACACAAGCATTCTGCTCGCCGAGTCCGCCGTTCCAGCTCATGTCCAAACACCCGGCTCGACGGTTCCAGAGTGGGTTTCCCCTACATCACCGAAGAGGATCGACGTGACCCCTTCCGGGAGCAGGACTCCCGAGTACTGCGCCTCCTGCGGCACGCGGCTCGCCCCGCCCTACAGGTTCTGCACGAGCTGTGGCTCAAGAATTCAGTAGTTCCTTCATCGCCTCTCTGAGGAGATGAAGGGCCGTCTCGACCTCACGTCAAGGGGGATCCCGTGCATCATGAGGAAAGACGCCTTCCGCTTCCTCGCCTGAGCCGAGGGGGCCGGAAACCGTTATATAGGCTGCATCCCTTGAAATGATAGGAGATTGTATGGTACTGGAGATTGTAGTTCCAGTAGTCTTTGTAGTCCTTATCATCCTGGCTTCGGCCATCAAGGTCGCTCGAGAGTACGAGCGCGCTGTCATCTTCCGGCTAGGCCGCCTGAAAGGGACCAAGGGTCCTGGTTTGTACTTCATCATACCCATTGTGGACAGGCGGGTCGTCGTCGACCTCCGCATCCTCTCCATCGACGTCCCGCGGCAGAGGGTGGTGACGGTGGACAACGTCTCCGTGGAAGTGGACGCCGTCGTCTACTACAGGGTGGACGATCCCATCAAGGCCGTCGTCAGGGTCAGGGACTTCTTCTTGGCCACTAACCTGCTGGCCCAGACCACCCTGCGAGATGTCCTCGGCCAGGTGGAGCTGGATGACCTTCTGTCCAAGAGGGATGAGCTCAACAAGAGGATCCAGGACCTTCTGGACGTAGCCACGGACCCCTGGGGCATCAAGGTCCAGTCCGTAACCATCCGCGACGTCTCTCTCCCAGAGTCCATGGTAAGGGCCATCGCCAAGCAGGCGGAGGCGGAGAGGGAGAGGAGAAGCAGGATTATCATGGCGGAGGGCGAGTTCCAGGCGGCCCAAAGAATGCTCGAGGCCGCCCAATTGTACATACAGTCCGAGCCTGCCATGCGCCTCCGGGAACTCCAGAACCTGGCGGAAATAGCTAGGGAGAAGAACCTCATCATAGTCACCCCCGCAGGTGCCATGGGAGCTTCCATGGGCCAGGTAGCGGGAATGGCTGCCGCCATGACGGAGAAGAAAAAGGCTGAGAGGGAATGACGACGCTCCCCCAGGTTTCCGGCCGCAGAGTCATCATTCTGCTGCACCTAAGCTTCCTCATGGTCTTCATTGCCATCGCCTGGACCCCCGCTCAGGCACAGGTCGGCGAGCCCAGCCTCGTCATCCAGGCCAACATCGAGGGTTCCATCACCCGGGCCACCGTGGAGTTCTTCAAAGAGACGCTGACCGTGGCCAGGGACCGGGGCGCCGAGGCCATCGTCCTCAAGCTGAACACCCCTGGGGGAGGTGTGGCGGAGACTGAGGAGATAGTGGAGCTCATGCTCAACAGCCCGGTCCCCTTCATTGGCTACGTGGGTCCCACAGGTGCCAGTGCCGATAGCGCTGGGACATGGATTCTGATGGCGACGGATCTGGCGGCCATGGCCCCGGGCACAACCATCGGCTCCCTTCAGCCTGTGATCATTGGACCAGAGGGCTTTCAGCCGATAACGGACGAGAAGATCGTCAACAACATAGTGGCGAAGGTGAAGAACGTCCTCTCCCTCCACGGACGAAATGAGAGCCTGGCAGAAGCCTTCGTTAAGGAGAACCTGAATCTCAACGCCGAAGATGCCTTCGCGGTGGGCGCCACGGAGGCCATCGCCAGTAGCGTGGAGGACCTGCTGGCCAAAGTGAACGGGGCGGTGACCCCCTACAAGGGGATCCGCCTCAGCCTCTCCAGCCCCACCATAGAGCTTTACGAAACAAGTCTCCGCCTCAGGGCCCTGGTCATTATATCTGACCCGACCGTCGCTTCTATCCTCTTCCTTTTGGGCATTTACGGCATCATCTTCGGCATCTCCACCCCTGGCCACGGGGCCGAGATCTTCGGCGTAATAGCCATCGCCCTCGGCCTCATCGGCCTGGGCTTCGGCATAAGCCTCGTCGCCCTCTTCCTCCTCGTCTTGGGAATCGCTCTCCTAATCGTGGAGATTGCCACACCCAGCTTCGGCGTGGTTGGTACGGGAGGGATTATCGCCATCATCCTCGGCAGCATATTCCTCGCGCCCATTAGCCCGCCCAACTTCCTCATCGCCCCGGCCGCACAGCTGCAGATCCTCTTGGCCCTCTTGGTGCCTACGGGCGTGGTCGGAGGCTTCCTCCTCTTCGCCCTCTACAAGGTACTGCAGGTGAGGCGACAGAAGCCATATCACCTTCGTCTCATCGGTGGGAGGGCCGTTGCAGTGGACCCCCTTGGGCCAGCGAAGCGCGGACATGTACGGTATGATAGCGAACTGTGGCAGGCCGTTTCTGATGAGGAGATTCAACCCGAGGAAACTGTGTTCATTCGGGGCCGGGAAGGTCCCGTGCTCAGCGTCAGTAAGATGCCCCCGCCACCGCCTGAAGAGGGGGAGTCCCCGGAGCATCCGTTCAGGCGTCTTGTTGCCGCCCTTAAGAGAATAAACGTCGCCTGGAGACGCACCGGGCAGGACGAGTTCGAAGAAAAGGGAGAGGGCCGGACGTAAGGTTGTCCCGGTCCTTTCCTAGTCCCGCCACCTGGCTGCCTCGCCCATGGGAAATGGGTTCGGAGGCTACCTTCTCAGCTCCTCCTTGAGCCTCTTGTATTCCTCCAAGGAGACCTCGCCTTTGGCGAGCCTGATGTCCAGGGACTCCAGGGCGCGGTCTCGGGAGGGGTAGGTTCTGTCAAAGGCTCCCAGAACAACAAGGAGGATGAGGACGAGGACGATGGCCGGTATGGCCATCAGAAGCCCCATCCACCCGAAACCCATCCCCATCATCCCATAACCCCATCCCATGCCAAAGGACATCACGACCCCTAGGATGGCAAAGGCCAGGATGAGGGCCACCAGCAACCAGAGAAGGACTCTCGTCACTTCGCTTGCTTCGCCTCTGTCGCTCACTTCAAGCCCCCACGACGACCGTCCCCGTCATATAGGGATGGGGGTCACAGTGGTACTCGTAAACACCAGGTTCCGAGAAGGTGTAGGACCAGGACTCCATGTGGTACATGGGTCCGGAGTCGATTTCCTCACCCTCGTGCTCATGGCCATGCTCACCGAAGGAGACCGTGTGCATCACATGGTCCATATTGACCCAGGTCACCGTCGTCCCCACGGAAACCGTTATCTCCTGAGGACCGTAGGCGTAGTTCACTATGGCGACGCTGTTGGGTCCATAACCGCCAGTTCCGCCCCCCATCATGCCGCCGCCCATGCCTCCTTGGCCGCCCCAGTTGCAGCAACCTCCCCAGGGCCATGTCCCGCCGTCGGAAGTCCTCCAGGGACCGTAGGTGAGAGCCAAGGAGGTGAAGGCGAAGGCCACAACCACGCCGAGCACGACAAGTATGATGATGCCGGAGGTTGAAAGGGCCCTGCCGGTCCTTCTCCGCCTCGGGGCTCCCTCGTGAGCGAGGGCCTTCCTGATGCCCTCGTATTCCGTCCTGTCGATCTCGCCCGATGCGAGGCGCCGGTCGAGGACAGCCATGAGGTCCTCGACCCCATCGTCTTCATCTCTCTTCATTCGCGTTTTCTCCTGAGGCATTTCGCCTTGAAGTTTCCATGGATGAAAAAGCCTATGATAGGTTCGTGAAAAGGGGCGAAACCACTTTCGGAAATCAGCAAAGGCCTCCCGCTATTGGTCCCACCGCTGCGAACTAGGCCTCCTTCTCTCTGAGGCGGATGCGGTTGGTCATCCCGTGTCTCTCCCTCACTACGAGTCCCTTCCGCTCCAGCTTGTCAAGGAGCCTGGTGAGTTTGGGTCCGGAAAATGGCAGCATCCGGCCGAGGTCCTTCTGCAATACCTGTCCACCCTCGTGGAGGAGCCGACGGTACACCGCCCCCTCATCCTGGGGCAACAGCTCAAGGGCTAGCTCCTCCCTGCTGCTGGCGCCCTCCGGACTGGACGACGCGGAGGTGGTCTCCGCCGTCTTCATGGCCCCTGCGTACTTGGAGATGTAAGCGTAAGCAAGGGATATGCCGACGATCAGCGTGACGATGAGCAGAAGGCTCCCCCACAGGAGGAGCTGAGCTCCTTCCAGGGTGTGCTCCATGGTCAGGGGGAGGATGAGGATGAGGGCGACTAGCGCAATGGAGCCGACGGCGACTATGAGGGCCAGCACCCTGCTTCGGGCAATGAACTCCTCGGGATGTCCCTTCTCGCGGTCCGACTCCAGGTCGATCAGCTCCTCGACTTTTCCAATCCTGTCCCGGCCTATTAAGAGTTCCTACTGTCAGTTTTTCATGCTTGGCGTACGCCGAGGCCCACAGCCCTTTTACAGCACCGCTCGTTGACCACCCCATGAAGCTCGATGCCGTCCTCCTTCCCACGTCCCCGGTGGAGATACCAGGCCTGGCCAGATTTGCGGAGGACCTTGGCTTAGATGGCCTCTGGTTCGGGGAGACGAGCCATGACGCCCTCCTGTCCACAGGCCTCGCAGCGGAGCACACGGACAGGATTGACGTGGGCACCGCCATTGCCCTCGCCTTCACCAGGAGCCCCATGGCCCTGGCATACACGTGCTGGGACGTCCAGAGCATAGCAGAAGGCCGCTTCATCCTGGGGCTTGGGAGCCAGGTGAAGGGGCACATGGAGAGGCGCTTCAGCGTCCCCTGGGTTCCTCCAGTGCCGAAGATGCGGGAGGTCATTGAGTCTCTCCGGGCCGTATGGTCCTGCTGGCAGAACGGAGGTCCCCTGACCTACAAAGGTCACCACTACTCCTTCTCCCTAATGACTCCCTTCTTCAACCCTGGACCCATCGAACAACCGGACATCCCCATCTACCTTGCGGCCGTCAACAGGGGCATGGCCCGGTTGGCGGGAGAGCTATGCCAGGGCATCCACGTACACCCTTTGCATACCGCCTCTTACCTGAGGGATGTGTTGAAGCCATCGGTGTCGGAGGGAGCCCGGCGAGCGGGTAGACCTGCAGATGCCGTCAGCTTTGCGGCCTCTGTCTTCGTTGCCCTAGGCCGAAATCGGGAAGAGATGGAGAACTCCAAGGATTTCGTTCGCCAGCAGGTGGCCTTCTACGCTTCCACCCGCACGTATCGCGCGGTCCTGGACTTCCACGGCTGGGGCGATCTGGGAGATAAATTGCATGGCCTCTCAGTGAAGGGGCGGTGGGGCGAGATGGGATCCCAAGTCCCCGACGACGTCCTCCGGGAGTTCCTCGTTGAGGCTAGCTTCGATGAGCTCCCCGATGCCATCGAGTCCAAGTATGACGGGCTCCTAGACCGCGTCTCCCTCTACATGCCGCTGGATCCAAGGGAGGAGTTTTGGCCACCTTTCGTCCGAGCCTTCAAGGCATCCTCCAGATGAGCTGGGTCTGCCGCATCTCAGGCTTTTCTTGGCCCAGGCAGGGGCCGAAGGGGTTCTGAACCGATGGATGTTGTGGCTGATTCTCACCGCCGATAACCTCTCCGAAACCTCCTTTTCTATGCCCTCCCAATAGCATCGCAGGGAGACTGAGAGGGTCCGATCAAATGATGGGTCTGCAAGCCGCGGCGACGAGTCTACTCGCGCTGGGCATGACCCTGGCTGCCACGTACCTTCGAAGCGTGGAGTTCTTTCAGATACCGCTCCTCCAGCTCATGGGCCTTCCCCTGGGTCTCCTTCTGGCACTGGCGGGCATGATCCTCATGGGTGTCGGCGCTCTGAGAGCCAGGAGCCGGACTGGCCTCTCCCCCTTAAAGCTCGAGCTGTGGGCTTGCCGCAACTGCGGCCAGACCAATGAGGGCCCCCTGTCCGCGTGCTGGAGCTGTGGACTGCCATTCCAGCTACCTAAGGCCACCCCCGACCACATCCCGGCCCAGACCCGATGGCAGTGTCCCCGCTGTCAGGTGTGGAACGGTGTCCTGCGCATTCGATGCTGGTACTGCGGCCTTGAAGTGGGCCACGGTCATCGAGCCGGGAGGAAGGGCGGGGGCCGCAAGCGGTAGACTTCTATCGTGCCCTGGGTGCCTCGACGCCGAGAGCATCTAGGACCCTGTTGAGGTGGTTGAAGTGGCCGACGACGGCCGCCGCCTCGAGTATGGCCTCGTCCTCCATCCCCTCATTGCGAAGCTCCTCCAAGTCCTCCACTGACATCGCTGCCGCGTCCCTGGTGGTCTTTATGGCCCAGCGCAGGATGGCCCCTAGCCGTCCCTCCAACTGGGCCTTCGAGGGGTCTCGCACGAGCTGGTCAACGACGGCCCTGTCCATGCGAAGGGACCGCAGCCTGTTGGAGTGGGCCCAGACACAGTAGCCGCAGCCGTTGATGGAGGAGACGGTTAGGGCAATGGCCTCCTTCTCCAACCTGCTCAGCCTGCCCTCCGCCATTATGTTGGAGTGGAGCTCCCACATTGGCCTGAGGTAGCGGGGGTTCAGGCTCATGATGGTGAAGGCCGGTGATAAACGGCCAAAGGCCTCCTTGACGGAATCGTAGACCTCCTTCACATCTCCCCGGGCCTCGTCCTCATCGACTATTCCAATCCAGGGCATGGCGATCCCCCCAACGATGCGGGCAGAGGCCCTTATAGGTTGCCTTCAAGACTCCAAGGGCCCAGTGGAGAGCGCCCATTCTGGTCTGAACCCGCGAAGCAAAAGGGTCTTTATCCAACCTTATGCCACAGACTCCTCGAGGGACTTCACGGCCCTTTCCGTGTACGCGCGGACCCTCTCGTACTCCCCCCTCAAGTCTCCCAGGTCCCTCGACAACGGCACCACGTTGCCGTCGACGATGAGGTTGAGATCCCCCCTCAGGCGGTGCTTAAGGCTGAGGGCCAGACCGGAGAAGCTGTCGGCGGCCACTATGGCCACGTGGACCCTGGGACCGAACTCCAACGCCACCAGCTCCGCCATGGCCGCGGCCTTCCGCATGTTGTCTACGATCTCCCTCGGGTAAGCGGAAACCTGTTCCTCCTGAATCCTGTCCATGAAGTCCTCGCCGGCGAAGGCGGCCCACGGGCTCGGACCCCCCCGGCACATGTTGTAGTAAGTGGGAAAGAGCCCCCAGAGCTGAACCTTGACCGGTGGCACGTCGTAGGTGATGGAGTGAGGGGGATAAAACAATTCCTCCTTCCCGGTCCTGGAGACGTATTCCGGTTGCCCTTCACTGGAGCCTCTAGATTATGTTGGGTCGACTGCGCCTGTCTGCCAGATGCGCCGGGGACCTCTCATCCCATTCGAAGTGTCCAAGTGAGACATGTTCAGGCGTGACATAAAGATTATATAGAGTTCATCCAA
>CAYFYB010000036.1:0-13330 GCA_964347345.1 uncultured Methanomassiliicoccales archaeon | reverse complement strand
GAGGGCCGGACCTTCTCCGCACCCTTTCCCTTCTTCCTGAGGCCGCGACCCCCCTTTCCCGCCGAGGTCAGACCCCGGAATGCCCTTCCCTTGTTCCCCGGTTGGAGGAGCCAGTTCACCTTCTCGTCGGCCTGGATGGAAGGGTGGTGAGGGTCCACCAGGATGACTTCATAGTACTTGTTTCGCCCGTCTTCGCCCACCCAGTAGGAGTTCAGGACCTCCAGGTTCGGGTGCTTCTTGGCCGCCCGCTCTTCGGCAATCCTCTGCAGGCTCTTGGCCATGGTGATCTTCGAAATACCCTTCCTCTTGGGCCGCCTGCCCCCCCTGATGGTATGCTTCCTGAGGCCTCCCCTCCGGACCCTAGACCTCACCACCACAAATCCTTGCTTGGCCTTGTAGCCGAGGGACCTGGCCCGGTCTATCCTGGTAGGCCTTTCCAGCCTCTCCACGGACTGTCCCCGCCTCCAGTGAATCATCCTTTCCCGAAGGAGATCACTTACGTAGCTCTCATCGGGAGCGGCCCATGCCTGCCTGACGTGATGGTAGAGGCTCCGCGGCCTTGCGGGAGCAGATTCCTCTTCTTCCTCCATGTTCCTTCTTCCAGGGTATGCCGAAGCGGGAGCCTTCTACCCCCTCCCGTCTATTTATGGCTTATGGCCAGAGGGAAAGGGATGTTCCCGAAGGGTACCTCACGCTAGACCCAAATCTCTTGAAGGCTACTCGATTGTTATGAACTTAATTGTGCGCCCACGAGGGCTCTCACCCGATCATATGATTGGGAGTAGTAGAATGACCTCGCCTTGGCTTCTATAGAACTCTATACTTGGGCGGTTAGGGTCTGACTTGTATTCTTTCGCCATGGACACAAAAGTCTCACCGATGACCTCGACTCTGCTGGAGTAGTCGAGAACCTTTTCGCGAGCATATCTACCGCCAGGAATTGTCCACTCTGGCATATCTAGTGCCTCTGGTTCGTCTTCGTCGCGCAGAGCCACGCATGCGCGATACACTTCGTCGTTGACTTGGTAGGTTCCGTAGAACTTTCGTTTCTTGAGATCTAGGAGCCTAGATTCCAGCTCTGACCAGGCTTCCCTCACCCCAGAGAGGCCCCCCTTAGCCTCGACATACGTGACTCTGATAGAATCTATGGTCACTTCCATTCGGGGCATGATGCGTCAGCTTCCTCACTACATGAAGTCCTCGAGGGTGAGGCGCCTGTCCGTCTTCTTCGGCTTCGCCTCGGGCTTCCGGGAGAAACCGTCGCGGAAGAGCGTTGACTGCTGGCTCCCTACGAGGAGGCTCTTCTCATCCCAGCCGAAGACCTCGCCAATATATCCCAGGGTCTGGGCCAGGCGTCGGGCGTAGTACTCCCAGTCCGGGGTACCCTCAAATCGGCGCCCGCTCACATACGGCTCCACCTCCATGGGCGTCTTTCGGGCGCTGGCAACTATCCAAGAGACCTTCATCCCAGGAACGAACTCGTAGCCCAGGGCCTCCAGTTTCGTCGCTGCCTGGACGTTGGGCATGGCGTCAGGGTTCACATACCTGCTTGGCTCCTTCACTGTCCTGGAGATGACCAGCTTCTCCACGGGCACCTTTCCCTCCTGAACATCTTGGATGGTCTCCCGGGCAAACTTGACGGCCCCCTCGGTGTCATCGTTCAGAACCCGCTCCAGGACCTCGGTCTGGGCTTCGCTCTGGAGGTCGAAGGCGTCTGTCCTGCGAATCTCATATCCACGGACGACCAGCTCCTCATCCGGCCAGACGACCTTCCCAGCGTACCTCTTCTTCTTTCCATGGGAGAAGAAGGTCCTGAAGACCTTCTCGAACTCCAGCTGCATCCCCTTGCCAGATAGTTCCTTGGCAAGCTGCTTTCCCGTCTGAATGCACTCCTCCAGACTCTTTGCTTCCGGGGAGAAGAAGACGCTGTCGGTGTCGCCGTATATGACCCTGTTACCCTCTTCTTCCAAACGTCGGATGACGCCCTTGATGTTCTCCCGGGCGAAAGCCGTGATGCTGCCGCCGATCTTCGGGTTGGTGAAGCGGTAGAAGGATGAGGCCAGGACTCCGTAGAACGCGTTCATTAGCACCTTGACTGCGTCTTGAAGCCTTTGATAGTAAGCCCTCTCGTCCTCAGACTTCGCTTCTGCCATCCGCTTCTTGATATCCTCCCTCTGGTTCATCAGGTCCCTAAGGATCCGGGGTAGGAGGCCCGTCCTCTTGTCCTTGTTCAGAAAGCGTACGCCCGTGGGGCTCACGACCTCCCCCTTGGGATGGAGGGTTGTGAAGCAGATGTTGTTCTCTATGATCAGGCTGGGATACATGGCCCGGAAGTCCATGCCGACGACCCACTCGTAGAGGCCTGGCTCGATACTGTGGACGTACCCTCCCTCGATGGACTCCGTCCCACCCCGCTTCTTCATCATGGGCACGCCAAACCCCTCCCGGTCCGCCACCCGGATGAGGATGGAATCGATGAGGTTGGAGGTCCTCCCGTTCAGCACGTCGTCCAGGGGGAGCTTCGACACCGTGGCTAGATCCATGGACTTCTCCGGACCAGCTAGCTTCTCCAGAATTCTGAGGGAGAGTTCCGCGTCCTTCAGGCAGTAGTTCATCACTAGCTCCGGATCCCGGTCCCACTCCTCGTCGATCCTCGCCCTGTCCACCTCTTCCTTTCCCTCCCCCAGGAGCAGGCGGGAGACGTGGTCCAGGGTCTCCTGCTTCGGCCTCAGCTCGCTCCGGACGCTCCACCAGGCGTCGGCGATTACACGGCCGTGAAGCCGCCAGAACCGCTCGTTGATGCTCGTGAAAGTGGCGAAGTCCCTCCCCAGGGGTAGGTCCCCGAAGCCTTCCTTGCGGGCCCTTTCAAGCAGGACGGGGATGTCGTATCCACCGATGTTGTAACCCGTAAGCAGGTCTGGGTCCTCCTTCTGAACCAGGCTCACGAAATCCCTGAGAATCTCCCTCTCCCCTCCCTTCAGGGACCTCTTCTCCATCTCCTCCCCTTTCTTGATCACGACGCCGAGGGTGAGGAGCCTGCCGTCTTGGATGCTGTTCTCTATGTCAAAGCTGAGGACTTTCAGAGGCGGGTTGAAGGGCTGGCATGCCTCGAAGCTGTCCGCCTGCACAACGATCTCGGTGGTGTAGTTGCCGTCCACCTCCTCCCCATGAACGCAGAAACAGGAACCCAGGTCCATGTCATAGATGAAGCGGTGGACGAAGGGTATGTCCGCCGCCAAGACGTCGCAGTCGTACTGTCGGCACCTGTTCCTGTACTCGGGGGTCCTCCAGGGATGCTTCATCACAACCTGAAAGCACCGCTTCTTCTCCAGGGGCTCCACCTCCAGCTGCACCTCCCGCAGGTCCACCACCTCATCGTCCCTCTTCAAGTTGCCCAGCAGGGACTGGGGCGGGTCGACCACGTAGAAGTAGGGCCTGAAGCCCCTGTACTCCACTGTGATTGAACTGGCTTCCCGGGTCCTCCCGAAGAGTTCTATCACCGGCAGCTCCTCTTCTCCCTCCCTCCGGTAGGAGGCCGCGATAAGCCTCACGTCGTAGGTCTTCGCCATGCTAGGACCTCGAGACTATCTTGATGACGTCGCCGTCCTGGAGCTCGTAGTCGTGGCCCACGACCCTCTTCGTCCTGGCGTTGATGGCTCTGATGAAGTTTTCCCCCAGGTCCGTATGGACCTTGTAGGCTAAGTCTCTTGCTCCGCTACCTCGTGGCATGAGGTAAGCATCGGGGAGGACGTTTCCGTCCTTATCAGTCCAGTGGGTCTCGTCCTCCACGGGGTAAACCACCACCATCTTCAATACGCGGTAGATAAGCTCCTCCAAGCAGCGCTGAACTCCGGTGGAGTCGAACTTGTTCAGGTAGTTCCTTATCTTCCTCAAGGCCTCCTTCTGGGCATCGGTCAGATTCCCTTCCCCTCTCACCTCAAAACTGTCGGCTCCAGGCACGTAATCCAGCAGCCCTGCCTTGGAGGCCCTGCGAAGAGCGAGCTCGCACTCGGAGCATGTGGCCACCGCCGTGTATCCCTCCATCTTAAGGAGCTTGCCCAACACGTCCTTGGGAGCGATATCGGCCTTGTTCGCCGCCAGGACCATGGGCTTTCCCGTCCTTCGAAGCTCTCTGGCCAACCTCAAGAATTCCTCCTCCTTCCAGCTAAGGGGCCTCTCCTCGATGGCAGCCCTCCTAAGGGCGGCATGGATGTGGGCTTCCCTCAGGCCCAGTCCCGCTAGCCGCTCTGAGAGGAGCTTCTCGAGGCTTTGTCCCTCGATCTCCACCCTGCGGGCTAGCTTCTCCCAACCCCTCATGATTATTCCGACCAGCCAGAAGGAGAGCTCTTCGTCCAAGAACCGGACGTCCTCCAAGGGGTCATGCTCCCCCAGGGCACAGATGTTACCCTCTAGGTCTGTCGAGCCACTGGCATCCACCACATGAATAAAGGCCGATGCCTGCCTGAGGTCATCCAGGAACTTGTTTCCGAGACCTCTACCTTTGTGGGCCTCAGGCACGAGGCCGGCCACATCCAGGAAGTCCACGGGAACGAGGCGGGTGCCTTCCGTGCAGGGTGCGTTATTGGGGTTGCAAGCAACGTTGATCTCGGGGTGCGGACAGGAGTGGGTCACGTAGGCGATGCCACGGTTTGGCTCTATCGTTGTGAAGGGATAGGCGGCTATCTCCGCTGGTGCCAAGGTGGCAGCCGCAAAAAAGGTGCTCTTCCCGGCGTTGGGCTTTCCAACAACGCCAATTAGCATCGCTCTCAAATCCCATGGCGAGGGACGCGATTTATAGTTAATGGTGGGAGGTGAACGAAGGTGAGGATGGTCAGAGAAAGCTCTTAAGAGCTCTTGCCGGTTAGGCTTGCCAGTGTCGACCGAGGTGCCAAAGAGCCACCCAAGGTATCGCTCCCTGATCACCAGGGACAAGCTGGTAAAGGGATGCGAGGCCGGGTTGGTAGCCTGGCAGGGGCTAGTCGCCCATGGCAGGGGGGAGGCCTTCGACTATCTGCTGGGGGAGACAAGCGTGCCCGAGGCCTTGGAGGCGGAGAGGGCAGCCACGGCCCATCTCTTGTCGGGAAGGAGGACGGCCATCTCGGTAAACGGAAACGTGGCGGTGCTAGCGGCCGAAGAGGTCCGTGATCTTGCGAAGGTCGCAGGGGCTAGGGTGGAGGTGAACCTCTTCCATCGGACGGAGGAGAGGGTCAAGGGAATTGTTGACCTGCTCACATCTGTCGGCATACCCAAAGTGCTGGGAGCCCGCCCTGACGTCGAAATCCCGGGCTTGGACCATCCCAGGCGCCTCTGCAGCAAGGAGGGCATCTTCAGCGCCGATGTTGTCCTCATTCCCCTGGAGGACGGTGACAGGGCCGAGGCCCTCTCTCGCATGGGAAAGGTCGTCATCTCCATAGACCTGAACCCCCTCTCGAGGACCAGCAGGGCCGCCACCGTGGCCATCGTGGACGAGCTGTCCAGGGCGCTGAAGAACATGACTAGTTTCGCAGGGGAGCTGAAGGGTCAGCCCGAATCCCTTCAGAAAGCCGTGGAAGGCTACGATAGGGTGAGGAACTTGGGCGGGATTCTGGGGAGGATCCAGGACAACCTGGAAGCGTCGATGGGCTAGGTCACAACGTTTAAGTGGTCTCCCGTCCATCTATGAATCCCGTTGGCATCATGAAGTACATAATCGTGACCGGCGGGGTTTTGTCGGGCCTGGGCAAGGGGATAACCACGTCCAGTATCGGCCTTAACCTCAAAGCCCAGGGGCTGAGCGTTACCGCCATCAAGGTAGACCCCTACCTCAACTGTGACGCGGGGACCATGAACCCCTTCCAGCATGGTGAGGTCTACGTTCTGGAGGACGGGGGGGAGGTGGACCTCGACCTGGGCAACTACGAGAGGTTTCTCGACGTGGAGCTGACGAGAGACCACAACATAACCACGGGGAAAGCCTATCTGTCCGTCATCCAGAAGGAGAGACATGGGGACTACCTGGGGAGCACCGTACAGATCATCCCTCACGTGACGGATGAGATCAAGCACATGATCACTACTGTGGCGGAGGCCGCTGGCGCAGACGTGACCCTGGTGGAGATAGGCGGGACCGTGGGTGACATCGAGTCCATGCCCTTCCTGGAGGCTGCGAGACAGCTCTCCATCGAGGTTGGCAAGGAGAACTGTGTCTTCGTGCACACGACCCTAGTCCCCATCCTTCCCGTTGTAGGGGAGCCCAAGACCAAGCCCACCCAGCACAGTGTGAAGGAACTCAGGGCAGTTGGCATCCAGCCCAACACCATTGTGGCTAGAGCCCCCCATCCGTTGGATGAGGGCGTCCGGCGGAAGATCTCCATGTTCTGCGATGTTCCCCTGGAAGGGGTGGTGAGCGCTCCTGACGCTGGATCCATCTACGAGGTTCCCCTCTTGCTGGACCGACAGGGCCTCACGAAGTACCTGATGCGCCGCATGGCCTTGGTGGGGAAGGACGGCGATTTGGAGGAGTGGAGGGTCTTCGTGGAACGTATCAACCACCCCAAGGAGGAGGTGGAGATTGCCCTGGTGGGGAAGTACACCCACCTTCAGGACTCCTACATGAGCCACATGGAGGCCTTCCGCCATGCTGGCGCAAAGGCTGATGCCCGAGTGAACATCCGCTGGATCGAGAGCGTGGACGTGGAGAAGAAGGGCGTTAGTATCCTAGATGGCGTCCAAGGCATTCTTGTGCCAGGGGGCTTCGGCGAGAGGGGGACGGAGGGCAAGATAATGGCCATCGAGTACGCCCGGGAGAACGGTATTCCCTTCCAGGGAGTCTGCCTCGGCTTCCAGCTGGCCACGATAGAGTTCGCCCGCCACGTCTTGGGTCTCGAAGGTGCTCACAGCTCCGAGTTCGATCCAAAGACGCCATACCCCGTTGTGGACCTACTGCCGGAGCAGAAAAAGGTAAGGGACAAGGGTGCGACCATGAGGCTTGGGGCCCACGAAGTGATCCTGGAGCCCGAATCCAAGACTTGTGTCTTGTATGGCTCCGAAAGAATCTACGAGAGGCACCGACACAGATACGAGATCAACCCAGCCTTCATATCGAAGCTTGAGGATGCTGGCCTGGCCTACAGGGGTAGGTCTGAGGACGGCCGACGGATGGACGTTTTGGAGCTTGAAGGGCATCCCTTCTTCATCGCCTCCCAGTTCCATCCTGAGTTCAAGTCGAGACCCCTGAGACCCTCTCCCATCCACTATGGCCTGGTTCAAGCGGCGCTGAAGCTCGAGCCGTGAGGGAAACTCTATAAAGGCAACGATGCTTAGCAAGTTCGTGCCCACCTATCAGGATCTATTGAAGAGGGCCAAGGAAGCGCTGCCGCCCACCACGGCGGCGAAGAGTCGCTTTCAGGTCCCCAGGGCGGACGTCCTCCAAGAGGGGAGTACCACGGTGCTGAGAAACCTCGCGGACATCGGTGACGCCATCAACCGGGACCCCCAACAGGTCTTCGCCTACCTTCTGAGAGAACTGGGCACATCTGGCACGCTCATAGAGAGAAGGGCAACGTTTAAGGGCCGCATCTCAGCGGACCAGATCAACGATAGAATTGGCAGCTACGTGGACGAGTACGTCCTTTGCAGCGAGTGTGGTCGACCCGATACTCGCCTCGTCAAGGAGGATAGGATCGCCATCCTGGAATGCGATGCTTGCGGCGCCAGACGGCCGTTGAAGGTAATTAAGAAGGCTGCAAAGGTGGAAGAGCAGGCCATTCAGGAAGGCAAAGTCTACGAAGTCATGATCCAGGACATAGGAAAGAAAGGTGACGGGATCGCCAAGAAGGACAAGTACATCATATACGTTCCTGGCACCACCAAGGGATCCATCGTGAAGGTCCACATAGAGAGAGTTGTCGGGACTATCGCCTTTGGGAAGATTGCCAGGGATTAGACATGGCCAGGGAACTCACTGCCGTCGCTGTCATGGGAGGACTCCTTGCCCTCGCCCATGTAATTGCTCTCCTCCTGGCCGTACCCTTCAGGGCACAGGAGGTGCGGGCCTTCGAGGACCCCAACGACGTAACTAACGCCTTGCTGTACTTTGGCCTCATCCTGGGCTTCACAGCCGTTGTTCTCCTCCTCATCCGACGCAGGAAGGAGGGTGTCCTACGGTACCTCATCCTAGGCGCCATTGCCTTCACCATGGTCTTCGTTTTCTCGGTGCCCCTTGCCTACGCCTTCTACTTCCTCCCCGCCCCATGGCAGGGCATCATCAGTCTCGCGGCAACCATGGCCGTGGCCCTGGGCCTCACGTACGCTCTCCTCAGGTACCCTGAGTGGTACTTGGTGGACGCGGCGGGCCTATCCGTGGCCGCTGGCGTTACGGCCATCGTTGGCATCTCCTTCGGCATCTTGCCGGCCCTCGTATTCCTCGTGGCCCTGGCGGTCTACGACGCCGTGGCCGTTTACAGGACTAAGCACATGATCGCCCTAGCAGATGCCGTCTCAGGTCTCAGGCTCCCCATCCTTATCGTGATTCCGAAAAAGCTGCCCTACTCCTTCTTGAAGCAGCCGAGGCTCAGGGATCAACTTGACAAGGGGGAGGAGAGGGCGGCCATGTTCATGGGCCTTGGCGACATAATCATCCCAGGCATACTCGTGGTTTCCGCCTTCGCCAACCTCCCCAATGCCCTGACCTCCTTCGGTATCGGCGCCAATGTAGTGGTGGCCATCGCCACCCTCATAGGAACCCTTGTGGGCTTCAGTCTCCTGATGAGATACGTCCTCAGCGGCAGACCCCAGGCGGGGTTACCGCTCCTGAACTCTGGAGCCATCCTGGCATACCTCATATCCTACTTCCTCTTCTACAGGGACCTGACCTTTGGGATTGCCCTCTGAGGTGATGATGTGAGGATCCTCCAGATGTCGGACCTGCACGGCGCCGAGAGGGCCTTCAGGGAGAGCAGAGAGTTGATTCGCGAGCACTCCCCTGACCTCTTCGTGGTGTCTGGGGATGTTACGAACTTCGGTCCCCTTGGCTACGCTCAGAGGCTCTTCGAAGACCTGGAGGTCAAGGCCTTGGGCATACCGGGGAACTGCGACCCTAGGGAGCTGGTGTCCCTCCTCGAGGGGATGGGCGTGAACCTCCACGGCAAGAAGGAGGTCTTTCGGGGAGAGACCCTGATCGGATTGGGTGGCTCCAGCCCGACACCCTTTCACACACCCTTCGAGCTCTCGGAGGAGGAGATTTCCGCCGCCCTGAAGCCCCTCATGGTGGAGGGTGCCATCCTGGTCACCCACTCCCCTCCTAGAGGCCACGTCGACGAGTTGCCCTGGTCCGGTCACACCGGGAGCAGGGCCATTAAGGCATTGGTGGATAAGTTCGCCCCAAGGCTGGTCCTTTGCGGCCACATCCACGAGGCGAGGGGCGTGGAGAGGGGGAGCACCACCTTCGTCAACCCGGGCCCCGCCTTCAGGGGGTACTCAGCCATCATCGACGTCGACGAAGAGGTGAAGGTCAACCTCGTACCGTAAGGTTTTATTGACGGGAGGACATGGTGAGGAGGACATGGCCCTCTGGCAAGGAAGATCGAAGAGGAAGCCCAGCGGGGGAATGCTGCGACCCATCCGAAAGAAGAGAAAGTATGAGCTCGGAAGGGAGCAGGAGTTCGCCACTCTGGGGACCGAGCGAAAGAAGATTGTCCGGGTCGTCGGTGGAAACGTCAAAGGCCGCCTCTTGAAGGCAGAGTGGGCGAATCTCTATGACCCCAAGACTGGGAAGACGGAGAAGGCCAAGATACTCTCTGTGAAGAGCAATCCTGCCAACCCCCACTACGTAACCCGGAACATAATCACACGAGGGGCCACCATCGAGACGGAACGGGGCATCGCCAAAGTGACTTCAAGGCCAGGACAGGTGGGGACCGTCAACGCCGTATTATTGGAATCGGGTAAGAGCTGAGGGTCCTTAGCCCTCGACACTCTTTTAACGGCCGCAGCGATTGTATCCGCGTGGTCTCCAAGGGCGACTTGGTCGTGGTCCTGTACCCCTCCTACTTCGACGCCTCCAAATCCAGGCAGGAAGGCAGAAGGGTCCCCAAGGCATTGGCAGTGAACTCCCCATCCCTGGAGGAACTGAGGGACGCAGCCAAGAGACTGGGTCACAGGGTTGAGGTGGAGGAAGACGTGTCGCACCCTTCTCGACCATGGGCCGAGGAGGGCAGGGTTCTCATCCTCGGGGGTGGTAAAAAGACCGCCCTCATCGGATCCATAGCCCGAGAGATCAAGGCTCACAGGTCCTGAGGCGTCCTGACCTCTTCCACCAGCTTCTTTCCTGTGGAGACGCTGTCTATAGAGTGGATGGCTGCCCCGCTATCCCTGATGGCCTCCTCCACCTCCTCATAGCTGATGTGACTTCCCTCGATGGTTATCTTGACGCTCTCGGTCTCCTGGTCGACCTCGTCTAGGGTGCAGTTGACCCCCATCACACCATCAAGGTCGCTAAGCCTCTTCGAGAGTTCCACTATGGAGGGCTGGTGGGGCTTCAGCACATCCAGAACCAATCTCTTTATCTCGGTCAATCTCCCCTCCCTGCCGGGGACGTCAAACCATTGGACCCACCGTAAATAAAGTTTGTGTCACCGAAACGCGGCGCTGGAGAACTGGCTTTGATGGCGGTCTGAGCGTCTCCCCCTGCAGGGCCTACACGACGGTGGTGACCTCACAGCCGTCTTCCGTCACCACCACGGTGTTCTCGCTCTGGGCCACCATTCCCTCGGCGGCCTCCACGAGGATGGGATAACCCATGATGATTCCCCTCCTCATGAGCTTCTGCAGGTAGAAGGGCGCCTTCTTGTCCACCCTGTAGCACCATCGCTCGGAGAAGGGAAGGGTTCTGAAATCCCGATAGATCGCGCTAAGGAGGGCGTCCATCTCCTCCACCCCCGTCTCCTTATGCTCCACAATCCTGTAGATATTGCTCATCTTCTTTCCCACGACGCGGCCCGCACCCGTTGTGGAGAATGGCTCAATGGCGTAGCTGTCCCAAGCCTCTATCACTTGGTGTCCCTTCTGACCTCTCAGATTCGCCACGCTCGGGACGCTCTTGTCGGCATGGAGGGTGTACCTCTTCAGGCTGTGACCCGTGAGGTTCTCTATGGGCTTGAAGCCGAAGGACCTGATGGTCCTCTCCACGGCCGCCCCCACCATAGTCATGGGAACCCCAGGCCTTATGACCTCAACGGCGGTGGCGACGGCCTCGTCTGCCGCCCGGATTAGGTCGGACCAGTTCCTCGTTCCCACCTCCACCGTCTTTGCATTATCAGCGAGGTATCCGTCCACATGAACTCCGACATCAAGCTTGACCAGGCTGCCCCTAGGGAAGGCGAGTTCGCCGTCGTTGTGTCGGGGGGTGAAGTGCGCGGCCTGAGCGTCGATGGAGATGTTGGCGGGGAATGCGGGCAAAGCTCCCTCGTCGAGAATCATCTGCTCCGTCTTTTCGGCCACCTCCAGCAGGCTACCTCCCTCTCTTATGAGGGTGCAGCCATATTCCAGGGCCTGGCGGGCTATCCTGCCCGCCTCCCTCTGCTTCTGGAGGGTCTCCTCATCCATGCCTTTCCAGCTCTTCCCTTGCTAGGGCCCCTTCCCTTTTAATTGTTGGCTGGTCCCCTATGAGCTCCAGGACTGTGGATTCCCTTCCTAAAGGGCAGGTTCCGGCATCGATGAGGAGGTCCACTTCCCCTCCTAGCTGGGAGTAAGCCTCTCCAAAGGTCCTAGGGGGAGGCCCACCGTGAAGGTTGGCGCTTGTGGCCGTGAAAGGTCCGAACTCCTGGCCCAAGAGTAGAGGGACATCGTGTCTTGGCATCCTCAGGCCCAGGGCACCTTCCTTCGTGACAGGCGGAGGGGGAGCCTCGGCCTTTGCCCTCAGTATTAGAGTCAGCGGGCCTGGCATGAAGGCCCTCCAGACATCCAGGGCGCGTTGAGAGAAGTAGGCCAGCCGCTCTGCTTCCTCCAGCCCGCTAACCACCAGGGCGACGGGGTCCCCCCAGGGTCTCCGCTTGACTCTGTACAGACGTTCGACGGCCTCCTCATCGTACGGGTCGACTCCCAGACCGTAAAGGGTTTCGGTGGGATAGACCACCAGACCTCCTCCTTTGAGAGTCTCGATGACCCTGATCAGATCCGTCTCATCCAGCTTCCAGCGATCCTCGACAATCTTGGCCTTCATCACCCGCGGGTCCTGTGAGGTCATTGTTGAAAGGCCTCCGCCATCTCGACAGCCATGGAGATATGCTTCGCTGCCTCCCCCTCGATTGAGGGACCGTGGCCTGGATACAGGCTCTCGACGTGGAGGGATTCGAGAAGCTTCAACGAGGAGAAGAGGTCGGAAAGGCTCCCCGTCTCCAAGTCCCAGCGTCCTATGCCACCATAGGCGAAGAGGGTATCACCGGTGAAGAGGGAGCCGTCCTCCCCCAGGAGACAGATACTCCCCATGGTGTGCCCGGGAGTGTGAAGGATCTTGAGCTCCAGGCCTCCCAAGTTGAGGACCTCGCCATAGCGGATGACCTCCACCTTGAGGGGCTCCAGCATGATGCCGAAGAGAGTAGCTCCCGTACTTCTTCTGTCTCCCCGGAGGAGGGATGGAGCGTCGTCTGGTGACGCCCGTGGGGTGAGGCCCATGACATCGGAAAGGGCTCTTGCCCCGCCCACATGGTCCACGTGGCGGTGTGTGAGTATGAAATGCCCTGGGTGTACATCACCCATCCTCTTGTGAATCTCCTCCAGCACTCTATCGGTCCCGAGACCCGTCCCAGCGTCAATGAGGATGGCCTCCTCCGCTCTTGCGAGATAGAGATTCGCATCATAGGAGGGGTCCACAATTCGGTGAACTTCCACAGCGGCAAGACCTCTCAGGGGTTATTTAGCCGTTCCCTCTAGTCTCTAATACCGTCCTCCAGGATTGTGAAAATGGCCTCCGCTTCCGGGAGGTTGGGGGAGTCTATGAGACGTGCGATCCTCCTCTCACCCTTGCTCTTTCTGAGGTACACCCTGAAGGTGGAGGTGTGGGCGACGACGTGGCCGCCGATGGGGCGGGTCGGGTCCCCGAAGAAGGCATCGGGCTTCGCCTGGACCTGGTTGGTCACGAAGATGGTGGCGTTGTGGACGTCGCCAAACCTCATGAGGTCGTGGATGTGCCTGTTGAGCAGTTGCTGCCTCTCCGCCAGCACTCCTCGCCCCACATATTCCGCCCTGAAGTGGGAGGTCATGGAGTCCACGACGAAAAGGCGGATAGGATGCATCTGGGCCAGGTCCTTGGCCTTCTCCACCAAGAGCATCTGATGGTGGGAGTTGAAGGCCC
>CAYFYB010000035.1:0-13850 GCA_964347345.1 uncultured Methanomassiliicoccales archaeon | reverse complement strand
CGGCTGCCCGTGCAGTGCTTGACCGCACCCGCCAGCATGAACAGGACGGCTGTTATGAGGCCGTGGTTGAAGAGCTGGAAGATGGCCCCCGCGAAACCGATGGCGGTGACGCTCGAAGCCCCCAAGAGGACGAACCCCATGTGGCCGATGCTAGAATAGGCGATGAGCCTCTTCAGGTCGAGCTGAACCAGGCAGACGAAAGAGGCGTAGATCATGCTGACAATCCCGAAGATGGCTACGAGCCACCAGAGGTCCAGGGCCGCCTGAGGCAGCATGGTGTAGCCGATACGGAACAGTCCGTAACCACCCATCTTCAGCAGGACTCCCGCCAGTATTACAGAACCAGCTGTGGGCGCCTCCACGTGAGCGTCAGGCAGCCATGTGTGGAGTGGCACCATCGGGAGCTTCACACCGAACCCGATGAGGAAGGCTATGAAGACAGGGACCTGGATGCTCAAGGCGAGGGCCGGGGCCTGGCGGGCGATCTCGATCATGTTGAGGGTATTGGTGTGATAGGCCAGGGTGAAGATGCCCAGCAGCATGATGACGCTGCCCACGTGGGTGTATATCAGGAATTTGATGGCAGCATAGTGCTTGTTGGGTCCTCCCCAGATCCCAATGAGGAAGTACATTGGGATGAGGACGAGCTCCCAGAAGACGAAGAACTGGAGGAAGTCCAGGGATATGAAGACGCCGATGAGGGCCAGGCTAATGATCTGCAGTAGAGCGTAGTACTCCTTGGGCTTGAACTCCTCCTCCATCGGAAAGATCACGGCAACGAAGAACAGGAGGGCTGTGAGGAAGACCAGGGGCATGGAGAGGCCGTCCACCCCCAGCCTGAATATGACGGGGATGTCCATGATGCGGAACCAGAGGTACTCCTCGTAGGCGGTGTAAGTCCCGCCACCATCGGCTCTGAGGCCAAAGTCAAACGCGGGTGATATGAAGTCGAGAAGGAGAACGGTGGACACGATGAAGGTGAGGAAGGCGAAGACGATGGCGACACCCCTGGCCTGGGGTCTGTTCCACGGTCCTAGGAGGGCGATGGCGGCCCCAGCGGCGGGGAGCGCGATGAGCAGCGAGAGGAAGGGCAGCACCACTCATTACACCCCCAGAATGGGAAAAATGACCTGGATTACGAAGAGGATTATCGCGGCACCCATGACGATGACTGCTGCGTAGGTCTGGACCTGACCAGTCTCGCCCTTCCGGAGGGTCCAGCCGCCTCTGAGGGCGCTCAGGCTGATGCCATTCACAACCCCGTCCACGCCCTTGCGGTCGAAGATGTCCGTTCCCCGAGCAACAAGAAGGGTCAGCCGGGCTGCCAGGTTGACAAGGCCGTCGATGACATACCTGTCGAAGAGGTCGCTGACCTTCGCCAGTCCATACACAATCCGTAGCCCGAATTGGTTGTAGAGATCGTCGATCCAGTACCTCCTCTCCAGCATCGTATGCAGGAAGGACCTGGCCTTCGTATCTGTGAGGGCACTGGCGGGTACGGAGCCTACCAGGTAGATGAGGGATGCGAGTCCCAGGCCACCCAGGGCTGCCATGAGGGAGGTGTAGGTCAGGAAGCTCTTGGGCCCGATGAAGGTACCAATCAGGATCCTATCGGGGGACACGAACTCAGCGTGGGCCCCCTCCACACCGGGAAAGATAAGGTTGCTGAAGCCGCCCATTCCGAAGATCAGCAGGCCGGAGCCCACGGCAAAGAAGGAGAGGATGACGAGGGGGGTGGTCATCACCTTGGGTGACTCATGAGGCTCCTTCTCCCAGCGCGGGGAGCCCTTGAAGGTCATGTACCAGAGGCGGAACATGTAGAACGCCGTCATGAAGGCCGTGAGCACTCCCAGAAGCCAGAGGTAGAAGAAGGTCTGACTCTCTCCCGAGGCCCCGTATGCGGCGGCCAGGATCTCATCCTTGCTCCAGAAGCCGGAGAAGGGCGGTATGCCGGAGATGGAGATGGCCGCCATAAGCATGGTCATGGATGTGATGCGCATCCTATCATGGAGGCCTCCCATCAGGCGCATGTCGTTCGTTCCCATGGCGTGGATAACGCTTCCAGCCCCGAGGAAGAGGAGAGCCTTGAAGAAGGCGTGATTTGCGAGGTGGAAGAAGGCTGCGGAATATGCCTCCCCGGAGCCCTCCATACCGAGCTGAATGGCATATGCGGCCGTGCCCAGGGCCAGGAACATGTAGCCAAGCTGGCTTATGGTGGAGAAGGCCAGGACCCTCTTGATGTCGTAGTTGGCCAGGGCCATGGTGGCGGCGAAGAAGGCGGTGAAGCCACCGATGACGGCCACGAACAGGCTCGCATCCAGAGAGTTGACCACCAGGGGAATAGCCCTGGCGGTGAGGTACACCCCCGCCTTCACCATGGTGGCGGCGTGGATGAGGGCGCTCACGGTGGTGGGACCCTCCATGGCATCTGGCAACCAGGCATGCAGCGGGAACTGGGCGCTCTTACCCATGGCACCGCCGAAGAAGAGGAGGGGGATGATGGAAACCAGGTGCACTGGTAGTCCGGGGGCCGCCCTGGAAACCTCCAGGATGTTGAAGGTGCCGAAGAGGATGAAGACCGCGATGACGCCCACCAGGAAGAGAATGTCCCCCACCCGGGTCACGATGAAGGCCTTCTTGGCGGCGCTGGCCGCCTCGGGCTTGTGGTACCAGAAGCCTATGAGGAGATAGGAGCAGAGCCCCATTATCTCCCAGAAGATGAGGAGCTGGAGGAAGTTGTTGGCCGAGACCGTCCCCAGCATGCCCGTGACGAAGAGGGCTATCTGAGAGTAGTACCTGGCCTTGTCCCTCTCATGGCCCATGTAACCCACGGAGTAGATGGCAATGAGGAGGGAGAGGAAGGAAACGATGGCCAGCATGAGGACGCTGAGGTTGTCCACCAGGATGCCGAACTGGATAGCCTGGCCTATGTCCTCGGAGCCGATCCAGCGGTACCATATCCGCTCCTGGACCTCGAAGTGTCCTCCAAGGGCCCCACCCAGGAGGGCGTGAACCAGGAGAATCATGGCAAGAACGAAGGAGAGACCAATGGAACCGATACACCAGGCGGCGCCTCCCTCCCACTGCCTCTTCCCGGTGGTGGCGATGATGACGAAGGCCAGGAGAGGGGAGGCGACAATCAGCCAGGACAGGTCCACAACCCATGCCAGGTCGGCCAACCTACCACCTCAGTATTCTCACCTTGTCCAGGTCCACCGTACCGTGGACCGTGTAGAGTACGAGAAAGATGGCAAGCCCGATGGCGGCCTCACCAGCGGCCAGGGCAATGGAGAGGAGGGCCAGCACTTGGCCGGAGGGGTCGTTGACGTAGGCTGAGAAGGCCACAAAGTTCATGATGGCGGCGTTGAGGATGATCTCCACCGACATTAGTACCATGATGCCGTTTCGCCGGACCAGAACCCCGTAGAGCCCGATGGCGAAGAGAATCGCTGAGAGGGAGAGCTCCCACTCCAGTGGAATCATGGCTCCTCCCTCCTCGCCAGGAAGATGCCGCCGACCATGGCCACCGCCAGGAGGAGGGCTATCACGATGGTGCTGAAGGCGAAGTCCTGGAAGAGGGACTCCGCCACCCTCTCGTTGGAGACGGTCTCCGCAGCGGGGTTCCAGGGCAGACCCACGAAGGAGGCCACCATGAGGATCGTCAGGAAGAAGAGGCCCACCAGAACGAAGATCCTCTCCTTCATGGTACCTCCTCCATCATCCTCGTGCGGGTCAGCATGATACCGAAGAGGAAGACCACCGGAACGGCACCGGCGTAAACGAGAATCTGAATGATGGCCACGAACTCGGAGCGGAAGAGGATGTAGATTCCGGCCATGGTGACCAAGGTCATGGCAAGCCAGAAGGCGGCCCACATGAGCTTCCTGGCTGTCACCACAAGCACGCTCGTGATGATCTCCAAAGCCGACACTATGAGGAAGACGACCTGAATGGCCTCGACCACGATGTAACCTCCTTTTCCCTCGCCCCCCACATCTCCATCAGATCCACCCCTGATGTGTGGCGAGGACTACCAAGATGGCTATTAGGATGTTCAGCAAGGAAAGGGGAATCAGCTTCCTCCAGCCAATGCTGAGGATCTGGTCAATCCTAACCCTGGGCACGGACCAGGTTATCCAGATGAAGACAAAGAAGACGAAGTATACCTTGATGATGAACCAGATCTCCTGCGGGAGGACGGGACCGTCCCAGCCTCCGAGGAAGAGGAGGGCGACGAGGGCCGCCGCGACCAAGGTCCTCAACCACTTGAACCCATAGACCAGGCCGAACCTCATGCCCCCGTACTCCACGATCCAGCCGTGAACCAGCTCCTCCTCCGCCTCGGGGAGGTCGAAGGGTAATCTCTCCGTCTCCGCCACCATGGCGAGGACGAAGATGAAGAATCCCAGGAACTGAGGTATGATGAACCAGTTCCTTATGCCTAGGGAAGCCAGTGGCCCCAGGATGGAGGGCTGAGACTGCACTCCCACAATCTCGATGGGGTTAAGGGTCCCAGACAGGATGATGACGCCAATGGTGGCCAGAATCATGGGAATCTCGTAGGACATCATCATCGCTGCCGCCCTCATGCCTCCTAGCAAGGCGTACTTGTTGTTCTGCGACCAAGAGGCCAGGAGGATGGCGAGGGGGGTGAGGGAGAAGGCCGCCAGAATGAGCAGGATGCCCCCGGGGACGTTGGCCACGACGAAACCTTCGCTGAAAGGCAGGGCTGCCAGAACCAGGATCGTTGATGCTATCAGAAAAGCGGGGGCGATGTGAAACATGGCCCTGTCGGCGGCCGCTGGCGTGATGTTCTCCTTCTGCAAGAGCTTCAGGGCGTCGGCGACTATCTGGAAGAAGCCCGTGCCCTTCCACCAGTTCTTCTTCAGAGGCTGTGAGAGCATGGGACCCCGTCTGTCCTGCAACCTAGCGGCCACCTTCCTCTCCAGCCATATCATCACCAGAAGGTGCAGAGCGGCCGCCCAGATGACCATGAGGGTGATGGCCACCACCCAGGTCAGAAAGAGGACCACGGGCTGCCAGGAAAGGAAGTCCCCCAGGGCCCCAAGGAAGCCCAGGGGCGGCAGTGCATTGGCGATCCCATATAGGATGAAGTTGACTATGCCTAAGAGGAAGCGAGTAATGGCATCGCTGGCCCCGAAGAGGTCCACCAAGTGCCCACTCATTTGTCGATTTCCCCTACGCACACATCGATGCTGCCCGTGATGGAGACCACGTCGGCCACGCGATGACCGCGAAGCATCATTGGAAGGGCTGAGAGAGTGACGAAGATGGGCGACCTTATCTTAACCCTATAGGGTCTGTCACTCCCGTCCCCTATGACGTAGATGAGGGCCTCACCCCGAGGGTCCTCCGTCCTGGCAAAGCCTTCACCCTCCGCCCTCTTGGGCGGCTTTATGCGGAATGGACCGTCGGGCAGCTTCGCCAGGGCCTGCTCCACGATGCTCATGCTCTCGAGAAGCTCCCCCATTCTGACCTTGTATCGAGCATATGAATCTCCCTCCTCGTAGATCACCGGCTCGAACTCGAGCTCCTCGTAGGCGTCGTAGGGCTCCATTTCCCTTATGTCGACCCGCGCTCCGCTCCCTCTGAGGTTAGGACCCGTAACGCCGTAGTTGATGCCATCCTCCTTGCTCAGGATGCCCACGCCCTGCGTCCGCAGGAGGAATGTTGGGCTTTCGTCCAGCAGGTCCTCATACTCCTTGAACCTCTTCTTGAGGTAGCGGAAGACCTTTCTGATCTCGTCCTTGAAGTTGGGTGGGATGTCGTTGTGGACGCCACCAGGCCTGGGATAGTTCTGGTTCATCCTCTGACCCGTCATGAGCTGCAGGAGGTCCAGCACGAGCTCCCTTTCCCTGAGGCTGTAGAGGAAGCCCGTGAGGAGCCCAAGATCTGCCAGGAAGGCAGCGAGCCACATGAGGTGGGATGCCATCCTCTGAAGCTCGCAGCCGATAACCCTCAAATACTGGCCCCTGGGCGGTGCCTCGATGCCCATCAAATCATCGACCGCCACGCAGTAGACGTGAGCCCAGGTGAGGGAGGAAACGTAGCAGAGGCGGTCCATCAGGGGGATAGGCTTGAGGTAGTCCCTATACTCACATATCTTCTCCACGCCTCTGTGGAGGTACCCCATCTCCGGGTCCGCGTCTACCACGGTGTCCCCGTCCACCTTAATTCTCAAGTTCCACAGCCCGTGGGTCATCGGATGCTGGGGACCCATGTTGATCCACATCTCGGGCATCCTATTCCCCCTGATAGTCCTTCCTCAGAGGATGGAACTTGAAGTCTTCTGGAAGCAGTATCCTCCTCAGGTCTGGGTGGCCCCTGAACGTGATTCCCAGGAGGTCGTAGGCCTCCCGCTCGTGGTAGAGGGCCCCCTTCCAGATGTCGGAGACAGTGTCGACAGCGGGATCCTCGCTGGGGATGCTCACGCTGAGTTGCAGGACGCAGCCGTGCTGATAGGAGACGATGTGGTAGACGTTCTCTAGGTTCTCCACCCAGTCTACAGCCGAGATGCAGGAAATGTGTTCAAAGCCCAACTCATCACGGAGAAAGAGGGAGACGGTTCGAAGGGCCTCTCTGGATAACTGGACTTTGAGCCTGCCCGGTCTCACGACCTCCGCCTCTTTCACATCCTCGGGAAACCTCTCCCGCAGCCTCTGCGTCATCTCCTCTTCGGAGGTCACCGTTCCTCGCCTTCCTCCTTGATCAGGTAGCCTCTTCGGGATTCGGGGGGTCGCCTACAGCACCCAGGCTCAAACCGTGTACACCTCCTCCTTCTTCAAAGAATAGAGGGTCGCGGCTGTGATTATGAGGACGAAGAGGACCATGAGGGACTGGGCCATTGGTGACATTCCCCCCACATAAATCAGGCCGAATAGGATGATGAAGATGGCCGCTACATCGAAAACGATGAACATGATGGCGAAGAGGTAGTACTGGAAGTTGAACTGGATCTGAGCTTCTCCCTCAGGCACCTCACCACACTCATAGGTGGTGAGCTTCAGTGGTGTTGGCCTGTCCTTTCTCAGAAGCCTGGTAACGAAATAGGTCAGGAACGGAAAAATGATGGCGAGAACAACAAATATCGCCACCGGATAGTACAGCTCTATGGCCATTCGGGTCGACTATGGCGCTTCTTTATTAAACCTTTGTCAGGTGGACCTCAGACCTGCCGGCGAGGTGGACCCAGGAGCCCACCGTCCTCCCTCAAGGATCTTCTGGGGAAAAAGGGAAGAGGAGGCTCCAGGCTAGACTAGCGTTCCTCCCCCAAAATAAACCTGGAGCCTGCCTCCCGCATCAGGATGTCGGCAACGGACCTCAGCTCTTCCCGGGTGAGCTGCTCCGCGTTGTTCACCAGTATCTCAGCCGCCCTTCGAACCATCCACTGAGGAAGCTTCACCCCGCTCGACGTGGACAGATCCACAATCTTGACTTCCTTCTGCACAGCCTAACCCTCCCCTTACGCTGCCCATCCAGCGTGCCTCCGCCAGTTGGGCAAGAGACATATCCCCTTCATGCTATATGAATTTTTTGACAATTATTATTCTCACAGTATATTATCAGTATCGATGAGGAGAACGGGATTCGTGACACCACTTCACCCATGCCAGGCGACTGGAGGATGACTATTATAATACTGCTTGGACATACTTAACACGATGGAAGATCGGCCGATGACGATACTGGAGCACCTGGAGGAGCTCCGCAAGAGGGCCTTCAAAGTGCTCTGGACGCTTCTCCCACTCTTCATATTCTACGTCACCTTTGCCATCCGCTGGGTTGAGGTCAGTGGGATTCCCATACCGTACCCTTGGCCTGACTTCTACGGGGCCGTCTCCATACAGGTAGTCAAGCTTCTGATGGACACCTTACTGCCAGAGTTCGTCCAGAGGGTGCAGCTACACCCTGCGGAAGCCATCATAGTCCAGTTCAAGGTGTCGATCTTCCTGGCCGTCCTTACATCCATGCCCATGATTGTCTACCAGGCCTCCAAGTTTCTGGCACCCGGCTTACACGCCAAGGAGAGGGAGACTATCGCGAAGATCACCGTACCTGCCACGCTTCTGTTCGTCCTGGGCGTCGCCCTCGCCTACGTCATAATCCTTCCCATCGCCTTCGAGTTCCTCTACGGCGTGGGCCTGAGCATGGGGCTTACGCCCTTCGTGGGCCCGGACCAGTTCTTCGACATGGTCCTCCTTTTCTTTCTCGGAATGGGGCTAGCCTTCCAGACCCCGATCATAATGTGGGGCTTGACCGCCCTGGGAGTCATCGAGCCTGGCGTATGGAAGAAGTACTGGAGGGTGGCCCTCGTGGCCTTCTTCTTCTTTGGAGCGCTGATAACTCCCGATGGCAGCGGGATCACAATGCTCCTGGTAGCCATACCCATGACAGGACTCTACGCGGTCGGGTACGTGATGGCAAACCGGACCTGGGAGGACAGGCAGGGGCTGCGGGTGAAGGAGGACGAGAAGAAGTCGAACTATGCCGTCTGGTCAGTGGTCATCATACTTCTCCTCGCCCTGACAGGGGGTTTCTTATACTACAATCGGGCCATCTTCTCTCCCCCCGTGGAGGTCTCCGACACGCTCCTTGGAACTGGGAACGTGTCCATGGCCCTTCCTGCCTTCGTACTCTACTCTCCAGATCCCCTGGCCCCCGACATGCACTCCAAGACCACCTTGAGAATCACCAACAACACGACGATAGTTCTTCGCTGGTCGGCGATGTCTGCCAGTGGCCAACGGGTGGCCTTCGCCTCCGCTACGGCTCCCGGAGGCCCTTTTTCAGCAACGGAGAACACCTCAACTTTCGCCGCGCACCCGGCGCTCTGGACAGGAGAGGGCATACGATCCCTGACGGTAACGGTCACTGAAGGGAACGCTGCGGTGTACACCCTCGGGATCAGGGTCAACTACCAAATCTTCCAGCGGCGGGAGTTCTCCGATGTCAACAGGAACGGGCTCTTGGACCCAGACGAAACCGTTCAGAGGGAGTCCTTGCTCTTCAAGTACGATGTCTTGCCGGAATCTCCGTCCCTCCAAGTCCTCGGGGAGTCGGGTGTCCCACTGCCCTCCACGGAGCAGCTCACTCTCGCCACCATGGGCGTCTTCTCCGCCGTCGGGCCGGGCTGGACTCTGGAAACCTCGATGCAGGAGCTTCAGGTGAACAACACGACCTACAGCTATACCATGGCTGTCGAGGACCAGGGCCTCGATGCGCTGGGCGTCACCCTATACTTGAGCAGGTCCTTCCAGTGGTCTGGAGAGGGGGATCTGAAGGTCTGGCTCAGCGGAGAGTCCGCGACGCAGTTCACCTACCTGTGGTATGTAGACACCAGATTCGGGGCTATCTATCCTGTTCTGCAGACGCCCTGAGGTTACGCATCTCGACCGGGTCATCTCCAGAGTGGCCCGGGACTTGCGAAAAGGATATAACCATAGGAGTAGTAGTCCATACTAGAGGGTGTGTCTGTGGAATTCCTATCCCAGTTCGCAAGGAGCTCTTCCCTGATCATCGCGAACTTCGAATGGATCATACTGCTGGTCATCATTGCCATCGTCCTCCTCCTGGGACCTACGAAGCTCCCCGAGCTTGCCCGAGGCATCGGGAAGGCCATTGGAGAATTCCGAAGGGGCAGGATGGAGGTCGAGAGGGAGTTGAAGAAAGAGCTGTCGGAGACCCCGACTCTGCCAGAAGCCCAGAAGGTAGTGGAGATAAGTCCGAGGATTCTTGATGCAGCACGGCAGCTGGGCATCGACGTCCTTGGCAAGAAGGAGAGGGACCTGAAGGTATCTATCATCAAGTCCTTGGACACACTGGCGAAGGAGAAGCTGGAGTCTCTTGCGAAGACCCTGGGGTTCAAGGGTGCGGGCCTGGACGCGGATCAGCTGAAGGACCGCATCATCGAGAACCTCGGGATCTAGTCCTGTTCCCATCCCTAAGATTAATAACGGCTGGCCCATTGAGAGCCGCCGGTGGTTCCTGCTATGGTCTATAGCGACCTTAGCTACGCGTATAAGAGGCTCCGCGACACTCTGGGGGAAAACCGCGTCTCAACGGATCCCACAGAGAAGATTGTCTACGGCCACGACTTCGCCTCATTACCAAAACAGGCTGGCATACAGTTCCAGCTGAAGCCCGATATCATTGTCCTCCCCAAGTCCCCGCAGGAGGTGGTCCGTGTACTGCAGCTAGGGAGCGAGCTGAAGATCCCCGTGGTTCCCAGGGGAGGTGGCACATCCCTCCATGGCGGAAGCGTGCCAAACGTCGGAGGAATCCTCCTTTGCACCAACCTGATGAACCGGGTGGAGGAGGTGGACAAGGAGCGGATGTGCGTGACAGCAGAGGCGGGAGCCACCTGGGAGGCTGTTATGGAAGCGGTGGCCCAAGCCGGCATGTCTCTGCCTGTGGTTCCCATCTTCAGCAGATCATCGACGATAGGCGGTTTTCTGAGCAACGGAGGGGTTGGGATTGGTTCCTTCGGGCATGGCGCCCTCTCACAGTGGGTTCGCAGCCTGGAAGTGGCCCTCCCCGACGGTCAGATCATAGAGACCGGAGAGCGGGGCTTTGATTTGGGTTCCTTCAACTACAACCTCACGCACCTCTTCCTTGGAGCCGAGGGGACCCTGGGGGCAATCACCAAAGCCACGCTGAGGCTGGTTCCCGCGCCATCCGCCGTGGCTACTTCCGCTTTCAGCTTCGACAGCGTCGGGGCCATGGGAGAGGGGCTGCTGCAGCTTTCACGGAGCCCCGTAAGGCCTTACCACGTCGGCTTCATGGATGGTTCCCACCTCTTGCTCCAGAGGGCCCTCCTGAAGGAGGTTCCAGAGGTTCCGGCCTTGGTCGTCATAGCCTTTGCAGGTGTGAAGGAGATGGTGGAGGCCGAGAAGGCGGCCGCAGAGTCAGTCCTGTCCGGCTCTGGAGGAACGAAGCAGGATGGAGCGGGCTCAGTCCTGTGGGAGGACAGGCACGAGCCCTACAACGCCCGCAGGATCTCCGGGGGCCTGGTGACCGCGGAGGGCCTCCTCCCTTCAAGGAGGTTGGGGGAGGCCATGGAGATGACTGTCCGAGCGGCAAAGAAGGTGAGGTCTGAACCAGCCTTCCATGGGTTCCTCGTGGATGGTAGCTCTGCCTACCTGGCACCCTACATCCTGACCAACGAGAGGTTTCTAAGGGGGCAGCTCGCCATATCCTTCGTCGAGCGGTATCATCGCATTCTGACGGAGCTGGAAGGACATCCTCTCGGCCTGGGCCTGTTAGCCTCGTACAACCTCGAGGCCATGCACGGACATGTGGCCGCCTACATGAAGGGCGTTAAGGAGGCAGTAGACCCCGAAGCCGTCCTGAACAGGGGGAAGCTCCTTGGCAGCATGGGCAGGAAGCCGCCTCTTGTTCCGCCGGAGATCCCGCCCGGCCTGATGAGACGAGGTCTCCGGGCCCTTGGAGCCCTGCGAAAACTGATGCCTTCGGACAAGTACATACGCAGGCTGAGGAGGCGGTAGGATGCCCTTTGAAGACGTGGACTTCAGGGAGAAGCTGGCAGGCTACCCTGGGCTGCAGGCCCTCCCCAGGGAGGAACTCGTCAGGGCAGTCTACCTCAGGGACAGGCACATCCTTCCCGATGACCTGAAACGACTCTTCGAGAGCGTGAGTGTCATCAGGATACCCGTAGCCGAAGCGGAGGAAATTTCCCTTGCTATAGGTGTCGCGACTGGCGAGATAGCGAGCGTGAACCTGGGACTGGCGAGCGACTCCCTTCACTACGTCAGGACACAGCTCGCCATGATGAGAGATAGAGAATTGTCGGTCGATTGGGGTCCAAAGGAGGATCCCTTCGACGGAGAGGTGCTCCCTCATCTGGATGGTTTCCACCTTGATCTATCGAACCTAAAGGGCATCAGCCTCGACGAGGAGAATGGAACTGTCCGATGCGAGGTGGGGACCAGGTGGAAGGATGTGTTCGACACCTGCGCGTCACAGGGATGGCTGTTTCCTCTCTTCCCCATCTTCCCCCACGACCACCTCATGGGGGACATCGTCGCAGGCACCGCCATCTTGACGTCATACTCGGGGGGTCCCGAGCGGTACGTGAGAAACATCGACTTTCTGGCCGCCGACACGCGCTATGGCGAGAGTGGATTTGACCAGGTACCCAACAACGCCTCGGGCTATGACCTCAATTCCCTCCTGCTGGCCATGGGGCGTAATCTCGCCGTCCCGGTTTCCGTGACGTTCACGCTCTTGCCAGCCGTCGAGGCGGTGAGAATCTTCAGATACGCACCAGAGAGCATGGAGGATCTCGTTGCGTCACTGAGAGGCATTGCAGGATCGCAAGGCCAGCCCTTGAAAGTGATCTTCGGCGACGGAACGGCCTCCAAGGTCTCGTTGGGAGGAAATGAAGGACTTACCGTGGAGGTGGCCCTCCGGGGGACTGAGGAGACGCTCCCCGTGCAGCAGAAACAGTTGGACTCCGCCTTCAAGAAGGAGACGAAGAAGACCGAAGTCGATGGTCTGGCCCACCCCCTCGTCACTCCCACAAAGGGGCGAGGTCCCACCCCGTTGGTGGAGGTTCGGGCCTCTCTCGCAGACGTGCAGCCCCTAGTGGACGATATCGTAGCTTGGGCGGAGGGGCAGGGACCAGGACTGGGCATCATCGGGACCCTTTCCCAAGGGGGGACCGCAGGCCTATTGCCTTTCGCTCAGAAGCCGCTGAACCGGGGCGAGAGGTTCGATCGGGTGCTAGAGCTGGTTCAAATCGCCCGAAAGCACAGATGCAGACTCAGGTACAGCCCCCTTCTCCACCTATTATCGCCCGAGAGCAACATGGAGAAGAGGTTCAACTTGGCCCGCAGAATCAAGGAGAGAGTGGACCTTCCCAACGTGATCAACCCTTCCAACGTCCTCTGGGTGCCCCGAGGCCTCTGAGGAGGTTCACATCAGGGCCACGCCACATTCTGTGCAGACTGTCTGGCCCTTCTCCTCGACGTGACCACACCTGGGGCACACGTTGGGCATGTTCATCCTGACGGGCCAGATCGTGAAGAGCACGCCTAAGAGCAGGAAGCCCCCCGCCATCCACCAGTTACCGATAAACAGGCCCTCCAGGCCTATGGCGAAAAGGACCACCGCGGAGACCTTGGATATGAGGATGGCCTTCTGCACCTTTGGTAGCTGCTTGATGATGCGTATCTCCGCCTCCCTGGACATCCTCCGCGGCCACCTAGGCTTGCGAGTCGTCGTCGTTCCCACTCCAGGCTCCTCAGAAGTCTCCATGCAATCAGGGCCCCTGCGGCTCCTCGACAAGAACAGGCTTTCCCTCCACGACCTCCCAGCCTGGCCTGGGAATCATGACGATGGCTTCCACGGGGCAGATGACGGCGCATTTGGCGCAGCCGATACAGTTCTCTTCCACGATGAAGGACTTCCGCGTCTCGAAGGATAGGTCCGGCAGGTAGGAGGTCCTGTCTATGAAGACGATGGCGTCCTCGTGGTCCGGCCGCACGTTCTCGGGGCAGTTGTCTGCGCAGTGGATGCAGCCCATGCATATGTCCTCGTAGACGTAGGCCACCACGCCCTTGCCCCGGGGGTACTTGATGACAAAATTCCGACGCATCTCATCAAAGCTCTTCTTGGCCGTCTGGCGGGATTGATGGCGGGCCAGCCTCGCATCAGGAAGAGCTTCCATCTTGGTCATGATGAGGCTTCCTTCTTTGGCGGCTTGGAGGGCGCTGGAACCTGAAGGGGCTGCTCCACCCCCTCCCTCTCCTTCGCAAGGGCCTCGGCCGACGCCCCGTCCAGGCACTCCGCAAGGAACTGGGTTATGTCGA
>CAYFYB010000034.1:0-14514 GCA_964347345.1 uncultured Methanomassiliicoccales archaeon | reverse complement strand
AGATGGCCTGCGACCTGGCCATCGCCGCTGAACACGTGGAGATCATGCAGGTGGGCACCAGGGTGGGTAGCGTCGCCTCCGGAGGAGCGACCCAGTGGCTCCCCATCATCGTTGGAGACCGCCGGGCCCGGGAGATCCTGTACCTGTGTGAGCGGATTCCTGCCAAGAAGGCTTTGGAGTGGGGCCTCGTGAACCAGGTGGTGCCCAAGGGGAAACTGGACGATGCGGTCAGGGAGATGAGTCAGAAGCTTATCGACAGGTTCCCGGAGTGCACCCGCTATACCAAGCAGCAGGTCAACTTCTGGAAGGACCTGGCCTGGTACATGACCATCGGTCACGCTCGAGACTGGCTCTCTACCCACTTCGCCAGTCAGGAGCCGTGGGAGGGCATGAAGGCCTTCGTGGAGAAGAGGCCCGCCGAGTACAGGCGGTTGCGGGAGGAGGCTGCGGCTGGCGGTGCTCCCTCATTCCTGTGGGGGCCCTACGCGAAGGAGTGCGGGAAGTGTGGGGCCAAGGGAATCCCTGCGGGCTTCGCGTACTGTGGCGCCTGCGGCGCAAGACTTGAGTAGAAGACGCTGCAGTTCTATGCGAAGAGCCTGCCCAGCCACCTCCTCTCGAAGAGGACCTTGCCCCAGTGCCAAAGCCGGCTGGGCTTCCTCATCTTGGGTGTCGGGGGCCCCTCCCCGTAGAAATTGCCTCGCACCATACCGGCCTTGCCGAAGCCGGTCTCCAGGAAACAGACGCCATAGCCATCCCACCGGGATTTCTCCCCACCTACCATATCAGAGACGATGTTCTCTGCCGCCACCCTGGCCTGTCCATGGGCAAATACCCCCGCCTTTGGCAGGAAGGGAACCTTGCCCGAGGGTGTGGCGATGCTTGTCACGTCTCCCACGGCGTATACATCATCGGAGGAGGACCTCATGGTATGCCGGTCCACGGGTATCCACGGACCGTCCTTGGTGAGTCCCGATTTCCTGACCGCTTCACACGTGCTGTGGGGCGGTACGGCCACCAAGAGGTCATATTCCGCCTTGGAGCCACCTCTGAAGTGGACCGTCTTCGCCTCGGGGTCAACGTGATCCATCTCCCGTTTCGTGTGGATAGCAATGTCCCGCTCCTTCATCATCGCCTCTGCACCCCTCCCGATGGCCTCTCCAGCCGCGGGAAGGGGGAAGGGCTCGGGTGTGAAGAACTCCATCTCCACCTGGTCCCGAAGGCCCCTCTCCCGGAAGTGGTAGTCCATCAGCAGGGCAGCCTCGTAGGGAGCCGCGGGGCACTTGAAGGGCAGCCGGGATACGCCCACCAGAACCCTGCCCCCTTCGAACTCCCTGAGAGCCTTGGCAAGGCGCCCTGCGCCCTCCAAGTCGTAAAGGTGGTGGGCAGCCTCCTCAAAGCCCTCGATGGAGGAGGGGGCGAGCTGCGCCCCTAGGGCTATCAACAGGTAATCGTAGGAAAGCTCACCATCCCTCGTGATCACCCGCCTCTCCTCCGGGTTGATGGCCGTGACCTCTTCTTGGAGGAGCCTCACACCCCTGGCCTTCAGACTGGAGAGGGGCTTCCATAGCCGGTCCGGGGTCCTCCATCCCATTATGAGCCAGGGATAGGAGGGCGGGAAGTAGTGCCTCCCCTCTTTATCCACGAGGGTGATCTCCGCCTGACCCTTAAGCTTCCTAGAAAGCTCCGTGGCGGCGATTGCTCCGCCAACACCTCCTCCCAATATGGTGACTCGCGCCATGCTACCCCCGGCGGCCATCGCTAGGTGAGCTATTAGGCTTTTCTGATGCCCTCGCTGGGCCTCCTTCCGGGGTTCAGACCCTTCTCCAGGGGGATAAAATATCTAGGATGGGCGCCCTTCCCCCCGAAGGTGCTCAGATGGTGCAGAAAATAATCGACGTGGTGGGCGTCTCGCCCGAGAGCTTCACGAGTGCGGCCACGGATGCCGTGAGAACGGCAGCCATGAGCGTTCGGAATATGAAATGGGCCCGGATAACGGACCTGGAGATGGGGCTGGAGGAGAACAAGATCACAGAGTTCAGAACGACCCTCCGCATATACTTCGACGTAGAGACTCCCTAGGAGCTAGACTGTCGGTCGGTCCGTGGGTCAGGTCCAGCAGGTCCGTTGAGAACCCTCTACCACGGAGCGGTCCAGGTGCAGCTGTGCCCACTGGTAGGTAGAGTCCCTGCAGGGGGCTCATTAGTCCTCGCAGTGAGTCTTAGGCGGGCCTTAAGGAGCTGTGACCTTGAACCTCTCAGAGGTTCCCCCTGGCCATAGGGTCAGGGTTGAAAGCATTCAAGATACTGAGATAAGGACGTATCTTCTCCGCCTGGGCATCGCAGAGGGCACCACCGTCGAGTGCTCGCTTCGCATCACTGTCCCGTGGTCGTCAAGAAGTCGGGGTTGGAGCTTTCCCTTGGTTGGAGGGTTGCCAAGCAGACAGTGGTCTCCGATGAAGGAGATGACTCATGAGCCACCATTCAGCGGGCAACCTTGCATCGCAAGCATCACGGTCATCCACAGGGAAATGGGATTGAAGGGGATACTGGGAATCCTCGGCTTCACCGTGGACGATCCTTCCTTGCAGGCGGCATTGTTTATAGGGCGTTAACCCTCCTCATGGGTGATAAGGGCGAAGGCCATGAGTAGGATCGAAGCTGGCAAAAGGGTTGAGGTTTTCTCGTGGGGTTGAGTAGCACCGAAGCTTGGGCAGAAACCATACAGCGCGTGCCGAGGACCAGGCGGGAAGCAAAGCAGCTCTACGACCACATCAGCACCTTCTACGGCCCCATCACCCAACCCTTCGAGGGGAGCTGCACAGATCGGGGCCTGGAGGTTCTCGCCATCAGGGAAGGCGAGGCCGTCCTGGAGATTGGTTTCGGTCCCGGTCACGCCCTCAGAAGGATTGCCGAACAAGTGGGAGAGGCGGGGAAGGCATATGGCCTCGACATTTCATGGGGGATGGTGAAGCTGGCCATGAAAAGGCTGGTGAGGTGCGGACTCGAAGGCAGAGTTAACGTTTGCTGTGGGGATGCTTTACGGTTGCCCTACCGAAGTTCCGTGTTTGATGCCGCCTTCATGAGCTTCACCCTGGAGCTTTTCGACACTCCCGATATCCCCGTCGTTCTCGGGGAGATCAAGAGGGTTCTCAGGCCAAAGGGCAGGCTCTCCGTCGCTAGCATGTCGAAGGAGGGCCAAGGGAACGCGCTTCTGAAGCTCTACGAATGGGCTCACGATAAGTGGCCAAGGTACTTCGACTGCAGGCCCATCTTCGCGGAGCGATCCCTGCGAAGGGCTGGGTACACAATAGCTCATGCCGAGAGGGTGGATATCTTTGGCAGTCCTGTGGAGATTGTCGTTGCGAAGAAGAGCCAGAAGTGAGGGGCCCACGAGGAAGGACGATTCGCAGCAGGGCTTCCAGGATTCCAGCCCGCGTGAGTCGCCCGCAGACTAGCGTGCATCATGGAGCTTCTGCAGTATGCGGCCATAGAGGTCGCTCTCATCGCCTCCCTTCAAAGCCTGCAGCCTCTGAAGTATGAGTTCTGGCGTGGACCTGGCGATCACGTTTGGCTTTGGCTTCCTGTCCACTATGAGGTTGTAGTCTTCGTCAAGTCCCTGAGCCTCGATTCCATCCACCCTTACGCTTGTAAGCCGGAGTATCGACCTGGCCGCATGGGTCACTGCGACAGCGTAGCTCCTGCCGTTCTTGATCAGTTCCAGAAATGAGGCTATTATGGCACCAGCCGCCTCGGGCTCCGTCATGGCCTCCAGCTCATCCGCCAGGATTATCTTTCTGGACCCGTCGAGGGCCAGGGGCACGAAGGTGGTGAGGAATCCCTCCAGGGCTCCCGCGGTCAGTGACCTCTGCTGGGAGAAGAAGTAGCAAGCTTCGAGGGGTTCGAGAAGAGCCTCCCGGGCGTTAACTGGGAGGCCCAGGGTGGCCAGGATGTAGACCTGCGCCAACGTTTCCAGGAGGGTGGTCTTCCCGCCGCTGTTGGCCCCCGTGAGGATGGCCACCCGCTCTGGGGGCGACAGGGTGTAGTCAACTCTCTGGGCATCCGGCAAACCCACCAAGCTGAGGTGCAAGGCGCCTCTGATCTTTAACCCAATCCCCCATCGAGGGCGCTGCAGGTCGTACTCAAGGGCGAAGGAACCCATGGCCATCTCGAAGTCGAACTCCAGAGCCCTTCTGTATGCGCTCCTGACGTCCTCCTGCCTTGAGATGAGAAGCCTGGCGACTTGCTTCATGGCCTCGAACCCCCGCATCTTAGACTTCTGTCGAATCGTCCTCAGTGCCCTTTCCACCTCTTCTTCCGGCAGCTTTAGGGGGTATGTGGGCTCCAGTCTGATGTTCAGGCCAGACCTCCGCAGGATGTCCTGCTCACCCTCTTCAAGCACCTCGGCGAAGACTTCCTGGAGACGTCGGGGCAGTCCCTTTTGCAGCAGCTCAAGAACCTCATGCCCCTCGAGAGACAATCGGGAGAGCTTCTCCTTAAGCTCTTCATTGGTCCGACGTATCACGTCTTCGAGGGCATCCTCTTTCACGACAGGCGCTTCCAGCCTGACCCCCGATATCAGCTCCAAGACCTCCTCGGCCACGTGGAGCCCGTCCACGTCCGTACACAAATCCTTCAGCACTTGCAGCACCCCCTCGTTGGTCCTGAAGAAGTCGATCACGGACTCAGGGAAGAGCTGCCATGGTTCCGGGTTCCCGAACACGACGTGAACCTGGTCAAGGCCCTCAATGTCCGCCGTTCCCGATGTGCAGACGTAGAGAATGAGGTCGTATTCCTCGGGTCTGTCCAAGTCCTGGGGGAGGAGGATCTCGCAGTAGCGGTTGTACGGCTCCAGCCTGCGGAGGAGCTCTTTGTCCTCAACTACGACGACCTTGGAGGAGTCGAAGACGGGCCTAGAGCGCTTCAAAGGTGGGAGGCGACTCAGAAGGGATCCTAACCGCTCCCTGGGCAGCTGGCGGGCCATATCCTTGGCAGCCATGACCCTCTCGAGGAGGGCCTCCCTTGATTTGAGCTCCGACAAGGGCTTGAGAAGGAGCACCTTGTTCCTGGCGTAGGAGGTCTGGGCATGGGCCTGAATCCTTTGCAGGATGTCCTCGTAGATGGATTGACCGGCCTCCGTCTTCAAGAAAGCGAAGGTGTCCACCCCCACAACCGTGGATATGATCTCCACGGCCTTTCTGTGGGAGATCCCCCGGACGGCGACGAAGCGATCGAGTTCCATGTCCCTCGCTGCCCGGACCAGCTCCTCCTCGGTGCCAAAGGCCTCCAGAAGCTTCTCTCTGGTGCGCGGGCCCACCTCCTCCAGGGGTTTCAGCAGTGTACCACCGGGACGGCCCACCCTCCGCCCTCATAAAAAAGAAAGGGTGGGGGATGTGTGAAAGTGCTTGCCGTCATTCAGGGTACGCTATCAGCTAATCAAACCAGCCACGATAACCACGGGCTAAAGTATATCATCCCCTATTTCAGAGAAACCGCCCATGAAAGCGCGAGTGCTGACAATACTCGCCTGCTTCGGCATAACTCTTCTCATGGTGATGCAAAGCGCCCAGGCAGCCGAGTGGAGCCCGGGCGACGAGGCCGAGGTCCTCGGCCACACCTTCTCCGAGGAATACTGGACAAAAGATGACCTGACAAAGCAGGTGGGCGACAGCAACGTAACCTTCGCCGTATCCTTCGTCAACTACAGCGGGGCCCAGGCCTTCCTGGTGGCCCTCAAGGACGTGCGGAATGGCGACTACGTCTCAACCCTGCCCTACCAGCTCTTCGGGATGCACTACCTGACCCCAGGAGGGCAGGAGGTGTTCATCGGGGCGGTCCTGGCGTTCCTGCTGGCCTACAACGACACCTACAACGGCACGGGTCCGGGGGCCAACGGCATGCCCGACCCTGGCAACGAGCCGTTCTATTATGTGATACCCTTTGGGGTGGGCGAGGCCCTCGACGACGCGAGCTATACGCCCGTGGTGGATGCCCTCCCGGTGCAGAAGCTGGGAGAGGGTCACTACCGGTTCGGCATGCGTTACAGGAACCTGTACGCCAAGATAATCGACGCCAACAACCCCCTCGCATTCCTCCTCTCCCTACAGTTCCCGCTCTACATCGCCAAGTTCAGTGAGTTCACCATCGAGTATGACGTCACCATCGATCCTGTGACCGGGGTGATGAAGGCGGAGACCTTCTACACCCTGGGACAGGTGTCCGACCTGTGGATCTGGGGGGTTCACGGCGACAGGACCTCCATATCAGCCACCTTCGGCATCAGCGTGGTCCACTACGTGGCCCTGTTCACCTCCACGTACGAAGTGGCCACCGCCGACTCAGGCCTCCAAGTGGACACAGGCATACAGCAGGTCCTGGAGGAGGACCTGTCCATCAAGATCGGCGACCGGGCCGAGAGGGCCCTGGAGATAGGGTTCCGAGGAACCTTCGACCTCATCGATGAGGAGACCCAGGAGCCGGTGCGGCAGGACGACCCCGCCTACAACATCCTCGTAGCCGCCAGGCCTGGGGACATCCTCCTCATCAAGTGGCAGGCAGCCTTCAGCCTGCACCTGATGTCCCTCTTCGCCTATGGCTTGAGCAAGGACATCCGAGAGAGGTACGACAGCCCGACGGACCTCGTTCAGAACGGGAGCGATGACTTCACGAAGGCTGCCTTCTGGTACGCGGTGGCCTTCCCAGCATGGCAGGGATACAGGGTGGAGCATGACCCCACCTACACTGCGTTCCTTGCCCCCGTGGCCCCCGATGACGGTCGGGCCAACCTGGGCGGCTTCGCCCTCATAGGTATCATTGGGGCTGCAGCCGTGACCGCGGTCCTCTTCATCAGAAGGCGTAGGAAGAGGGCCACCCGGGCCGAGGGGTCGATCCCGGTCCCTGAGGAATCGGTACCGGTCCTCGAAAGCCAACTTCCGGTACCTGAGGAAGCCGTTCCCGCCCCCGAGGAGAGCCCTCCGACATCAGAAGAGGACGACTTCGACGACATCCCCTGACTTCAGTCTGCCTGCTGCTGGTACCACCACATATCCCTCTCCTGCGGAAACGCTGGTGATGCTCCCAGATTTCCTGAAGGCCCTGTAGGCCTTTCCGCCCTCCATGAAGACGGTGACCAGCTGCGTCTTGTCCTCCTTGGAGGGCATTTCCTCTCCCAGAGTGGCCCGCATTGTCAGGGGCCCCACCGGCAGTCTGGCCATCTTTCGCAGGACGGGTAAGAGGATGTGATAAGCTAGGAGGAGGCAGGAGGCGGGGAACCCTGGCATGCCGAAGACCAGGCCGCCGTCGACACGGCCCAGAAGGAGCGGCTTTCCGGGTTTTGCCGCAACGCCATGAAAGAGGATCTCCCCCAAGGATTCCGTGGCGTCCCTTAGGAAATCCCTCTCCCCAACGGAGGTGCTCCCCGAGAGGACCACCATGTCGTGATCCCGAGCCTGAGCCACAGCGTCCTCTATAGCCTGGAACTCGTCCGGGATGGGATCGAAGAGCTTCACCATCCCTCCTTTCTCCGAGATCAGGCCTGCAAGCGTGAAGGAGTTGATGTCATAGACCTCCCCAGGACCGAGGGTTCCTCCTCGACGAACTTCACGGCCCGTGGCGAAGATGGCCACCCGGGGCTTCCCAAAGACAAGCACTTCTTGGATGCCCAGGGCTGAGATGGCGCCGAGGTGCCCCGGCTTCAGTAGCTTCCCGGCGACGACGAGCTTGTCCCCCTTCCTGATGTCCTCCCCTCGGGGGGAGACGTTTCTCCCTGGCTTCACCTCCTCCATGAGGGTAACCTCGGGCCCCTCGTGCTTCGTGGCCTCCACCTCGATTACGGCGTCGCATCCCTTGGGTACCGGGGCCCCCGTCGCGATCTCCACGCACTCCCCCGGCCCCACCTGCCCTCCGAAGGGCTCCCCGGGATGGGCCTTGCCGATGACCCTAAGCCGAACTCCGCCTCGCCCGTCGAGCGAACGCAGGGCGAAACCGTCCATGGCAGCCTTGTCGAAGGATGGGACGTCGATCGGTGCTACAACGTCTTCCGCCAGGACCCGACGCACGGCCTCCGCCAGGTGAACCTTCTCAACTTGCTCCGTGGGCCTAGCAGCTTCCATGGCGATCTGCAAGGCCTCGTCCAAGGGGATGAGCCGCCGGAAGGGCCTCACTTCCGCACCTCCCATACCAGGTGTCCGAGCTCGGGGATGATCAGCTTCTCCACGGCGAGGCGGACGGCGGCGGTAGAACCCGGAAGGGCGATTACCAGCCTGCCCCTGGAGACGCCAGCGAGGGCCCTGCTCAGCATAGCTGCAGGACCGATGTCCCTGAAGCTGAGGGCCCGGAAGAGTTCCCCGAAGCCAGGCATCGTCTTCTCCAGATACGGCTCCAGGGCCTCGACGGTCACGTCCCTGCTCGAGATGCCGGTCCCTCCGTTGAGAAGGACGACGTCCACGCTCTCGGCATCGAGGGCCTTGCTCATGGCTTCGCGAACCCTCTCCACATCATCCTTCACGACCGCATAGAAGGCCTCCCGATGCCCCGCCCCAGCCAGGGCTTCACGGACCAGTTGACCGGTGGCGTCTTCCTCCGGAGTGCGGCTGTCGCTGACGGTGATGACCGCGAAACCCACGGTCTTGGGCCCATGCCTCCGGTGCTCCTCAACCCCCATGCTCCACCCTCTTCTCCTCCACCCTTATCTCCGAAATCCTTGTGTGGGGGTATTGCCCAGCAGGATCCTTCTCCAGACCCTTCACCATGTCCCAGACCGTCAGCAGGCCGAGGCTGACGGCCATGAGAGCCTCCATCTCCACTCCTGTCCTCTCCCTGGCCGTGACGGTGCAGCTGATGCGCACCTCCTCCTTCCCAAGGTGAACCCGGGGCTTGACGGAGTCCAGGCGGAGGGGATGGCAGAGGGGAATGAGCTCCCAAGCCCTCTTGGCCCCCTGAATGGTGGCCAGGGTCGCCGCCTGCACCACGTCCCCCTTCTCCACCTTCCCGGCGGCGATGGCGGCGATCGTATCCCGCTGGAGCGCTATGGTGCCAGAAGCCGTGGCCGACCTGAAGACGATGTTCTTCCCCCCAACGTCCACCATCTCGGCCATGGAAATCGCCTCAAGGCTCCGATTCGGTAGAGTGCCTCACCCAGGCCTCCCCGTCTTCGTATATCTCCTTCTTCCATATGGGGGCCTCGGCTTTAACCCTCTCCAAGGCAAGACGGCAGGCCTCGAAGGCCTCATGTCGATGGCGGGCCACCGCAGCCACGAGGACGGTCTTCTCCCCTGGCGCCAGCTCCCCAACCCTGTGGAGTACAAGGACCCGCTGCACCGCCATCTTCGCCCTCACCTCTTCCTCGATCCGCCGGATGTGGTCCTCCGCCATATCCCTGTAGACCTCGTACCGGAGGGCCCTCACAGGCTTTCCCGTAGCGGAGTTGCGAACAGACCCCAAGAAGAACACGAGGGCTCCCTCCTCAGGGTAGGTGAGCTCCTCGAGGACGGCATCAAGGTCGAAGTCCTCAACAATCCTCCTCACTTCATCCCCCGCTCACCGGTGGCAAAAGGGCTACGTCGTCCTGTCCTCGAACTTCCGCCCCTGCAGTGGCGACCTCCTTGTTGACAGCTACGAGAATGGGTCCCAGGCTCGCAGTCTTGGGATAGCGGCCAGTGAAAGCCTTCAGGAGGGACTCGACGGAGCACGGCTCCGGGACCTCTAGCTCCACCACCTCCTGTCCTACCTCCTCGCGGAGGGAGGCGAAGAGCCTCACGCTGACCCTCAGGCCTCCTCCCTCCAGTAGGGCTCGCGGGACTGAATGGCCCTGGCGAGCAGGGCTTCAAGCTCGTCGTCCGTGGCTCCCCTGGCGATGGCCTCCTTCAGGTTAACCTCCGCTCTTTCGTCGAAGAGACAGGTCTTCACCCTGCCGTCGGCCGTCAAGCGGATACGGTAGCAGCCGTTGCAGAAGGAGGGGTTGAACATGGGGCCCACCAGCTCCACCAGCGCAGAGCTGCCGTTGGCAGAGACGCGGAACAGGGGGCGATCATGAAGCTCATTCTTGCCTGCCAGCACCCCGCGTCTCCTCAGCTCCTCTTCCAAGTGCCCCACGGAGACGTACTTCTCCCAGAAGGAGGGGGCGTCAAGCTCGTGAAGGGGTCCTTGAAGCTCTATTATCTGGAGAACGGCGCCCTTCTCCGCCGCGAAGTCCATTAGGTCCCATATCTCCGCCTCGTTGACCCCCTTCAGGAGGACCATGTTAACCTTCACCTGGGTGTACCCCGCGGCCAGAGCGGCTTCAAGGCCCTCAAGGACTTGGGGCAGGATGTCGACGCCCGTTATCGCCTGGTAAGTGGACCTCCTCAAAGTATGGAGACTCAGGTTGACCCTGTCAAGGCCCGCCCGCCTGAGGGGGAGGGCGAGCTTCGTCATGAGGTACCCGTTTGTGGTCATGGAGAGCTCCTGCAGATGGGGTCTTAGGCGGGCCACTATGTCCGTTATATCCCTCCGTAACGTGGGCTCTCCTCCGCTCAGCTTCACCTTCCTCACGCCCAGTCGTGTCGCGGCTCTCACCACCCTCTCCAGGTCCGCGGCAGTCATGTCGTACTCGGAGGGGGGCTGACCCTCCATGTGGCAGAAGAAGCAACCCAGGTTGCACTTGCGGTTGAGGGAGATCCGTAGGTTCACGGTCTCCCGGCCGTAGGGATCCCTCACATCCGGCGGAAAGGTCGGGGGCGAGATAAGGGTTTCGTGGTGTAGTTACGAACATTACGTAATTCGCCTGGCAGGACTGGTACAGATGCTCGGTACAAAGGAGGATTCGGCCCGGGGCTGTCCCTGTTACCCCTCCCGCAGGAGGATCTCCTCCGCTCGCCTCAAGTCGTCTGGGGTGTCCACATCGAACACACACTGCAGGCCATAGGGCATCCTGTCCAGCGCCTCTCTCTCCAAGTAAGATAGCCTCAGGCGGGGAAGAATGTTCCTGGCTGCTGTAATCCCTTCTCCAAGGGTTCCTTGGCAAGCTCTCACCACCGCGCTCCTGCGGTAGGCAGCGATGGTGGGGTTGTCGTGGCCCTCAAGCCTCGGGACTGAGCCCTCTAGTCCTCTGGCACTCGAGAGAAGCTCAGCGTACAGCTCCTTTGAAACTAGGGGAGCGTCACAGGGCGCGACCAATATCCATTCCCCTGAGGCTGCTCTGGATCCGGAGAGCAGGCCCCCCAAGGGTCCCATCTCCTCATCCGCGACCATGATAGCCTCCTTTTCGATGCCCTCCAAGAGGGCTCGATTCTCCCCCCGACCGTGGGCAATCACGATCTCGCTGGTGAGGTGTCGCAGCACTCTAACGGGCCGCAGGATTATTGGCTCGCCAGCGAACTTGGCCAGGGCCTTGTGACCACCAAACCGCTCTCCTTTCCCACCTGCCAGTATGAGCCCTGAGACCTTGGCCACGGAACCACGCCGTGAATACATCGGTGGATGGGATATCAGCTTTCTCTTCGGAGAACCCATTGGGATTTTGAGAGGAGATATCGTCAGGTGTATACGACGCGGTTGCACCATGGCCCCGTCCCTCATTTTGGACAAGCTCTCCAAGCTCGGTTCCCCTGTGATGATGGTTCACTGCCCCAGTTGCAGGCTTCCCGCGGCGGTGCCGAAGCAGGGGCGAGAACCGAGAAGGGTCAGAGAGCGTTTCGCGAGATGACCTCACTCTTATTACAGAGAATGCTCTAGGTCAGCGCTCGTGGCCTTGAAGGTGGGAGGAGGCAGCGTAGCTTTCAATCGGCGGGAGCTGGCCGGAGCTTTCGGGGACATAGGCACCGACCTGCCCCTGATCCTCGGGATGGTCGCCATAAACGGTCTGGACGCTGCCAGCGCCTTCGTCATGTTCGGGGTGTTCCAGATTCTTACCGCCTTGAGATACGGCCTCCCCATGCCCGTCCAGCCCCTCAAGGCCATGGCGGCCATCATGATCGCGACCCGGTCCCCTCCGGAACTCCTCTACGGCGGCGGCCTGGTGGTCGGAGCTGCCATGCTAGTCCTTGGCCTCACAGGAACCATCGACAAGATCTACGCCCTCATCCCCGCGGGGGTCGTGCGGGGAATACAGCTCGGCCTGGGCATAAGCCTCATGCTCGTCGCCTTCGACTTCATGCAGAGAGAAGGAGTCCTCGGGCTGGTGGTGGCCTTCGCTGGCGTCCTTGTGGTCCTCGTCCTCGGAAAGAGCGCAAGGTTCCCCCCTGCTCTGATTCTCGTGGCGGCAGGAATCGGCCTTGCCGCCTATCAGGGCATCGACTCATCAGCCCTCCTTAATGGAGTGGGCCTTTCCCTTCCGAAGCTCCACATACCAGGGTCCAATGACATCGTCCAGGGCGGCATCGTCCTGGCCATACCTCAGATTCCACTCTCCATAGCCAACTCCATCATCGCCACCTCCTATCTGGTGACCGACCTCTTTCCCAATCGGAAGGACGTGACCGTCCGCAAGATCTCTCTCACGTACTCCGCCATGAACGTGGCCTCCCCCTTTTTGAGCGGCGTCCCTGTCTGCCACGGCTCTGGAGGCCTGGCGGGCCATCACAGGTTTGGCGCCAGGACTGGAGGGTCAGTCCTTATCTACGGCTCCATATTCCTCATCCTGGGCCTCTTCTTTGGCGGCGTCATCTTCGAGGCCGTCAGGGTCTTCCCCTTCCCCATCCTTGGAGCCCTGCTGTTCTTCGAAGGCTTCGCCCTCACAAAGCTCGTGCTCAAGGTGAGAGACAGCCCTCTCGACCTCACCGTCGCCCTATTGGTGGGCTTCCTGATCATTGGCCTCCCCTATGGCTACGTCATCGGCATGGTGGGTGGGTCCGCCGCCTACTACCTCCTTCGGAGGGGCAGGATATTCATCTGAAGGGCTCTTCAGGAGGCCGCGCAGGTTGCAGACCATGGATTCAAACCCCCATCGGTATGCTCCTCCCGGAAGTCTCCTCTCGGGCAAAGGTTTGATATGGAGACCACGATAGCTTGTCGGTTTGGCGTACGTGGAAAGCCAAGTCGCGCTGACCGAGGTGAAAGTATGGCTAGGTTACCCAAAGCCTTCGACGAGTTTAAAGCGAACTACCCTGAGGTCTTCAAGGCGTATGAGGAACTCGGAGAGGCCTGCCTGAACGCGGGTCCGTTGGATGCCAAGACGAGGGAGCTTGTGAAGCTGGGAATCTCGCTTGGAGCAGATATGGAGGGTGCCGCCCATTCTCACGTGCGACGGGCTTTGGAGCAGGGCGCCAACGCAAGTGAGCTGAGGCACGTCGCGCTCTTAGCCCTCACCACCATAGGCTTCCCGAACATGATGAAAGGCCTGAGGTGGGTGGAGGACGTGCTGGAGAAAAGGTGACGACTCCGCCTGGCGGGTCGTCGCGACATCCTCCACGTGGAGACCAGGGAAGCATGGTGGGCGGTCAAAGGAACCGCCACCGCCAATAATATCGCCACCCTCCGGGGAGGCGGGACCTGGAGACCACGACGATTGTCGCCCACGGGTTGCGCTCCGAGTGCCCGGAGTCTGGCTTGATGACATCGGTGAGAATCAGGTCGAGAAACCACCCCGTTGCTTTTATGGGGCCACGAGAACCCGCAAGGGGTGTATGTCTGGAAATGGTTCGCTGCGTGCGCTGCTCGCTGTAACCGCTGTTGTGCCTATGATTCTCGCTCTCCTTGCAGCCCCTGCGGGGGCTCAGGTCCTCAGCGTCATCGTGACCTCCCCCGGTCCGGGAGATATCGTTGAGGGCCTCGTTGCATTCAACGGAACGGCCCACGACCCAGGAGGGAGGCTGAAGGACGTGCAGCTTGCCATCGATGGCGGGCCGGTCCTGACGGTCAACATTCCTGGGAACCAGGCCAACGCCACGTGGGAGACGAGCTGGGACAGCACCACGGTCCCGGACGGAGAGAGGAAGGCCATGGTGACTGTTGCCGACAAGGGAGGCGAGACCTCGGCTCCCGTGAACGTCACCTTTGTCGTGGACAACGACAAGGAACCCCGGCTGGAGTCCCTCCAGGTCCTCTTCGACGCCTCGGGGAACGGGACCTACGGCCTCTGGAATAACACGACCCTGATGCCCACCACCCGCCTCTCCTTCGAACTCACGTTTAGCGAGGAAATGGACGAAGCATCTCTCGAGAACGGCGCTGCTTTCATAGGGGGTGCGTCTACATGGGAGCTGACCCAGAACGGCACCGCCTCTTACTGGGTCAACGTCTCCTACCTGGAGGCCAACACCTCCTACAACTTCACAGTGGGGTCGCCTGGCGCTGACCTTGCCGGCAACCCTGTCACCGCCAACGGGTTCGAGTTTCGGACCGTTGCGGAGCTGACCCCTGGGACTCCGGAGCCGCCCAGCGACCCCGGCGATCCAGGTGACCCTGGCGACCCCGACGAGCCTGGAGGAGGTCTGACCCTGCCATTCTCCATATACTCGCCATGGCTCTGGGCTGGTGTGGCTGCCGCAGTAGCAGCCGTGGCCCTTGTCGTGGCCTGGCGGAAGGGCGTCTTCGTCCGCGA
>CAYFYB010000033.1:0-15513 GCA_964347345.1 uncultured Methanomassiliicoccales archaeon | reverse complement strand
GTGAAGCTGGATTGCATAGTAATCGCGGGTCAACATCCCGCGGTGAATGCGCCCCTGCTCCTTGCACACACCGCCCATCAAACCAACCGAGTTGGGTTCCCGTGAGGGCGCCGTTCTTGCGGCGTTCGAACGGGGGTTCAGCGAGGGGGGCTAAGTCGTAACAAGGTATCTGTAGGGGAACCTGCAGATGGATCACCTCCTACGAGATCCAGCAGAGCCCGCCGGAACGGCGGGCCGTGAAGCAGGTCTACCTAAGGGGCAGCAGATCGTAACTTCGTCGAGCCCCTTTTTTCTTCCATGTCGTAACTAGCTCTCGCCAGCGGGGGCTCCCTCTCTGCTCTTCAACTCAAGAAGTCTTCCACGTCCCCGGGCTGCGCGACGATCGCGGTCTTGTTCTCTCTCACCAAGATGGGTCTCTTGATCAGTTCAGGGTGTTTAACCATCAGATCAAGCAGCACATCATCAGGAAGCTCCCTCGTCCTCAGGCCAAGCTCTCGGTAGGTCCGGTCCCGGGGTCGCAGCATCTCTCGAGGAGAGAGGCCAAGCTTGTTAATCAGTGCCTTGAGCTCCTCTTTGCTCCGAGGATTCTCGACGAGGTCCACCCGCTTGAAGGAGACGCCTTTGCCCTCCAGGTAGTCCGTGACTCTCTTGGAGGTCTTGCAGCCCTTCCGGACGTAGGCCACCACGGCGGGCTCCATGCTTCGGAGAGGGTCTGGTACCTAATGAACCGTCCGCGTCCTTTCCGGGACTGCGAGGCTGACCCGGAACTGTGGGAGCGCCCTTCGGAGAACTCTGCAGGGGTGAGCCTCCACACCATCGTTTGTCGGAGTCAAACCGCCGAGGGATTCCCCGTCTACTGGGGCTCCTGAGGCGGTTCCGCAGGGGTCCATTCCTCTGGTTCCCTCTTCTGGCGCAGAGGAGGTCCCGTCCGCCACAAGCGCACGGCCAGGGGCACCACAATAGCACCGATTAGTCCCATGAGGACCCACAGGTGGAGGTTGTAGGGAGGTGCCCTGAAGTCCAGGAATCCAGCCGACAGGGGGTTCTCGTCCCGCTCGTCGGGGATGCCATCGTTGTCGTCGTCGGGGTCCGCCAGGTCGTTGATGCCGTCGCCATCGGCGTCGCCTGGGAGGTACACCGTTACTACTTGACCGTTCCCGCTGAAGGTAGCCACTGCGGTCCCGTTGAAGGGTCCCCACGTCGCCATGATGTTCTGGATGGCCGGACCAGCGTATGACTCACCGTTCCTGTAGCCAATGACGAAGCCGCTGACGTACTGGTCCCGCACCCAGCCACTGCTGTCCGTTACGGAGATGAAGCTGCGGGTCCCATACTGGTCTTCGGCGTGGACCTGCACACCGGCTGCGGGGACATTAAGGTTCTTCCCCTTGAGGACCTGGACATCCGTCATCCAAAGGACCCTTATGATCTGCCGGGTGTCCTTGGCTTCGCCGCTGGTGATGCTGTCAATGAAGTAGAAGTTCATGGTGACGGGACCGAAGCCGGCGTAGACGTCCCCTAGGCTGCCCGTAGCATCCTGGAAGTCCGAAGACCGGACGTCGATCCTGACCACACCACCGAAGTTGTTCCCTATGAAGATTCCATAGCCGCCCCAGTCACCGAAGTTAATGGCTTGGACGCCTGTGATGTTAATGGGGAGGAGCCCCATTCCCGCCTGGTTGATGGACAGGAAGCCCCGGTGGTTGTCCGTGAAAGTGCTGTCCCGAATCCTCAGGTTGAGGATGTCTGCCGGGTGCGTTACCGGGTAGTCCAAGGTGACTCCGAAGGCCGTTCCCAGGGAGGTCACGCCCTGGATGTCGGCTATTACGGTTGCCCCGGCTCCATTCGTCCCGTAGAAGTAGATGCCGTGCAGACCGCCCTCGAGGACGTTGCCAGCCATGTCCAGGTCCACGAAGGCCCGGTACCACCCGTTGGATCCCTGAGCAAAGTAGATGAGACTCGCCGTGTTGCTCGCGTCGGCCTTGGCCTTCACGGTGTTCCCTGAGATGTTGACGAAGGCGGAGGCTCGATAGACCTCGTTGATGAAGAGGCCGTAGTTCACAATGTCCGTGAGCTGGTTGTTCTGGATAGTGAGGACGGTGTCTCCCGAGCCGTAGGCAGGCCAGTCAACTTCGATGCCCACGACCGCCCGCCGGACGGTGTTGGAGAGGATGTCCACCTTGGCGCTCTGGTACTGGAAGCCCTGCAGGACGATTCCTGAAGGACCGCTGCCAGTGACGGGGCCCGTGACTGTGTTGCTACGGATTATGACTCGGGAGTTTGTAGTGTCGTGCCATCCAAGGAAGATGCCGGCGTTCGTCACGTTCGTGAGGACGTTGTTCTCCACGATGAGGGAGCCCGACAGGTCGTAATCCGAGATGCTCCCCAGGTAGAGTCCATAGGCGGATTCCTTGATGGTGTTGCCACTCACGATGAAGCTGCCTCGGCTCGTGGCCAGCGAGGCGCCGTCGAAGCTGCTTGCGTAGAGGGCGTAGTTGTTCAGCGCGGTTGCCTGGTTGTCCCGGAAGGTGAACGTCAATGTGGTGGCACTGTCAATTCCATTGGGCAGGTAAAGACCATAGTCCATCCAGGCCCCCACGACGTTCTCGAAGAGGTTGCCCGTGGCCTCAACGCTGACAGTTCGGAAGCCGCTGAAGGAGTTCACGTAGACGGCGTAGTCGTCCAGATCCCGGATGGTGTTGCCGCTCACGGTCAGAGTAAGGGAGGAGGGCGATGCCCCGTCCCAGCGGAAGGCCTGGAGGTATACACCGTAGTCCATGTAGGCGGTGTCCCGGGTGTTCCGGAAGTCGTTCCCTGTCACGCTAATGGTGACATCCCGGTACCCATCCGACGTGCCCGGCCACATGTAGACCGCGGTACCGCTCAGGTCGAGGGCCGTGTTCCCATCGACCCGGAGGGTGAAGCTGCTGTCGTAGCTGTCCAGGGAGTAGTACGGACCCCAGTTCCCAAAGATCCCGTAGTCCATGGTTATGGCGTCTGTGTTCTTGAAAATGTTACCCGTGAAGTCGAGGGTTACGTGACGGAAGTCGTAGATAAGGTCGAACCACACCCCGGTGTAGGTCAGGTCCGTGAACTCGTTGTTCGCCACCTGGAGGGTGAAGCTCTGGTCATACCCAGTCTGCCCTCGGAAGTCGTCAAGGTAAATTCCATAGGTCCGAGAACCTCGGCCTACGAACTGGTTCCCCGTGAAGACAAGGTTCGTCTCCTTAAAGTCCAGGACGTCGTAAGGGTTGTAGATGGCGTACGAATCGGAGCTGCTGTTGACCCAGTTGTTCGTGAAGGTGACACGGTAGTAGTTTCCTTCGGCAGGATCACCGTAAGCGTTGTTGCCGAAGTACAGGACCCGGTTGGAGGCGTTGAAACTATTCCCGTCCAGCGTGAGGGAGAAGTTCGCGTACTGGAACCAGCTCACAAACACGGCCGCGGTTCCGTAGTTTGAGAAGGTGGAGCCCAGGATTCGCAGGGTCAGATGGTTGTTGGTCTGCGTCGCTATGTACACCCCGTAGGACCCGGCGTTGGTTATTGTGCCGCCCGAGAAGACCAGGTCGTAGGGGGTGGTTGATGACGAGATGTAGATGCCGTACCACTGGGAGTACATGACCTGGGTGTTTGTCACGGGCACGGAGGGACCCTCGAAGGTGATTCCCGTGGATGCGTAGGAGATGACGACATAGTCCAGAAGGGATGTGCCCAGGTTGCCTTGGAAGATGATGCCATCCCAGGCACCGGGAAATGGAGTCGTATAGTTGGAGGTGAAGGTGATGATCCCGGCACCACCGGCATCGCCATTAGCGACTAAGGCGCCGTCTTGGACCCTGAGGTAGTAGTCGCCGTTGAACCTGACGCTTACCCCGGGGTCGATGGTCAGCGTGGCACCGTTCCGTACCGTCACCCAGCTCTCCACCCAGATCGGGCTCATCGGCTGGGTCCAGGTGGTGTCCGTGGTGACGTCTCCGGTGACGCGCGTGTCAGCAGTCGCGGAGCCGCTGTACAGTAGAAAGAAGACCAGCACGGCTACGAAGAGAATGCCCATGATGGCGAGATGGCGCAGGAGCCGCCTCAGGATGGGCTTCTCTTCATCAACAAGCTCATTATTATCGTCGGAAGGCTGCATTTAGTACCTCCATAGGGTCCGTATGCTTACCCGCGAGGAACAAGCTATATCAACATTTCGAGATGGTTCGCAAAATCTGCAAAAACTCCCTTCAGGTCTGCAACGTCCTGTCTAGGGACTCCTCGCTCTTACCAGAGACCTGGATCATCACAGGGTCGGGCCGCGATAATGGGGCCGCCCAGATTTGAACTGGAGTCTCCAGCTCCCGAAGCTGGAAGGATCGACCAAGCTACCCTACGGCCCCTAGTCGCCCTAGATGGGCCGCAGTAAAAACCTTTACTGTGTATGGAGGGCGGGAGCCCTGAGCGAGTCGCAGCCTTCACCAGGCTACCTGCCCGGCCCCGCCCTTCTCCCATCTGCCAAGGTGCTGTTGAGATTATTGGACTGCGGGTGAAGTACCTTGGGGTTTCGTTCTTGGATTGATGCGCCGAGACCTTTCGGGGGCCGATGCGTGGGATCGAAGCTGAACCTTGGAGCACAGCGGGGCTTACATATGGCAGTCCCGTTTGAGTTTGTCAGCTGAAACAGCTATAAATATTGGAAAGTGTTAACACTGGCCGGGTCGGGGGGAGGGTATGCCCTAGACATTCCGTCGCATTCGGGCTACTCTGAGCCTTGTTGGGCAACGCTACCCGCTGCGACCTCTGCGAGTTCCACTCTGAACAAGAGAATCTGCTGTACCTCCCCGCTCTTTCGGGATGTGCGAATCCAGGAGGGATACCTCGAACGGGTGCGCGAGCTCGCAGCGGCTGCCCTCATGCCCGCCCCCGCCGCTGAGAGTAGGGAGTGCAGTGAGTGACACGCCCGGGTCCGATATCCAATAAACCCCATCAAATAGTTGTACCACCAATACACCACCATGAGCCTCGGAGTCCTTCCCAAGGTTTTGATGTTCAGTGACGGCGGTTCTCGGGGCAACCCGGGACCCGCGGCCATAGGTGTGGTCTTATGCGACGCCTTCGAGAACATCGTAGCTGAGCACAGAGAGACCATCGGAAGGGCCACCAACAACGAGGCTGAGTACAGGGCCCTCGTCAGGGGCCTGGATCTCGCATCCAGGTACACGAGGCAGCGGGTGGAGTGTTACGTTGACAGCAAGCTGGTGGCAGAACAGCTCAACGGAGTCTACAGGATCAAGGAGGACCGCCTGGCAAAGCTCGCGTCGACGGTGCGACAGAAAGCAGCAAAGTTTCAGGCGGTCACCTTTCAACACGTATCCAGGGGACACAGGAGGATCCGGAGGGCCGACGAGCTGGTGAACATTGCTCTGGATGAGAGGTACGGTCGCCCGTAGCTGTTTCGCGGATTGACGATTTTTAGTTCGACAAGTTTAAGTAAGCCCGAGCTCTTGGCGGCCAGGAATGGAGACTTCCCTTCCGGAGAAGATGGCCGGAGAGATTACCCTCTCAGACAACGCGGGGAAGACCTTGAGGAAATGGCGGGAAGAGCTGAAGGTCTCACAGAAAGAGCTCGCCGCCTTCCTTCATATGTCGCCCTCCGTCATCAGTGACTACGAGTCGGGTCGACGGAAGTCTCCCGGGATACGGACAGTGAGGAGGATTGTGGAGGCCCTGTTGGAGATCGACCGCCTTTCCGGTAGAGGTGTTGCGAAGAAGTTCATGGTAAACCTCCACGAGGCCATACCAAGCATGGCGGAGTTCCTGGAACCAATACCCTCGTCGGAGTTTGTGGAGCTCATCGACGGCAGCTATCTGACTCCCCTGGCCTCCAGAAACAGACAGATCCACGGCTACACTGTCATCGACAGCCTGAGAGCCATTGCGACTCTGGACGCCTCCGACTACCCGCGGGTGTACGGCTGGAGCAGCGAGAGGGCCCTGCTCTTCACCGGCGTCAAGTATGGCAGGTCTCCCATGGTTGCCGTCAGGACCCACTTTCTCAAGCCCGCCATGGTCGTGTACGTACAGCCAGGGAATGTGGACGAGCTGGCGGTGAAGCTGGCGGAGTTGGAGAACCTCATCCTGGTAAGGACAGAGGTTTCCCCTCCCCGGCTCATAGAGAGGCTTGAGGACTTCGCCAGAAAGGTCAACACTTCAAGGTCTTGGAGCAAGGTTTGAGGTGATCGCTTGCAGTCTGGGATAGTGAGTTACGGCGGATATGTGCCGCGGTACAGGATAGCGCCAGAAGAGATTGCTCGGGTGTGGGGAGCGGACGGAAAAGCCGTCGCCCAGAACCTGGCTATCAGGGCCAAGAGCGTGCCGGGCCCCGACGAGGACGTCATCACAATAAGCGTGGAGGCTGCCAGGGATGCCATGCGTAAAGTGGACATCAACCCGAAGGACATCGGCGCGGTGTACGTAGGATCGGAGAGTCATCCCTACGCGGTGAAGCCCACGGCCACCATTGTCGCCGAGGCCATCGGCTCGGCCCCTGACCTCACTGCGGCGGACTACGAGTTCGCTTGCAAGGCGGGGACCGCGGCCATTCAGACCTGCATGGGCCTCGTGTCCTCCGGGATGGTGAAGTACGGGATGGCCGTCGGGTCCGACACGTCGCAAGGAGCGCCGGGCGACGCCTTGGAGTACTCCGCCTCCGCCGGTGGCGCCGCCTTCGTCATAGGCACGGAAAAAGTCATCGCGACCATAAACGCCACGGAGTCGTGCACCACCGACACGCCTGACTTCTGGAGGCGGGAGGGTCAGCGATACCCCAGCCACGGTGGTCGCTTCACTGGGGAGCCCGCGTACTTCAAGCACATCATCCGATGTGGCAACCTGATCTTCGAGGAGATGGGCACAAAGGCCTCCGACTACGACTACGCCGTATTCCACCAGCCCAACGGCAAGTTCCCCATGAAGGCGGCAAAGATGATGGGCTTCAACCAGCAGCAGGTTAAGACTGGCATGCTGGTGACGGAGATTGGCAACACCTACTCCGGAGCTGTCCTGTTGGGCCTCTGCGCCATTCTGGATGAGGCCAAGCCTGGCCAGAGGATCTTCATGATAGGCTACGGCTCCGGCGCCGGCTCGGACGGTTTCGACATGACGGTCACGGAAGAGATCGAGAGAATAGCCCACAGCCCGGCCTCTAGGATATGGAGCAGCATCTCCAGGGCCCAGTTCATCGACTACGCCACCTATGCCAAGTTCCGTAGGAAGATCGAACTCTCAGCGGGGGGCTGAATTGAAGGAAGTCGCCGTAATCGGAGTGGGGGAGACTAAGTTCGGGGAACTCTGGGACAGGTCTTTCCGCGATCTGGGAATTGAGGCAGGCCTCAAGGCCCTGCAGGACGCCAACGTCCTCGCGGACCAGATCGATGCCCTTTACGTGGGGAATATGTCTGCCGGGAAGTTCATCGATCAGGAACATGTCTCGGCCCTGGTGTCTGACTACGCAGGACTCTCGGACCAGCACCCTCCCGCCTTCCGAGTGGAGGGCGGAGGCGCCTGTGGTGGGCTTGCCCTCGCCAGCGGCTTCATGGCCGTGGCTTCAGGGCTCTACAACATCGTCGTTGTGGGTGGGGCGGAGAAGATGACGGACGTTGGGGATGAAGAGGCCAACCGAATATTGTCCTCAACAGCCGATCAGGAGTGGGAGAGTGTCTTCGGAGCCACACATGCCTCCCTCTTCGCCATGATAGCCCGCCGGCACATGCACGACTACGGTACGACAAGGGAGCAGCTGGCCTCCGTGGCGGTGAAGAATCACCGCAACGGCGCCAAGAACCCTAACGCCCAGTATCGAAGAGAGCTGAGCCTGGAGACGATTCTGGGAGCGCCCTGGGTGGCTGAGCCCCTGGGCATGCTGGATTGCGCACCGCTGTCAGATGGGGCGGCTGCAGTGGTCCTCTGCCCACTGGAGATGGCCAACAGGTTCACTGATACCCCCATCACCATCGCTGGCCTGGGCATCGCCAGCGACACCATCGCCCTCCATGATCGCCGGAGCCTTACGACCATGGACTCCAGCGTCGTGGCGGGAAAGAGGGCCATGCAGATGGCCAAGGCTTCCCCCAAGGACTTCCAGCTCGCAGAGGTTCACGACAACTACACCGTTAGCGAGATCGTGGCCATTGAGGACCTACGGTTCGTCAAGAAGGGAGATGGAGGCCCGGCGACGGAGGAAGGGCTCACGGACCTCAACTCCAAGATATCCATCAACCCCTCTGGAGGTCTGAAGGCCCGGGGCCAACCCGTTGGTGCGACGGGGATAGCCCAGGCCGTGGAGGTGGTGAGGCAACTAAGGGGCGAGGCCGGAGAGAGGCAGGTAAGTGGTGCCACTCTGGGACTAACCCACGTACTCGGTGGGACAGGAGCGACCGCCGTAGTGCACGCTCTAAGGAGGCCTGATTGAGATGGCCATTCCGCGTTTCTGGAGGGAGATTGGCAGCCGATATAACCTCATCGGAACCAAATGTGGCAGCTGTGGAGAGATCGACTTTCCGCCACGGGCCATATGCCCGAAGTGCGGAAGGAAGAGCCTGGGGAAGATGGAGGAAGTACAGCTGAGCGGAAAGGGCAGTGTGGTGTCCTACACCGTGGTACACGAGGCCGCCAAGGGCTTCCAGTCGATCAGGCCCTACGTTCTCGCCATCGTCGAACTCAAGGAGGGAGCCCGGGTTACTTCTCAGGTCATCGACATTGACCCTTCAGAGATGAGCATCGGCATGCCCGTGGAGGCAGCCTTCAGGAAGCTTGGAGAGGAGGGGGACTCGGGCATCATCTACTACGGCTACAAGTTCCGGCCTTCAGGAAAGGCCCCCCTGGAGGGCGCGTAGGACTCTCAGATCCACCCTTCAGATGCCATGGATAAACTTCTTCACCATCAAGTAGTTACCCGCCGCCGTAAACTCGGTCGGTAGGCATCCCCTTGGACAGGACCCTGATCAGGCCTCTGAGCATCCAGTTCCTTGCCGGGGCAGCCACCTTCTCTGCCTCCATATTCATACCCAACTACGCGGGCCACGTCCTGGGAGCCACGGACTTTGAGATCGGCCTGATCTTCTTCGCCTTTGCCATAACCGCCTTCTGGGCCTCGTACCTCTTCGGTCGCCTAGCGGACATCAAGGGCCGTCGTGGAGTCCTCAAGGCGGGTCTTGGCCTGGCTTCCATTGCCACCCTCACCCAGATAATCGCCCCCGATCCCTGGACCCTGGCCCTCAGCAGGGCCCTCGTGGGAGTCACCTTCGGCATGTTCCCCGCCGCCCTTCTGGCCTACGCCCACGAAACAAACCGGCCCATGGGAAGGTTCGTGTCCGTGGGGGCCCTAGGATGGGGTGTGGGCTCTTTGCTGGCGGGAATCGTCGCCACCCTGCCCGACTCTGAGGCCCTCGGGGTACGCCTGGTCTTCGCCATGTCCTCAACTCTCTATGCTCTAGCCTTCTTCGCGGTTCTCAGGATGCCCTTTCCCAGGCATATATCCCTGGCTGTTCCCCTGCTCCCCCTGGATGTCGTTAGGCGGAACTTGCCTGTGTACGCTTCAGTCCTGATAAGGCACACCGGTGCGAGCATGATATGGGTCATCTTTCCCATCTATCTCGAGGACGCTCTCCATATTCCGAAGGAGATGATCGGGATTCTCTACCTCACCAACACCTTCACCCAGTTTGCCTTCATGATGGTATTGGACAGGTTCCGGAGTGACAGGTTGGTGAAGGTGGGCCTCTTGGGGGCGGCCCTCACCTTCTACTCCTTCACCGTCGCTCAGGACTTCTGGCAGATGTTTCCCGCTCAGATCCTGCTGGGGTTCTCCTGGGCAAGCCTCTATGTGGGCAGCTTGAGGTACGTGATGGAGAGGAGTGTCGAGAGAGCCACCTCCACAGGCCTTCTGGGTTCCGCGTTGAACCTGTCGCAGGCGCTGGGGCCAATCCTCGGCGGTTTCGTGGCCATCAGTCTCGGGAGGCTCGGGGTTATGTACGTGGCCTCGGGGATGTCCCTGGCTGCCCTTGCCTTCTTCCTCTCGAGCAGCAGGATGATGGCAGCGAGGGGGGCGTCGAAGGTACCGGGCTCCCCGTCGGGGGGGATGGGTGGGGATTAGCCCGTTCCCGGGCCCTTCAGGGTTGAAAAGGTTCTAATACCCACCCGTTCTAGTGTTCCCCGGTGCCCATGGAACTCCGCGTGCTGGAGAAGTCAAAGAACACCCTAAAGCTGGAAGTTGTGAACCCTGATGACACCGTAATATATCCCCTCATCAGCCAGCTGCTCAAGGACGGCCGGGTGGCAGACGCGCGATACATAACCGGACACCCCCAGCTGGACAAGCCTACGATATCCCTCGAATCAAAGGAGGGCAAGCCCCAGGACATCCTGAGGGAAGTGGCCCTCGATCTCGCAGGGCGGTATGGGGAGATGAAGGAGAAACTGCGGGAGACCCTCGGCCAAGAGGAAGCCTCCAGGAAGGAGTGAAGGTCGCACCCGGGGAAGATGTTCTTCTCCCTTCGAAGGTTGCGGTCTCTCATACCAGGAGTGGGGCCAGAGGGCTCCACAGAGTCCAACAGCACAGAGTGCATAAGTGGCCGCCGAGGTTGTGAGATTCACCAATGGAAGGAGAAATAGGGATTTCTGCGTATCTCACCTCACGTCCGGGCATAGGCGGTCGCCTCAAGGCAACTCCCGAGGATTTCGTCGTGGTGGAGGTGCCTCTGGAGCTCCCCCCTTCGGAAGAGGGTCACTATCAGCTGGTGAAGGTGACGTCGAGGAATTGGGAGACGAACCGGCTGGTCCGAGAGCTCTCCCGGGCCCTGGGTGTCAGTCGCCGCCGTATCAGCTTTGCCGGGACTAAGGACAAGAGAGCCATCACGACCCAGTGGATGACGTTCCGGGACGTAGAAGCCCAATCTTTGAGCCGAGTCAGGCTGAAGGATGTATCCCTCGAGCCAGTTGGCAGGACGGCGAAGAGGCTCGAGCTTGGTCATCTGCTGGGGAATGAGTTCTCTGTAAGGGTCACTGAGGTGAGCTTGTCAAGGGAGGAGGTCTCCGCCCGTATGGAGGAGCTGGCCAGGGATCTCATACGAGCGGGTGGCTTCCCGAACTTCTTCGGTCCTCAGAGGTTCGGGGAGGTTAGGCCCATCAGCCACCTGGTGGGAAGGGCCATCGTAAGGGGCGACTTCCAGGGAGCGGTGAACACCTACCTGGCTCATCCCCAGCCTGGGGAAGATGAGGATGCCTTCCTCGCACGGAGGGACTTCGAGGAATCCGGAAACGTGGCTAGGGCCCTAAGGGATTATCCTAAGAGGTTAAGCTTCGAGCGGGCCATCCTGAACCACCTCCGCACGAATCCAGGGGACTATGATGATGCCCTCGCCCAGCTCCCCTTCAACCTCCTCACCCTCCTCGTATATGCCTACCAGTCCTTCCTGTTCAACAGGATTCTCAGCCTGAGGCTCCAGGAGGGTCTCTCACTCAGGGAGCCCCTCGTGGGGGACCTCGTTCTTCCAATGGACAAAAGGGGACTTCCCAGAAGGGATTCCCCCGTAGAGGTGACGGAGGCCAACAAATCGAAGGTCCGGGTACAGGTGGAGGCTGGAAAGGCATGGATCAGCGGCCTCATCCTGGGGTACGAGGTATCATTCGCCCACGGCGAGATGGGCCGTCTGGAGAGATCGGTCGTGGAGGAGGAGGGAGCCGATCCCAAGGACTTCCTACTGTCGCGCATCCCCCGCTTGTCCTCCAGGGGTCTTCGGAGAGAGCTGCTAGCTCCCCTGATCGATTTCTCCTACGAGCTGGACGGTGATGTCCTGCTTCGTTTCCGCTTAAACCCTGGATGCTACGCAACGGCCCTGCTGCGGGAGATTATGAAGACGGAAGACAGCCCTTATTAAGGTCCGACTTTCTTCACCCATCATGGCCCGAAGACGAGGTGAGCGAGAAGAGAGTTGTTCCGTGGAGGGCTGCAAGAAGCCCGCCGTCAGATCCCTCTCTGGTCGAAAGGTGGCCGATGCCCTCTCGGACCTGAGCATCGAGGAGGCCAGGAGAGCCCACCTCTGCAAGGAGCACTACAAGGAGTTCAAGAAGGCCACAAAGGTGGAGAGGAAGATAGACAGGCTCACCTGGTAGCCGGGCCCTGACCCTTTCGGATGGTGAGCTCCTTCAATCCGGTAGCCGGGCTTTCCTTCCGGTCTAGGCGGATGGTATCCAGACCCTGAATTGCTACCTCCGCCAGCACCGACACCGTGCCTCGAAAGAGGTGTCCCCCGATGACCTCGTTCCCCCTGTTGGAGAGGGAGCAATGGAGGTGGATAGGGGGGTCAGCCTCCAGGGTCACGGTGCCCTGGAGAGAGAGGAGCTCATGGCTTTCATCGTAGCTGTTCCTGATGTAGACCCTCCTTTCAGGGTCGAACCATCCCAGTTCGAACTCCCTTATGGCACCGATACCCGCCAAAACGAGTCCGGAGGTAACTCCTGCCTCCCGGGCAGCCTTGACCAGAGACGGAATGAACTCTTCCCCCCGGTTCAGCTTCACAACAAGCCTTCTATCCTCCGCCGCGAACTCCATCCCATCACCTCAGAACCAGGCATTCGGGAGGGTCTCAGCCCTCCTCCTCAGTCCACTGCGAATCATCCTCGCCAGCTCTTGGGAATACCCGTGACAGGTATAGACAACGCGGGGATTGCAGGCGTCCACGAACCAGAGGAGGTCCCAGAAATCCCCGTGGTCGCTGAGAGGAAACTGAGCATCCAGGACGTGGCTCCTGCTGAAGTCGAAGACGGAACACCAACCTGAGGCGAAGGCGGTCCTCCCGCCCTGGCTGAGAACATCCTTGACCTCCCTGCTCCCGGGTCTCTTCAGCTTTCGAGTGGGCAGTATGAGTATGTAGGGACCCTCCTTTTCCTCCTCGGCATCCTGGGAGCGAACGTACTTCAGCTCATGGCCGTGGCGGAGGTAGACATCCGCCAGGTTCGCGATCCGATCATCAACCAAGACGGGATAAGGCAGCTGGTTTGCTACCGCCATCATCTCCTGGGCTTTTCCGAACTCGTAGGCCCCCATGGCCACGGGTCCCTTCTCCAGAGAAACCTCCAGCCATGACAGCATATCGTGGATTACCTCCTCCTTGGGTGGGAAGGAAAAATTGGGTTTCCCGTAGGTGGACTCCAGGATGAGGTAGCGGCAGTCCTGGGGCTCGCAGGTTCCGCACGTGGGACCGCCCCCGGGATTCACGTCTCCCGAGTACAGGGCATCCTCCACCCTGATCATGGCGGATCCGAAGACGTGTCCCGCGTCCAGAAGGGAGACGTTGAGTCCGCTGACTTCCGTCTGTTCCCCATACCTTAAACCGATCCCCTCTTCCCTACCCAGCCGCACCTTCATGATGTCCATGGTCTCGACAGTCATCAGGGCTCCCGCGGAGAGGTGGTCCAGATGTCCGTGGCTTACAACGGAGTTGGGAAGTCGCCTCGTGGGGTCCAAGATGACTTCCTCTCCCCTCTCCTGGACCCTGATGCCCTCACGATAGAATATCCTCATGGAGTAACCCTCGTGAAGATGTACCGAGTGGGCACCCGACGTTTGAGCCCGGTCCAGTATGGGCAGTGGGGACACTTGTAGCCGAGGGTCACGGTACCACCGAAGACCGTCATGTTCTTGACCAGCTTGAGCCTGTGGCTGCACACGGGACACTTGAACATGCTCTTGAGTTCATGGGTCTCCCGGCACTCTATCTCCATGTCCACCAGCCCGGATTCGAAGGCGATACGCCGGGCTCTGGGGCCACTTACCCGGAACTTCCCATGCCGGGCCATAGCTCGATCCAGCAAGCCCTTGAGTTCCCTCTGAGAGGATACGACCCTCCTTCTGCCGAGGACCTCCTTTAAGGCCTCCAGAACGCTCTCTCTGGAGGGGATATGGTACCCCAGCATCGTTTTGGGAATGCCTGGACTTGGTTAAAGATTTCGTAGTGACGGACCAGCAGGACGGGAGACACCCTTAACTACATCCTCCGACTACTGTGTCCCGCGGGTAGAAGGACCTGTCTGGAGTCGATAGCCAATGGCCAGGCGAAGGGTCATCGTAATGGGTGCCGCCGGACGGGACAGCGCCGAAGGACTCCCTTCGGAGCCCCGCTTTCCACAACTTCAACGTCTGCTACAGGGATAGGGAGGAGTTCGAGGTCGTGGCCTTCACGGCCACCCAGATCCCCAACATCGAAGGGAGGCGGTACCCCGCGAGTCTAGCCGGCAGGCTGTATCCTGAAGGCATTCGTATCTACCCTGAAGGGGAGCTGCCGAAGCTCATCCGAAAGCACCACGTGGATGAGGTCGTGTTTTCCTACAGCGACGTTTCTTACGACCACGTGGGGGCTCAGTCAGCCATCGCAAATGCTTGCGGCGCGGACTTTGTCCTGCTTGCACCAGAGAAGACCATGCTGAAGGCCAAGGTCCCTGTCATAGCCGTCTGCGCCGTCAGAACGGGGTCTGGGAAGAGTCAGACTTCCCGGAGGGTGGCTTCCCTGCTGCAGGCCTGGGGCCGAAGGGTCGTCGTGGTCCGCCACCCCATGCCTTACGGCAACCTGGAGGAGCAAGCGGTCCAGAGGTTCGCCTCCTTCGAGGACCTGGACAGGCATGAATGCACCATCGAGGAGCGGGAGGAGTATGAGCCCCACGTGGACCGCGGGATTGTGGTATACGCTGGGGTGGACTACGGGGCAATCCTGGAGGAGGCCGAGAAAGAGGCGGAGATCATCCTCTGGGATGGTGGGAACAACGACCTCCCCTTCTGCAAGCCGGATCTCCACATCGTTCTGGTGGATCCCCACAGGCCTGGAGATGAGCTGTCCTACTACCCCGGGGAGGCCAACCTGAGGATGGCGGATGTGGTCATCATCAATAAAGTGAACACGGCGAGGCCTGAGGACCTGGAGGTCGTCCGAGGGAACGTGGAGAAGGTCAACCCCGATGCCTACGTCATAGAGGCAGCCTCTCCCATCACCGTGGCGGACCCCACTCCCGTCCGCGGCAAGAGGGTCCTGGTGGTGGAGGATGGACCGACCCTCACCCACGGAGACATGGAGTATGGTGCTGCCTGGCTGGCAGCCAAGAAGTTCGGGGCAGCAGCCATCGTGGATCCCAGGCCTTTCGCCCGCGGTAGCATAAAGGAGACTTTCAAGAAGTACCCCCATCTGAGGGACGTGCTTCCCGCCATGGGTTATGGGAAGAGCCAGGTCAAGGAGCTGGAGGACAGCATAAACGCGGCGGACTGCGATCTGGTACTCAGCGGGACTCCCGTTGACCTGAAGCGGATACTGAAGGTGACGAAGCCGGTGGTGAGAGTCCGGTATGAGCTCCAGGAGATTGGTCGACCCAACCTGGAGGAGGTTCTGGGGGATTTTCTGGAGAAGATGAACGTTTGAGCTTCTTGGCTCCCACTCCCCACGGTTACGGTGGCCTTTTGGGCGGAGCTAACTTTATTGGGGAAGCCAA
>CAYFYB010000032.1:11493-16440 GCA_964347345.1 uncultured Methanomassiliicoccales archaeon | reverse complement strand
ATATAGCTGAAGCTAGCGCTTTCTGACTCCTTAATGTCTAGAGTGGTCGAAGGGCCACAGGCCGGTCAGCCTTTCTTTGCGAAGTAGGGCAGGACCTTATCTCCGAATAGCTTGATGGCCTCCAGGGTCTTCTTGTGGGAAGGTCCGGTCTCCTTCGCCCCCGGGTGCCTCAGCCTGAACAGAATCGCCTCTGCACCGAGCTCCTTCTCGTACAGCTCGATCTGTTCGATGCACTCGTCGGGCCCTCCTACGATGAACCTTCTCTGCTTCAGCTTGTCCAGGCTAAGCTCGGTCTTGGGGTATGGCTCGAGCCAGGGCTCCAGCTCTGGTCTAAGCCCTCCGACGCGATAGTAGAAGTTGTAGGAACCCATCACGTAGGGCCCATACTCGGCTTCGGCCGTCTCCGCATCCTTCGCAATCCAAGCCTCTCTCAGGACGATGACCCGGGCCTTGTTGCCCCTGGACTTTGCCGTGGTCTCGTAGATGTTCTTCCACTCTTTGAACGTGTCAATCGTGTTGATGACGTCCGTGAACCAGGGGAAACCAAACCTTCCGACACGTCTCAGGCCCGGCTCAGTCCAGGCTCCGCACCATATGGGCGGATGAGGCTTCTGAAGAGGCTTGGGCGTGATTGAGACGTTCTTTAACATGTACCGCTTCCCATAGTATGAGAAGTTGGGCTCCGTCCAGGACCTATAAAGGACCTCGATGCCCTCCTCGAACAGCGAGGGCAGGTTCTTCTTTGGAATACCAAAGGCGGAGAAGTCCGAATCCACGTACCCGGCCCCGACGCCCAAGAACAGTCGACCCTTGGAGATTATGTCCACCAGGGCCCCGTCTTCGGCGACTCTCACGGGATGGTACAGCGGCAGAAGCAACAGGCAAGAGCCAATTCTGATGGTCTTGGTCACGCCCGCCAATCCTGCACACACCGTCAGCGGAGACGGCATGTATCCGTCAGGTTGCTGATGGTGCTCGGTAATGCCTACGTACTTGAATCCACTCTTCTCTGCTTGCAGCGTCTCGTTGACTATCTCGTCCCAGATCCTGTCCATGTGGGCGCCAGCTGGTGGATCCTCCGTGCAGGGAAATATCCCAAATTCCATCTTTTACCCCCCACCTAATGAGTTAACCGTGTGATTGGAAGATGCCTATTTATACCTTTTGAAAGGTGTAGCAAGGGGTCAGGATTACAGGAGTCGTCGTCTCAGGAAAAGGGAGGTTCCTTTGGAATCTGAAGGCGAAAGGACGGTGATTGCCCTCAACAAGGCGGTGGACATCCTGCGGAGGGGTGAGGTCGCCCTCAATAAGGTGAGATACGATGCTGTGATCTACGCGGCCCATATGGCGGCGGAGCAGGCTGTCGGGGCCCTTCTAGCCTTTCTCGGGGTGGAGAACTGGGAGGTCCAGAGGCTTCTCCCTTCTCTCGAGAATGCGCGGGGGGCTACCTCAGTAGCGGGAGACCTGCGCATGTCTCTGGAGGGCATCGATACGGAACTGAGAGAACTCGCCGAACAGAGGGCAAGAGTAACCCATGGCCTTCCCGGGGAGATAGACGCTGAGGATCTCTCCAATGAGGCCCCCTTGGCCCTTGAACGAGCGAGGAGGGTAGTGGAGGTCTGCAGGGAGGCTTGGAGGCTGTTGAGCGTCAGGTAGGACCCTGGGAGAGGCAGAGCGGGTTCCCAGGCCTTCGGGAAAGGCGTCTGACCCCTCTCAGACCTCGCTAGCGGGCCTGAACTTCCTGTAGTCCCAGGTGAATTCCTCTGCCACGTTCACCACGTAATAGACCCAGGGCCACCTTCTCGACCTTTCGACCATGGGATGATGGGGACCTAGGTAGCTGCTCACCCAGTCGTCGTTGATCTGCTTCTGCAGGTCCATGTCGGTGACGCGGTGGGCCTCTCCCACAATGGAGAGGCCTCTGAGATCGAAATAAGATTGACCGAGGTCCACCGTGAGGGCGATGCGTTTATCCCTTTCGATGTTCCTGGCCTTGACGGAGTGCCGGAGTGTCTTGAAGTATATCCGCCCGTCGATGTATCCGAACCACATGGGGACGCAGTGGGGGCTTCCATCGGGGCCTATCGTCGCCAGCCTCATGAAGGGGGCCTCCCTGAGGAGTTCCTCCCGCTCATCAGCCGAAAGGACGTTCCCCAACCTCTTACCTCCTCGGTTTCATCGCAGTTCTCCCTCGACTCTAGATGTGTGGGAAGAGCTGGTCCCTCCAGAGATCTACCTGTTCCGAGTCGAAGGTGATGGGGTGCAGCAGTAGCCGCTTCACCCCCGCCTCCTCGAGGACACCTATCTTTTCGGCTATCTCCTCCACCGTGCCCGTTAGGTAGTGTCTTACTGCGTAGTCCCAGGATCTCTTGCTGCCCATCAGCCGTTCGAACTTCTCCCTCTGTTCCCTCTCGCCGTTGCCAGTTGATATGTGGAGGTAGTTGACCATCGAGATCTCTAGCTGGTCAGGATCCCGGCCCAAGGCCTCCGAGGCCTGAGCGATCTTCTCCCAATCCTCACGCACAACCTCGGCGGAGAGGAGAGGTCTGATCAGCCATCCCTCTGTCGAGGCTATCCTCCTCGCGACCGTCATTGGCATCTTGGAGCCGTTGCTGCTTCCGCCCCCCATCCATATGGGAGGCGTCCTCCGAGGCCTCGGATGAATGGTCACATCCTCAACCGCATAGAATCGACCCCGGAAGGTCACCATCTCCTCCGACATGAGCCTGTGCAGCAGTTGGGTTGCCTCCGTGGTCCTGGGACCCCTCTCCCTCATCGGAATGCCACAGGCCCTGAACTCGTCTTCATACCAACCCGCCCCGAGGCCCACTATCAGCCTCTCGTCGGAGAGAAGGTTGAGGGTGCAAAGGGCCTTCGCCAGGAGGACCGGGTTTCTCAAGGGCAGGACGATGACGGAGGTGCCCAGGGAGGTGCGTCTCGATCTCGCCGCCGCATAGTTGAGAACGGCGATGGGGTCCAACCATGAGACGGAATATCCAGTCTTGGGGACGAGAAGGTGATCGAAGACCCAGAGGGAGTCGAAAGGTCCCTTCTCCGCCTGGTCTATGAAGGGATCCAGGATCCTGGGTGCGATCTTCCCATCCAGATCATTGGCGAAAGAGGGAAGCACTAAGCCAAGCTTCATCTCGATTACGCTCCGGCTCCTTAGAACTGGAGAGCTAGTAAGGTTTTTCGCCTTCATGACCTTGGCCCGAGAGGCGGAGGATGCGGTCCGTGCTCTGAGAGGCCACCTGGCGGGACCCCCACCGCCCCCTGCCCTGAACCCGAGCCCACAGAGCGGGGGTGATGGCTTTTATCCAAGACCGCTAATGGCGGAGGGATGATTACGCTGCTGGCGGGAGGGACAGGGGCGGCCAAGTTCTTGCGGGGTCTGGTTGGAGTGTACCCTCAAGAGGACATATCGGTGGTCGTGAACACCGGGGATGACTTCATCCACTACGGCCTCCACGTCAGTCCCGATGTGGACACCATCCTATACTGCCTGGCTGGGGTCCTGAGCAAGAGCAGGGGTTGGGGGATAGAGGGGGACACCTTCACCTGCAATTCGCGCCTGGGAGAACTGGGACTGGAAAACTGGTTCCTGGTCGGTGATCTCGATATGGCCACCCATGTCATGAGGACATGGAAGATGTCCCAGGGAGAGAGGCTCTCGGACATTACCAGCGAGATGTCTGCCAGGTATGGCATCAAAGCCCACATCCTTCCCATGAGCGATGAAAGGGTGGAGACTCGCCTCATCACTGAGAACGGGGAGCTTGGTTTCCAGGACTACTACGTTAGGCAGAGATACCGACCTCGGGTGTTCGAAGTGAAATACGCGGGAGCCGAAAAAGCGAGGCCAGGCCCGGGTGTCATTCAGGCCATCCGGGGGGCGGAGGCGGTGATCGTGGCGCCCAGCAATCCGGTCACAAGCATCGGCCCCATCCTCGCGATTAAGGGCATCAGGGAGGCCCTCCTTCGAGCTCCTGGCAAGAGGCTTGCCATCAGTCCCTTTGTTGGAGGGGCCGCCCTTTCGGGGCCAGCGGATGTGCTCATGAAGGCCTCAGGGCTTGAGCCAAACCCTGGAGGCCTGGCGGCGGTCTATTCGCGACTGATCGACTCCATGGTGATCGATGAGGTAGACAGGTCTTGGATGGCGCACCTGAAGAGCGAAGGCTTAGAGCCTTTCCCCATGAGGACGATAATGGAAGGCCCGGAGGATGAGAAGGCCCTGGCCCGGGAGACCCTGCGAGTATTGGGGATGAGACATGGAAACCACTGACAGAAGATGCTTCGAGGAGATGGCCGTTCATTGTGGGCCGGTAGTCTCCTCAATCTGGAATCCCTCGAGGCGGGCCACGATGCGGGGAACCTAAATACCTCTACCGCACAGAGAAAACTTGATAAAGGCCCGATAACACAACAGGCAGGCTGGGGAGCAGTCCATGGTGTTCGAAGTGAGGATGCCCAAGCTAGGAGCCATCATGACCGAAGGTACTGTGGTCGAATGGCTGAAGCAACAGGGCGACGTCGTCAACAAGGGTGATCCCCTTCTCCTGATCGAGACGGAGAAGGTCTCTGTAGAGGTGCCTTCGGACTATTCTGGCACCCTTCTCAAAGTCTTGGTGCCTGCCGGGTCTGAGGCCGAGGTTGGAACGATCATCGGGTACATTGGGGAAGCAGGGGAGAAGGTCGAGGAGGAGAGGGCGGAACCCGAGGAGGCAGCTCCAGAACCCACTCAGGTTGTCCCTCTGCAAGAGATGGGGCGAGGTGTTCGGGCTTCCCCCGCTGCCCGGAAGCTCGCCAGGGACATGGGCATCGACCTTCAGGAGGTCACGGGAACCGGTCCCCGAGGAAGCATCGTGGCCAGGGACATAGAAATAGCCAACATCCAGGGGATGGTGGCCTCCATCCTCAAGGCGAGCGCGGTAATCAAGCACATCTTCG
>CAYFYB010000032.1:0-11483 GCA_964347345.1 uncultured Methanomassiliicoccales archaeon | reverse complement strand
GAAAGGCCATCGCGGAGAGGATGGTCAGGAGCTACACCTCGGCCCCTCACGTCACTCTGCACTTGGAGGTCAACATGTCCGGGGCTCTCCAGCAGGTGGGGAGGCTCGAACAGGAAGGAACGAAGGCGACGATTACTGCGGCCATGGTGAAGGTGGTTGCGGAGGTCCTGGCAAGTCATAGGATGGTGAACTCCACCCTGGAAGGAGGGGCGGTGAAAGTGAAGAAGACCATCGGCATCGGCGTTGCCACCGACACAGAAGAGAGGCTCATCATTCCCGTAATCCAGGAGGCCGACAAGAAGGATCTGCCGACGCTGTGTAAAGAGCTGGCCGACTTGGTCGCCAAGGCCAGGGCGGGGACTCTTTCCGTGGATGAGGTGAGCGGTGGAACCTTCACCATCTCCAACCTGGGCATGTTTGGGATTGATGCCTTCACACCCATAATCAACCCCCCTCAGGCGGCCATACTCGGCATCGGCCGTATTCGAAGGTCGCCCGTTATCCGGGAAGGCAGGTTGGAGGAGGTGCCTCTGGCCAGCCTAAGCCTGTCCTTCGACCACCGGATCCTTGACGGCGCCCAGGCGGCTAGATTCCTATCGGATGTCAGGGAATCCGTGGAGGGGCTCTCTAGCTAGGGGGTCGAGGAAGGGCTACAATCCCCTTCTCGGCCAGGTCTCGAATCTCCGCCTGGGAGATGCCGAGGCCCTGAAGGATACCCTGAGTGTGCTCACCGAGGTGGGGTGGAGGCGTCGACCTCTCGCCGAGATCCTCTGTATAAGCCACCGAGAACCTCGACTGCACCACGGGGCCATACCCCCGGTCCCTCAGGCTCCAGAAGATGCCACGATCGTGGATCCCGGGATCCTCCATCAAGTCGGCTGGGCCGTTCACAGGGGCAACGGGGACGCCTCTCTCCGCGAGCCTCTGCAGCCATTCATCTAGCGGCCTCTTCCTCAGCGTCTCCCGTGTCCTTGCTTCCACCTCCTTCAGCATATCCCCCTCAGGCACGTGATATGCCTCCAGATCAGGGAGGCCCGCTTCATGGCAGAAGGCCTTCCAGAACTTCTCCTCCGTGGCTCCCAAGGTCAGGAACTTCCCGTCTGAAGTCTCGTAGATGCTGTAGCAGGGATACCTCCCCGTGGAGAAAGTCGCGCCACCTTTGGGTGCCTCCCCTGTGGCGAGGAATGGCAGGAGGTTGTAGATCGACCACGAAGAGATCAGATCGGCCATCGAGACGTCCAGATAGCGTCCGACTCCCGTCGACTCCGATTCCCTCAGGGCGACGCATATCAGAAAGGCGGCAAGCAGCCCACCCGCAAGGTCCGCCACGGGCAAACCAGGAACAGCGAGGGTGCCCCCCGCCGTTCTCGTCATGTCGAGGAGTCCAGAGACCCCTATGTAGTTCAGGTCATGGCCTACCCAGGAGGAGTAGCGTCCCTCTTGGCCGTATCCACTAAGGGAACAGTACACGAGGCCCTTGTTGTGCTTGCGGAGGGTCTTGTAGTCCACATGGAGCCTCTTAACCGTTCCAGGTCGAAAGCCCTCAATCACGACGTGGGAGCTTTCTACCAGCCTGTACAGAATCTCTCTGCCTCGGGGGGCCTTAAGGTCGACTGCAAGGCTTCTCTTGTTCCTGTTGAACATCAGATACCAGCAGCCGATTCCCTCGACGAAGGGCCCAATCTCCCTGGCGTAGTCGCCCCTTTGGGGCTCTTCGACCTTTATCACCTCCGCCCCCAGGTCCGCAAGGAGCATCGTTGCGTAGGGACCGGGGAGGAGGCGGGTGAGGTCCAGAATCCGGACGCCTTCAAGCGGTAGTGACGAAGCCATACTGTCACCCTCTGCCCCCTGAACCGGTTGAGGACCTTACGCCTATCGGCCCTTGAACTCCGGCTTCCTCTTCTCGAAGAAGGCCTTCATGCCCTCTCGCTGGTCCTCCGTGCCAAAGAGCATGAGATACTCGTTGAGGGTGTACAGGATGCCCTTGTCCATGTCCAGTTCGGCCCCGAGGTTGACGGCTGCCTTGACGGCGGCCAGGGCGAGGGGACCCTTGCTCCTTATCTTGTCCAAGAACTTCTGCAGCTCCTCCTCCAGGCTCTCCACCGGGAAGACGTGATTGACCAGGCCGAGGGAGTGGGCTTCCGCGGCGCTTATCATATCGCCCGTCATGAGGATCTCCTTGGCCTTGTTTCTGCTCATGACCCGCGTCAACCGCTGGGGGCCGCCCGCCCCAGGAAGGATTCCGATGTTTATCTCGGCCATGCCGAACTTCGCGTCCTCGGTGGCCATGACCATGTCGCATGCCAGGGAGATTTCGAAGCCGCCAGCCAGTGCGTAGCCGCGGACGACGGCAATGACGGGCTTCCTCAGCATCTCGATCTGTCGGAAGAGCTCTATCCAGGTCATGTTGTAGCCCCTCATGGTCCACGGGCTGCCCTCCCGCATCTCGCTGATGTCTGCTCCAGCGCTGAAGGCCTTCGATCCCGCTCCCCTCAGGACCACCGCCACAACCTCGCTATCACCCTCCGCGGCTCTGAGGGCTTCGCCCAGCTCTAACAGCATCTTGGTGTTCATGGCGTTCATCTTCTCCGGCCTGTTCATGACGATGGTGGCGATGCGATCCTGCTTTTGATAGAGAATTGTTTCATACGTCACAAGACGTCCTCCAGAACCATTTCAAAGGTGGATTCACCATAAATCTTTCTACCACGTGGGTGAGGCCTTGAACAGAAGACAACTTTTCACGAGGGAACCCCACACAAAATTTAAATATGGATATCCTGATACGCGGTGGAACGGAGGGGTTTTCCCTTTGGTGGGTGTGAATTTGTCAAAGGGGGAGGGGAAGGTGTTTAGCAAACACAACGCATCTTCGGATTTCTCCTGCACCGTCAGGGGGTTGCCCATTCGTAGGAGGTAGAAAAGATGGCGGGAGCTGCACCATCCGCGATTTGGAGACAGCCGACTAAGTTCTTCATATCGTGGATTCTGAGCATCATCCTAGCGGTGATAGTCATCGGCGTTGCCCTACTCCTTGACCTAGACATCTTCGAGTTTGCTGGCTTCGTCTTTCTAGCGTACATCCTTCCGTGGCAGACAGCCTTTCACATGTTTGAGTTGTGGCCTTCGACGAAGTTTTCCAGCCGGAGAGGGGTTCAAGGAGTTTCCAACTCGATAATCTTCTGGATCCTTCTAATCATAATCGCGCTGGGATGGAAGTTCGTCTATCCGGCTAGGGACCTCGTAACCGCATTTGCCTTCATTGAGACCAGCATCTTCATCTTCGGGCTCTGGTTCTTCTGGTTTGAGAACGCCGCCGGGCTTACCGGCAAGCAGCCCCTTCAGGGCTTCGTCACATGGCTCTTCTGTTGGGGTGCCGGGGCTATGCTTGTGTTCAACCCCTGGGTATCCGTCGACATCAACTGGATGTGGTTCCCAGTCGCCCTGAGCCAGATCCTGGCATTCGGCTACTGGCCCCTCCAGAACCTGAAGCAGCCCCTCAAGGGCCTCGTGGGAGTCACCATAGCGGGCGTGTTCACCTGGACCCTCTTCGTCATCTACGACAGGCTGGACATGAACATGTTCACAACCGCCAAGGGACCGCTGTTCAACATCATCCTGACGGGATGGATGCTGATGCTGACCGTCGGCGCCAACAACGCTCCCTTCAGGAAGCTCAAGCAGCCATGGAAGGGGCTGGCGATAACAACCACTGCCATTGTCGCGGCAATCGCGACATACCTTGTACAGATCGCGCTCATACCTGATGCCTTCGTGGACCAGTTCACGTGGTTCATCTACTGGGCTACCCTGGTGATGATCATGTACATGGTGCTGTTCACCATCGGCACGTGGTTCTACGGATACACCTGGGAGAACCTGATGGGAGAGCCAGAGGCGGGTTCGTAGTCTAGTCTAAAAAGCCGGGTTCACCACTGAGCCCGGCCCTCTGCTATATTTCACGTTCACGGATAGCCCGTGCACCGCGCTCTACATCGAAGTCTAACGGTATCAGTCGTAATAATTGGAACACAGCTTCTTTATCGACGGAAACGGAACATTACAGTCGCCAGATGGCAAGAAAGAGGGCGGCAAGGAAACGTGGCAAGTTAGCAGAATCCCTTCGCTTTTCGCCAGCCCTGGTCTTCGGTACCGGTGAGGTCAAGAAGGAGGACCTGGACTTCGACCTGTGCCTTGAAACCGCCAGATACAAGGCAAGGAAGGGTGAGGGCGGCACGCGGCACGGCCCGTCTGTGCCTCCATCAGATCCCCTGCCTGGATACTGCAGAGGGTGTGGTGGGGTATCCAGATCCGCCTGCGTGTGCTAGCTTCCAGACTTCTTCCCGATCCAGTCTGGAATCTTCGAATCGATGTCGACGGTCTCTCCGGGAAGCGTCACGAACTCATGGTGAAGGCAATCAGCACACCTAACCTCCAGACCCGTTCCCAGGGCCTCCGAGTCCACTGGACTAGACCAGAGGGTTCTTACACCACTGCTAATGACCCTCTCGGAACCGCACTTTGGACATCGATAGCCAGAAACCTCCTCGTAGCCGGAAGCCAGGAGGTACTCCACCATGGTGGCAGTGTCTTCCCCCTCTTTCTCGGTCAATGCAATCTACTTCTTTACAGCGACGCGTTCCTTTAACCTTTGCTGCACGGCAGCAGGGTTCCATCAGGATGCCGTGCTTCGGGCGCCTAACGCTCTCCTCTCTGATCTGACGCGAAACTATATATGGCACTTACCTGAGGTAGTCAGCCTGGTGGTTCAGGGTGAGGGCAGCTATCTTTTCAGGACCTGCAGGGTCTTGGCCCCGGAATCCTCTCCTCCTGGAGGAAATCGCCAGACCAGCCCCGAGGGAGGGTGAAGTGCTCATCCGGGTGAAGGCCTGTGGCCTGTGCCATACAGACCTGAACTACCTGAAGGGTGGCCTTGTGCCCCCTAAGGGTTTTCCCATAATCCTCGGCCATGAGGTCACGGGCATCGTCGAGGAACTGGGTCCCGAGGCTGAAGGCCTTGAGAGTGGTGACAGGGTCATCGTAGCACCCCACGTAGCCTGCGGCGACTGCGGATTCTGCCGTCGGGGAAGGGAGAACCTCTGCGACTCCCTGTCCTCCATCGGGGGACACAGGGATGGCGGACTGGCGGAGTACCTTACGATGCCAGCGCGGAACGTCTTCAGGTTGCCTGATGGAATGCCCATGGAGGAGAGTTCCATCATTGCTGACGCCGTGGCCACGCCCTTTCACGCCCTCGTGGGCATCGCCGGCATTGGGGAGGGCGATGTCGTGGTCGTATTCGGGGCCACGGGAGGTTTGGGGATGGCAGCGGCTCAGATCGCCAAGGCCTATGGCTCCCGGGTTGTAGCCGTTGGCCGAAAAGAGTGGAAGCTCAAGATGCTAGAGGGGTTCGGGCTGGAACACGTGGTAAACGCGACGGAACATGAGGACCTGTCTCGTTACATCGCTGAGATCGCTGACGGTGGTGCGGATGTCGCCCTGGACGTGACTGGGGCCGTAGAAGTCACGGAGATGGCCCTGCGCAGCATCAAGCCCGGCGGTAAGGTCGTCGTCGCGGGTTATTCTCTGGGGAATTTCAGCGTATCCTCAAAGCACCTCATGTGGTTCGAGAAGCAGATTGTCGGCTGCAGACTCTACAATCCCTCAGAGCTTCCGGAGATCGTTGCCTTGGTGGAGGAAGGCCTCGTCGACGTTGCCAGCATGGTAACGAAGAAGCTTCCCATGGAGCGGGTCAACGAGGGCTATCATCTGCTGGACTCGGGAGAGGTGGTGAGGGCCCTGGTGATTCCGTGAATACCCTCCTGGGACCCTCTCGGATAATAGCTTTATAATTTCTCGCCGTTGCCAGGGGCGGTGCTGGTGCATGGGCCTAAGGAGTAAGGAGGTGTTTTTGAAAAGCCTGCGGGATGGCCGGGAGGTCTACTTCGGGGGCAAGAGGGTGGAGGACGTCACGGCTCATCCGGCCCTCAGGGTCGGCGTCCATAATGCAGCCTTCGATTACGAGTTCGCCGAGAACCCAGCCTATGAGGAGATTGCCCTAGTCCGGGAAGGAGAGAGGGTCTATTCCAGGTACTTTCAGGAGCCGAGGACGACGGAACACCTCCTGCTCCGTAGGGAGCTGATAGAGACGACCAGCCGCCTGCGAAGTGGCCTTCCGCCCTTTGCAAAGGAGATAGGTGGGGATGGCCTCAACACAATGGCAGTTGTGGCCGCAAGGATGGACAAGCATGCCAAGACAGATTACTCCTCCAGGGTGAGGGAGTTCAGACGCTATTGCCAAGACAACGACCTCAGCCTGGCGGTAGCGATGACCGACGTCAAGGGGGACAGAAGCAAGCGACCCTCGGAGCAGAAGGACGAGGACCTCTACGTCCACATGGCGGAGGAGAGTGGGGATGGAATGGTCGTCCGGGGGGCTAAGGCCCACATCACCACCTCTCCGTATACCAATGAAATCTTCGTGCTGCCGACGCGGAGCATGACGGAGGCCGACGCGGCCTACGCCGTGGCCTTTGCCGTCCCAGCGAACACCCCCGGCCTCAAGATCATATGCAGGGAGAAGAGCGAGGCTCCCAAGAGCCAGTTTGAGTACCCCCTCAGCAGCAGGTTCGAGTTTGTGGAGGGCCTAGTCATCTTCGATGATGTCTTCGTCCCAGAGTCAAGGATCTTCATGAGGGGAGAGTGGGAGCACGCTGGATACCTGGCCAACGTGTTCGCCACCTACCACCGCTTCACGGCCTCCACCTACAAGATTGCCTCGGCAGAGCTCCTGGCGGGGGCCGCCTCCCTGGCGGCGAAGTTCAACGGAACGGAGCGGGCCTACCACGTGAGGGACAAGATAACCAGGCTCATCATCTACTGCGAGACCATCCGCGCCCTCACGAAGGCCGCCGCCCAAAACCCGACCAAGGACGAGGATAGCGGCCTGATCATGCCGGACCCCGTGATATCCAACATGGCAAAGTACTACTTCGCCAGCAACTATCACGAATCCGTGCGGTCTGTGCAGGACATCGCGGGAGCTCTCGTGGTCACAGCGCCCTCTGAGGGGGACCTCCTGGGCAAGGATACCGGGAAGTTCGTGCGGAAGTACATGGTGGGACGAGACGATGTCCCCGCGGAGGACAGGCTGAGGCTCTTCAAGATGATTCGCGATCTCACCGCTTCAGAACTCGGAGGCTTCTGGGAGGTGACCACCATCCATGCGGAGGGCTCCCTGGAAGCCGAGAAACTCGCCATACTGGCCCAATCCGAGCTCGAAAGGTACGAGACCATGGCGAGGCTTGCATCTGGCATCAAGCGCTAGCCCCTGAGAGGAATTCCATGAAGCTCGGGCCTAGGGAGGAGGCCTTCATCCAGGCCAACAGGGTGGCCAGGCTGGCCACGACGAGCGAAGGAGGCGAGCCCCACGTGATCCCCATCTGCTATGCCTACGACAACGGCTTCTTCTACACCGCCGTTGACGAGAAGCCGAAGAAGGTGGCGCCCGAGCGGCTGAAGCGGGTCAGAAACATAGTCGCCAACCCCCGGGTCGCCCTCGTCGTAGATGTCTACACCGAGGACTGGCGGAAGCTTGCCTTCGTCCTGGTCCTGGGCACTGCCACGATTCTGGACGAGCCGGTGGAACGGAGAAGGGCCGTAGCCTTGCTTCGGGACAGGTACGAGCAGTACGCCCATATGGACCTGGACGACCCCGGGAGGCCCATCATCAAGGTAACGCCCACCAAGGTGACGGCGTGGGGGGCTCTCTGAGTCTATCGGCGACGTCCAACCCAGGAGGCTTGGCTGAATATCTCCGCTCGCGTGTCCTCCCAGGACGCCCCATCCCGGGATAGGGAGCTGAGCCAATCATCCCGACCTGGCGTCCTGATATCGTAGTATGTGTGGCGAGACCCCGCTTGACCCTTCTTGGCTCGATAGGAGGCAAGATCACTTAGGTCCAGGTCGAAATCCCTCTTCGCCTTCTCGGGGGAGAAGACCATCTGCGAGTCGAACTCGAGCTTGCGCCGTCTGACCGCTCTCGACCGCACAGAGAAGAATCAACTTCCGGGTATATTATTCCTGTGTGGCTGCGGGAACCCAGTTCCATCCTGGTATTCGCATCATTCCACTCTCACGTCCTGGAGCAAGGATTAATAAATCCAACGTTATCCAATGAAACGTGGAGGTGAGGGCTTGCGTTACATGAACTTCGGTTACATTTTGGAGAAGAAGCGAGACTACTTTCCAGACAGGGTGGCGGTGGTGGACTTCTCTGCGGGTCTCCGTTACACCTACTCGCAGTTAGATGAGAGGGCCAACAGGACCGCCCACGCCCTGAGAGAGCTGGGGGTGGAGAAGGGGGACAGCCTCTTCGGCATCTTTCAGAACACCGTGGAGTTCTTCGACTACTTCTTCGCGTCTGCCAAGCTGGGAAGTCGCCTGGCCCTGGCCAACTACCGCTGGGCTCCCAGGGAGATAGAGTACTCCATCAAGGACACCTCCCCCAAGGTCATCATCTGTGACATGGACTTCTACGACAAGCTCGAGGCCTGCAGGGGGAACCTCACGGGTGTTGAACACTTCATCCGCGTTCGCGGGGAAGCGGGGAATGGCGACCTGGCCCACGACCAGCTCATCAGGGGCCAGAAGGACACCTCCCCAGGCATTCACGCGGGCATGGACGATATCAACGTGGTCCTCTTCACCAGCGGCTCCACGGGGAGGCCCAAGGCCGTCCCCCAGATCCACGCGAACACCTTCTTCAAGAGCATCGACTACATCATTGACATGTCGATCACCAAGGGGGATGCGGCCCTCAACCCAACCCCCCTCTTTCATGCAGGTGGCCTCAACATCCTCACCTTGTCCCTCATCCACGTCGGCGGAAAGGTGGTCATCTGCAAGAAGTTCGAGCCCGAGACCATGTGGGACATCATTGAGAAGGAGAGGGTGACCCTGTTTTTCGTCATTCCGACGGCTCTCAGGATGATGGTCCGCGTCCCAGGGTGGGAGAAGTACGACATAAGCTCTCTCCGAGCCATTGCGGCCGGTGGTGAGCCCGTACCCGGACCCTTGAAGGACATCTTCGCGAAGAAGGGCATCCCCGTCCTGAACGCATACGGCTTGACGGAGACTGCCGATGGCACCCTCTTTCTCAGGGAGGAGGAGGCCCATGGAAAGGCTCCTCACTGCAACGGGCGGACCTTCACCCACGTGGACATCAGGATCGTCGACGACGATGAGAACGATGTGCCCGTGGGCGAAGTGGGAGAGATCATACATCGCGGGCCCTGCGTGGCCACGGGTTACCTGAACAGGCCGGAAGAAACGGCCCAGAAGTTCAGGAATGGCTGGATTCATACTGGCGACCTGGGAATGCGTGACGAAGCGGGCCTATACTACATCATGGGACGGAAGGACGACATGATTATCAGCGGCGGGGAGAACATCTACCCCTCGGAGGTCGAAGAGGCCCTCTCCACCCACCCGAAGGTAGCGGAGGTAGTCGTCCTGGGCGTTCCAGATGAGGAGTGGGGGCAGAGGGTCAAGGCCATCATTGCTCCCAAGGCGGGCATGAAGCTGACGGAGCAGGACGTGGTGGAGCACTGCAAGAAGCTCATGGCCAGCTACAAGAAGCCCACTATCATTCAGTTCCTGGAAGAGCTGCCCAAGCTGGGCTCAGGAAAGGTGGACCGATCCCTCATCAAGCAGATGTACGGGCAGGCTTGACGTCACGGGCAACCGCTAGCCCTCACATGGCCAATAGCTTGCGAACGGCCGCGGCGATGCTCTCCTCCTGGGGATAGTGGGCCACTTCTAACCCCTTGCTCACAGGAATCGGGATGTTCTTCGCTCCCAGGATGACCACAGGCGCATCGAGGTTGTAGAGGGCGTCTGTTGTGGCAAAGAGGGCTGCCACCTCGCTCTGAAATCCTCCCCGGAGGTGGCCTTCGTCCACCACCATTAGCCGCCCTGTCTTCTTGACGGACTCGATGATGGGTTCCGCGTCCAAGGGAACAATGGTCCTGGGATCTATCACCTCCGTCGAAATCCCCTCGGACTCCAGCGTCTTCGCGGCTTTCTCCGCCTTGGATACCATGCCGAGGGTGGCGACGACGGTGACATCATCCCCCTTCCGACGGATTTCCGACTCTCCCAAGGGGATGAGGAGCTCACCATCCTCCACCTCTCCCCGCGTCCTGAAAAGGCGAACGTGCTCGACGAAGAGCACCGGGTCGTTGCTCCTGATGGAGGACTTGAGCAGGCCCTTGGCGTTCCTCGAGTCCGAAGCCGCAACGATGGTCAGACCGGGGACGGACTGCAGCATTGGATAGATGGCCTGGCTGTGTTCTGCTCCCGCGCCGAACTCCCCCACCACGGGCGCTCTGATCGTCACGGGGAGAGCACCCCGCTCTCCGTAGAAGAAGCGCATCTTGGCAGCGTCGTTCACGATCGGGTTCATTGCCCTCAGGGCGAAGTCGATGTGCATCAGCTCCACGATAGGCCTCATTCCCGCGAGGGCCGCCCCCACGGCGCATCCCACCATGGCCTCCTCGGAGATGGGCGTGTTGAGGACCCTGTCGGGGCTGAACTTGTCCTGGAACCCCAGGGTCACCCCAAAGGCGCCCCCACCGGGGCTCAGGTCCTCCCCCATGAGGAAGACGCTCTCGTCCCGTTCCATCTCTTCGATCAACGCGGTGGCAAGGGCGGTGCGGTAGCTGAGGACGGCCACTCAAACCCCCCCTTCTTCCAGAACCTTTAGATCGGGCTCAGGACTGGTCTCAACGAACTGCCTGGCCTCCTTCAGAATCGCCGCGACCTCGTCACCCATCTTCTTCCACTGACTGTCCGACAACGAGCCCTCGCCTGACAACCTCTCTCTGAGGCGGAGGATCGGGTCCTTGGACTTCCAGGCCTCCACCTCCCCCTTGTCCCTGTAGGACTCAGGATCACCGACGAAGTGTCCCTCCATCCGGTAGGTGACCGCCTCGATGAAGGTGGGGCCTTCCCCCATCTTCGCCCGGGACACCGCCGCCCTGGTCGTCTCGTAGACCTCCAGCACGTCGTTCCCGTCGACGGAGAAACCCTTCATGCCGTAGGCCAAGGCCCTGTCAGAGATACGCTCCACCGCGGTCACATCCTTGGGCCTGGTGGAGACGGCAAACTGGTTGTTCACACAGACGAAGACTGCGGGGAGCTTCCAGATGGATGCCAGGTTCAGCCCTTCGTGAAAGGCCCCCGCATTCACCGCCCCATCGCCGAAGAAGGAGACGGCCACGCGCTTCTCCTTGCGACGATGGAAGGCCAGGGCAATCCCGGCGGCAATGGGGATCGTCTCGGCGACGACGCCGTAGCCCCCCCACACGCCTGCCTGGAAATCAGCGGCATGCATGCTTCCACCCTTCCCGCTACTGAAGCCTGTCGCCTTGCCGTAGATCTCCGCGAGCAGCCCCCTCGGGTCCGCGCCTTTTGCCAGATTC
>CAYFYB010000031.1:0-16598 GCA_964347345.1 uncultured Methanomassiliicoccales archaeon | reverse complement strand
TCGCCCTGCGTTCGGAGGATACGCTGGCTGACTCCGAGGGAATCCGGCTTCACGTGCTCGGGAAGGTCCATGCTGGGGAGTCCTTCGCGGGCGTCGTGGGCCCCGGGGAGTGCGTGGAGATCGCGACCGGGTCACCAGTCCCCCAAGGATGCGACAGTGTCATCGAGGTGGAGGCGGTGGCGCAGAAGGGCTCAGAGATCGCGCTCGCCAATCGTGTCAAGCCCGGGAGGAACGTTGCTCCACGAGGGGAGGACATCGCGACTGGGGACAGGCTCCTCTCGGGCGGCACGGTCCTGGCCCCAGGGCATGTGGGCGCTCTGTCGGCTCTAGGCGTTCCTACGGTGGAGGTCTTCGAAAGGCCGCGGGTGGCGATCTTCGCAACCGGCCGGGAGGTCCGGAGAAGCGGTCCTTTGGCACCGGGGGAGGTGTACGACGCGAACTCCTTCGCGGTAGCGGGCCTCGTCCAGGGGAATGGGGGCGCGCCCCAGGTCTTCGATCCGGTTCCGGATGAGCTCGAGGACATCGCCTCCGCCGTGGCCCAGGCCAAGAATCACGACATCGTGGTGCTGTCGGGCAGCACCTCCGTCGGCGAGCGGGATTTCCTGGAGGAGGCGGCCCGCTCCCTGGGGGAGGTTCTCTTTCATGGCGTGGCGGCGAAGCCTGGAAAGCCCCTCCTTCTGGCGAAAGTGCAGGATGGTCTGGTGTTCGGTTTGCCTGGATTCCCCGCTTCCTGCCTCCTGGTCGCCTACCACGTCTTGGTCCCCGTCCTCCGGAAGATGGCAAGGCTCCCGCCGTACTCCAGGAGAATGACCGTGTCACTGGGGGAGGACATGCCAGTGAAGGCGGACAAGACGCAGCTGGTCACGGTTCGCCTGGAGGCCGACCGAGCCTACAAAGCCTTCAGGAAGTCCGGAAGCGTCACGAGTGTGTCTGCAGGGGAGGGGTATGTGGTGATCCCCCCCGGGCTGCGGTATCGGAGGGGAAAGTCAGTCGAGGTCTTCCTCTTCTAAGAGGAGGGAACCCTCATCCTGCGGCGGAGCCGGTTCAGCGGGTGGGACCTCCTCGCTGGATGGGGTCTCTTCTGGCACAGGACTGTATTCGACGTAGGGGCCTTCATCCGTCACGGGACCCAGCTCTACCGGCTGCAAGGTGCTCCTCTTGCGCTTTCTGAAGAGGAAGGCAGCGCTGACCACGACAACGCCCGCGATTCCTAGGAGAAGCAGCAGGCCGGGGTTGGCCACGCCGCCCCCACCCGCAACTGGGGCCACGTAGGCGGTATAGGTGGGGTCGTGCTCCACTCGATAGCCCTCCCAGTTGGGGAACGCTACGGCGTACCAGAAGGCCGCCTTGGTGAAGTCCTCGCTCCCGTTCTCCACCAGGTCCGCCGGACCGGTGTATCGGTCACGGATGTCGCTGCTGAGGCCGTAGGCGAAGAGGGACATGAGATGGAGGCTGAAGGCCGCCTGCCAGCGGATAAGGAGGATATCCCCAGCGCGCGCTGGTACGAGGATGTTGTAGGCCGGGGCGTCCTGCTGAACGTTCTGGCCACTGTCCTCATCAATGAGGTCGAAGGTCCCCATCCCGTAGAGCTAATACATCTGGACAAGGTGGTGGGGCTGGAGGAGGCCATGAGTGTCATGAGAAAAGGCATGGAGCTGGCCTCCAAGTACGTCCTCGAAGGCCAGGCCGTGGCCATCGGAGAGATCGGTCGCCCTCACTTCCCTGTGGAGGATGCTCTGTGGCGCTCCTCCAATGAGCTTGTGACCCATGGTATGAGGCTGGCCAGGGAAGTCGATTGTCCTGTCGTCCTCCACACTGAGGAGGCGACCCCCGCTGTGTTCCGCGAGCTAGCCGCCATGGCCGATTCGGCCAGATTGCCCAGGGACAGGGTCGTCAAGCATCACTCAGGCCCCCTCGTCCTCCCGGAGGAGAACCACGGTGTCTTTCCATCGGTGCTTGCAAGGAAGGAGGAGACCCTAGCAGCAGCTCGGAAGGGGCTCAGGTTCCTGATGGAGACGGACTACCTGGATGATCCTCGAAGGCCGGGGGCCGTCCTCGGCCTCAGCACGGTGCCGAGGCGGTCTGTTCGCCTGCTGGAACACGGAATCCTCACCGTGGAGGAGCTCTCTAAGATCCATGATGACAACGTGAGGGAGGTCTACGGCTTGTGACCTAGTGTCGGACGCGGAAATCCTCGAACTCTCCCTGATGATCCTCCCATGAAACCTTGGCCTCGGTGACCCTTGCGTAGGGCTGTCCCGTGCGGCACCAGCCTATGAGCTCCTCGACCTCCTCCCGGGTTCCCTCCATGACGGCCTCCACAGTGCCGTCCCTCAGGTTCCGCACCCAACCCTTGACACCGAGCTTCCGCGCCTTGCGGCAGGTGTTGTCCCTGAAGAAAACCCCCTGAACCCGTCCGAAGAAGATGACGTGAGCCCGGGCGTTCATCACAAAGTTGAAGGTTGAGCAGCCTAATGATTGTGTCGCCGCCCTCAAGCTCATATACGGTAAGGGGCTTGTTAGTCCCCCTTGGGTCGTGAGCCGATGAAGAGACAGAGCATCATGGACTTCAGGGTGGGGACCCTGATGTCTAGGAAGCCTCTCACAGCCAGCCCCGACGAGGATGTGTCCAAGGTTCTAGGAAAGATGATGAAGCATGACGTCCACGAGGTGCCCGTCGTCGAAAAGGGAGAGCTGCTGGGCATGGTCTCTTACAGCACAGTGCTGAAGAGAAGGAACCTGCCCATGACCACTAAGATCGACGGCCTGCTCATTAGACCACCCCGCGTTGAGGAGGAGGACTTCCTTCCCAGGGTGGCAGAGATCCTTATGTCCTCGGGATTCCGAGCCGTTCCCGTCACCACGGAGCGTCGACTGGTTGGACTGATATCCCGGACAGATGTGGTGAGGGCCATAGCCCGATCGGTGGAGTTTAGCCGGTTGAAGGCCAGGGAGATCATGACGCCGGAGCCCCAGGTCGTCGGTGAGGAGGACACCGTGTTGAGGGCCCGGGAGCTCATGAGAACCCTGGACGAGAAGGCGTTGCCGGTGGTGGATGAATCTGGGAAAGTGACAGGGGTCGTGGGCATCAAGGACCTGGTCAAGGTGTTGGCAAGGCCTCGGAAAAAGGCGACCACTGGTGATGTGGTCGGGGAGAGGACCACCGTGGACGTGGAGGTGAAGGGCTTCATGAGCGTGCCTCCCATAACGATCAAACCAGATGAGAGTGGGGCGGAGGCTGCAAGGCTGATGAATGAGCACCGCATCTCAAGCGTGGTTGTCGTGGAGGAGGGGAGGCCTATTGGAATCGTCACCCAAGTGGACCTCCTGGAGTACGTCGCCTCCCTGAAAGCGAGGGACGAGGTCTTCGTCCAGATCAGCGGCCTAGATGAGGAGGACTGGTGGACCTACGAGAGCCTTTATGCGGTCATTGGAAGGGGGTTGAGGAGGATTGCAGGCATCGTCCGACCCACAGTGCTCAACGTCCACATTGTGACCTACAGAAGCCAAGGGGATAGGGCCAAGTACTCCATCAGGGCGAGGCTGTCCACGCAGAATGGCCTGTACATCGCCAAGGACTACGACTGGGATTCCTACATGGCCATGCAGAAGGTAATGAACCAGCTGGAGAGGAGGATAAAGAAGGAGAAGGAGCTTAGGGTGGACCTCCGGAAGAGTCGACGGGATCAGAGCTAGGAAGTGGTTTTGGAGATACAGTCATCGTGTAGCGGGCTTGGCCCCAGTGTCAGATCTGTCGGAACTCCCGCGTCAGCAGTGCCCTTTGACGCTCCACCAGTGTGAGGAGGTCGATGGGTATGATCAACTTGGCTCCCTTGGAGGGCATGGCGTCCTTCAGGTTCTGCAGCAGCTTCATGACCTCGGTGAAGCTGTTCTGTACGAAGAGGTACTCGACGCCGTCCAGGAGTATGACTCCTTTCTCATCCCCTTCAAGAAACCGGCTGACCTTCTTCGAGAGGGAATCAAGGGAGTTGACGGCATCCCTCTTGCGGGATTGACCATTTGCCAGCCAATAGATCTTGGCTCCCTCCAAGTCCCAGCTCTCTCGCAGCTTATCGGGAAACGTGCGGGTGATGCAGAGGCCTTTGAGGCCCTTCTTCAACTCCTGGCTGAAGACCTTCAATGCCCTGTTCTGACCCTGAGTCACCAGGTAGGTCTCCCCCGCCTCCAGTTCCGGTGGCTTCTCCGCCTTGGCGGTCTCCATCCTCATGGCCTCAGCCTGAAACCCCCTTCTCTTGGCCTTCAGGTGCCTGGAAGCCATATATAGACCGACGAGGGAGATGATGAAGAGCAGCAGGAACATGGTCTCCATTTGCTCCTGAGAACCCTCTCCAAAAGTGATATCTAGACCGAGAGCACCCATGGGCGGGGCCTGCTTGATCCCAGGGCTGGGGGAGCCGGCAGCGACCATCGCCGAGGCGATAGAGAGGCAGAGTAGTCCCACGGCTAGAAGGAGGGCGGATGGTCTCATCATTGGCTCAGACTTTCCATCGGGGCTCCCCGCTTAAATCACTGATGGAGCCATTTTCGTCCTTGATTATCATTATCGTTGCTGAGCATCAAACTTGAGACGCGTCCTGAGAGCCTTTAAGACCACCGCCATCCTGACACATGCCGAATCCCATGCCGAGGTGCCATGAGTGCGGTTCCAATATCAGGGAACCCAGTGAGTTCTACTACTGCCCAACCTGCGGTGACTCCCTCTGCCTGGTGTGCAGGGAGGGCCATGTCCATGCCGACTAGAACTCGAGGAGCTCCTTGGTGGCAGGTGTGAGAACCTCGGCGCCATCCTGGGTGATGAGGACATCATCCTCTATCCTGACCCCTCCGTACCCCGGTAGGTAGATGCCCGGCTCCACCGTGATGGTCATGCCCTCCTCCAAGGGAAGGCTGTGAAGAGCCCTCATGGCGGCCCCGTCGTGCACTGCGAGGCCTATGGTGTGGCCCAGGCCATGAGTGAATCGGTCCTTGAACTCCGAAGAGTCGATGATGCTCCTGGCAACCTCAAAGACATCCTGGCCGTCGACGCCGGGCCCCATGGCCTCGATGGCGGCCTGCTGGGCCTGCAGGACCACTTCGTACATCCTCTTCTGCTTCCTATCAGCCCTTCCGAGAACCATCGTGCGAGTCATATCGGACACGTAGCCCTCATAAAGGGCTCCAAAGTCCATCAGAAGGAACTCCCCCTCCGTGACCCGTCTTTCCCCCGTGGCATAGTGGGGTAGGGCTGAGTTCGGGCCTGAAGCCACGATGGGCGGGAAGGAGGGGCCAGATGCCCCCTTGCTCTGCATGAGGTAGGTCAATTCCGCCGCGATCTCTGCCTCGGACCTGCCAACCTGGATGTAGGGCAGGATCTCCTCGAAAGCCTCCACGGAGATCTCACAAGCCCGCCTAATGCTCGCCACCTCGGCCTGGTCCTTGACCTGCCGTGCCTTCGTCACCGCTTCAGAGACATCTTTCAGTGCAGCTCCGGGACAAGCGGACTGGATCTCGGTGAAGTTGGAGTAGGTAATCTCGCTACCGTTGATTCCCAAGGATTTGCAGTCCGCCAGCAGCCTCCTGAATGCCGTCTCCCTCTCCTCCTTTGTGGAGAAGACCTCCACGGGGCTTCCAGAGGCTTCGGCTAGGTCAGCCTCCAGCCTGGAGGAAAGTATGTGGCAGCCGCCATCGGGATAGAGGAAGGCAGCACAGCCTTCGAAGAGGCCGCCTCTGACGCCCGTGGAGTAGAAGAAGGTGCGATCGATATGGGGCTCCGCCCCATTGGCGATGACGACGGCCTCCACGGGCTCCTCCAAGTGATGGAAGATCCTCAGTATTCTCTCCCTCATGATGAGACCTAGACGAGGCCTTAGGATAAAGCTTCTCAAGTCTTATGGCTTTGAGCCGTTGGGGGAGCGATGCCTAGGAGAAGGAAGGGCCTGGAAAGGAGGATTGCGAGGGAGAGGATTGAGATCCTCTTCGGACTGGCGGAGGAGGAGGCCGTCAGGGGAAACCTTCCGAGGGCGACGAGGTATGCTCAGCTAGCCCGCCGAATTGGCATGCGATACAACGTGCCTCTTCCCAGCCCTCACAGAAGGTCTATCTGCAGGAGCTGCGGGGCCTACCTGGACCCCGGCACAAGCGCCTCCGTCAGAGTGCGACACACGAGGGTCATCATCACCTGCAAGGGCTGTGGCCGCATCCTCCGGTTCCCCTACCTCCAGGAAGCGAAGAAAAGGCGGCGGACCGCTAGTAAGCCGTAGTCATGTCAATCTTGCCCTTCCTTCTTGCCAGGTGTTCAGCGTATCGGAAAACACCGAGGGAGATAAGGAAGAAGATCAGCGTCGCCGCCGCGAGGTAGATCACCAGGAGGATGTCTGGAATCGCCAGGAGGAATGGATCGCCGAGACGGACGGACAGCAGGGACCTCCTGAGGCCCTCAAACCAGTACGTCAGGGGGACGTACCTACCGATGACCTGTCCCCAGGCGGGGAGAACGGAAAGGGGGAAGATTACTCCAGAAAACACGTAGAAGATGCCGGCCACCCCCTCGCTCATGCCTCCTCCATGTCTTGCCGTGAGGAAGGTCACCCCTGCCAGGGCCACCCCAATGGCCACTGTACACAGGGCGCCCAGGAGCAGGATGACCAGGAAGAAGGGTAGCCCTCCTAAGGTGAGGCCGATGGGAATGTTCAGGAAGAACCGACCGAAGAGGAGGACGATAAAGATGCCGAAGGCGGCCACACCCATCTGGGTGGCCCCCCTCCCCGCAACATAGGCGTAGTAGCTTACCGGAGATATGTAGATGTATCGAATGGTCTGGAACCACTCCCTGTCCCCCTGGATAACCTCGAAAAGGCCGAAGAAGGCCTGGAAGACGAACATGTAGAAAGCATTGCCAACGTAGATGTAGGCCAGCATCTCGGGTCCCGCGCCGCCCCCCGCGAAGAGGGCCAAGTAGTACATGAAGACTAGAATGAGGGTTCCCGCTACGGGCTTTATTACTGAATAGATGGCGAAGAGCCAAGGGTCTGTCCAGTTCGAACTATACTGCCAACCCAACCAGGCTCCCGTTCTGAGGGCCCTCCAGTGTTCGGCTACTGATGGCGTAGCGTCAGCCTCCCTTCCTCCTTTCCAAGCCTCTCCAGGTATGCCAGGAATCCCCTCGCCAGGAGAAGGAAGAGGGGCGCCAGACCCAAGAGTATGTACAGCTCCAAGTACGGCTCGAGGAGGCCGAAGCCCAGAAGATCCGGGAAGAGGAGCTGTCTCATGGCGTCCAGTCCAAGGGTCATAGGGATGATGGAGGCCCCCGTGGCAACCCAGAAGCCGCCAGGACCCAGGGCTTGCATGAAGATTCTGATGGGGAAGTAGAAGCCTGAGGCGAGAAAGATCGGCTCCTGCATGAGGCTGGCAGCATGCCATGCCTCCCTGCCGTACAGAAGGTATACGGAGGCAAACATCATGCCCATTCCATACAGGGCGATGAGGGTGGTAAGGAAGATGGCCAGAAGCAGGAGGGGGTCCAGGACCACGAGACTTACCCGAAAGATCAGCACGCCCAGTATCAGGGTGGATGCAGCACGGGTAGAGGTCATCACCGCACCCCCTACTGCCATGCCCCCCAGGAGGGCCATCCTGGACATCGGCGCCATCATGTAGAGTTCGAGGTTTCCGATCTGCTTCTCCCAGTACAGCTGGGCCGCCATGCTCCAGAGGATGTTCATCCAAAAGGCCACCATGGTCCCGCCCAGAATGACGAATCCAATGAACTGGGGCACCCCCAGGGCGGTGTAGATGTAGACGTATGCGGCTATGGTGAGGAGGGGAAGGAAGGTCTCGAAGAATATCCAACTGATCTCTCGATGGGCGCCGATGACTCTCGGATAGGCCCTTCCCACCAGGGCTCTCAGATTGAGGGAGAGAGCGGCCTTCATCCCAGTCCCCTCCCGACGAGGCTGATGAAAACCTCCTCCAGAGTTGGCTCCGTCTTCCTGAGGGAGTGGACCTTGCTGCCTTGCTTGAGAATCTCCGACATTATGTCCGCTATTGGGGCCTCATCCTCTAGGATGAAGGTCACGGTCATGTTACTCATCTTCGCGTTCTCAGAGACGGCGAAGTTCTTCACCCCCGGAATCAGACGGAATATGCTGGTGTCCCTGAGGGGATTCGTCTCGATCTTCAGTGTGACTTCCCTCTTTATGAGCCTCTTGAGCCTCTCAGGGGTGTCACAAGCCAAGATGCGACCACGATCTATGATTGCGATCCGGTCGCAGAGCTCATCGGCCTCCATCATGTAGTGGGTCGTTAGGAGGACTGTCTTGCCGGTCTGCTCCCGGATCCAGCTCTTGATGAACTGCCTTATGGATCTGGCAGCGTTGACGTCGAGTCCGAGGGTGGGCTCATCCAGGAAGATTATCTCAGGGTTCGTCACAAAGCCCCTGACCATGTTCATCTTCTGCCGCTCGCCGGTGGATATGGTCCTGACCTTTGCGTCCCTCCGGTCCCATAGACCAAACTCCTTCATCAGGCGGTCGATCTCCGCCTTCGCGCGTCCCGAGGGTATGCCATAGAACTGTGAGAACATCCAGATGTTCTCTCGCGTGGTCAGTAGACCGTAACCTGAGGTCTCGCCGCCTGATACCATGTTTATCTTTTTCCTAATAGGAAAGGGGTCCTTGCTCACATCGTAACCTGCAACGTAGGCCTCGCCCGAGGTGGGCAGGAGAAGGGTCGCCAAGATCTTGATGAGAGTGGTCTTGCCCGCACCGTTAGGTCCGAGGAGCCCGAAAAGCTCTCCTTCAGCGACGCTCAGGTTCACGGAATCCAGGGCCACGACCTCTTCCTTGGGAGGGCCTTGCTTTCGCTGAAAACGACGTCGCTTGCTGGTGAAGACCCGCGTCAGGTCCTTTGTCAGTATCGCCTCTTTCACAGCGCCGCCTCAAAAGGTCCCCGGACTTCCGATTGGGCTGTCATGTCTCCCGCATCTTCTTCAATCTGGTGACATACCCTGCAATCCTGTTTCTCATGGTGGGAGAACTCACGTCCGTCAGCTCCGCTACAACCTTCTTGTTGTGTTCGAAGTCTTCAGTGAACTGTTCTGGAAAGAGCCTTGTCAGTTCTAGCGCGACCCTCTTGATGTACGTAGGCCTGATGTTTCCCATGGATCGACCCCTAGGTTCTTGTGAGACTTTTCTTGACGCCATAGTACGTAGATAAACCTTCCTGGGGGGTCAGAGAATGCTGCCTCACTCTACAGCGCAAACTCTGTCACTTCATGACCCCTAAAGGTGAGGAACCAGCGTGCCAGCCCACTTTTCCAAATCCTGACCACAGCCCCACAATTCTTATATATACTTCAAAGATGACCTACCGCCAGAAGAAGAAATCCAGAGGCCGAAGGGATGACGGTGGAAGAGTCCCTTTGCAATGTGGAGTTCCTCAAGACCTCCAACACCTACATCGCCAGGGTGCAGAGTGAGCTGGGCGGCATCAGGGAATACAGGAGTTCCACCTTCGAGGAGGTCCTCGAACAGGTCATCATCGACCTGCAGGAGGAGTTTGAGAGTACAACCTGAGCTACGCCCCTTTGAATTCGGGCTTTCTCTTCTCTGTAAAGGCCTTCAAGCCCTCCTCCTTGTCCACAGTGGAGAATATAAGGCTGAAAGCTTCCAACTCGTAGTCCAGGCCAGCGGAGTGGCCCGTCTCCTGAGACTGTAGAATGGCGGCCTTGGCCAACTTGAAGGCAAGGGGGCCCCGCTCCGTGAGTTTTTTCCCAAGGGCCTTGGCCTCCTCCATAAGGGTCTCGTGGGACACCACCCTGTTGACCAGGCCAATGCGGGCTGCCATCTCCGCATCCACCGGCTCTCCCGTGAAGATCATCTCCGAGGCCCGTCCCCGTCCTAGCAGCCGCGTCAAGCGCTGGGTTCCGCCGAACCCGGGGAAAATACCCAGGCCCACTTCTGGCAGTCCCATCCGCGCCTTTTCGGAGGCTATCCTGATGTCGCAGGCTAGGGCCAGCTCACAGCCCCCGCCCAGAGCGTAACCGTTGATGGCGGCGATGACAGGCTTCTGCATCCTCTCCAGGGTTCGGGTTATCTCGTGACCCAGGGATGCAAAGCGCCTCGCCTCCACAGGCTCCATCGGCAGCATCTCCTTGATGTCTGCTCCAGCCACGAAGGCCCTGTCCCCGGCTCCAGTGAGGATTAGGACCAGCACGTCGTCCCGCTCTTCCAACCCCCTCAGGACCTCTCTAAGTTCCTCCAGCACCTGAGTGTTCAAGGCGTTGAGGGCCTCCTGACGGTCGATGTACACTATAGCCAGGCCGTCCTCCACCTCCAGTCTCACGTGCCGGGAGGCCATCCTACTCGCCTCTGTAATCGTACACGCCCCTGCCGACCTTCCTACCCCAGCGACCGGCTCGAACAAGTTGACGCAGGAGGGGGGACGGGCGGAACCTCGGATCCCCCGTCTCCCGATGGAGAACCTCCATCACGGCCAGGCCAACGTCCAGCCCAGTAAAGTCCGCCAGCTCGAAGGGCCCCATGGGCATGTTGGTCCCGAGCTTCATGGCCTTGTCTATGTCCTCCGCGGTAGCGATGCCCTCCATGAGGAGGTTGAAAGCCTCGTTCATCATCGGGACCAGCAATCGATTAACCAGGAAGCCAGCCGACTCCTTCACCTCCACGGGCTCCTTCCCCAGCCCTCGGCTGAGGTCCATGGTCAGGGCCACCGTCTCATCGGAGGTCTCAGAGCCTCTGATCACCTCTACGAGCTTCATCACCGGCGCTGGATTGAAGAAGTGCATTCCCACGAAGCCTTCCGGCCGCGACGTGGTAGCGGCCATCTCTGTGATGCTGAGGGACGAGGTGTTTGAGGCGAACACGACCTCCGGCGGGGAGGCCTTGTCGATCTCCCGGTACACCTCCTTCTTCACTTTCATGTCCTCATATACGGCCTCGATGACGAAGTGAGCGTCTCTGACGCCCTCGGAAAGGCTGGTGGTCCCCTTGATGCGGCTGATGATGCCCTCCACCTCATCCTGGGTCATCTTGCCCTTCTGGACCCTCTTCTCCAGTGGTGTTCGGATCCGCTTGAAGCCCCCCTCCACGAGCTCTTCCGTCAGGTCCATCATGGTGACGCTGTAGCCGGCCTGGCTGCAGGTCTGGGCTATCCCGGCCCCCATGGTTCCGGCCCCGAGAACGCAGATGCGTTTTATGTTCTCAACCTTCATGCTTCTCCCTCGGCTGACCATCAGTCCGCATCTATAACTATTTTCCCGGATAACTCGAGGGCAGTACGCAGTCCTCAGGCTCCACTCCGGGGCGGAGCCGCAGGAAGACGGGGGCTCGAAGCCTCCCCTCCTGGGTGAACTCCAGGTACTTGACCTCGCAGACTAACCGAGGTTTCAACCAGGCTCTGACGGCGGGTTCCACCTTCGGCTTCTCCGCAAACGGGCATCGTCCCACCAGCGGTCGGCTCAGATCCGCAATCTCTCTCATCATCCTTTCATCGAAGCCCGTCCCCACCTTCCCCAGGAAGTGGAGTTTACCGTCACTGTATGCCCCCAGGACCAAGGCGCCGAACAGGTCCGACCGCCAACCCATGCCCTCCGTCAAGCCACAGACCACGCAGTCCAGGGCATTGTAGGTCTTGATCTTCATCCAGTAGGGGACTCGCTTCCCGGGCTCGTAGGGACTGTCCAACCGCTTGGCCATGATGCCCTCAAGGCCCTTCTCCTTAGCGGCTTGGAAGAAAGCGACCCCTTGTCCTCGAATTTCCTCGCTCAAGTAGACGTTTCCTCCGGGCTCCAGGACCTCCTCCAGAAAACGGCGTCTCTCCTGCAGGGGCATCCGCAGGAGGCTTTGGTCCTCCCAGTGGAGAATGTCAAAGACCACAAAGGTGGCTGGCCACTCCTTCGCCAGGAGGGCGGCCTTCAGTTCGTCCCCAGCGTGCTCCCGCTGCTGCAGCAGGCTGAAATCGGGCTTCCCCTGACGCAGGACGACGATCTCACCGTCCAGCACGACCCGACCCCTCACTCTGGGCTGTATCTCCGGGTAGCGGTAGGCGATGTCCCTGAGCCGTCGGTTCTGGAACTTTCTGCCCTTATCCAGGAAGGCGATGACCCGGGTCCCATCCCACTTGACCTCATAGACGCAGTCGTCGGAGTCGAAGGGGTCCGTCCGTGGCACTGCTAGCATGGGCTTGATGGGCCCCTTGGGGAAGGGCATGTCACGCCTGCTTCTCGATGGCCTGTAGGCTCGCCTTCAGAGCTGCCATCAGGTCTTCGGGGGTCTCCCGTTTCTCAACCTTAGGCGCCTCGATCTCCTTGCCATCGGCCTTGGCCTGGATGACCTCTAGGAGGGCCTCCCGGTAGCGGTCCCTGAACTCGCTGGAGTCGAAGGGCATGGTCAAGGCCTTGATCAGGCTTAGGGCGAGTTCCACCTCCCCCTCCGAGACGGCGACCTTGTCCATGGGGACCTCCGGAGGCTCTCTGACCTCGTCCTGGTAGTAGAGGGTGGAAAGTACAAGATGGCTGCCTCGAGGCCTTATGGTCACGATCTGCTCCTTCTTCCAGATGGCTGCCTGCGCCACTGCCACCTTGTTCGTGAGATCCAGGGCCTGTCGGAAGAGTTCGAAGGGCTTGACGCTGGTCTCCGTGGGCGCAAGGAAGTAGCTCGATTCATGGAAGAGGGGATCCACCTCTTCCCGGTCGACGAAGCCCTGCACCTCGAGGGCCTTGCTGGTTTCGAGAGGGACCTTGTCGAAGTCCTCGTCGGTCAGAATAATGAACTGGCCCTTGGAATACTCGTATCCCTTATTGGTCTCCCCGAAGGCGACCTGCTCCTCGCACTTAGGGCAGTAATAGGGTCGCTTCAGGGGCGTGTTGCATTTGGCGTGGAGGCTGCGGAAAGATATGTCCTTCCTTTGAGTCGCAGTGAAGAGCCTGACGGGGATGTTGACGAGGCCAAAGGCGATGGCTCCTGACCAGATGGCTCTAGGCATCATAGCAATCCTTCAGAACCATGCTGGCAAAGTTAAAGGAATTTGCCCCATCCACGGGCTGATAGGGTGACGCGACGGGATACTCCGGCTTCACACGCCAACGCCCAGCTAGGGCACCCTCGTGGGAGCCTCTTCTCCCTTGGCTCTCTCGACCCCAGTAAGGTCTCCAACCCCTTGGATGAAGTGTCGCCCCCAAAGGAAAGCGACTAAGGCGCCCACGGCATTGGCGGAGACGATGCCCCACCACACTCCGGGCAGGTCTAAGCCCACTGGGTATGCGAGGAGGATTGCTAGGGGCGGTGTCAGTATCACGGTCCGGATTATGGTCACCCCCAACGCGTTCATGCCCTTCCCAACACCTTGGAACATGGAGGACGAGGCCGGACCAAAGGCCACGGCTGGATACGAGATGGCCGTAATCATGAGAAAGAGTACCAGGTCAGGCCCTATGCGGGCTGCGTCCTCCGCCCACGTGAAAATCGATGCAATCTGAGGGGCGAAGATGAGGATGACGATGGCCGCGGGGATCTCGATGAGCAATCCCAGTTTTATGGCATACATGAACGCCGTGTTCAGCTTCTCCTGGTCTCGAGCCCCGAAGGCTGCACCTCCTACGGATACCATGGCAGTACCGATCCCGATCACGGGAAGGGTAGCCAGTGTTACGACCCTCCAGCCCGTTGCGAAGATGGCTACTCCATCGGTTCCTCCTAGGTTCACGATGATGAGGTTCATGATGAAGAGCGTCAGAGACATGGTGAGGAACATGACCGACGCTGGAAGACCTACACCGAAGATGTCCTTCAATATGGCGCCCCTGAACCTGAAGCCCCGGAAGGCGAAGGACACGTAGGTATCCTTCCTGAGGAACATCCAGTTGGCCATCACGAGGGAGGTGACCCCCAGGGAAATCAGTGTGGCCCATGCTGCTCCGGCGACGCCCAGACCCAGGGTGTATATGAAGATAGGGTCCAGCACAATGTTAAGCCCAGAACCGAGGGCCATGGCGTACATGGACCTCTTCGCATCTCCCTCGGCCCGGAGAATCGCATTTGCCACGCTCGGGAAGAATACTATGAAAGTGCCGCCAAACATCACCTGGGCATACGCCACCGTCAACCCTGTGGTCCGACCAGCACCGATGGAGGTGAAGATGGCCTCAGCGAGAACGAAAAGGGGGATGGCCAGGACGATGGCCAGTATGACCGTTAAGGCAAGGGTATGGGTCGCTACTCTATCGGCGCCCTCCCTGTCCTTGGCGCCTATCCGGCGGGAGATGGCGGCTCCACCACCGACCCCCAGACCCATCCCGATGGCCAGGGACATGAAGTAGAAGGGAAAGAAGAACCCCACGGCGGCAAGAGCGTCGGCGCCTAGGCCGGAGACCCAGATGGCATCCACCAGGTTGTAGATGGTCTGGATGGAGAAGGCCGCTATCATGGGCAGGGAGAGCTTGAGGATTGCCCTCCTGGGATCCCCCGTAAGTATCCTGACCCCTTCCGTGAGGGGGCCAGAGCTCGAAGGGTCTGGTCTGCCTGCTCCCCGATATGTCCTATCCATTTCGATGCACACTCGTCGAATGACTCAGTTCTGGGATGTCTACGCCTTCAGCGGACCGGGGCCCGCGGGGAAGGTGACCCGCGTAGGCCGGCCTTCTTCTTAAGCCTCACTCCGTATTCGGAGCCCATTACCCTTCCTCACGCCCCGAGGGTGCCCTTCCTCTCAAACTGCCTTTGGTAGAGACCCCTAAGCCTCTCCATGGTATCTGCATCCTCTGGGGAGAGGTCGTCACGAATACGGGTGATCCTGGCAAAACGGAGGGCAAAACCAGACCTGTAGTGAGGACTCTTCTGAATCTCGTTGTATGCCACCTCCACCACCACACTGGGCTTCACGTAGACTACGTAGGGCGTCTCCTTGACCTTCAGCTCCAGGAGCCTCCGGGTCATTTCCTGGAATTCCTCGTCCGTTAACCCTTTGAAAGTCTTCCCGATCATTTGGAAGACACCCCCTCGGCCTCGCACGCCCAGGTGATAGTTGCTCAGCCAGCCTTTCCGTCGTCCGTGGCCCCACTCGGCGGCGATTATGGCCACGTCCAAGGTCTCAGCAAGCTTGACCTTCAGCCAACGCTTCCCCCGCTTCCCCGGCGTGTATGAACTCTGGGGGTCTTTTGCCATGAGGCCCTCGTGGCCTGCTGCCAGAGCCTTCTGCAGGAACGCCTCACCCTGCTTTCTTCCCGGTTTGAGCAGCCTAGGGACGAGGAGCTCCTTCCCCACGACCTTCTCCAGCGCCTTCCAGCGGGCCGTGTAAGGCGAGTCGATCAAGGATTTGCCGTCCATGACTAAGGCATCGAAGAGGTAGAGCTCGAGGGGTATCTGTTTCGCCAGGGCCTCCACATCGTGGACCCTGCGGAACCTTCTCATGAGGTCTTGGAAGGGCAGAGGCCTACCGACATCGTCTACCGCTACCACCTCACCCTCCACCAGCAGGTCTCCCCCTCTGAAGCCCTGGGCCCATTCCACGACCTCCGGTAGGCTGGTCGTCACCTCCGTCAACCGCCGACTGAAGATCCGTACCCGGCCTCCCTTTCTATGAAGCTGAATGCGTGCCCCATCCAGCTTGTACTCCAGGGCCGTGCCATCGGAATGCTCATGGAAGACCTCCTCCAGGCCATCGGCCATCTCCGCCATCATGGGCTTGATGGGGATGAAGAGTTTCAGGTCCTCCTTCTGAAGGCCAGCGGGGCCCTCCGTCATGGCGACCAAAGCTGTCCTGCCGAGGTCTCCCATGAACATGTTGGCACGGCGGACCAGCTCAATGTCGGTCTGGGTTGCATCCGCTAGGGCTTCCAAGAGGACCCCTTCGTTCACGCCGATGCGCATCTCACCGGAGACGGAGCGTAGCAGGAGGTCCCTCTCCTCCTCCGTCGCCTGGGCAAAGAGAGCCTGCAACAGGCGACGCTTCTTCAGCACTGAATCCTTACCCGTGGCTCCTGCAATCTCACGAAACGTGGCGAAGACCTGAGGAATCGTGAGCACCCCAGAGACGAGGGTGGCCTGGCGGGAGGAACGGAGAGCCTTACTGATGGTGACCCAGCCCACATTTAGGGCTCGGGTCTCAGACTCCGGTAGGACCTTCCCCGTTATCAGGAGCACGGCCGGAGGGATCTCCTTGGGAGGAAGCCGCCGGAGGAACTCTACCAGGAGGCGGCGTTTCTCCAACCTGCTGCGGGTCCCCTTCAGGGCCTTCGCCAGCTCCACCAGCTTGCCCATGGGTGTCTCCGCCTCTCTGGACTTTCCCACGCCCAAGGATGGCCTTCCTATGATAATCTAACTTTCGTCCACCCTGCGGTCGTTTTATAGAGTCGCTCTCTATGGTTGCCGTCATGCTTACCCCCCTGAGTCGGGAGGAGTTCCAGTCCATAGTCTCCCGAGTGGTCTCCGAGCTCGAGCGCAAGTATGGAGAAAGCCTCCTCTACGTCGCCGCCTATGGCTCCCTCGCCCGGGAAGCAGAGACGCCCTTCTCGGACGTCGACCTCCTAGCTATCGTCGATGAAGGGGAGTCGAGGGAACACGGCTGGCTCTACCGGACTACGCCAG
>CAYFYB010000030.1:0-16975 GCA_964347345.1 uncultured Methanomassiliicoccales archaeon | reverse complement strand
TGTCCAAGTGAGACATGTTCAGGCGTGACATAAAGATTATATAGAGTTCATCCAATACACGGCAGCGGAGGGGCGGGTTGCCGCCTGACCGCAAAGGAGAGGAGGTGGAGATACGCCAAGCGTTTGGGATTCTCCCTTCTGGTGGTTCTTCATAGCCATCGGAATGTATGCAGGTACTTACTTCGCATATGCCAAGTGGTACGACAGAAAAGTCTGGAAGACCGCCGCTGAAAGGACCACGCCTTCCCACATGTACATGGACGGCGTCGAGTTCTTCCCCGTCAGTCGATACGTTTTGTGGGGCACCCAGTTCAAAGGGATAGCGGCCCTGGGCCCCATCCTCGGACCGTTCATAGCCATGCAGTTTGGCTGGCTACCAGCATTGCTCTGGCTTGTGTTTGGGAACGTCTTCATCGGTTGGATGCACGACTATGGATCCATAATGATGTCGGTTCGTAGCGAGGGCAAGTCCCTCGGTCCGATATCGTACCAGCTGGCGAGTCCCAGGGGAAGGACCGTACTGCTGACCTTCATCCTGTTCTACCTCATCATCATATCCGCCGTTTTCATCTACCTGATCTCCCTCTTCTTCGTCATCTTCCCGGGCACCTTCATCGCCACTGTCCTGATCCTGGTCGGTGCCTTCGTCATCGGCCAGTTGCTGTTCAAGGTCAGGATGAACATCTTCGCCGTCACGACCATCGCCCTCCTGGTAGTCGTTGCGAGCATCGCCATCGGCGCCCTTGTGGGCTGGCCCGATGCGGGCTTCCTGGGCTTCTTCGGCTACGTGACTGCCGGTGATCCCGGCTGGGGGATAGCGTTCTTCGCCTTCCTCGTGCTAATAATCCTGGCCGTGGGCGCCCTCCTGCCCATGCCGAGCTTCGGTCAGCCAGCAGTCTACGTCGCCTTCTTCCCTGCCTTCATCGCCGTTCTGTTCATCGTCATTGGAACCCTTCTGACCCCCATATGGCCCACCTTCGGCGGCGAGGCCATCACCATGCAGCAGCCCGCCTTCCGTGGATTCCTGTCAGCGGCAGGGCCTTTGTGGCCGATCCTGTTCGTCGCCATCTCCTGCGGTGCGATCTCTGGATGGCACAGCCTCGTGAGCACCTCGGCGACCTCCAAGCAGCTGGACGTTGAGACGGACGCGAAGCCTGTGGGTGCGGGAGCGATGCTCTCGGAGGGCCTCCTGGGGACGGCGTCCCTGGCGGCCTTCATGGTGGTTCCAGGCCTGCTGCCCACCAGCAGCAATGTCGGAGGCTGGGTGAGCGGCTCTGTCATACTGACGGAAAACTGGCTGGGATGGCTCGGCACCTCGAACCTCACGGTCTTCTTCGGCCTTACCCTGGTCATCTATGCCCTCAGCGTCCAGATCCTGGTGACACGGTTCTGGCGCATGGTGTCCGCGGAGCTGTTCGCCACTGGACTCGCTCGGCCTCTAGGAAACAAGTACGTCGCCACGTTCCTGGGATTGCTCATTCCTTGGGGCTTCGCCATTACGGGTAGCTGGTGGAATCTCTGGATCTACTTCGGCGGCTCAAACCAGCTTCTCGCCGGGCTTGCCCTGATGCTCGTCTCAATCCACCTTGTACGTTCCAGAACCCTCTCGAAGCCCACGCTGATAACGGGCACCTTCATGACGATTACCACGCTGGCTGCTCTCATCTACGAGTCCATGGAGTTCTTCAACACTGTGACGGACCTGCTCACGGGCGTCGGCGTCGGAAAGGTTGCGAACCGGCCCCCACTGAGTGCATACCCAGCCGTCGCGACAGCCTTCAACTGGGGCTTCGTCCTCATTGGAGCGGTCCTCTTCATCGTGGGCCTCTACATGGCCTACCTCGTCTACACGAGCTACTGGAGGAGCTACAAGGAGTCAAGAGCACCCGCACCGGCGGTCGCTGCCAACGGTGGCGGCGAGGAGGAGGAGCAGGAGTAAGGTCCGGGATAGCGAGGGGCTCCTTCCGCCTCCTCTCCCTTCCCCATTTGGAGTCCTCAGCGCAAGCTGTCTAGGTGGGACTCCTGCGGCAGATTTGGGATCCAATCCAGTGAGAACGGCGGTGGAAACTCTTTTAGTCTCCGATGACATTCAACAGAAGAGGGTACAGATGGGCCTCTTCAAGAAGAAGGAAGAAGAAGGTCAGGAGGAGAAGGCCGAGGAGAAGGCCGAAGGGGAGAAGAAGTCCGATATGAAGTCCGTGGTCAAGGGCATCCTCTACGGCATGGCCGCTCACGGCCACGTGACCGCTGCCCTGAGGACAAGGATGTACATTGAGCACCTATTCATGTTCGTCACTCTGGGAGACATGCTGGGCATTCCCATCCTACCGCCTTACTACTCCCTCCGCATCCTGCCGTACGCGGTCCCGAACATCAAGCAGTGGAAGCAGCGGGTATTCCGGGAGAGGGACGTCACCGACACCGTCTTCACATCCTGAGGTGGAATCATGGCACAGGAAGGTATAGGTCCCTTCTTCCAGAAGCAAGGCACCCCAGAAATCGTGGTCTTTGCTGGCAAGGGAGGCCTTGGGAAGACCACATGCAGTGCCGCCCTCTCCTACTGGTACTCCCAGAAGGACGGCAGGAAGACCCTCTGCTTCAGCACAGATCCCCAGGCCAGCCTCAGCGATATATTTGAGAAGGACATCTTCGGCAAGGGCCTGGTACAGATGGCCTCCAACCTCAATGTGGTGGAGATAGACGCTGACAGGAGGGTAGCGGACTACCAGGCGTCCGTCAAGCAGAGGATATTGACCATGTATGGCCTCGACGAGCTGCCGGGGGAGATCGACGAGTACATCGATTCCACGTCGGCGGAGCCCGCCATGTACGAGTCCGCCACCTATGATGCCATGGCGGACCTCGTGGCCCAGAAGGACCACGACCTCTACGTCTTCGACATGCCACCCTTCGGTCACGGAGTACGCATGGTGGCCATGGCTGAGATTCTCTCCCGCTGGGTGGAGAAGATAACCGAAGCGAGGGAGAAGGCCCAGGAGTTCGAGGCGGTAGCCGCCACCCTTCGAGGCCAGAAGCTCGAGGCGGGGGACGAGGTGCTGAAGGAGCTGATGGAGATCAAGGGCAAGATCACCACCTTCACCGACATGCTGACCGATCGGAAACGAACGGCCTTCTTCATGGTCCTCATCCCCGAGAGGATGGCCATCCTGGACACGGAGAGGGCCCTGGGGATGTTCCAGAGGCTCCACATCACCCTCTCCGGCCTCATCCTCAACCAAGTCTACCCTAGGGACCTGATGGACTCGCCCAAGGTGAGTGAGTTCCTTAGGAACAGGGTGAGGGCTCAGGAGCCCTACATCAAGGAGATAAAGGAGAAGTTTGGTGACCTGGTGGTGGCCACCCTGCCCATGTACGTTAGGGAGCCCAAGGGGATGGACATGATCGCCCAGGTGGCGGATGACCTGGTCAGCGGAAGGTTGGTGGTCTAGGAGGATTACGAATGAGCTCTGCCCTGCAGGACTTCTTGGAGCCAAGGCCCAAACTGAGGTACATCTTCACGGGCGGCAAGGGAGGTGTGGGTAAGACCATTGCCGCCGCTGGTCTGGCCCTGCGCTTTGCTGAACAGGGGGAGAGGGTCCTCGTGGCCAGCCTGAACCCCGTCCACTCCCTCTCCAGCCTCTTCGACGTGGATCTTCGAGGGGGGCTTCCGAAGCCGGTGGACGGCTCCAACCGTCTCCTTGCCCAGGAGGTGGAGATCAAGGACGCCGTGGAGAAGTACAGGGAGCGGATTGGCGAGAGGGTGCGGGACTTCCTGAAGTGGGCCGACATCCCCCTGGACGCCAGGCCTTTCATCGAGATCGCCGCCACGAACCCCGCCTTCGAGGAGAGCGCCATGTTCGACAAGATGGTGGACATCATCCTCCAGAAGGGGGAGGAGTACGACAGGATCATATTCGACACCGCGGCCGTGGCCAACGCGGTCCGGCTGATAGGCCTCAGCAAGATCTATGGCCTCTGGCTCGGCCGCATGATCCAATCTCGAAAGGAGGCGTTGGAGATGCGCCTCAAACTGGCCTTCCGGCGGGAGAAGGTGGAGGAGGAGATCAGGAAGGATCCGATGTTGGCGGACCTTCTCGATATGAACAGGCGCTTCAAGGAGGCCAAGGTGGTCCTCACGGATCCGGAGCAGACCGCCTTCTTCTTCGTAACCCTGCCCCTGTCCCTGCCCATCGCGGTGGTCAAGCGATTCATCCGGATGGTCAGGGGCTTCGACATTCCCGTCGGGGGTGTCGTCGTCAATACCGTCATGTCGGAGCCTCCTCTCAAGGACGAAGACCCCCAGGGATATCTCACGAACAAGTTCCAGGAGCAGCTGGGCTACATGAAGGAAATCAAGGCCGACCTCGGCGACCTAGTCCGCTCCTTCATTCCCTTGTACCCCCAGGAGGTCATTGGCTTGGAGAGCATCCGGAGGGTGTCGGAGGACATGTTCTCATACACACCCCCCTTCTGGGACGAGCTGTAGGTGGACTATGGAGGGTGAAACCCGGCAGAAGCAACCGTGGAGTCGTAATCTCAAGGACGTGCTGTACGGACTCTTCGTCTTCGACTTCGAGCAGAACCTGAGAGCGGAGAGCATCAGGAACACCGACGTCTTCCTGGCCCTCACCGTGGGCGAGCTCCTGGGCCTCCCGCTCCACACATCCTACTACACCCTCCAGCTGCTGCCCTACGTCTTCGACGAGCTCCCCTTCTGGAAGAGGAGAGCCTGCAGGGAGAGGTGGGTCTACTAGATGCCCAAGGGTTACGAGCTGCGGAAGGAGGACGAGGTACCGAAGGAGGAGAGGCACACCCACACCATCATGGCCTCCAACTTCTTTGCTGGTATCGCCAACTTCATGCAGGTTCAACTGCCTGAGAGGTGGCGGCTTGAGACGGGTCGATCCCTTCCAGAGGTCAACCGTACTCGTATGGTCGGGGAGAACCTCTGGGTGGTCGATGGCGACTGCACCTACGTGATGTACGATGAGGGGGCCATGAAGGCCTACGAGCTCCATATCTTTGCGTCCGAGAAGGAGAGGAGGAGACGGCCCCCGCGGATGGTCCTCATGAAGAAGATGACCATAGGGGGCCACGAGGCCAGGGTTGAGAAGGGCGAGGTGTACCACGGGTTCCTTCGGCGGAGACCCATGCCCATGGTGTCCATGGATTTCAGCTGCCCCTATACCAGCAGACTCCTCCGCATGGAGCTGCGGGGACGGCTGGAGGGTCAGGATCTGGACGCATTCCTGGACTCCCTCAGGGACTTGGTCTGCCATTAGACGCAGGAGTCGTCGACGCTCGAGGATTCAGTTGTTGGCCTCCCGCAGTTTCGGTCGGTGTACATGTGCCCCGATCAACACCCCTGCTCACCGGCCAACCACTCAGAACGAAGCATCCCTAGTCTGCCACTAGGGTCATTGCTACCTCCCGGATGGTCTTCACGCGCTCCTCGTGAAGCTGTGGTGGCCCTCCGGGATGAAAGTTGACGGTGAGGTGAGGCTCCAGCTTGGAGGCGGAGAGCCGCCACATGGTCCCGAGGCTTTCCTCGAACCTCGTCAGCCGATTCCTTGTGGCAGCCATGTCCCGCCTCGATGCTGCCACGACCATCTTCCCTGCGGGCAGTCTGAGGGTCTCCCAGTCGCTCCGCTCAAGGGCTTCTCGCATCCGCCGCCCCACGTAGCCTTCGTCCACAAAGGCCTCAAACTCCACCTTGGGAGGGGATTTCAGATTCGCCCTGAAGGTGGTCATGTCCTTCTTCCCCATGAGGGCGGCAGCGGCCCAGCTGAAGGGCATGTCACGCGGCAGCAGCTGGGTCATGGCCGCCACTGCGGCGAAAGGCTCCTTAGGCTTGTCCACATCGTAACGGAACACCGCCCTCCCCATCCACGTAATCTTCGTCGCTCCCAGGCTCAGAAAGGCCAACTTGAGGTTGTTGGCCATAGATCCCGCCTTCTTCCTGTTGACATAGCTGCCCCCGGCCAAGAAAGCCAAGAGGACGCCGGCGAATGCAATGACCACCGGGAGGGGGTCCACCTCCACCATGCTCCTGTCATGAGAGTATGGGGTTAAGACACTTAGGATGACTCTGCTGGTTACCCGTGGAAGGCTTTTTAAGTCGCTGAAGGCATGGTTCATCTGGTATGGTCGGTGCTCAGGGGGACGAGTCCGGAGACTCGGGTAAGCAGCCCATGACCACCTTGGGGAAGGCCAAGGAGGTCATCTGGGGTCTGTTCTTCTTTGACTACTGGAAGGAGATGGTAAACGTACAGAAGAAGTACGAGGATGCCATCAACCTCGTCCTTCTAGGAGAGATCCTCGGCCTGCCCTTCATGCAGTCCGTCTTCACCCTTCGTCTCCTGCCCTACCTCTTTAAGGATATCCCACCCTGGAAGCTGAGAGCACTGCGGGAACTCGACATCTTCGAAGCTGCTCCCGACCTGCACTGATCGGGCTCCCCATGGGAGGGCGCCTTCTAAACTAAGCCCTTCGACCTCAGCCCCTCTTCCACCGTCGTCTTAAGGGTCTCATAGGAGGTTCCTCGACCAAAGGTGTGATCATCCACCAGAATGGCGAAGTCGCCTCTCACATGGTGCTTCCAGCTCAGGTACATTCCACGGAAGGTATCCTGCCCCACCACCTCTACGGCTATTCCCCTCGGGAAGTCCTCCAGAAGCCTCCCGAAGAGGGACTCCGCCACCCTCTGATTCTCCAGGATGCTGGGCGGATACTCGGACATCTGCTCCTGATGGAATTCCCGCAGAAGCTTCTCTTCCCCGACCAGGCTGAGGGGGTCGGGAGCCTTGCGGCAGCAGAGGTCCATGAAGGAGGGAAAGCGACCTATGAAGCGTATCCTGACAGGGGCTGCCTCCTTCATCTCACCTTTGATGGCGATGAAGATTCATAAAGGTTGTCTACCGGGAGACGGTGAGGACAAGGCCTATATCATAGCAATGTCTATTCACAGCGACATGAAGGCGAAGGCCTGCGCTTACTGCGGAAAGCCCATATCCAACCCTTCCGTCCGCCGTTATTTCAGGCGGTTCTGCTCCGATGAGCACCTCGAGAAATTCGTGGAGAAGAAGGAGTTCTGGAAGGGCCTAGACGACTCTGGCAACATCGGCGGCCCTGGCTGCTAGCATCCAGGGGGTTTCTGCTGGCGGAGGAGATGTACCCAACGGAGTTAGAGACGGGTCCCAAGAAGCGTACAGGCTTCTGGGGTGCCCTGAAGGACATGCTCTACGGCCTCTTCTTTCATGACCACGTCATTGAGGCCTACAGGATGAAGGCCTACGTGGACACCCTCTACCTCTTCGTCACCCTGGGAGACATCCTGGGCTTCCCCATCCTCTCGCCCTACTACTCCCTCCGCATCCTCCCACACGTGCTCCCCAACCTGGAGCGCTGGAAGCGGTTCGTCCACCGGGAGAAGGACATCACCGATTACGCCTAATCGGGTTTTTTATGCTGGCCCGCCCATGGCGGGTGGATGAGGCTGAGGGCTGAGCAAGAGAGGGCTCTCGTTGTGGGCATGCTCACCACCCTTGGAGCAGGGACCGGTGAGGCATCCAGCGTGGCAGAGGTAACGACGGAGGCCGACCTGAGGGGGTATCCCTCCCAGGGCCTCATGAGGTTCCCTATGCTGGTGCTCCGCACTAGGAGCGGTGCCATCAGGACCAGAAATATGCCCGAGGTGATTCAGGAGACAGATTCGACGGCCGTCATGGATGGCCTAGGGGGCTACGGCCAGCACGTTGGCATACTTGCCATGGACATGGCCATTCGGAAGTCCAGGGAAGTGGGCATTGGGGCGGTAGCCGTGGCGAATGCCAACCACGTGGGGATGTGCGGCTACTACGCCGAGAGGGCCGCCCGCCAAGGTTGCGTTGGAATGGCCACCAGCACCACCGAGGCCATCGTTCATCCTTTTGGCGGCCTGGAGCCCTTTCTTGGCACCAACCCCATGGCTTTAGCTTTCCCGACCCTGAAGGAGCCCTTCATCCTCGACATGGCGACATGTGCCATGTCCATGGGGAGGGTCATGGAGGCTGCGGAGGAGGGCCGTCCTATCCCACCGGGCACCGCCCTGGATGCTATGGGCAGGCCCACCACTAGCGCCTCAGAGGCCCTCCGCGGGCTGCTGACTCCCATGGCGGGTCCCAAGGGCTACGGCCTGGGCTTGTTCGTCGCCATGCTGGCGGCGCTGAGCGGGGCTTCCCTCGGCAGAGAGGTGGTCGGGACTATTACCGTGGACCCCCCAGCCAACAAGGGGGACTTCTACTTGGCCATGGACGTACAGGCCTATCGCCCGATGGAAGACTTCAAAGAGGACATTGGCCGTTACTTAGGGGAAGTGAAGGGTTGTGCCACGGCCCCGGGCTTCAGCGAAGTCCTTCTGCCAGGCGAGCGGTCCTTGAGAAGCCGGGCTCGAAGCCTCGAAGTCGGTTATGAGGTATACGATGACTTATGGGCAGACCTGATAGCCCTTGGCAGGGAGATGGGCTTTGACGTGATTTCGGTGCTTAGGTAGCACACAACGTTTTTGCACCACACCAGCCATCTCCGGGCAGGGGGCGTGGATAGCGCTAGGCCGTCGTAGGGTCCTAGTTTCGCGCCGAGATCTCCCGGGAAGGTTCCATGATTTCGGCTGTCGTACTGGCTGCAGGGACTTCAGCGAGGATGGCTCGGTCCAAGCTCCTTATCCACCTGCAGGGACGTCCACTTCTGGAACATGTCCTTGAGACCATCCGGCGCTCGATGGTAGCGGAGACCATAGTGGTCCTTGGCCATGAGGCCGACCTGGTGCGGGCCAGTGTGTCCTTGAAAGACGCGATCGTTGTCCTGAACAGAGACTATGCGAAAGGTATGAGCACCTCCCTGAAGGCAGGTTTTCGAGCTGTCGACCCCGTTTCTGAGGCCGTCATCGTAGTCCTAGGGGATCAACCGTTCGTGGCCCCGGATACCATGGATGCCCTCATCAAGAGGAGAGCTGGATCGGACGCCAAGATACTCATTCCCACCTACCAGGGCGTTCGAGGCAACCCGGTCCTGCTGGACATGTCGCTGTCAGCGGAACTCCAAGACATCTCGGGGGATGTTGGTTGTCGCGGCATCTTTGGGCACCATCAGGAGGACATCGAGGAAGTGCCTGTGAATGACCCGGGCATACTCCTCGATTTGGATACCAAGGAGCAGTTGGAGAGGGTCCTGCAGGCAATAGATCAGGGGGAGACCCTGGAGGCCTTGGTAGCAGATTTCAATCTGGACAAGCCCAATCCCAATGGCTCCTCCACTCAGGGGCACATGTATGGTCGCCCGCGGGTCGATGTCCTCTCCCTAGCTGAAGAACTCCGCTCTCGAAACGAGCCCTTCGCCTTTGCAACGGTGAGCCGTGCCGTGGCCCCTACCTCTGGAGAGCCTGGATCCAAGGCTCTTGGTCGGTCCAACGGTAAGATGGTAGGATGGGTGGACGGAGGATGCTCTCAGTCTGTCGTCATCGCTGAGGGCCTGGCAGCTATGACGGATGGTCAACCAAGACTCCTGAGATTCTCCAAGGAGGCAGGGCCCAATCCCTCTGCTGTGGGGTTTATCGACTACGCCATGGCGTGCGAAAGTGGTGATGAGATGGACGTCTTCGTTGAACCTAACAACCCCAGGCCACAGCTTCTGATCGTAGGCAGCTCCCAGTGGGTGAGTTTCTGTCCACGCTGGGCCGCTCTCTGGGCTATCGCGTGGTCATTGCCACGCCTGACGCATCTGGTGAAGCCTTCCCCGATGCGGAACTCGTAGTCAACAACTTGGACAGTTTGAAGGATCTTGGCACCCGGGACACCTACGCGGTCGTGGCATCCATGGGCAGTTACGACGAAGCCCTAACCATCGACTTCTTGGACTCAGCAGCTCCGCGCAGGTCCGATACCGGGTCCGCTATCTCCTCCGCGAGTTCAGCGGCCCGGTCGATGGCGGCGACGTCTGACGCACGGCCCATGAGGTGGCCAGCTGCATCCTTCGCTTCCAAGGCCGTCGGCCCTTCAGCCGTCGGCCCCAACCCCGCCGTTTTCGCTGCGCCCTTATTATCAAGGATGAGATTTGCGGCGACGCCAACGATGGGAATGTCGCCAGCGTGTTTCTCGAGCTTGAAGCATGCAGTGCTCTGACGAGCTCGGGCCTGTAGGGCTAGCGCGCAGGCTGGCAGGGCGTTAGCCGGATCTCCATGAGAAACGTTGCCTCCGACGGTTCCCATGTTCCGAACAAGAGAATCAGCGATGACGAGGACGCGTCGAATTGAAAGGGATAGCGCGTCCCGTTGGGCGGTCGTGCCACGGGAAAGATTAAATTTCAACCAATGGTTAAATAGGCGGTCATGGACGACTTTGGCTTCGCCAGAACAATGGGCAGGTTGGTGGAGGAACGGCGACCCTTCTCAGTTGCCACCGTCGTCCGGATAACGGGCTCTTCTCTGGGGAAACCAGGCTTCAAAATGGTCATATCGAAAGATCAGAAGGTGGTGTACGGTACCCTTGGTGGTGCCTGTCCTGATGGCCCCATCGTGGAAGTCGCCAGGGAGGTTATGGAAACGGGGGAACCCCGTCTCGTCAAGGTCTTCCTAGAGGACGTTGAATCCGCGGTCAAGGGCACCGTCACCAGTCAGAGTCGGGACGAAATCCACGTGGAGACCAACTGTGGTGGTGTCATGGAAATCTACGTCGAACCCTATCTTCCCCCCGATCGCCTGATTATCGTGGGCGAAGGCGGACAGGACCAGCTTAAGGACCACCTGATCAGCATCGGGAAGCTCCTGGACTTCGAGGTCGTGGTGATCGACCATAAGCCCGTCCTCTCCAGCCAACCCGATGTCATGATCGATGAGCTAGACTTCGACCTCGGGCAGTTCCCGTTCTCGGAGAGGGACTCCGTTGTCCTCTTGACCAAGGGGGCCCATGATGTAGAATACCTGAGATGCTTGGCACAGGTAAAGCTGAGGTACGTCGGACTTCTCGCCAGCCGCCGTCGTTTGGCCCAGAGCTTGAAGGAACTCCGTTCTGGAGGCGTTGAGGAGGCCTTCTTGAAGCGCCTGAGGGCTCCCATCGGCGTTGATATCGGTGCGACTACCCCTGGGGAACTTGCCATCAGCATCATGGCCGAGGTCGTTGCCGATATGCATGGCCGAAAGCTTCCTCGTAAGGGAGAGGCGGCCAAGGCCAAAGGTAAAGCTGATTGATTGGCCTCACCGACCCCCGGAAGGTCGCAACCAGACGGACGCTTCCCCTACTTCCGTCTCGAAGTGAGATCGAATAGGGTTATCCAAGGGTAACTGAAACGACAGGCGCTCAGGACCTCTACGGTAGCCCGCCGATAATTTTGGCCCCTTGAGCTTCCGGGAAGGCCTTGAGAGTCGTGGTGCGAACACTGCCTTGGCTTCCGATGGCCAGGAGAACGGCCATCGCGGTCTCGTCGTTGGGGGCTTCCACAATGGCTACGGCGTCGTACTCCCCCATGGTATAGTAGAAGCTAAGCCATTTCCCCCCCGCTTTCTCTATGGCTGCCCTAGCCGCTTGGGCTCTCTTGGGCGAGTCCTTAACGTTCTTTATACCCTGTGCCGTCCACCGAATGAGGGTGATGTAGTGTGGCATGCTTTCGGCTATCGAAATCCCTCTATATATCACTCTCCTGTTACCCTACAGTCCTGCCGCCCTTATGAGTCAGCTTCGACCGCTGTCTGAGGACAAGCTATTTATCTCGAATCTTCATGGAAGGGGGTTACATGGTCCGGGCCCCACCGAGGGAGCAGAGGGGGAGGACGGGTGGGATCTCCACCCCTGGGGACGTTGAGTTTGAAGTCCGCCTATCATCAACCACCAAAGCGTGAGCGGAGGCCAATCCGTCCCTGCAGGGGCTATGGCTGCTGGATCAAAGAGGGAGGTGTGATAAGTTGGAGTTTGAAGGCGAGTTCACTGTGAAGGCACCCCTTGAGAAGGTGTGGAATGCCTTGATGGATCCCCATGAGCTGAAGGATTGCATGCCCGATCTCCAGCTCCTCGAAGTACATGACCAGGACCACTATCGCGCGATAGTCAAGGTGGGCGTCTCCTTCATCAAGGGGAAGTTCGACTTCGAAGTCACCGTCTTCGACCGAAAGGAGCCCACCTATGCTGGGCTGAAGGCGCATGGCAAGGGGAGGGGCAGCGCGGTGGACGTGGAGTCCTACGTAGAGCTGTCCGAAGTACCTGATGGGACCCAGATGAAGTGGCACGCCGATGCCGCCGTGGTGGGGACCATCGCCAGCGTCGGCTCCCGTCTCCTGAAATCCACAGCTGAGAAGAAGATCAACGAGTTCTTTGACTGCGTGCGGTTCCTCCTCGAGGAGGGTCGTCCACCGCCAAAGAAGAAGCGGTGGCGTAGGGAGGAAGGGAGCGGCGAGTGACCGCAGACCCTCTTCGAAGCCAAGCCCAATCAGTGGCCGTGCTCCTCGTCCCCGGATTTCCTTTGGAGCTGCTGGACTATGTGGCCGATTTCGGGCAGGAGGAGCTTCTCCACGGCGAGACGGTCTGCCTTTGGTGCGCCCGGAAGGCAGGCCACGAAGCGATCCCCGACGACCCCCGCCAGGGCCCTGCTCATGATGGCCGCAGACCCGATATCTTGGTAGCTCAACCAACGGAAGATCTCCCCGAATTCCTCCAGCCTCTTCTCGATGAGCGGCTCGACCGTCTCAATGGTGACGTCCCGGGGAGCAAGGCCAGTCCCGCCGTTCACTATGATGACCGATGCCCTCTCCATGGCCCTTCCCAAGGCCGCTTTGATGGCCCCTTCCTCGTCCTTCACCACAGAGTAGAAGGTGACCTCGTGTCCTGCGTCGGTCAAGGCCTGCTGAACGTATCTGCCCGCGTCGTCGCTCTCCTCCGTCCTGCTGTCGCTGGCCGTTATCACCGCGCAGGATACCCGCCGCGGAGCCCAGGCCTTATGTTCCTCCACACTCATCGGCTTCCTCCTCCGTCCTTCGGGGATGTGCTCACCGGCGTGCCTTGGGTGAACACTGCCGAGCCACGCATAAGCCTTTCGAGGTGGGCAGATAGAGGGGGCGAAGCCCGCTCCTCGAAAATATAACGCCGTTAACTTCTTAGATGACGCGGGCCTAGCCCTGGCGTGGTCCTCGTCGATGCTTTCGGCCGGGAGATTACAGACCTTCGCATCTCCGTAACGAAACGTTGCAACTTCTCCTGCATCTACTGCCACAACGAGGGTCTGGGGCGCATCGCAAGGCCGGGGGACCCTCACGAGGAGGAGCTTACCCCTGAGGAGATCGAACGAGTCGTCCGCATAGCCAGGGAATTCGACATCGAGGGCCTCCATTTCACCGGCGGCGAGGCCCTGGTGCGTCGAGACTTGGAGGAGGTCGTGGACCGCTGCGTGAATTACATCCCCAACACCTCACTGACCACCAACGGCTCCATGCTGGCTATGCGGGCCGAGACCCTACGCAAGGCAGGACTCAAAAGGGTGAACATATCCATCGACAGCATTAACGCAGGGATCTTCAAGGCCGTCCGTGGGTCGGAAATTCATCCCGTGCTCAAGGGCATCGCTCGGGCCCTGGACGTAGGCCTTGTTCCAATCAAGCTGAACATGGTGGTCATGAAGTACACCCTTCCCTTCATCCCCCAGATGCTGGACTTCGTGAGCAAGGGTGACGGGATCACCCTGAAGCTCATCCAGTTCATGCCGGAGCTGGTGGGACATGAGGACTGGATGGTGGATATCGACGCGGTGAAGGCCTGGTTGGAGGAACACGCCGACAGCGTCATCGTGAGAAGGGCCCACAACCGCCGCATCTACCGCCTTAATGGGTCCAGGGTCGAGGTGGTGGATCCCGTCCATAACGAGGACTTCTGCTTCAACTGCCACCGTCTCCGACTGACCCACGACGGGAAGCTCAAGGGGTGCTTGAACCGCAGCGATGACCTCGTCTCTGTCCGTAACCTGACGGACGAGGGTATCCGGCAGGCCTTCCGACTGGTCGTGGCCAATCGGGTCCCCTACTACGGAGTCTACGTCACAGACTTCCCCCAAAGGGGTCAAGGGAGGAGGGTGCCCATCGAGTTCAGCGCCCTTCAAACGTGATGGGAGGTCGAGGAAAGGTTGATTATCTGCAGGATGATTTGTTGAAGGGTCTCTGACGGAAAATGGAAGCCATGGACCTCAGGAATTCCTTCCGTGGGGTGGAAGCGGTCATCAAGGGCCTGGGGAGACAGCAGTACGTCGCCGACAAGTCCATTGGAATGGCCATCTACCTGGCCCTCAAGCTCGAGAAGCCCCTGCTTGCAGAGGGGGAGCCAGGCTGCGGCAAGACTGATATCGCCCGATCCCTGGCGGAAGCCCTCGGGACTGACCTCATCCGCCTGCAATGCTACGAAGGACTGGACGCCAGCGCCACGCTTTACGAGTGGAACTACCCCAAGCAAATCCTCACCATTCGTCTTCAGGAGAACAAGAAGGAGCCGGAGGCGCTGGAAGCAGAAATCTTCAGCGAACGCTTTCTTCTGAAGCGGCCCCTCCTCCAGGCCATCGCCCACGCTGGCCCTCGGCCCCCCGTCCTCCTCATCGACGAGATCGATCGAGCCGACGAGGAATTCGAGGGTCTCTTGCTGGAGCTCCTTTCCGAGTTCCAGGTCACCATTCCCGAGGTGGGAACCCTCCGGGCCAAGCACAAACCCTTCGTTTTGATCACCTCCAACCGGACGAGGGAGTTGAGCGACGCCCTCAAGCGGCGGTGCCTCTACCTCTACATCGGCTACCCCTCCATGGAGAAGGAGCTGGCCATACTCCAGCGCAGGGCGCCGGAGCTAGAGGCGGGGCTGGCCAGGGAAATCTGCACTTTCGTGCAGCAGGTCCGGGACGACGGGGAGATAATCAAGAGGCCGGGTATCGCGGAGACCCTGGACTGGGCCTCAGCCCTTCTGGCCTTGGGGGCCAGCGCCCTTGACAGGGAGACAGTACTGGATACCTTGGGGTTTGTAGCAAAGGAGGCGGAGGACCTGCGGCTCCTGGGAGAGAAGGTGGACAGCCTACTAGGGCCCGGAGCATGAGGAGGGAGGTTCGTTCCCCAGGAAGCCTCATGGAGGGCCTTTGGCGCCCGCATAGCGGGTTTTTGTAACCTCCTGCGTTCGCGGGGCCTTCCGGTGGGCATGTCTGAAGAGCTGGACCTCGCCCTGGCCTTGGAACACGTGCGGAGACTGAACAGGGACGACTTCTACCTCGCCTGCAGAAGCACCCTCGTCAAGCGGGGGGAGGACATGCAGCCCTTCGACGAAGCCTTCGATGATTACTGGTCAGCCAATGTCATTGAGAACATCCTCCAGGCTAAGCGGATGAGGCATCAGGAGCTTGAGCCCTTCCAGCATCCTGCCGGGGACATGCGAAGAGCCTGGGGCGGGCCATCGACTGATCGTGCGGGTCCCGAGGAGGGGTCGAGGCCAGAGGGACTGCGAATCTTCGTGTACAGTCCCGATGCTCCACCGGGCCGGCGCCGGATGGAGCACATGGACCGTCGAGAACTCGACGCCATGAGGCGTCTGGCCCGTCGCTTTCGCCGATGGGGGGCGACCCTGGAAGGACGACGCTTCGAGGCAAGCTCGCGGGGAGAAGTGGACTTCCTCCGAACGGCACGGGCCAGCCTGCGCTTCGGTGGTGAATGGATTTCTGTTCGGCGCCGCCGGCGCAAGCTACATCGGGCCCGCCTCATCATTCTATGGGACGTTAGCGGCAGCATGGAGGGCCATGGCCCCCTTCTCATTGCCTTGATCCACGCTCTCCTTCGGGCGGTGCCCTCCACCCAGGTATTCGCCTTCAGCACCCAGCTGGAGCCCGTGACGATGGCCTTCCTCGGTCGTCCTTACTCTGAGGCCCTCGTGGAGGTCTCCAATAGACTGGCGCACGCCCGCGGAGGGACCCGTATAGGTAAGTGTTTGGAGGAGTTCAACGGAAGATACGGTGGCCTTCTGGACAAGAAGACGGTGGTACTGATGCTCAGCGATGGATGGGATGTCGGGGATTTAGACCTCCTGGACGAGCAGTTGTTGCTGTTGCGGCGTCGGTGTCATCTCCTGGTATGGATGAACCCTTATGCAGACAGACCGCAGTTCAGCCCTGAGGTGGCCGGAATGAGAAGGGCTCTACCCCACATTGACCTCCTCGCTCCTCCGACGGCGCTGCTCAGGAGGGAACTCTATGATCGCTACTTTCGCCGGCCACTCAGTCCTGGTGCCAGGAGGATGGTGCCTGCCTCCTAGCGGAGTTGAATCCCCGGGTCGAGGAAACGTCGGCCTGAGCCGTCTCTCCAACTAGTCTCGCTGTTTTCCCTGCAGGGCCCGCCATACCTTTTCAGGGGTAAGGGGCATGTCCAGGTGCATCACGCCGTACGGCTTCAGGGCGTCCAGAACGGCGTTCACGACGGCCTGGGAGGCGGCGATGGTACCCGTTTCGCCCACGCCTTTGACCCCCACCGGATTGTGGGGCGACGGCGTCACCGTCTTATCGGTCTCATACCTGGGACTCTCCAGGGCCGTGGGCATTAGGTACTCCAAGAAGCTGGAGGTGAGCAGGTTCCCCTGGTTATCGTACCTGGCCTCTTCCCAGAGGGCCTGGGCAATCCCCTGGAGGATGCCTCCATGGACCTGACCCTCCACCAGTAGAGGGTTGATGATGGTCCCGCAGTCGTCCACGGCGATGTAGCGGAGGATCTTCACCTCCCCGGTCTCCTTGTCCACCTCCACCACGCAGATGTGGGCGCCAAAGGGGAAGACGAAGTTCTCCGGGTCGTAGAAGGTGGTGGCCTCCAGGATGGGCTCAACCCCTTTAGGCATGCTCCAGGCCGTGTAAGCTGCGAAAGCCACTTCTTGGATCGTCTTGGCTTTGTCCGGAGCACCTTTGACGTGGAACTTTCCGTCCTCGAACACGAGGTCCTCCTCCCTGGCCTCCA
>CAYFYB010000029.1:0-17135 GCA_964347345.1 uncultured Methanomassiliicoccales archaeon | reverse complement strand
ATGATTTGGATCGTGTTGGTCGAATTCCTGCTTGCGATGACGCCGGGCTTCTCGATCGTGCGTCAGTATCTGCACGTCGCCCTGGGGCTTGGAATAATCGGCCTTGCTTACTACAATTTCAGCGGGGTGCGGGGGAGTGCCGTGCCCGCCCGGGTGAAGCGGATAGCGAGATCAACCTTCCAACTGTCCATCGCGATGGCAGTGCTTGGATTCCTCCTCTTCCTTCGCGTCGGCGCAGAGTGGACGATTCTCTTCGGCGTCACCGTAGGAGGGGTATTCTTGTTCCTCCACGTGTTCACCTCGTTCGCGATCATCACGCAGGCCGCCGCGGTGGCCATCGCCTATGACATGTGGGAAGACAAGGAGTTCGTGAAGGAGACCGCTCCCGGGAGCGTGCCAGCCAGGCCAGCGCCGAATGCTCCCGGGGGGGCACCCAGGTCGTAGAGACATGTCTCAGGCGTCATTAGGAATCTAAAGGACTGGGGGGCGTCACTCAGACACCTATCAGATGTGGTAGAAATCAACGTCATCGGAGCCTTCTAAGATTCGCCCGTCACAGTCTTCCAGGCGCGGCTCGCCTGGGCCGAGAACCTCCCTACGCCGGCCGTCCAGGGGGCTTCCCTTGGGATGCCTCCACCCTCCGGGGGTCCGTGGCGCCTGAACGAGGGTTTATAGATACATATCCACCTGCCCGTTCCCATGAAAATAGGCAAGTTGGTAGGGGGGGATCATTGCCGTCGTCTTGGGCGCTCTGATGGTGGCAGAAGGAGTGATGACGTACTTTGCTGATTTGTCGTTCTTCTTCGCAGGCACAAATCCTGCCTTTAGCCTGGCGGTGGGTATCGTTATCATCATTCTCGGGTCCTCCGTCCTGGAAGAAGGTGAGAAGTAGCCACTCGGCTAGGTCTCCAATTCCACTCTCGTTTGTCTTCGCCGGGCCAGGAGGCACTCCGGTACACTCTTCCTGCCAGGTCCCACGCAGTCTTCTTCATCCACGGGAGGAACGCCACTCCTCGTACGGGGGGACCTCCTCCCCCACCACGTAGAGAAAGTAGTAGCATCCCATCTCGCCCAGGAATTTGAACTGGGCTCGAAGGCTCCGGACCGTCGCGTCGTAGTCGTTCCGTGAACGCAGGTAGTTCTGGAACCCGTTGTAGTGCTTGTCCAGCTCGATCATCTTGCGGGCGTTGTGGACGGTAGCCTCGAGCTTGCGCCGGTTCCGGATGACTCGCTTGTCCTTCACCAGCCGTTCGAGGTCGTCCTCGCCGAAGCGCGCCACCTTTCCGACGTCGAACCGCTCCAGGGCGGTTCGGATGCCGGGCCTACAATGAAGGGGCCGATCAGACCGTGAGCCGCAAGCGCCCATCGGACGCGAGCCTCCAGCCCTTTCCGTCGGAATACTGGGGACGCAAACAGAGCTGCGGCACTCATAAACCCGTACGCCAGTCCGTTCACCGCAAATAGGAACTCTCCTGGCTCGAAGAGCAGCACAGATACAGCCTCAATGTCACCACTCAGAATGTGCGGTATCACAACAGTCAGCTCCGTGAAGTACACTATGCTGTTCATCGCTGCGTACATAAGGGCGAAGCCGAATGCAATGGTCGCCCAAATTCTGCGGTCTTCTGGGGCAGCATCCAAGACACAGGCCATCAAAGCCATGTAGCACCAAGCCAAGACAATCGAGGGAGTTAGCTGGTAGGCGGTGTCCCAGGGCGCTTCCAGCATGTTCGCCAAGGTTGCGAAAAGGGCCGCGATGTACCCAAGACCTGATATCGTGGCGAGAACGGCCGCCCAGAAACCAATAGGAGAAGTTGAAGGATGCATACTTCCCGCTCAAGAGTCTCGCGAATCTTAAATCCATAGGCAGGGTCCGGGCCTCCGGCATCACGGTCTGCTATCAGTCTGGGGACTGAGGTGCCGTCACGCCAGTGCGTCCTGGCCTCACGACCCCTCCTTCCTGACGAAAGGCAGGATTCCAGCGGGTATCACGCCGAGGCATGTTGGGAGGGACTGGGCGAGTAGCGGGACATAGCGAACAAGTCTGCTCGAAGGTATTGCGCCGCCGCGTGTACGCTCCTCCATCGTCTCTGAGACCAGGGCGTTAAGCAGCAGCGTTACTCCTGATAGATCTGTATGAGGTTCCCGCATGTATCATTAAAAACGGCGACGGTCACCTCTCCTGCTTTGGTCGGCTCCTGAAAGAACACGACACCCAGCTCTCTCATTCTCTTGTACTCCTTCCAAACGTCTTCAACGGCAAATGCGGTCAGAGGGATTCCCTGATCGAAAATGGCCTTCTGGTATGTCTCTGCAACCGGGTTGTCGTTAGGCTCTAGAAGTAACTCGATATCGCCTGGCCCTTCAGGCGAGACAACAGTTAACCATCTAGCTTCCCCAACCGGTATGTCGGGCTTTTTAACAAAGCCCAAGACTTCCGTATAGAACCTGAGGGCCTTGTCTTGGTCGTCCACAATTACACTACTGAGCTTAATCTTCATAGGTGCCTCCGCTTACCATCCGCCGGTAAAGTCTAGGGCATTGAGCCGAGACTACGATGCCGTGTCTAAAGAACATTCCCCTACCAGGTCAAGCATGTCAGGCTGCCCATGTGCACGGATGGAATGAGACTGGCACGCTTCGAAAGTACCATTATTCTGCGACCTCGATGCCCTCATCAGGTCCCCCGCAAAGGCATCCAGCACGATGGACTCTAACTTCGACCGGGATCCCCACAAAGTGAAGGACCGAGACCTCCTCCATCTTGCGAGGGTGCATGACCGCGGGAGCCCTCACAGCTCCTCCACCAGCCTCCTCATCCGCCTCTCAATCTCGTCTCTGAGCTTCCGGGCCTCGTCCCGATCCATCCCCATGGGGTCAGGGATGTCCCAGTCCTCCGTCCTGTCTAGGACCTCCGCGGGGCAGGCCTTCTTCGGGTCGCAGCCCATGACTATGATCCTGTCCGCCTGCCGAGCGAACGCCAGGTCCACCTCCTTCGGTTGGTGTCGGGAGATGTCGATGCCCTTCTCCGCCATGAGTTGGATTGCCAGCGGGCTAACCTCCATGGCGGGCTTGAGTCCGCCGCTCCGTACCAGGACGTTCGGTGGAGCCAGGTGTCGGGCAAAACCCTCGGCTATCTGGCTTCTAAAGCTATTCCCCACGCAGACGAAGAGCATCCTCTTGACCATAGCCAACACCCAAGAGCGCGGGTTTCATGAAGGCTCGCTCAGTAACGGGGCATAGAAGGGTCCACCTTCTCGGCCCAAGCATCAATGCCGCCGGCCAGGTTCCATACCTTAGTGAAGCCCAGATCCCGCAGGAACTGGGTGATGCGGGCGCTCCGGGCCCCGGTGTGGCAGTAAACCACAATGTTGTCCGCCGTGCTCAACTCACCGACCCTGTAGGGCACTTCCCCAGTGGGCACAAGCTTCGCGCCCTCTACGTGACAGATTTGCCACTCCACCGGTTCTCTGACATCTAGGAGGGTGATTTCTCCCTTTTCCAGCAGCCTGACGGCCTCCACCGGATTTATCTGGAACTCCCTGGCGATGGTTTCCTCCGCCGTCAGGCCGCAGAACTCCTCGTAGTCGATGAGTTCCTTGATGGTAGGCGTCTCGCCACAAATGGGACAACCCGGGTCCTTCCTCAGCTTCAGCTCCCGGAACTTCATCTTGAGGGCATCGAAGAGGAGCAGGCGTCCGACGAGCAGATCTCCCTTACCGAGGAGGACCTTGAGTACTTCATTGGCCTGAAGGCTGCCAACGACTCCAGGCAGCACGCCCAGAACGCCGCCTTCTGCGCAGCTCGGGACCAGGCCCGGCGGCGGTGGCTCCGGGTACAGGCAGCGGTAGCAAGGCCCTTGAGACGCATCGAAGACGGAGACCTGTCCTTCAAACCGGAAGATGCTGCCGTAAACGTTGGGCTTCCCCAGGAGGACGCTAGCGTCGTTGACTAGGTAGCGGGTGGGGAAGTTATCGGTCCCGTCCACCACCACGTCGTATTGGGAAAGGATATCCAGAGCGTTGTCAGAGGTCAGTCTGGTCTCGTAGGCGTCGACCTGTATGCCCGGGTTGAGGGCTTCCAGCCGCTCGGTCGCCACCTCTAGCTTCTGCTTGGAGATGTCGTAGGTGCTGTACAGGACCTGCCGCTGAAGGTTGCTCTCCTCTATCACGTCGAAGTCCACAAGGCCTATACGGCCCACTCCCGCAGCAGCCAGGTACAGCCCCAGGGGAGCACCAAGGCCTCCGACCCCCACAATGAGAGCACTGGAGGCCTTCAGTTTCCTTTGACCTTCGAGGCCCACCTCCGGCAGGATGAGATGGCGGCTGTACCTCTTGATTTCGTCTTGGGTGAGGCCCTCTTGGATGGGAAAGAGCCTGCCCATCAGGGTCGGGGGCAGGGACCCGCCTGCGACGCTAGGGACTATGATTACCGCGTCGCCCTCGCTCACGGGCGTCCTTTCCTTCCTGAGATAGCGGATGTCCTCATCGTTGACGTAGACGTTCACGAAGTTCCTCAGCTTGCCCTCCTCAGTCAGGAGGTACTTTCGGAGGGGATGGTATTTTCCGATGAGGGCGTCCAAGATTTCCTGAATGTTCTCGCCCTCTAGCTCCAGCGAGTCTTTGTTCTCCACGTACTGCCTCAGGGGCGTGGGTATCTGGACGGTCACCTTCGGCTTGCCCATGCTAGACACCTTCCACGACTTTGCTTCTCATGAGCTTCAAGGGCTCCTCTTTCATCTCATCGCCCTCCAGCCGCCACGCCTTCGCGTCCTGCACGCGGTGGGCCGTGGTGGCGAGGATCAGATAGGAGTACCAGGGCCACGCCCTCTCCCTATCATAGCTCGAGGGAGCAGCGGGGTGGTCCGGGTGAGAATGATAGAATCCCAGGATGTCCAAGCCCTCCAGACGCGCCTCCCGATCCGCTTCCAGGGTATCCTTTGGATCGACGAGGTACCTGTCATTGGTGCTCCCCGCCAGGAGGTTGTCACCCCGCTTGACTCTAAGGACCTGTCGAACCTCGCCGTCGAGGCCAAGGAGGAACCCACATACCTCGGCCGGATGTCCTTCCAGGGCGTGGACCTCCAGCTCCTTGAAGAGCGCCTCGGGGATCTCCAACACGCTAGCCCTCCTCCCAGTAGGCCTCGCTGAGGTACCTCTCCCCCCCGTCTGGAAAGATGGTTACGATGGTCCCCTCCCGCAGCTCCCTGGCCAAACGGAGGGAGGCGGCCAGAGCGGCGCCGGAAGACGTGCCTACCAGCAGTCCCTCCCTCTTCGCCAGCATTCTGGCATAATCCTGGGCCTCCTCAGTTTCAACGAAGAACTCTCTGTCTACAAAGGAGGGATCGAAGATGCCTGGCTTAACGGAGCTCTCCATGTGTTTCAGGCCCTCGATTCCGTGCAGCGCGGAAGCCGGCTGCACGCCGGACACCTGTATGGCGGGACTGTGCTCCTTAAGGCGACGAGCGATGCCCACGAGGGTGCCGCCAGTACCCAGACCAGCGACGAAGTGAGTGACCTCACCGGCTTGCCGGAGTATTTCGGGCCCGGTGCTATCATAGTGGGCCCGCCAGTTGGCGGGATTGTTGTACTGATCCAAGTAGAAGTGACCCTCAGGGTCTGATCGAAATATCTTCTTGGCAACCCGCTGGGCCACGTCGGTGCCTCCCAAGGGGTCGGTGAGGACCAATTCGGCCCCGAAGGACCGAAGGATGGCCTTCCTCTCCTTGCTGGCATTGGCCGGGAGGATGAGCTTTGTTCTGAAGCCCATGGCCGCCCCCAGCATGCCAATGGCGATCCCAGTGTTGCCGGAGGTCGCATCCAGAAGGGTCATGCCCGGGCGGAGGAGCCCCCGCTCAATGGCATCCCTTATCATCCAAAGTACGGGGCGGTCCTTGACGCTGCCACCCGGGTTGAACCACTCCGCCTTGGCCCGGATCTGCACCCTACCCAGGTCCCAGGCCTTGCCGTCGAGCTTGAGCAACGGCGTATTGCCGATGAGGTCCGGAAGCTGCCTCAGGTCTATGTTATGGGTTGCCCTGACGTAGCTCTCCTGCAACTAGTGGCCTCCGCGCTTGTAGGTCTCCAGTCCGATTCTCAGGACGTCCAATGGGAGGAGGGCACACTTGAGCCTCACAGGGCTTATGGGTATGCCCAGGGTCTTCAGAATCCTCTCCTTGTCGATCTTCTCCACCTGTTCCAGGGTCTTCCCCTTCAGCATGAGGGTCAGCATAGAGGCCGAGGCCTGGCTGATGGCGCAACCCTTTCCCTTGAACTTGACGTCTTCCACGACCTTGTCCTTGTTGAGCTTGATGTAGAGGGCAATCTCATCCCCACATAGGGGGTTGTCCTCCTGGGCCGAGATGTCGGGGTCGTCCAACTCGCCCTGGTTCCTGGGGTTGCGATAGTGGTCTAAGATGGCCTCCTGGTACATCTCGTAGCTCATAGGCGGAAGACCTCCCGCACCTTTTCCAGGGCCTCGACCAACCGGTCCACCTCTTCCTCCATGTTGTACACATAGAAGCTAGCCCTGGTGGTGGCGGTCACGTCCAACCGCTCCATGAGGGGCTGGGCGCAGTGATGGCCCGCCCTTATGGCGATGCCCTCAGCGTCCAAGATGGAAGCGATGTCGTGGGCATGGACGCCCTCCAGAACGAAGGACACGACACCACCCCGGTTCTTGGCAACGGGCGGCCCGAATATCCGTAGGCCGGGGATTTCCCTGAGCCTCTTGAGGGCGTAATCCGTCAACGTCATCTCATGGGCCCTTACCCTCTTCATGCCCAGGCCGGAGAGGTAGTCAACAGCCGCGCCCAGGCCAAGGGCACCGAGGACGTTCGGTGTCCCCGCCTCCATCTTCCAGGGTAGCTCGTTCCAGCGGGCCCAGCCCAGGTGGACCTCCCGGATCATCTCGCCACCACCCAGGAAGGGGTCCATCTCCTCCAGGATCTGCTCCTTTCCATACAGGACTCCGATGCCTGTCGGCCCCATCATCTTGTGACCGGAGAAGGCCATGAAGTCGCAGTCAAGCTGCCTAACATCTACAGGCATGTGAGGGACCGACTGAGCTGCGTCTACCAGGCACAGGGCCCCCACTTCGTGGGCCCTTTTCACGATCTCCTCCACGGGGTTTATGGTTCCGAGGACGTTGGAGATGTGGGCCAGGGTGACCAGCTTCGTCTTCCGCGTGATGAGCTCGTCGTACTGCTCCAACCTGAGGGTACCATCGTCGTCCACATCCACCCACTTGATGACCACGCCCTTCAGGTCCTTCAGAAAGTACCAAGGGATGGTATTGGAGTGATGCTCCATGACGGTGGTGACCACCTCGTCCCCTTCCTTCAAGTGCCCCTTGAGCCCCCACCCGTAGGCGATGGCATTAATGGCCTCCGTAGTGCCACTGGTGTACACCACCTCCTTGGCACCTCGGGCGTTGATGAACTGCCTCACCTTATCACGAGCGTCCTCGAACTCCTCCGTGGCCTCCTCTCCCACTTGGTAGATCGCGCGGTGAACGTTGGCCGTGTAGACCTTCAGGTACTCGTTGATCTTCTCGATGACCTGAAGGGGCTTTTGGGACGTGGCTGCATTATCCAGATACGCAATCAGCTTGCCGTGAACCTTGCGGCTCAGTAATGGAAAGTCACCCCTTATCCTCCCGACATCCAGGTAGCCATCTTCCTTCATCCTACCCACCAGCTCGGTCCCTCCCAGTCTATGGAGAGCCCCTTCCTTGCCTCACTCCCGAAGGAGGCGAGAGGTCAAGAGCCCCACTCATCCTTTAACCTTCCTCAGCCAATCGTACCCCCTCTCTTCCAGCTCCTCGGCGAGCTCCTTCCCCCCTGATTTCACGATTTTCCCGTCGATGAGGACATGCACCCTCTCAGGGATGATGTATCTCAGGATCCTCTGGTAGTGGGTTACCAGAAGAACGCCCGTACCCCTTCCTGCTACAGCGTTTATGGCATTGGACACCACCTGGAGGGAGTCGATGTCCAGGCCAGAGTCCGTTTCATCCATGATGGCAAGCTTTGGCTCGAAAAGGGCCATCTGGAGCACCTCCGCCCTCTTCTTCTCCCCGCCCGAGAAGCCCTCGTTAACCGACCGGTGCAGGAAGCTCTCATCTATGTCCAGCATCTTGAGCTTCTCCTTCACCAGGTCATCAAAGCTCTGACCGTCGAGGCCCTGAGGCCGAAGGTATTGAAGGGACGTCTCCAAGAATCGGGAGAGCTTCACCCCGGGGATTTCCAGCGGGTACTGGAATCCCAGGAAGAGCCCCCTCCTGGCTCTCTCGTCGGTGTCCATCTGGAGGACGTCCTCGCCGTCAAGGAGGACCTTGCCCCCATAGACCTCATACTTGGGATGTCCCAGGAGGACATAGGAGAGGGTGGACTTACCGGAACCGTTGGGGCCCATGATGGCGTGAATCTCTCCCTGCTTGAGGGAGAGGCTGATGCCTTTGAGGATTTCCTTGCCTTCCACCCCAGCCTTGAGGTTGATGATGTCGAGTTTGGATGGCATGCTCTCTGCCCGAATGAATTCATAACGGCGTTATATATTAAGTATTCGCAGCGGTTCCCTTCGAAAGGGTCCCCGCCATCGCAATTCAGTCTAGGAGGTTCTCCAGATCCTCCTCGTCTTTTACCTCGTCGGCCAAGGCCTCCGTGGCCATGAGGTAGGTGACGGGGTCGGCTGCCTTGCACAGCTCGGCCAGCTCCTTGTAGAACTCGATGGCCCTCCTCTCGCCCACCAGGCTGTCCTCCACCATCTTCTTCAGAGCGGTCCTGTCCCCCGGAGGCTCGATGTAGGAGGTGTATGACTGCTTCTCGAAGTCTGAAGTCCGAGTCAGGGGCCGACCGCCGAGCTCGATGACCCTCTCTATGAAAGTCCCAAGGTGGAGCCACTCATGCTCAGAGATGCGTTGGGAAAGTCCAGCCACTTCGGGAGATCCCAGGCCGGCCGCCCACTTGGAGAGGTACAGGTATCGATAGGCGTCCAGGGCCTCAGCCGCAATGGCCTGGTTGAGGCGTTCAATTATGTCCGAGGCCTTGGCCCCAACGATTTCAGATCCCTTCTTGCCCATGGTATCGTCTTCCAGAGCCAGCGGTCTACTTAAACGCTTGTCAGGGTAGACGGAGTCGATGGCCGACTACTTCCATCCTTGAAGGATCTTCTCCAAATACTCCTCGTCCTTGACCTCGTCCGCCAGTAGCTGCATGGCCAGGTGGTATGTGACTAGGTCCTTGCCTTCGGTCTTTCGGACGAGGTCCCGGTAGAACTCGATGGCCACCCTCTCCACGGCGAGACTGTCCTCGAGCATGGTCTTCAAATCAGACTGGTCCTTGGGCGGCTCATAGTACTTCACGTAGGAGTTCGTCTCCCAATCGGAAGGTCGGGTCAGAGGTCGGCCGCCGAGTTCGATGACTCTCTCCATGAGGAGGGACATGTGCTGCCACTCTTCCCCGGAGGTCCTGAAAAAAGCGTCAGCGATCTCAGGGGAGTTGAGGCCAGCCGCCCACTTGGAGAGGTATAGGTATCTGTAGGCCGCCAGTGCTTCGGCAGCGACCGCTTGGTTCAACAGCGACAAGACGTCACCGACGTCCGGACCGACGATATCCCTTCCTTTTTGTCCCATGATAATCCTCTCAATCGAGGAGAGGGACGTACTTAAGCATTTGGTGTGACGCTGATAGAAGGGCCGGGTCAGGCCCGCGGCACTGATGAAAAGACAGAACCCAGCTCAGGTCCCGGCTAGGCAGGCTATCCGACGCCCCCCCTTCTGGCCTCGACGCACAACCGACAGATTACCCCTTTCCTCTCCTCTGGACCTATCCCTTCCAAGAGCCTGTCCGCGAGCTTTGCCACGTGCTCCGCGAAGCCTGAGATTCGATCCAGTGGCATGTCCTCTCGCCTGCTGGAGAGGTAGTGGCTCACGGCCGGTTGAGTCACCCCCAAGTCCGAGGCCACGCGTTGCTGGGCTCTCTTCTCGGACAAGCGGTGGGCCACCTCAGACCGTATGAAGGGGAGGAGCCTCTTCACGACGACGGCCTCACAGGGCTGACCGACAGAGCCGTCCCCCGGTCTGGACAGGAACTCCGGCCTTGAGACACCGGAGGATAGGCAGAAGCAAGGTTCTACGTCCTCCCCTCGGCGGAAGGAGGTGCAGATGCCACATATGGCGGCTGTGAGCCTCGTCCCCGAGAGTCCGGTGGCGACACGGTCAGCTAGCTTCTCCACGTATTTGGAGAGGCCCGTGTGATCCCGCAGAGGCGTAGCCGCACGTCGCGAAGTAGTGTAATGGCTCACGGCAGCCTGGCTGAGGCCCAGTCGCCTGGCAATCTGCCTCTGGCTCATACCGTAGCGTCTGGACAGGGTTTGGGCGATGCCGGCCCTCAAGGCAGGCAGAAGATTGGGAACGGCGTATTCGCACCACTGCCGCTCCTCGAGGCCGCTCAGGTCCACCGATAGTTTATAGGTGAAGGGATGGATTTAACCTTGTGTCTCTGGTCAGGCGACGGAACCACGTGGTTACGCTTATATATAACGGTGTTATTGGAAAGCTTAGAGGGGGAGATTAACCCCGGAGGACCACAGGAATGACTGTGCTGGAGATAAGGAATCTGCACGCAGGCGTGGAGGGAAAGGCCATAGTCAAGGGCCTCGACCTCACCGTCAGGTCTGGCGAAATCCACGCCCTGATGGGACCCAACGGCAGCGGCAAGTCCACCCTCTCCCACGTCCTCATGGGCCATCCGAAGTACGAAGTCTACAAGGGCGATGTCCTACTGGACGGTGAGAGCATCCTCGAGCTAGGTCCCCACGAGAGGGCTCAGCGGGGTCTGTTTCTAGGCTTTCAGTATCCCATGGAGGTCCCAGGGGTCAAGCTCGGCAGCTTCCTGAACATCGCCTACAAGAGGATGCACCCGGAGGAGCAGTTCGAGGTGGCTGAATTCTTCCAGTACGTCGATGAGAGGATGAACCGCCTCAACCTGGATCCGAGCTTCGGTGGCAGGTACCTAAACGATGGTTTCTCCGGTGGGGAGAAGAAGCGGGCGGAGATACTTCAGCTACTGGTCCTCAAGCCCAGGATAGCCGTCCTGGACGAGAGCGATTCGGGCCTCGACATCGACGCCCTGAAGACCGTGGCAAAGGCGATTGATGAGTACGCCAGCCCGGAGACGGGGGTCCTTCTCATAACTCACTACCAGAGGCTGCTTGACCACGTCACACCGGACTTCGTCCACGTCCTAGTGGATGGCAAGATTGTGAAGTCGGGGGGCAGCGACCTGGCGGCCAAGCTGGAGGAATTGGGCTACAAGTGGATCAAGGAAGAGTCTACTGTGGAGGTGATATAGCATGGCGCTGGAGAGGGAGGTCTACGACAGGGACTACAGCCGGTACGACTTCAGGGATGACATCGAGTACGTCTACAGGGCCCCCAAGGGCCTCAAGGAGGAAATCATAAGGGACATATCCAAGCGGAAGAACGAGCCAGATTGGATGCTCAACATGAGGCTGCAAGGATACAAGCACTTCCTTGAGAGGCCCATGCCCAACTGGGGAGGTGACCTCAGCAAGATTGCCTTCGACGAGATCACCTACTACGCCAAGCCCTCAGAGAAGGAGGAGCGCAGCTGGGAGGAGGTCCCTGAGAAGATCAAGAAGACCTTCGAGCGTCTCGGCATCCCAGAAGCCGAGAGGAAGTTCCTGGCTGGCGTTGGGGCTCAGTTCGAATCCGAGGTGGTCTACCACAACGTCCTGAAGGAGCTGGAGGAGAAGGGCGTCATCTTCATGGGCACCGATGCGGGGCTCCGGGAGCACCCGGAAATCTTCGAGGAGTACTTCGGGACGATCGTGCCGCCGGAGGACAACAAGTTTGCGGCCCTGAACACTGCCGTGTGGAGCGGCGGCAGCTTCGTATACGTCCCCAAGGGCGTCAAGGTCGAGCAGCCCCTCCAGGCCTACTTCAGGATCAACGCGGAGAACATAGGACAGTTCGAGAGAACCCTCATCATCGGGGAGGAGGACTGCCAGTTTCACTACATCGAAGGATGCACCGCCCCCACCTACTCGTCAAACTCCCTCCACGCCGCGGTGGTGGAGGTCATCGCGAAGCCCGGAGCCAAGGTGCGGTACACCACCCTGCAGAACTGGTCTGACAACGTCTACAACCTCGTCACCAAGAGGGCATATGCGAAGGAGAACGCCACGGTGGAATGGGTGGATGCCAACATAGGCAGCGGACTGACGATGAAATATCCCTCGGTCTACCTTCTGGGAAAGGGCGCCAAGGCCGAAATCCTCTCCGTAGCCTTCGCCGGCAAGAACCAGCACCAAGACGCGGGGGCCAAGGCGATCCACCTGGCTCCCCAGACCCAGTCCAGGATCACCAGCAAGTCCGTGTCCAAGAACGGGGGCCGCGTTACCTACAGGGGTCATCTGTCCGTGGCGAAGGGATCCACGGACGTGAAGTCCAGCGTTCGATGCGATGCCCTCATGCTGGACGCCATCTCCCGCTCCGACACCTACCCCTACATGGACGTAGAGGAGGACGACGCCACCATCACCCATGAGGCAACCGTGGGGAAGATCAGCGAGGATGTCCTGTACTACCTGATGTCCCGCGGTCTGACGGAGACGGAGGCCATGAACATGGTCGTCCTGGGCTTCCTGGAGGTCTTCACCAAGGAGCTGCCGATGGAGTACGCGGTGGAATTCAACAGGCTCATCAAGATGGAGATGGAGGGTGACGTGGGATAGCCTCCTAGGCCCCCTCCTGGGATGGTAACACAATGGAGTTCACACTGAGTAACGCGACGGAGAGCCAGGTTACCTCCATTTCTAAAGCGAGAGAGGAGCCGAAGTGGCTGCGCGAGGACAGGCTGCGGGCCTTAGAGGCTTTCCGCCAGATTCCCGTGGAGTCGCTACCGCTCTTCGTCCGTCACACCGACATCCGTGGAACGAAGGTTGCCGCTCTCCAACCCACCGCCGACATAAAACCGCGCTCGGAGAACCCGATCTATGACGGTGGGGACCAGGCCGCCCTAGGGACCATCGAGGAGGGCCAGGTCCGGGAGGTCAGGATAACAAAGAAGCTCCGGGACAAGGACTTCTACTTCAACGAGGCCAGCGGATTTCTGGAGATGAAACCGGACCTGGCCAAGAGGATTCTGGCTCGAGACAGGGCCCTCCCGGCGAACGACAAGTTCGGGAAGATGAGCAGGGCCCTATTCACCACTGCCTTCATCATCTTCATCCCGCCCCGGGTCGAGATAACCCAGCCCATTCACCTGCGTTGGAGGTTCTCGGAGGAGTCCTCAGCCCTGCTGACCAGGACCATCCTGTACCTCTCCAAGGGTAGCCGGGCCTCCGTCATCGAGGAGTTCGAGTCGAACGGCTCGGAGGAGGCCCAGAGCCTGTTTGGCAACGCAGCTGAGACCTTCCTGGAGGACGGTGCGAACCTCCGCTATGCAGCCATCGAGAGGTTCGGTGACCATGTGGTTTCCTTCCTCACGCGCCAGGCGGTACTGGGCCGGGAAGGCAGCCTCAACCAGGCCCTAGGCAGCTTTGGCGGCTTCCTTTGCAAGTCCAGGGCTGATTGCATCCTGGCCGGTCAGGGCTCGAGCATCAAGCAGGTGGAGGTCGTGTATGGCAATGGGGCGGAGAGGTTCGACAACACCAACTTCGTGGTCCACGAGGGCCAGGATACAGTGAGCGACCTCCTCTCCAAGGCAGTCATGCAGGAGAGGTCCCGCTCAGCCTTGAAGGGGGTCATCACCATCGAGAAGTCAGCCCTAAACTCCGACTCCTACCTGGGCCAGTACTCCATGCTCCTGAGCAAGAAGACCAAGTCCACGGCCATTCCGAGCCTGGAGATAAAGACCAATGAGGTACAGAGGGCGAAGCACTCAGCCTCCGTGGCCCAGGTTGACGAGGACCACGTGTTCTACCTCATGAGCCGGGGCGTACCCAAGGACGAAGCCCGGAAGATGCTCGTGGAGGGATTCCTGACGCCCATTGTGGAACAGGTGGACCTGCCCCAGGCCCGGGAGCGTCTCTTCGACCTCATAAGTCAGAAGTGGATCGGCTAGGGGTTCCCTTGAAGCGGGTCGAGATTGGGAAGGTCGAGGATTTCCAGGAGGGCGGGATCCACGGTGTGAACGTCCAGGACAGGAAGTTCATTCTGGTGAACCTCGAAGGCAAGCTGCATGCTTTGGACGGTATCTGCACCCATGAGTATGCGGAGCTCCAAAGGGGCTTTCTCACGGGGGATTCGGTGAGGTGCCCGCTGCACCTCTCCCAGTTCGATGTGGAGACGGGGGAGGCCATCAACCCGCCGGCTGAGGAGCCGCTGAAGAAGTACGGGTTAGAGGTGGAGGAAGGGGTCGTCTACCTGATCCTCGAGTGACGCGGTTCTGTCTGTGTCACTCGCCACGACGGGGCCCGCACTTGAAGCAGGAATAGAGCCATCATGGCCTCAGGGCCGCTAGGCTCAGGTCCCAGGGTCAGTATCTCTTCTCGAGTTGAGGCTGAAGCCCTCGTATTCGGTAATGCAGGGCGGCCCGTCCGCAACCATGAGCCTTCTGTCATTGAGATCCATGACCACAGAGACGACGGTCTGATATCGCTGGGCTTCCGGGAGGTTGGTGTCGGGGTGTCTGCAGAGGGACTTGGGCTGCCCATCATGATCCCGCAAGAGCCTGCGTAGCTCCTCCTCACCCACTCCCTCCACCCTTCGCATCTCCTCCTCGAGGAGTGTATCCACTCGGGCTTGGCGCTCAAAGGTGGAGGTTCGCTCCTCCATCAGAGGCTCCCAAATCCCGAGGGCTTCTCGTCGGCGAAAGTGATTGGCGTGGGTGAGGAGCCCGCCTTTTGGCTGGATATCCTGCGTCCCCAAGGGGCAGGTCTCCAGGTCGAGAATCCTAGCCTTCCTCCCGCCCACCTGGCCCAGCATGAAGTTGGCGGAGCAGGAAGCAGGGGAATTCTTGAGCAGAAGCGATGCTTCCTCCAAGGAATCTGAGCACAGAACCTGCCAGCAGCGCACGTGAAAGGGCACCCCAAGGCGTTCCCACCTGTCCTGGTCGGACACCAGCCCATTTATCAGCAGGCCGAGACCCTCGGAGTTGAGTCCAATCTTCCCTCCGACGATTCCAGCTTCCGTGAAGGCGAGGACCTCTGGGCCTCTGGGAAGCCTGTACTGCAAAATCATGCCTCTGACCCCCGGAATCCAGTCCCAGTTCTGTGCCATTAGCAGATGCCCTCCCTTGGTCTTTGTTGGCAGGAGGGCGATGGCGGTACACCCAGACGGCATTCCCACCTCCTTCCCCATCCTCGAATACTCACTGTACACAATCTCGTAGCGAACGTTGATGGCGACTATCTCATGAAACGGGATGCCAGACCCGTCCGACACGCCTATCATGGCCTCCGTGTAGTCGCCAGAGACCTCCTCGATTACCTCCGCATACATCCTAGCCCGTCTGAGGGCCTCCTCCCTGGGGACCCCCCACTCATGCTGAAACCGGTGGAAGTATAACCTGATGTTCGCCTCGATGAGATCCCTCGCCCTCTCTCCGTGTAGGCGCCCTATCTCCCCGGGAGAGCCGTAAGCCCGAACATGGAGAAGCCTACTGCTCATGTAGTTCCCAGCTGCTTGACGAAGGAGATCCAGGCGGGCCGCCTCTGAAATCCCAACTTGCGGTTGATGGCCAGCATGCCCTCGTTGGTGGAGTCGTTCCATGTCCTTACCGCCCTGTATCCAGCCTCCTTAGCCCATCGGAGGGCCGTAACCTTCAGGATCATGGCGATGCCTCGTCGACGGTATTCCCTTCGCACACCCGTTAGCCCGTGGCGAAGGCTCCCCTCCATTCCGATCTGTCTATGCAGCACACACTGGCCAACGTACTCCTCCCCCACCTTTGCCAGGAAGTAGCCCTCTGGGAGCGCACCGGGAGACTTGAGGATCCACTGTCGGAACAGGTCAAAGGGAACTGGAGTGTATTTGCCAGGGAGAGGGACGTCCCTCTCAAGGTCCGTCGCAAGCTGGTGCAACTTCAAGTCGAGCTGGGGTTCATGTGCACTCTCCTGGGCGAGGGTTGTGAGCTCGACGCCCTTGGGGTGCTCTAGGAGGTCCCTGAAACCCGAGGGGTCAAATCTGGAGAGGTCCAAGACGGATTCCCAAGTCCGCATTCTCTCTGTGAAGTCCCTCTTCGTCAGAAAGCGAATCCCCTCGGGCCTGTTCTCTTGGGCACTCGAGCGAACCTCGATGCCCCGCAGCCCCAAGAGCTCCTCCATGAGGTGATCATAGAGGAGGGTACCTATGCCCTGTCTCTGCCACCTGGGATGCACGTTGACATCCATCCAGAATTTCTGATGGTGGAAGACCCAGGGGGAATGACCATACTCACCGAAGCCCAGGACCTCCTCCCTCGGTCCGATGGCTACATACCTCTTGAAGGCATACTTCTCTAGGTCCCAGCTCTCGTCTTCGAATCGAAACTCCTCAACGCTCGCGGTGTGGTCTGGGAACAGGGTGTTGTGGACTTCCAAGACGCCCTCATAGTGCTCCGGTTGGAACTCATGGACCTCGACCTCCTGTCGAGTCAGCCGATTGTGCCCATTCTGTCCCAATTATCGCCGGTCCCCGTGGCCCAAAGGGCTCCTTCACCCACTGTCTCCTCGAATATACACCTTTGCCAGAAGGATTTGGTATAAGAGGAGGTGGCCAGCATATGTGCCATCTGCGCCCTCAGAACGCCCAAGGCTGCCCCTCGTGGTCCTATATCTTTGTCGCTTCGAAGAGCTCCATGGCCTTCTGCTTCATCATCTGGAGACGGTCTTCAATCTCCTGTCTCTCCCTTTCCACCTCGACTCTAAGAGCATCGAGCCTGGCTCGACTTTCCTCCTCTTCAGCATGTAGCCTCTCGGAGGCCTCTTGAACCTCTCTCTCCCGTCTCGCCACCTCCTCCTCACGACTCGTGAGTTCGGCAGCTTTGATGTCAGAGGCTTCCCTGGCGCCTGCAAGCTCCTCTTTCTCCCGCTCGACTTCCGCTCTCTGAGCAGCTATCTTCTCCTCTCGACTTGTCAGCTCTCCCTGGAAGCCCTCCAGCACGGCTCTCTCCTTATCGAGGCTTGCCC
>CAYFYB010000028.1:0-18473 GCA_964347345.1 uncultured Methanomassiliicoccales archaeon | reverse complement strand
CTTAAGCGAACTCCCATAGCGGTGGCCGCCGGCAGGATCAACCGGAGTTGCCTGCTATGCTACCCTAAAGGAATGGTCAGGGGAAGCCGATCGTTCCTTCGTCGAGTGTCGGGACCAAGAGGTCACGGCCTAGGCCGGGTTTCTCGGTTCCCCACCTTGTGAGCAGCTTCGGATGAGGTTGATCACGAATCACAACCCTCGCCATGAGGCTGCTCTCAGCCTCGCCGTAACGCTCTAATTACAATGAAGGGTCTACGGCGGGGCCGTGCATATCATATCGGAGATGTCCCTATATTACCTTTTCGGGACCGGGACGGAGAAAGGAGGAGGGAGGGAAGGAGGGAGTCTGGGCGTCTGGGTCTGGGTCGTAACCTTTTAATAGGCATGCTTATTCCCGTGATTAGGGATTTATAGGGGGCATGAGGAGTGCGGTTATCCTCTGACGAGTCTGCATTGACGAAAGTGCATGTAGCCATCATAATAGTGATCGTGGCTGCAGCCGTGGTTGGGGGTGTGTATGTAGCGGTTTTTGCACCCACACCTCAGCCTGAACCACTGAAGGTATTTGTGAACCTACAACAATATGACTTCGTTACCGACCTAGACCCTGCCTATAGCTTTTCGGGCGAGATAATAGTCACCGCCAATGTGTACGAGACCCTTCTTTTCTACAAGGGAGGAGACCCCGAGGTTGAACCGGCTTTGGCCACCGGGTACGACGTCTCCGGAGATGGGTTGACTTGGACATTCCAGCTTAGGCAGGGGGTCACCTTCCATGACGGTACCCCGTTCAATGCCGACGCCGTTAAGTACTCAGTTGACAGAATCCGAGAACTCGATGTCGGAGCGGTCTTCATCTGGGATCCTGTAGAGCAAATCAGCGTCGTAGACGACTACACTGTGCAGTTCGTGTTAAGCTACCCCGCCCCCCTCCAGAGGATTGTGGCGTCCTCCTACGGGGCATGGATATACAGCCCGAAGACGACCGAAATTGACGACCTGCACGATTGGTTCAACCAAGGAAATGAGGCAGGGACTGGTCCCTACCGAATCAAGAGCCTTGAGAGAGGAGTGAAGGTGGTCCTTGAAAAGTATGATGACTACTGGCGGGGCTGGGAAGACCACTCTGCCGACAGGATTGATGAGGTGGTCTTCCAGATAGTGGAGGACGCGACCGTGAGGACCACGATGCTGGAAACCGGAGAGGCACACTATGGAGCAGGTCTACCTAACGAGGAAAGGAAGAGGCTTGAAACGAAACCTGAAATACGCACCCTCTGGGTGGAAACATTCTTTTCTCACTATGCTTTCCTCAACACCCAGAAGGATCCCCTGGACAACCTCCTCGTTCGTAAGGCACTGGCCTACGCCTTTCCCTACGATGACCACGTGAAGGGGAGCGAAGGTGCGTACTCTCAGCCAGTGGGGCCGATTCCTCATGGAATGTGGGGGCACTTTGATGATCTTTACCAATACGATTACAACCTGACGAAGGCGGGAGAACTTTTGAGTGATGCAGGTCACCCAGACGGCGGTTTTACACTTAAGTACCTGTACATCTCCGGTGTTTTTGGAATGAGAATGGCCGGCGAACTCTGGAAGGAAAGCCTGTCCACGCTGGGCATCGAACTCCAAGTGGTGGGAGTGACATGGCCCACCATGTGGGAGATCATCAAGCAAGGGCCTCAGGGACCCAATGCATACGACATAGTGGCATTCGCATGGTGGCCAACCTACATCACGCCGTACGATTTCCTCTACAATATGTGGCACACCGAGGAACAGCCGTTCTGGAATGCCGCATACTACAGCAATCCCGAGTTTGACACACTGATAGATGAAGCATCCACGTTAGAGGGCTCCGACCCGGACGCTGCACTGACTCTGTACCGACAGGCACAGGAGATCCTCATAGAGGACTGCCCCACAGTATTCCTCGATGACCTTCGAAATCCACTCTCGCTTCGTAACAATGTTATGGGCATCGTGGTCAACCCAGCATACGGCTACGATACTTTCTTCTTCTGGTACATGTGGCTGGTCGAGGAGTGATGGATGGACTTCAGGCGATACCTGGCGAAACGGCTAGCCCAGGCCCTGGTAGTCGTGTTCGGCATATCGCTCATAACCTTCTTTCTGGCCAGGATCGCCCCCTCGGACCCCGCATTACTTTGGGTAGGCCAGCGTGCTAGACCTGAACAGATAGAACGGGCTAGGCGAGAACTCGGTCTCGACAGGCCCCTCTATGAGCAGTACTTCATATACATGCGTGACCTGATCAGCGGCGATTGGGGGACGTCGTTTCGCACGCGTAGACCAGTCATAGAGGACATTCTGAACTATCTGCCCGCCAGCATGGAGCTTGCCATCGTCGGCCTCATAATTGCGGGAGCCGTGGGCATCTCCCTTGGCGTGATTGCTGCATCGAGAAAGGACACCAAGGTCGACCACGCAAGCCGCCTGTTTGGCATACTGAACCTCTCAGTCCCGTCCTTCTGGATTGCCATCATGCTCCAGATCTTCTTTGCCCGCTTCCTTGGAATCCTTCCGCTACAGGGTCGAATAAGCCCGTACGTTGAGAGATACAGTCCAATTAGCCACCTCACGGGCTCTTACCTCCTGGACAGCCTGCTGACGGGGAATCTACTCGGCTTTCAGGATGCCTTTCTCCATCTAATACTCCCGGCCCTGGCACTCGCCTCCTATTCTATCGGTCTGTCGCTGCGCATGACCAGATCGACAATGATCGAGGTCTTGAGGGAGAAGTATATCGTAGCTGCAAGGGCATTCGGCGTCCCTGAGAACGTCATCAACTTCCGGTACTCCCTGAAAAATGCCATAATACCGACAATGACCGTCCTAGGAATCGTCTTCGCTTGGTCTCTCACGGGAGTCTTCCTGGTGGAGATCATCTTCAACTGGCCAGGTCTTGGGACCTATACGTGGCGGGCGATCCTGGCAGCGGATTATCCTGTAATCGTGGCTGTGACCATCATCGCTTCATTCATCGTTGTAATCACCAACTTGGTCCTTGACCTGGCACAAGCGTATCTCGACCCGAGGGTTCGGCTATGATGGAGGGAGGGTTTGGCCACTGAGGCGGGACTGATTCAGAGGTTGATGTCGCACCTCAGGGACTTCGCGGCTAAGGGCTCTTATCGGGAGTTTCGCCTGGTACTCTATACGCTGACGAGAAATCCGTTGACACTGAGCAGCCTGATAATACTTGCGTGTCTAGGTTTCATCGCAGTCTTCGCGCCCGTGATTGCCCCCTATTCACCCTACAAAATTGATCTGGATGAGAAGTTCGAAGCCCCGAGCGTCGACCATCCGTTCGGTACGGACTATTTGGGGAGGGACATCCTCAGCCGCGTCATGTTTGGTGCGAGATTATCGCTCATGGCAGGCTTAGCGATCGTCTTGATATCGGTTTCCATAGGCTGGCCCCTGGGTGTAATCGCCGGCTACAGGGGCGGGAAGGTTGACGCTGTGATAATGAGGATTACAGACATGTTCCTGGCATTTCCCTCCCTCGTTCTTGCGCTTATCATAGCTTTCTTGCTTGGTCCCAGCCTTGTTAACTCGATGATAGCCGTCTCCGTCACCTGGTGGCCCTGGTATACGAGGTTGGCAAGGGCGGAGACCGTCTCGCTGAAAGAACGAGGGTTTGTCGAGGCTTCAAAGGCCCTCGGGCTCGGTGGCACAGGGATAATGCTTCGTCACATATTCCCGAACACGATGACTCCGATCACCATCCAGGCCACCATGGACTTAGGGACGGCAATCATTCTAGCCGCAGCGCTCGGCTTTCTGGGTCTAGGTGCCCAACCCCCTCAGCCCGAATGGGGCCTCATGGTGAGTGACGGGCGGGCCGTCGTACTCTCCGCTTGGTGGTACGCAACGTTTCCCGGGCTGTTCATTTTCATCGCAGCCGCGGCATTCAACCTGTTGGGAGATGGACTGAGAGAATCGCTGGATCCTCGGCTCAGGAGGACGAGAGGTGCTTGACGCATGGCAGACACTGCACACCTCCTAGTGGTCGAGGACCTCAGGGTGCAGTTCGATACATTTGACGGAATCGTGAAGGCGCTGGAAGGCGTCAGTTTCGAAGTAAACGAGGGCGAAACCTTCGGACTTGTGGGAGAGACCGGATGCGGGAAGACCGTGACGACCCTGGCAATCATGAAGCTTCTCCCGGAGAACGGCACGATAACGAGTGGAAGGATCCTGCTCAGGGGCGAGAACCTTCTGAAAAAGAGTGAGGAAGAGATGAGGGGACTGAGGGGACGAAGGATATCTATGATATTCCAGGACCCCGCTGCATCGCTGAACCCGGTTTTCACTGTCGGGGAGCAGATCACTAGAGTCATAAAGACGCACCAGGGGCTGGAGGATGACGTCGCCAGGCAGAAGGCCATCAAGGCATTCGGCCTCGTAGCCCTGCCCGAACCGGAAAAGGTCCTCAGGACATATCCCCATGAGCTCAGTGGTGGGATGCAGCAAAGGGTGATGATAGCCATGGCGTTGTCTTCCAACCCAGACCTGATGATTGCCGACGAGCCCACCAGTGCCCTTGATGTCACCATTCAGGCACAGGTGCTTGAACGCCTCCAAGAGATCAAGAAAGAGCGGAACGTGGCTATGCTGATTGTGACGCACAACATGGGAGTCGTCGCGGAGAACTGCGATAAGCTCGGCGTGATGTACGCGGGGACGGTCGTAGAGAGAGGTCCCGTCGCGGAGGTGTTGAGGAAGCCGTATCATCCCTACACACGGGGGCTGCTGTCAGCCATTCCAAGGGCAGAAACCAGGAAAAGGGAGCTGGCCGTCATCAAAGGGTTCATACCAGACCTCATAGAACGCCCGAAGGGCTGCTCCTTCCATCCAAGGTGTCCTTTTGCCACCGATGTATGCAGGGAGAGAACGCCCGTCGACGAGGAGGTAGAGCCTGGGAGGCACGTCATGTGTCACCTCAGTGAGGAGATGATGGCATCTTGAAGCAGGCTCTCGTAGAAGTGGAGTCCTTGAAGAAGTACTTCCCCATAAAGGGTTTCCTCTTCAAGACCAGTGGTCACGTTCGAGCGGTTGATGGAGTTGACCTCGGCATAGAGGAGGGGGAGATTTTTGGTCTGGTCGGTGAGTCAGGCTGTGGCAAGACGACTCTGGGAAGGTGCATCCTTCGTCTTATCGAGCCCACCGAAGGGAGGATACTCTTCGGTGGTGTCAACATACTTGAGCTAGACCAGAAAGGGCTCAGAAGGCTCAGGCGAAGAGTTCAGATAGTGTTCCAGAACCCATACTCGTCTCTAGACCCAAGAATGAGTGTGGGAAACCTCGTGGCTGAACCACTTCGAGCACATGGCCAGGGGGACGGCGTTGAAGAAAAGGTGCTGGAGCTTCTTAGCCTCGTCGGCTTGAAGAGGGAGCATCTACCTAGGTACCCACACGAGCTGAGTGGAGGCCAGAACCAGCGGGTCGCAATCGCGCGGGCGTTGGCCCTCAATCCATCCTTTGTTGTACTGGACGAACCGACCTCGGCCCTCGATGTTTCCGTTCAGGCTCAAATCCTCAACCTGCTCCAGAGTCTTCAGCAGCGCCTCCGGCTCGCCTACCTTTTCATCTCGCACGATCTTAGTGTGGTTCACCATATGAGCGATCGGCTTGGAGTGATGTATGCTGGGAAGATGGTTGAGATCGGACCTGCTGAGGAGGTGTGGGAGAGACCGGGTCATCCGTACACCCTGGCCTTGATATCCGCGCTCCCGAGTCCGGACCCCGATGTCCGGAAGAAGAAGAGCGAGGTTAGAGGAGAACCGCCAAGCACCACTCAGCCCCCATCGGGGTGCAGATTTCACCCGCGCTGCCCATTCGCGGAACAGAGGTGCAAGGAAGAGGAACCCGTTATGATAGAGAAAAGACCTGGTCACTTCGTTGCATGTCACTTCAGCTTGGTTTAACTCTAGATGAAAGTGACGTTGGGCGGCATGAGAAGTCACTGAATGAGGTTGTTCAGTCCCTCAGGCCTCTGGGTATAGCTTCTTGAGGCGTCGGACTTCTTTCACGTCGTCTATTATGGAGTAGACCTCCCTGGCCCTCTTGCAGACTGAGAGGTCGACATCATACACGAGGACACCCTCTTCCGCCTCCAGCATGGAAACGGACCCGTAGAACGGGAGGGCAACTTGAGTATGCCCAACAAGCTCGTCTGAGTAGCCTTCCAGCTTCCAGGGGCCACATCCGTTGACAAAGACAAAGGCAGCCTCATTCTCGAGGGCTCTGGCTGCTGTACAGGTATCCACGAAGAGAGACTCTGTACTAAAACCCAGGTCCTTGTATTGGGGATTGTCACCCTCCGACCAGTAAGAAGGACAGAAGATGATTTCAGCACCCTTCACGGCAAGTTCGCGGGAGACCTCGGGAAAGCCTAGGTCCCAGCAAATCTCTATGCCGACCTTCCCGAATCCTGTATCGAAAACTGGTGTTTCCGATCCCCGCCTCATGCTCTCCTTTTCAGGATGCCACAGGAAAATCTTCCGGTACTTGCCAACTATGTCTCCTTCTGGAGACACAAGGACGGAGGTGTTGTAGTACTTCCCTGAATCTTCTTCAATGATAGACCCCGCGATAATATAGGCGCCCCTTTCGAGGGCCAATCCGGTGAAGATGTCTGTGTACCTCCCAGGGATCCGCTGGGCGAACTTCGGCACGGCATCGCCTACGGGTCCCGTAGCAAAGATCTCAGGAAAGCAGAGAATGTCTACTTCCTGACGAAACGCCTCCTTGGAGAGCTCCATGGCCCTGGCTATGTTCTTCTCTGGCTCCCGTGGAGTAATCGTCATCTGCACTGCGCCTATCCTCACCATGAATGGGCCATCGGGTCGAGAGTACTAAAGTTTTCTCTGGGCTGCCCGGGCTCTCAGGGAACCGAGTGTCGGAGCTTCCCTGCATAGGGTGAAGGCTTAATGAGGGAAATCGAGTTTTCTCCCTGAGGAGTCCATGGAGCCTGAGAACTCAAAGAGGTGCGGGCTGTGCGGCGCTGAAGGAGCAGAAGTGTCCGCGAAGCTTGGCGTCTGTGGCCCCTGCGTCTCCGCTCGCTTCCAAGATGCTCTTCCCTACATAAAGAGGGCCCACCGAGATGCCAGGGCTGCCTTTGGACTGCCCCCCGAACCGCCCAAGGAGGGCTACCCCTGCGGCATGTGCGTCCAGACGTGCAGACTCGGTCGGGGGCAGGTAGGATTCTGCGGCGTGCGAGTCGGGAGGAACGCTGCCGTGGAGAGCGTTGTGCCGGGGGCTGTCGTGAGCTGGTACTACGACCAGCTGCCCACCAACTGCGTAGCCGACTTTGTATGCCCGGGGGGCACAGGATGCGGGTACCCCCGGTTTGCCCGGAGGCCGGGGCCTGAGTACGGTTACAAGAACCTGGCCGTGTTCTACGGTGCCTGCAACTTCTCCTGCCTATTCTGTCAGAACTGGCGATTCAGGTCCATGACCCAGAAGGCGCAGCCTGTTATGACCCCGGGGGAACTCGCGGAGAAGGTGGACAGCAGGACGGCCTGCATCTGCTACTTTGGGGGGGATCCCACCCCACAGATTGAACATGCCATCGCGACCTCGGAGATTGCCCTTCGAAGGGGCGAGCCGCTTCGGGTCTGCTTCGAGACCAACGGCTCCGTTTCACGCCGATACCTGAAAGAGATGGCCCGGCTCAGCTACGAGACTGGCGGATGCATCAAGTTCGACCTGAAGGCCTGGGACGAGAGGATCGGCTATGCCCTGAGCTTGGCCAGCAACAAGCTCACCCTGAAGAATTTCGAATGGCTCGTCAGATACCACGAAACGAGGGGGGACAGGGGAGTTCCCTTCATCGTTGCCTCTACCCTACTGATCCCTGGTTACGTCGAAGACGAAGAGGTCAGACACATCTCGGGCTTCATAGCGAACTTGGACCCTAGCATACCATACTCCCTGCTGGCCTTCTCCCCGCAGTTCATGATGAGGGACATGCCCCTGCTATCAAGGCTCAAGGCCCGTCGATGCATGGAGGTCGCAGGGGAGGAGGGACTGAAGACGGTGCGAGTGGGTAACCTGCAACTTCTCGTTTGATCTCCCCCTGCTTCCACCAGGGGTGAGCCTCCCGACGGCCTCCGTTGGTGGCTTAGCCCGCCGTCGAGCCTCCATCAACTGGGATCGTTGCCCCCGTGAGATTAGAGGCCTCGTCGCTGGATAGGAAAAGGATGACCCGAGCGATCTCGTCCGGGGTGGCGGCGCGACCCATGGGGATAGCCTCGTAGAGCCTTTCGTAGTAGTCCTCCCTTTCCCCCGATTTCTCAGCCTCCCTCCAGAGCATCGGGGTTTCCACCTCGCCGGGACATATCACATTGACGCGGATGCCATCCTTGGCGACCTCTAGTGCCAGGGCCTTGGTCATAAGCACTAGGCCCCCCTTAGATGCACAGTACGCAGAGGACCCGGCTTCTCCCACCAGACCTAGGTCAGAGGCCACGTTCACCACGACCCCCCTCTTACGGCGGATCATGTCGGGAAAAGCGTATCGACAGCATAGGAAGGCGCCCTTCAGGTTGATGTCCAACACCTCGTCGTACTCCTCCTCTGTCATCTTCACAAGAAGTCTGCTTAGGTAGACACCAGCGTTATTCACCAGAACCTCGATGGGGCCCAGGGCCTTCGTGACTTCCAACACGAAACGCTGAACGTCTGCCTTCTTGGAGACGTCGCCTCTAACAGTCAGGACTTCACCCAGAGACTGGAGGTCTTTCCCAGCGCGTCGCAACTTGGCCTCATCCCTCCCGTTGATAGCGACCCTGGCACCCTCCTCCAGGAACGCTCTGGCAGTGGCCAGGCCGATGCCCGATGACCCTCCAGTAACCAAGACGACCCTGTCCTTGAAGCGGTTCATGGCGAGGCATATTGCGGACCCGTATATAGGCCTCTTCAGCCAGTGGCTGTTCTCACTTCAGAGAATAGGGGAAGAAGGGTTAAGGCGCCAAAGGGGGAAGAGCTCCAACGAGTTCGATGGACCTCCCTCTTTACATAGCCCGGATAGGCACCACGGCCCTGCTGTCGACCATCATAATCCTCTTTTTCCTGATGGCGACCTCCGTTAGGAGAATGAGTGGGGACCTGGTCAGGGCTCGCATATCCCTCCACGCTGACCTCATCAAGAGGGGTGTCCTGGCCCTCCTAGGTGGCTTTTCCTTCGTCCTCATCGTTTCCCTTTCCTACCTCGTCCAGGGTCCGCTGGAGGGGCTGTGGGAGATGCCTATACTCTACGCCTGGCTGTCCACCACCCTCTATGGGAGCTACCAGTTCTTCCAAGCCCTGTACCTCCCCAGGAAGCCCAAGCCCGAGGTGAACTAGTGGAGCAGGTGGGTCTCGAAGGACTGGTTCCACTCTTGGAGAGGCTGAAGAGAGAGAATGCCTCCGTGAAGGGCGTGGTCTTAGCCGACAAGTCCGGGCTCCCAGTGGCGGACAGCTTCCGCGAAGAAATGGACCTCATGGCCCTCAGCGCCATGTCGACGCTCATCCTGAGGTCCGCCAGGACCGTATTCAGCAACCTGGGGTTGAGGGGAGGGGGCACCGTCATTCTCGAGGGGGAGGACTCCATCATCCTTGTGAAGCAGCTGGACTCGGAGCTGAGCCTCACACTGGTGGCGGACGAGGACGCGAACGTGGGACTGCTGAATCTCGAGATCGAAAAACTCAGCAAGAACATCATTGCCATGCTCATGGAACTCTAAGGGGGAGCGCCGGAAGGTCGGTCCAGCAACAGACTCGGATCGCCCACGGAAACCTATGGGTTGCCGACTATATTCGGAAAAGTCGCCTGAACCGCGACATCAGTCTCCCGACCTCGTCCTTCCTACCCTTGATCTCCTCTAGGAAGTAGCCGTGAGTCCAGTCGTCAACAGACGCGATGGCATCCTCCAGATCCAGACCCTTCAGCAGCAAGTAGCTCACGGCGACGATCCCCGTCCTCCCGATACCCGCAGCGCAGTGGACGAGAACCCTAGCGGACGTCGGCAGGTCCCAAAGGAAATCGTAGAACTCCACCAGGTGCCCGAGGTCGGGGGTGGTGTGGTCCCTTATGGGAACGTTGTGCCAGCGGAATCGAGATGATGCCCTTTGAGGGAGATATCTATACTGGCTCTCATCAGCGAGGAGGGAGACGATGGCATCGAAGCCCTCCTGTTTCAGACTGTCGAGGTCAGCCTCTGCAGGGCAGGCACCGCCGGCCAGTTTGCTCGCCTCAACCCAGTATCGCAGCAGACGATCGCCGCGGGGCTATGAAAAAGGGGGCTCAAATCCTTTGTCCTTTCTAGCTCGGGAAGGCACTTCCAGCCTCGACGGCCGAAATGACGTCCTGGCGGATGTCGACGAGCAGGCAGCCTAGGTCCCCTGAATCCTGTTTATCTTAGTGGCCAGGTTGAAGTCTCTTTCCGTGAGGCCACCCTCGTCATGTGTCGTGAGGCTCAGCCTTACGGTCCGCCAGCTGTTGAAGAGGTCAGGATGATGATCCGCATCTTCTGCCAGCTCGGCCACCTTGTTGATGAACTCCATGGCCTTCATGAAGGAAGGGAACTTGTAGCTTCTGCTGATGGATTCTCCCTCCCTGGTCCAGCCCCCCAGCTGAGTAAGCCGCTTCGCGATCTCCTCCTCTTTCAGTCTTGCCATCACTTCACCCGTCCCAGTTAGGCCCCCTGGGCTCTTAAACAGTTGGAGCTCGTCACCGCCGAGGGACCTAGTATGATCCCTGAGGGAGGAGTCAGCTATCGGACCTTGGAGGAGAGGGTGAGGACAAGGCCCATGAAGACCAAACCAGTCGCCAGCAGGAAGGCGGGCTGGAAGGTGTTGCTTATGTCTACCAGGTAGCCTGCTAGGTATGGTGTCAGGGCACCACCTACCAAGCTGATCGTGTTCATGAAGGTGTAGGCGCTCCCTGTAAGCCTCTCGGGCATGATTTGCGAAGAGAAGGCGTAGTAGACGCTAAAAGGGAGCTGGATGAAGAATCCGGCCAGAGGTAAGAGCAGTATGGCCCAGGAGATGGAGCCCTGAACGATCCAGGCGAGGCTAAGGGGGAGGAGGGCAACGAAGGAGATGAGGAGGACTGACCGTTTGTTGGCTTTCAGTGAGGTATCGGCGAGATACCCGCCAAGGGGCCTGGAGAGGATTCCCAAGGCGGGGACCAGGGCGGCTAGAGTGCCGCTGACCTCCAGGGAGAGGCCTCCCTCCCTCGCGAGGAAGGAGGGCATCCAGGATGTGAAGAGGATGTAGATGGCGTAGGTGGCCAGGAACGCCAGGCCCAGCCGCCAAAGCTCTGGAGACCTGAAAGCCATGACGTACTGCCTAAGGGTGTACATGGGCTCCTGATGGCTGCCGAGGTCCGTGGAAGACAGAAGGATGAGGGGCAGGAGGAGAAGGATGGGCAGCCCGTAGGCGATGAACACGAAGGGGAGCCCCGCTATGGGCGGAATGTAGGGCGTCGCGAAGGTGCCAATGGCGTAGCCTGCCGGTGGGGAGGAGAGGTAGGCTCCCAGCGCCCGCACCTTGGCCTCGGGGAAGGCCTTGCTGATAAGGTTTGCCGAAGGTACGAATATCAGGGGAACGAAGAGGCCGGCCACCAGCCTCGATGTCAGGATGACGTCGTACCGATGGACAAGGAGCGCAGGCAGACTCGCAACATTCAATCCAAGGACAGAGAGGGCCACGATCCTGCGATTGTCGAACCGGTCGATTAGATAGGCTCCTGGCAGCTGTATCAGGATGGCCGCGAGCAACAGAGATGACACGAGGGCTCCCGCCGCGGCGTTTCCCACCTGAAGGGATTCCATGAGCTGGATGAAGACCGGCGCCGGCGCGATGATGTAGGCGTTCAGGGAGGCCACTGCGACCCAGATGGATATGAAGAAGACGGTCCTGCCCTTCGGATTGACCACCTTCACCGTATCACGCAAGCCAATAAAGAGATGGCTCCAGGGGAAGAAAGCCCATCTGCCTACAGCAAGGAAGACAAATCGTGTGGGGAAGTGGTCGCGCCGGCGGGTGCCTACATTGGCCTTATCCGTCATCCTTTCTGAACTGAATCGCAGACAGACTCACGCCATAGTACCAGGGCTCATGGCTCAGGATTTTGGCCCGGGCCGCCAAGGTATTCCTATCTTTGCGAACTGTCAAACAATCGTTATATCAAGGAGAGGGCGATGGCACCTGGATAATGCCCAGCCGGCTCTACAAGGACTACAAGATATACTGCTGTTTTGTTCTGAATAGGCTGGTATCAGAGTTGGACATCGACCTCTACCAAGATGGGCTCGAGGGAAAGCTGAAGGACATCCTCGCGAGGGCGGACACCGGCCTCTCCAAGGAGGAGATAAAGCACGAGATAAGGTCCAACCATCACATGACCAACAAGGTTCTGGAGAAACTGGAGGAGGACGGGTTTGTGCGGGTTGAGAAGGAGGAAGGTAGGTACAAGGTTCGAATCACCGAGACGGGGGTCCTCCACGTCAAGAAGTACAACGAGTTCTATAAGGAGATCTACAAGGAGCAGATCAGGGACCACTACCGCTTTCGGGAGTTCCCCTTCTGGCTCCGCTAGGCGTAGAGAGCCTCGGTAATGTAGGGTATGAAGTCATAAGTCCCGTCGGGGGACTCCGTGATGAGCTCCAAGGAGCAGTTGAATTCCTGACCGCCGTGGCGGAAGGTCACGACCTGGGTGGTGAGGAACTCGTAGGCCTCATCGCTCAAGGGCTGCTCCTCCTGGGCGCTCCATAGGGCGATGACCCTAGACGGAGGCACCTTCCCTGCCAGGCAGACGTCCTCCACTGCTCGCTTGAGGGCCTCCAGGTCCTTCACTGTGGGCGCCTCCGTGAAGGCCTTAATGAAGATAGCGTAGCCCGTCTCGCCCAGGCCCAAGGGCTTCCAGAGGGCGGAAGGCTTTCCCAAGACGTAGGCCTCGAAGGAGTATAGGAGGCCGGACTTGCCCCTCAGGAGCGCGGGGACCTGAACATATCCCTGACGGGCCTGTCCTCGCAGCTCAGGATGCCTCTCCGAGAGGTGCTTCAGAAGGCGCTCCACGGCGTCCTCTCCCTGGGGAACGTAGACCACGGGATCCTCCTCCCTCACACTCTTGATGGCCCTGTGCCTGTAGGCGTAGTAGTTGAGGAAGCCCTTGATGTCCTTCATCAGGTTCAGGATGACTATACCAAGGACGAACAGGGCGGCAAGGAGGGCCCCCAGGAAGAAGGCTTCACCGAAAACGAGGGTGATGGCGAGGCCGTCGAGGACGATGACACCCATGAGGAAGGCCCTGGAAAAGGGACCCTTCGCCCATCGGAGGGAGACGGCCGCTATGAACAGGATGCCCGTGAGGGGCAAGAGCTGGAATCGGGCGACCTCGGCGAACAGAATAAGCAGGATGAAGTCGACGAAGAGCCAGGCAGCGATGAATAGGCGGGAGTAGCCGATGAGCCTCCTGATCTTCGGTGTCTGCTCATTTACCTCTTCCGCCAGGTCGAATATGGCGGATATCGGATTCTCTACGGCTCTTAGATCCCCCTTCTGCACGCTCAAACGTGCTACACGTCCCTATATAAATGAGTAGGAAAGATTCCTCCTGAAGATTCCTTCACGGTCTTATATACTCGTCCGAGGGGAAACCCACTGCGGTGACCACAACATGAAGTGGACAACCTTCGGAGTGGGCCTCGCCTTGATAGCCCTCCTTTTCAGCTCCCTTGGAGTGGGGCTAGCTCAGGCTGAGGTCAGCGAAATCGACCGCCACGTGCGGTTGGAACTAGGGACTACCAGTGATTTCGGTGGAGGCGACTACGTCGCCCTCAACATGACACAGAACGACACCCTGGCCTTCTTCGGCGTGGTCTACGGGACGGAAGAGGATCCCAACGCCATTATCCTGGTTTCGGCCTACGTCGCCTACCTGGGTGGCGCAGAGATCCGGGATGAGAACGGCGGGATCATGGCCATTGTTCCGATTCCAGTCCTGCGGGTCTACGCTCAGGGCCTCGCCCTGATGATCGAGTTCAATGACACCGGGTTCCCATCCTCTCAGGGCAGGATCGGGGCCGGGAACGGCGTCTTCGACTTTGCCAAGAGCAGCGACGACATGATGGACTTCGACATAAGGGCCACGGAGCCCATCTACAAGGCCTTGAGCCTTGAGAGGGCCTGGGAGAGGTCCGAGGTGGTGGAAACCTCCACCGTAGGCGACGGTAGCGCCAAGGAGTGGACCTTCAGCCTGACGGCCCGCGACGTGAGCTACGACAAGATCTGGGACAGGCAGCCTGGCTTCTTCGATGACGGCTCCAGGCCTGGGACCCCCGAGGATGGGGTGGTCGAGGAGATCACCTTCGTCTTCCACGTGGGTGCTCGGGTCGATGAGGTCGGCGTCATGGTGCCCTTCTACAGGGTAACCCTTGACGACAACATGACCATCGTGGACAGCGAGGACGCTGAGCCTCGGTACTACGAGGGCGTGTCCCTCTCCGCCGACTTCAAGTACGACCACATCGTCAAGGGCTGGGACTACACCGCCAAGTCGGAGACCTCCAAGCTCATGCTCGAGAGCCTGATCATCTTCGGCACCTTCATCCCGGGACCGGTGAACAAGTGGCTTGACGCCCAGTTCGTCGAGGGATACGTCGAGGATGGTACGGGCGTGGCCGAGCTGGAGACCTTCACCGGCGACGCGGTGGACATCGAGAGCAACGACGACATACCGCCCGAGGCATCCATACTTGCCAAGGACTCCGTCCGATTCCGGGACAACTGGAGGAAGAACGGAGAGCTGACCTGGGTGAGCAACGTCACCGTGGACGACGAAGAGAAGGACATGTACTTCCAGATCCACGCGGGGACGGACGGCCTCAGGCTGACCAACGAGAAGACAGACAAGTTCAGGGGAGTCGTCCTCCTCGGCGGCTACATCTATCCAGCTGGCTCGGACATCTACCACGACCCCAGCTACTCGGTCCAGGCAGTCCTGGTTGACATAAGGTCGGAGTTCAACCTGGCGCCCTTCGTCCTCCTAGGAATGGCCTCCGTGGCGACCTTCGCCCTCGTGGGCGTTGCCGTCCACATGAGGCGGAAATCCAAGAGACGCAGGATACCGCCAGCCTTTGGGAGGTTCTAGTAAGCCTCCCCCCTTCCCCTTTTTCTCTTTCTTCATCCCTTAGGATCCTCACCCGGCCTTTCTGCAATCCTTTATCCCATCGAGGGGCTTAACGAGGAGAGCTTATGACCTTAGAGATACGGCCCGACGTGGTGGACGAGCAGTCAGCCGCCGTCGCGGGAGAACTGGTCCTGGCCCGGAGGACCTTCCGACTTCCGGACCGCTTTCCCACCTCCAGTGAGATGAGGGCGGCCAGGAGCTGGAAGCTCCACGAAGCCGTTGAGGCCCCAGTCTTGGTGGTGAGCCGCCTCATGTACCCTGATCTCCTCAAGGCCGCCAGCTCAGAGGAGGAGACCTGGCAGCGATTCGCCAAGGGAGTGACCGCGGACCTCAGGAGCCTGCCCGGAGCCGCGAAGCTCCTCTATCTCTCCTACAGGTCCGTAGAGTTTGAGGAGTTGGACCAACTGAGGACCTTCCTCGACCTGCAGCACCTTCTGGGGCTTGAGCCCGTCACGGTGCAGTACGGGACATCGCCATCAGAGGAGGACTTCCTGTCGGCCTTCAACTTCGCCAGCAGCTGGGCTCACGAGAGGGAGGTGGAACACCTGATGCCCGTATTTCCACCCTTAGAGAACAGAGAAAAGGCCCTTCGCCTCATGCAGACCCTCCTCGACCGGGGTGCCTCTTCCCTGGGCCTGGACCTCCAGGGGCGGTTTCCCTACCAGACGTTGAGGGCGGTGGAGGAGGTCAAGCGCAAGCGACCGGAAGTCTGGATACATGCATTTCAGGTCCCTCCGAAGGTCAGGCTGGGTGCGAGCTATCTGCACGCCTCCCAGGGCATGGTCCTTCCTTACTATGGCGTGGATAGCTTCTCGCGTTGGATTGTCCCGCCACCCCCCTATCCGGTCAAGAAGGAGAGGGTGAACTTCTTTGACCCGCGGGGGTGGGGAGTCCTCAAGGAGGCGGAGCATCGGGAGACCTACGGGGACGCCGTGAACTGCCGTTGTCCCACCTGCCGCGGGAAGGGTTTCGATGACTTCATGAGTCCCGATGACCGCGGTTTCCTCAACCTCGCTAAGGTCCACGACCATTTCTCCCAGGGCAGGGAGCTGCAGCAGGCTGCACGGCAGCTGAAGGAGAAAGGGTATCGCTCCATGCTGGAGGGGCGACGTTTCACCCGGAGCTTCCTCGAGCGCCTCCGATAGGATATGTACTACGGGGAGCATGGGACGACGGGTTGGAGGCAAGCCTTAAATTCGGGTGCGATGTGGCAAGCCCCATGCCAAGAGTTGTTCATTTCGAGTTCGCAGCGGATGACGTCGAGCGTTGCCAGAAGTTCTATCAGAACGTCTTCGGGTGGAAGCTCATGAAGTGGGAGGGGCCAATGGACTACTGGCTCATATCCACGGGACAAGAGGAGGAGCCAGGAATCGACGGTGGGCTCGCCAAGAAGGGGGATTCCCCGTTCGAGCAAGCGGTGACGAACACCATCGACGTTCCCTCCGTGGATGCCGCCATCAAGAAGGTCAAGGCAAACGGTGGAGCGATCCTCATGCCGAAGAGCGCAGTTCCCGGAGTCGGCTGGATGGCCTACTTCAAAGACACCGAGGGAAACATCTTCGGTATGATGGAAAGCGACGAGTCGGCCAAGTAGGGTTGTCCCTTGAGGCCTGGGGAAACCCCTCCCCGATGGAACTAGAAACTGATATTAGCTAAGGCGCCGTCCTTACCGGTGCCGTGATTCACGGGGTGGAGCTTCAGCACTTCATGTCCTACGAGCACGCCTACGTGCCCCTAGGGAAGGGACTAAACCTAATCATCGGGCCCAACGGAGCGGGGAAATCTAGCATCCTCCTCGCGATCTCTTTGATCTTGGGACAGAGTCACACCGAGCGGTCCAAACGACTGGCGGACCTCATCCGATGGGGGCGAGAGGAGGCCCGCATATCCCTCGAGATGGACAACGTGGACCCCGAGGGGCATCCCCTCTTTCCCCACAAGAAGGGGGCCAAAGTGACCATCACCCGCCGTCTGAGGGCCGGGGGCGACTACATCTATTACCTCGACCGCAGGCCTGTCACGAAAGGGGAAATCCAGGAAGCCCTCTCCCGCCTGGGCATCTACCCAGACAACATGCTGATAATCATGCACCAGCTCATGGTCCACCGCTTCGCCTCCGTCTCCCCCCAGGAGAAGCTGGCCATGCTGGAGGAGGCGGTGGGCTTCCGTGAGTACAGGCAGGAAGTTACGGAAGCCCTGGACAGGTTGAAGCGGGCGAGCGAGGAGGAGAGGACCCTCCATACCATCCTGGAGAGTACCAGGGAGAGCTACGAGTTTTGGCGAAGGGAGTATGAGAAGTACCAGCGCAAGCTGGCCCTGGAAGAGAGACTGGGCCAGCTCGAAGCTGAGTTGGCCTGGACACGGGTGGCTCAGCGGGAAACCTCTCTCGCCAGACTGGAGGAGCGTCTGAGGTCCCTCTCTGAGGACCTCGAGGGTATGGAGAGGCGGCGGGAAGAGGTCCTGGAGAAGTTGAGAGGAGACGAGGCCACGCTGACGGGAATCCGAGCGGATAGACATGGACTGGAGAATCGGCGCGTGGAGCTGGCCCGGCGGATAGGAAAGGCTGAGGCCGATAGGATGGTGTCAGAAGCCTTTCGCCAGGCCGCAAAGAAGTTGCCCGCAGAAATCGACAGGTTGGTTACCTCAGCCCAAGAACTGGAAGACCTCCTGGGAGAGGAGGTGAGGCTGGAGGAGGGACTTCGGGGCCTTGAAGCGGAGGTAGAGACTGCTTTGGAGACAGTCATAGAGGGTAGGGTTGAGGAGCGGTCCCTCAAGTTCCAAGCTCGCTTCCTTCATGAGGAGAGAGAGCGGCTTGAGAGAGGGGTGCGCGCGGAGGCAGAGGAGGTTGCCGCCCTACGAGGGGAGGCGGAGAAGCTAGGTCCGAAGTGCCCTCCGAGGCGGGTCACCGAGATTCAATCGGAGATGGCGGCCGTTAAGGAGGAGGTGGCGCCTCTAGCCCACCTCTCGGAGGAAGTGGAGAAGGTCTACACCGGGTACGCTGAGTCCTTCGAGGGCCTTCAAGAAAGGGCCGAGACCATTGCCATGCACCGCAAGACCCTAGAGGAGGAGCTTGGGAAGAGGATGAAAAGGTGGAAGGAAGCTCTCCGTGCCTTTCTGAAGGAGCTTGAGGGAGACTTCAACGTCCTCCTTCATGAGGCCGAGGGTCGGGGGGAGATGAGGCTCCGTGTAGGAAGAGACGTGGAGAAAGCGGGGCTGGACGTGCGCGTGGGCTTCAGGGGGCAGGAACCCTTGCCCCTGGAGAGCT
>CAYFYB010000027.1:0-18987 GCA_964347345.1 uncultured Methanomassiliicoccales archaeon | reverse complement strand
CGAGCCCTTGGTGGTGAAAGAGGAGTGGAGAGGCCGTGGAATTGGGCATCTGCTTACCCTTGCAGTCATAGGTGCAGCAAGGCAGAGTGGAGCGCGTCTGCTGACGGTGCGTCCGGTGGCTCGAAATGATGTCGCTCTCAGATTTTTCCATAGGATAGAGTTCGATGTACTCGGCCAGATCGAGCTGGTGATGGACTTCCGTCCGACGAAGAACCAGAAGTGGAGGCACGGAGAGAATCTTACGGGGAAGACGTTCAGGCTGTGAGACGATATGCGGGCGGGAGGCAGAAGTTCAGTCCTTTCAGGAATTGCGATCCTGGTGTTCCACGTTGTTAGCAATCAATATAGTCATTGCAACTGAGAACTCTTGAGCGGACGCGGAGGGATTTGTATAGAATCCTGGTTATTAAAATGCGTCCCCCTTCGGGACTACGTGCATCGCACTCCGTCCCTCCAGAAGGTCAGGGTTTTCACTGGCGTTTCCTGCAGAGTGTCGAAGACACAGCCTGGCCAAACCTTGAGGCAGGCTAATAAGGCGAGCGGTCCACGCTTTGAGTAAGCCCTGTCAGGCCTTTCATCCGTGGGGGTCGAGGATGGTCCCTTCCAGCATGGCAACGTCGGGGGTCACTGCGCTGAAGGTCCCCATGATCTTCATCCCCTCAAAGGTTCCGCTTCCATGACCGACAAACTCGCCGGAAGGAACCCCCGCAGTGTATGTTCCGCTGAACCGGCCTTCCCAAGCCCCTTCCGCGGTAGTGATGGCGAAGGAACCGAAGTTGTCACCACCGCCAGTCGTCATGTCTATGTTGGCGTTGACCACCGCGCTTAGCGTTCCGCTAATTATTTCGCCAGTTAGCGAATAGACAATTGGCAGGCCACGGAAGTGCATCACACCGTCATCATCCATCCACTCCCTTTCTGGAATGCCTTCCTCGATGATGGTGAATGTCGACGTGAAGGGTGTCTTCGTCGCCTTCGCCTGGACTCCAGTCGTTGCGAGGAGAAGCAAGGCGACCAGGACAGACAACCCTATGGTTATTCTTCTCAGCTTCTCACCTCCTCCCGCCGTGCGAGCCTTGGGTATTTATAATACGCCCCTCCTTGGCGCAAATCCCTATCATGGCATGAGAAGGCACGGTGATAAAGGTTGGCGTATTATCAGACCCGAGAACGCCAATCGTCAACTTCATGACGATGTAAGTAAAGACATCCATAGTGGCTGAGGACATCTTTCTTAGGATTGTTGGTGCAATACTCAGTGGGCAATCATAACTGCATTCTGGGTCTGGGGCATGGCCCTCATCGTCAGTGGCATGGATGCGGCTCAACCAGGACTGGGTGAGTCGCTCTGGGGCGTTTTCTTGGCAGTTTTCTGGCTCGCAGACATCCTGTTCTTCCTGAGCGTCGGCGAGAAGTAGCTGTTGAGGCGCTGTCGTCCCCCATGTCGTCCTCCTTCATCAGGTCACGGGAGGACATTGACAACATTCTCGAACGCAGTATGAATATTACAATGAGCGGACGCGGAGGGATTCGAACCCTCGACCGCCGGCTTAGGAGGCCGGTGCCATATCCAGACTAGGCCACGCGTCCCGACTCCTTTCAGTAACAGCCTCGTATTTAACCCTGATTTTCGCTCAAGGAACTGCTGGTCACGATAATATAATATGGAGTCCTTGACTCAACCGATGGGCGCCTCTGAGGAGTTGGCCGTAAGGGTTTCCGACTTGGAGGGCTACGTGGTTATCGATCGCCTGACCCAGGGATTGGCAGGAGGGGGTCTACGTTTCCACCATGACGTTGGCCTTTCAGAACTCAGGCGCCTTGCCCGGACCATGACTCATAAGTGGAGTCTCCTGGGCCTGCCCTTTGGAGGGTGCAAGCTAGGGATTCGAGGAGATGCTTCCCGGCCCGATAAGCAGCACATCATCCAGGGCTTTGCGGAGGAGGTGAAGGCCTTTGTTCGGGACAGGGTCTTCACCGGACCAGATATGGGCACTTCCCCGCCAGACCTCCGACCGTTCTTTAGCAGCTTGGGTCAGGACTCCTATGATGTCGTTGCCCAGAAACTTCAATCTGCGGGCTACCGATCTACCCCGAAGGACGGCTTCAGGTCCGTAATGCGGAAGGTCCAGGCTACAGTTACAGGCATCGGCGTCGCAAGAGCCACGGAGGAAGCATGGAAGAGGATCGCGGGCTCATTGCAAGGCGTCCGCGTCTCGATTCAAGGGTACGGAAGTGTCGGGAGGGCGGCTGCCGAGGAGCTGGGTCGTCTCGGCGCTAGCGTTGTCTGTATCGCGGACGAGGAGGGGTGTCTCTGGAATCCACAGGGCCTCGATCTGTCTGCATTGCGTGGACCCACCCCTGGGATCCTGAACAGAGGAGACCTCCCAGGAAGGACAGAATCCATGTCCGGTACTCGTTGGCTCCAGGTGGACTCGGACATTCTGGTGCCAGCGGCCATCGCTGATGCGATCAATTGGACCAACGTGCAGGACGTGAAAGCGAAGCTGGTGGTGGAGGCCGCAAACATCCCCGTACCAGAGGATGTGGAGGCTCATCTCCACAGGAAGGAGATACTGGTCCTTCCAGATTTTCTAGTGAATGCCGGTCTGGCATGTGCCTTCGGAGTCCTCGTTACCGATCTCTGGGAGCGACCCAACGACGTTTTCGAGGAGGTCGCCCGCAGGATCGTCCACTCCACCTCCCATGTGGTCGACCGGGCTCTGGGTCAGGGACATCTGCCGAGAGAGGCAGCCGTAGAGCTATCGAAATCCAGGCAGGAGGGCTAGGCCGCCTCTGGCTCCTCCTTCTTCGTGTACTCCTCCACAAAGCGGATGGTCTTCAGACCGGCAAAGTCCCGCAGATCGCTGATTACTTTGTACTTCCCCACGAACCACTTCTCGTCGTACTTGCAGACCTCCGGAAGGAGGAGGTCCGCCTTGCCCTTCTCAACCTTGACGCCAAATTCGTTGCTGCTACCGTAGTCCATTTCTAGGACCGCCAGGACCTTGGCCTTCGAGCCCTTGACTCGCTTGGTGACCTTGAACCTGTAGACCAGGGTCTTCCCCGCCAGGGGATTGTTGAAGTCCACCCTCACCCGACCGGCGGTGACGGCCGTCACCGTGCCGTGACGATTCTTTATGTGGACCTCCATTCCCGGCTTTGGGTCGATCTCCTGGCGGTGGAACTCCCTGATGGGGAAGAGCTCGACGAGCTTGGGATCCCTCTCTCCCATTCCCTTTCCCGGGGGAATGACCACCTCCTGCTTCATCCCCACCTCAGCACCCGCTAGGACCTCATCCAGCCCCTTCATGAGCCTATCCCGCCCGACGATGCTGGGGGCCTGCCCATATGTGCGTTTCTCGTCGTGCATCTCGTGCTTCTTGGCAAGCTCCTCGTCCGTGGTTTCGAAGAGCTCCTCCTCTCCATTGGGATGCCTTATCCAGCCCTCGTACTCTAGGTAGACGAGGTCCCCTTCCTTCACCTTCTCAGCCAAAGGACCACCTGAATGCTGTGCCAATCTACCGATGCCAATAAAGGTTTCTGGCGTCGGTTACCGGTGAATCTCGAAACCCAGGGCCTCGGAAATGGCCTTGTAGCGGTTTCTGATGGTTACTTCCGTGACCCCCGCCACTTCTGCAACGTCCTTCTGGGTACAAGGACGGCCACAGAGCATGGCCGAGATGTAGATGGTGGCGGCAGCCACTCCGGAGGGTGCCACGCCGGAGGCCAGCTCCTCCCTCTCCACGGCTTCCAGAATCTCCTTGGCCTTCCTCTGAACCTCCATATCAAGGCCGAGCTTATTGCAGAAGCGGGCTATGTAGTCCCTGGGGGACTGGGGCAGCAGTTTTAGGCCCAGTTCCCGCGTGAGGGTGCGATAGGTGCGGCCGATGCTCTTCCTGTCCACGTTGGACTTGTCAGCGATCTCGTCCAGGGTCCGCGGTACGCCACACTGCCGACAGGCTGCATACAGGGTAGCCGCCACGACCTCGTCGATGCTCCTGCCGCGGACGAGGTTCTTGGTCGAAGCCTTGCGGTAAAGGACGGCTGCGCTCTCCCTCACGTGCCTCGGGAGCCCCATCTTGGAAGCCATGGTGTTGATCTCCGTCAGCCCCTGGGCCAGGCTCCTCTCCCCGGACTTGGAAGTCCTGATGCGGTGGTGCCACTTCCTCAGCCGATATATCTGGGCCCTGGACCGGTGGGGGATGGTCCTTCCGTAGGCGTCCTTGTTCCTCCAGCCGATCTGAGTCGACAGCCCCTTGTCGTGGCTCATGATGGTAGAGGGCGGGCCGGCCCTCTCACGGGCCTCCCGCTGCTCAGAGTCAAAGGCTCTCCACTCCGGGCCCTCATCGATCATCCTCTCGTCTAGGACGAGGCCACACTCCTCACAGATGACCTCCGCCCTCTCGTAGTCCCGGATGAGATGAGGGCTGTTGCATTCCGGGCAGCGGGTGATAATGTCTACTTCTCCCATGAGCAGGTCAATCTAGGGTATGCGTAATATTTAAATATTTTTAAGGCCCGGACTAAAACCTGGCAATCATCCACCTGTTCTTTCACGCTCAGAGCTTGTAGCCTATCTTGCGCAGGAACTCCCGCCTCTCCTTAAGGTCTGCCTCCGTCTCGACTCCCTTGGTCCTCTCTCCATCGATCACGCCGAGGACACCGCGGCCCGTCTCGTCCTCCGCGACGACGACCTTCGTCGGGTTGGCGGTGGCACAGTAGATGTTGCAGACTTCAGGGACCCCCTTTATGGCCCGAAGCAGATTCAGCGGGTACGCCTCCCTTACGAAGATGACGAAGACGTGGCCCGCTCCCACGTTGAGGGCGTTCTTCGCGGCGAGCCTCTTGAGTTCAAGGTCGTTGCCCTCCGCCCTGACCAGGCAGGGGCCGGAGGCCTCGCAGAAAGCTAGACCGAACTTGATGCCAGGGACGGAGTTGATGAGAGCTTCGTAGAGATCCTCCGCTGTCTTGATGAAATGGGTCTGGCCCAGAATGAAGTTCAGATGCTCGGGATTCTCGATGGAAACGAGCTTGACGTCCATTAAGCCACCGGATTGGCATTGTAGGGCTTGATAAGAGGCTTTCGCCGCTGAGGAGGAATGGCTGCAGGCTGGGCATCCGACCTCGAGGCCACCGCAAAGGTTGAAAAGACCCAGGGGCTCTATGTTGGGCGATACCATGCCAGGCAAACTCGTCCAAGAGGGGCAGCCAGCCCCCGACTTCATCCTTCCATCCACGGAAGGCCGAGAAATCTCTCTGAAAGATCTCCGGGGCAGGAACGTGGTCCTCTACTTCTACCCCAAGGACAACACGCCCGGATGTACGAAGGAGGCATGCAGCTTCAGAGACGACTGGACAGCCTACGATGACGAGGACACGGTCATCATAGGGGTGAGCCAGGATGGCATGGCTTCTCATGAGAAGTTCAGGTCGAAGTATGGCCTCACTTTTCCCCTCCTGAGTGACACCGATGCCAAGGTGTCCAAGGCCTACGGGGCCTACGCCAAGAAGAAGCTCTACGGGCGGGAGTTCTGGGGCGTGGTCAGGACCACCTTCATCATTGACAAGGAAGGTATCGTACGGAAGGTCTTCCCCAAGGTTAAGGTGAATGGGCACAGTGAGGAGGTCCTGGACTTCATCAGAGAGAACCTCTAGACCCGCTGGCCATACGTTCCCGCAGGGGGCGGTAACCACCCCACAACCCTTAAATACAGCCGATTCTTATTGTGGCTTGTACAGTTTTTACACTTTTCGGGTGTAACCGATGACGGAATCCAGTAAGGAAGCAAGGTCAGGCACAACAACCCTTGGACTGGTATGCAAGGATGGCATTGTGCTGGCAGCGGAGAGACGGGCGAGCGCGGGCACCTTGATTGCCCACAAGGTGACCAAGAAGATCTTCAAGTTGGACGACAACCTGGGAATCACGACGGCTGGCCTCGTGGGGGACCTGCAGGTCCTGACCAGGTACATCACGGCGGAGGTGGAACTCTATCGGCTGAAGCGAAAGGCCCCGATGCCCGTGGAGTCCTGCGCCACCCTGACGAGCAACATACTATCGGCCCGCAGGTTCTTTCCATACCTCGTGCAGCTGGTAATCGGCGGCATGGATGCCAAGGGCAGCCACGTCTTCTCCATCGATCTGGCGGGAGGAGCGATACCGGACAAATACGTCACCACAGGATCAGGATCGCCTTTCGTGTACGGTGTTCTGGAGGACCGCTACACGGAGGACATCACCGCGGACCAGGGTGTCGATCTGGCCATTCGGGCGGTGACGGCCGCTATCAAGCGCGACGCGGCCTCGGGTGATGGCATAGATGTCGTCAAGATATCCAAAGAGGGCTACTTCGAGATCTCCGACGAGGAGGTCGAGAAGCGAAAGCAGAAGATGAAGCTGACTTGAAACTCCAGAGAAGCACCTGGGTGTCAAACCCATGACATTGGAGTCCGTTCTAGGCGAAGCGAAGGACATCGTGAAGAAGGTAGTCCCAGCAGGGGTAGAGCTGACCCGCGTGGACTTCGAAGGCCCTGTGGTGGTAATCTACACCAGGAACATCGACGTCTTCGCGGACAACCAGGAGATCGTCCGTCAGCTGGCCCAGGGTCTGAGGCGCCGGGTAGCCATACGGCCCGATCCCTCCTTGCTGGCCTCGCCGGAAGACGCAGAGAAGATAATCAAGGGGGTCATCCCCGAGGATGCCAAGATATCCAACATCTACTTCGAGGATGAGACGGGGGAGGTCACCATAGAGGCCCTCTCCCCCGGACTGGTGATTGGCCGTCAGGGGACCATTCTCAACGAGATCAAGAAGCGCATAGGTTGGGTTCCCAAGGTGGTCCGGGCTCCACCGATACCCTCCAAGACGGTGGAAGAGATCCGCCAGTACCTGAGGACGGTCCATGACGAGCGTCAGGACTTCCTGAGGAGGACAGGACGTCGGATATCCAGGGAGCCCTCTCCAGGAGAGCAGTATGTCCGGGTGACGAGCCTCGGCGGGTTCCGCCAGGTAGGCCGGTCTGCGGTCCTTCTGACGACCCGGGAGAGCAAGGTCTTGGTGGACTGCGGAGTGGACATGGGATCCGAGAACAACGGTGGCCCCTACCTCAACGCCCCGGAGCTGATGCCGCTGGAGGCCCTGGACGCCGTTGTGCTGACCCATGCCCACCTTGACCACTGCGGCCTTGTCCCCATTCTCTACAAGTACGGTTACGAAGGTCCCATTTACTGTACGCCCCCCACCCGAGACCTGGCATCCCTCCTCCAGATAGACTACATCAAAGTGGCCTTCGGGGAGGGAAAGAAACCGCCCTACGAGTCTCCCCAGATAAGGGAAGCCGTCAAGAGGACGATTCCCTTGAAGTACGGGGAGACCACGGACATCGCTCCAGACATCAGGCTGACCCAGCAGAACGCAGGCCACATCCTGGGGAGCGCGACCACCCACTTCCACATCGGAGATGGTCTCTACAACGTGGCCCTCTCCGGGGACATCAAGTTCGAGCGGACCTGGCTCTTCAACCCGGCCGTGAACAAGTTCCCGCGACTGGAGACCCTCATCGTGGAGGCCACCTATGGAGGCTACCATGACGTGCAGCCCAGCCGCCAAGAGGCAGCCAAGAAGCTGAAGGACATTGCTGGCAGGGTGCTGCAGCGCAAAGGTAAGGTCCTCGTGCCTGTCTTCGCCGTGGGGAGGAGCCAGGAGGTAATGCTGGTCCTGGAGGAACTTATGAGGCGGGGTGAGATACCTCGGGTGCCGGTCTACCTTGACGGCATGATCTGGGAGGCCACGGCAATCCACACGGCCTATCCCGAATACCTGAACAATCAGCTGAGGACCCAGATCTTCCAGACGGGGGAGAACCCCTTCCTCTCGGATGTCTTTGAGCGGGTGGACAGCAGTGACAAGAGGATCAACATTTGCGATGACCCCGATCCCTGCATCGTTCTGGCGACCAGTGGCATGATGAACGGCGGCCCCATCATGGAATACTTCAAGGCCTGGGCCGACAACCCCCTCCACTCCCTCATCTTCGTCGGTTTCAACGCCGAGGGAACCCTCGCCAGGAAGATTCAGAAGGAGAGGCGGGAGGTGACTGTCAACGACAAGGGGAAGCCCCTCACTCTGCAGGTCAAGATGGACACGGACACCATCGACGGCTTCTCGGGTCACTCCGACCGCCTCCAGCTCCTCAACTACGTGGGTAGCATGGAGCCGAGGCCGGAGAGGGTCCTGGTAAACCATGGGGAGGAGCATAAGTGCCTGGATCTGGCCTCCACCCTCTACAAGAAGTTTGGGATGGAGACCCGGGCTCCCATGAACCTGGAGACGGTCCGGTTGAAGTAGCCGCAAAGCCTTAACCCTGGACTGCCTTGACCCCAGGGAGGCCCTTGCGGGAGGAGCTTTATAGCAGGGTGAAGGACGTCATCTCCAAAGAGGATTTCGAGGCCCGCGTCCGACAGGAGATGGAAGCGTGGGGAGGCTTGCTGGAGGAGGAGGCGGCTGCCCTTCTCGTTGTGGATGAGCTGGGAAGGAGCGAGGTTCCCTTCGGACAGATTGCCGGTCTCTACGAGGGAGGTGAGGCGTTCCTGAGAGTGAAGGTGGACAAGATCGGGGCCGTAAGGGAGTTCACCCGCCGGGAGGGGAACCAGGGCAGAGTGGTCAACCTCATGGTCTCGGACGCTTCGGGCCGGTGCAGACTCGTCCTGTGGGATGACGAGGTGGACATGGTGGCATCGGGCCAGATTCAGGTGGGCTCAAAGGTCAAAATCGTCGACGGCTACGTGCGGAGTGGCCGCTTCGGCATCGAGGTGTCGAGTGGCAAGTGGGGAGTAGTTTTAGTCGAGGAGCCCTAGGTTGCGACCGCTGGTGGGACCCCTAGTTCCCATTCTGATTGCAGGCAACGATTCCAAGACGTGATTTTCACTGGCGATTCACGGACCGTCACGTTAAATAGGGCCTACTGGTGAATTTAGGGCGACAGGAGGCTGTGAGAAACCGACATGAGCTACCTCAAGATCCTCGCAAGGCCGGAGTCAAGGAAGCTGCTCCTGGCGAGCTTTGTCAGGTCTAGGACAGCTCTTGAGCTGAGCGAGCTGACGGGAATACCCATTGCCCGGTGCTATTGCCTGCTCTGGAGTCTGCGCTCTGCTGGTTTCGTGACCGTTGAGGGAGCCCTTGTCAGCTCCCGCGGCAGGGCAAAGCTGCTCTTCCGGTCTAGACTGCGAGGCCTTGAACTCTTCCTGAGAGGGAACAGGCTCGCGGGAAGAATCGTCCAGCCCAGGATATCCGAGCCCTCGGAAGGCAGGTAATCTCAAAAGCAGTTTCCACAATCAGTAATCAAAGCATATAATCTGCTCATATCCCTTAAATATGGTGGTCGAGGGTTGGCTCGTTTGGACGGAGGACAACCCATAATGGACCCCTTGGAAGCATCGCGCCTGATTACAGACGAATACTCCGCCAAGATCCTGGTGGCGACCTACAAGAAGCCCAAGAGCGCCATCGAGCTGAGCCGGGAGTACGGGATCCCTATTGCCGCCTGTTATCGGCGCATCCATGCCTTGGAGAAGGCAGGCCTTCTGAGCTGTGTTGAAAGGGCCCTCACACAAAAGGGGAAGCGCATTAGCCTTTACATGTCACAGCTCAGGAACGCCTACATCTTCTTCGAGAACGGCAAACTCCGAGTAAGGTTCCAGCTGGCCTCCGGGGTCACCAAGGACTTTGGCGGTGACTGGAAGGCGATAGAGTCAGAAAAGCAACGATAACCCCTCCTCCACAACCCAAGGCAGGCCCAATACCTTTTGGGCCTGCCGCCCCCGATAACCCCTCCTCAACCCCGAGGGTTCACGGCCTTCGTGGACCCTCACCCTCCAAAAGTTCTTTAGCCCTAGCTCCCTCTTCCCGGCGGTCAGAATGGACTTCAAGGGAAGGGACCTCATATCTATCGCTGACCTTTCCAAGACAGCCATCTACGAGATTTTGAAGGAAGCCAAGGAGATGGTGCCCCTCGCCATGGGGGAGGTCCTAGACGAGAGGCTTAGGGGCAAGGTCCTGGCCACCCTTTTCTTCGAGCCCAGTACCAGGACGAGACTGTCCTTCGAGTCTGCCATGCAACGTTTGGGAGGTCGGGTCCTGGGTTTCGGCATGGTGGAGGCCTCCTCGGTGGCCAAGGGCGAGACCCTGGCGGACACGGTGAGGATGGTGGAGGCCTACTCTGACGCCATAGTCCTCAGGCACCCGCAGGAGGGGGCTGCCCGCCTCGCAGCGGAGTTTTCGGTAAAGCCCGTCATCAACGCTGGAGATGGGGCTGGTCAGCACCCCACCCAGACCCTCCTCGACCTCTTCACCATCTGGGATGAGAAGGGGGTAGTCGAGGGAAACAGGGTCGTCCTCCTGGGGGACCTGAAGTACGGGAGGACCGTCCACTCCTTGGCGTATGCCCTGGCCCTTCTGGGGGCGGAGCTCACGTTCGTGGCACCGCCGACGCTCCAGATGCCCAGGGAGATCGTGGACAGGGTCCGGGAGCTGGGAGCTGAGCCAGAGCAGGTAGAGGCCCTGGGCAAGGCCATAAAGGAGGCCGACGTGCTATACGTCACCAGGATCCAGAAGGAGAGGTTCCCAGACCCCCAAGAATACCTGAAGGTAGCAGGTATCTACAGGATTGACCTGCCCCTCCTTCGGGAGGCCAAGAAGGGCCTGATCATCATGCATCCCCTGCCTAGGGTCACGGAGATTGCTCCGGAGGTGGACAGGACCCCCCACGCCCTCTACTTCAAACAGGCCTTCAACGGTGTTCCCGTGAGGATGGCGCTTCTGAGCCTCATCCTGGGGGGACTGGGATGAAGGAGCTGAAGGTCACTCCCATCAAGAACGGTACCGTCATAGACCACATATCCAGCGGCATGGCCCTGAAGGTCCTGAAGATCCTCGGCATCGGCGAGGACATCAGCTCCACCGTAAGTGTGGTAATCCACGTACCCAGCGCGAAGCGGAGCTGGAAGGACATAGTGAAGGTGGAGGACAGGGAGCTAAGCCCCAGAGAGGTAGACAAGATTGCCCTCCTCGCTCCAGATGCCACCATCAACATCATCCGGAACTACAGCGTGGCGGAGAAGTACACGGTACAGATACCTGACGTAGCTCGGGGAATCCTGAGGTGCGGCAATCCCAACTGCATCACCAATACCCAAGAGCCCCTGGAGACAGAGTTCATGGTGAAGTCCAAGGATCCTCTCCGTCTTCGCTGCAGGTACTGCGAGAGGGAACTGGAGGACGTCGCTTCCAATCTCCTGTAGCCCTGTCCTCCCTTTGACTGTCGATCACCCTCCAGAGTAGTGCCGATTCACTGTCCATGCGGTGATGCATGCTTTGCCTCGCGACAGGCAGGCCCGCTTCCCCAAAGGCCCTTATGGGGGAAGGACCTCTCTTCGCCGTGGGACTCCGCTCATGAGGGACTGCGATGAACGCTGAGGAGGAAATCGTCAGAGCAGTTCGGAAGAGAGACGTTGGCAGGGTGAGGGAACTCCTAGAGGAAGATCCCCACCTCGCGAAGACCAGGACCCCTGAGGGGACCCTCGTCCTGACGGCCCTTTACTACGGTGCCAAGGACGCTTTGGAGCTGCTGCTGAACAGGGTCGGCGAACTGGATGTATTCGAAGCGGCGGCCCTAGGCGATGCTGATAGGCTTTGGGCCCTGCTGGATGCCGATCCTGGCTCGTTGAACGCCCTGAATGACGATGGATATACGCCCCTTGGCCTGGCCGCGTTCTTCGGTCAAAGGGATGCCGTGGAGGTTCTCATCTCGAAGGGGGCGGATATCGACTTGGTCCAAGGCAGCAGGAACGCCAACACGGCACTGGACGCGGCGGTGGTAGCTAATCGTAGAGAGGTTGTCAGGGCCCTCCTCAAGGCCGGTGCTAACATGAACGTGAGGAGTGCGGGGGGCCTCGCACCTCTCCACAAGGCCGTTCTCAACGGGAGCGCGGAGATCGCGAGGATGCTCCTCGACCATGGCGCTGAGGTCGACGCAAGAGACGACGAAGGAAAGACGCCATTGGACCTAGCTGTGGACAACGGCGACGACGCTCTCGTCAGTCTGCTTCGAGGCGTCGTTGAAGAGAAGTAAATCCCCGCGCCTGGACCTGGGTTTACGAAAGAAAACTTTAATAACACTGCTACCATCTACAGGCGACCCTAGGAGGGATGGGAAATGCTCAGAGAGATTTCCGAACTGATCGGCCTCAAGGTGTACACCCAGAACGGCTTCCACCTGGGACACGTCAACAACCTGATCATTGACATCGATCGGGGAAGGGTGGATGGCCTCTTCGTCGGCGAGACGAATATCGCCCTGGTGGATGGGGGCAAACCCGTAAGCGTCCCGTATCGCTGGGTACAGAGTGTGGGGGATGTCGTCATCCTTCGATACTTCCCGAAGAAGGTCACCCTCAGAAAGGTCCCTGGAAAAGCGGCCCCCCTGATTCCTCAGGGATAGGTAGGGTTTCTCTCCTCCACTCCGGCGTCCTTGTTGACCTTGAGGGCAAAGGCATAGAGGAGGGAGGAGAGCCTGTTGACGTACCTCAGCACCTGAGGGTTCAGAGACTGCTCAGAGGAGAGGGAAACGAGCCTCCTCTCCACCCTCCGACAAACTGACCTGGCGAAGTGGAGGAAGGCCGCCCCTTCTATGCCTCCAGGAAGGACAAAGGCCCTCTGGGGCCCGATTTCCTTCGCGAGCCTGTCGATGGCATCCTCTAACCACCCCACCCTTGACGGCTGAAGGGGATTGAACCTCTTCACGGGTCGACCCTCAGGGGAGAGGCTCAGTTCCGCACCAACAGTGAACAGGTCATTCTGAACCTTGAGGAGCAGATCCGCAATCTCCCCCTCTCCCAGGGATGCAATTACCACGCCCAACGCCGCGTTGAGCTCGTCAACCTCCCCCAAAGCTACGACCCTTGGATGGTCCTTTCTCACCCTCGGGCCGCCCATGAGGTCCGTCTCGCCTTTATCACCTCGACCCGTGTAGAGGGCCATGCTGTGCTGACCCAAGTCCTCCTCCTTATTTATGGACTCTCATGGAAGGGCCACCCTTTTAAGTCGGAAAGGGGATATTCGCCAAGGCCGGACTCAGGAGTTGGGCCTTTGAAGCACAAGTTCGTCCTCCTGGAGTCTCATCTGCTGAAGCCCCACGAATCCCTCATCCCAGAACTCCTGAGGGAGACCACAGAGGCGATACGGAGGGAGGGCTACGTAAACCGGCCTATCCTTGTCGAGGACAGGCATTACATCATACTGGACGGACACCACAGGTATCAGGCTCTGCTTGATCTCGGTTGCAGGAAGGTCCCTGTATACCTCGTGGACTACTTTCAAGAGGACATCCGTGTGGTAACTTGGCCCGGGGCCATCGTAGACCACATTACCAAGGAGGAAGTCATCGAGAAAGTCCTGAACGGGGAGCTTTTCCCTCCCAAGACGACCAAGCACATCCTTAGGACGCCGATGGGAGACGCCCCGGTGGACCTCGACGATCTCAGGTAGAGTCTTCCTCTACCAACTTCCCGCGGGGTGAGGCCAATACCTTGAAGCGGCCAGAGAACTCCCTTCGGAGCCCCTCTCCCCTCAGGAGTCGATCCAGAAACACCGCTAGGGCGGCCACCTCCGAGTGGGGCTGATTCCCCACCGCCACGTTGAGGTCGACCATCTGGAAGACCTCCCCCGGCACCTTCTCAGCCCCCACGACTACGAGGAGGTCTCCTCCTGGGATTCTCTCCAGAACCGCATCCAGGTGCTCCCCGTACATGGTGAGATGGACCACCGTTCCCTTCCAATCCCTGATAGCCTGCCGCCATCCGATGCCTGTTCTCAATTCGAAGGGACCCCCAAATCTCTCGACCAAATCCCTGATGCGCGCCTCCAACGCTTTATCCCGTCTATCCACCCAGACCTCGGCAGCCCCAAAGGCCCGGGCTACCAGGGCAACGTGGGCCGTGACCCTACTGTCCCTGGGGATGCGGTGACCTATCCTCAAGACCACTATCCTTGGCATGCTCCCCCCCAAAACCTACGACTCGATTCGCTCTACCCTGTGCCCCCGAAAGTCCAGCCGCGAGGACCTCTTGATCACGCTCTTGAGCATGACCTGACTCATGTCCAGCTCCTCAGCCAGGTCTCCAGCGAATTTGCCTTCCTTTCCCACGGCCTTGTAGATTCCGTCTTCGAGCGTTCGGTACTCCTCCTCGGGCATCATGGCCACTTGGAGGACGTCACTGATCTCGTGAACGGGGGAAGAGGCGCTTATGTGGAGGCTAGCGTAGAAGGAATGGTAGGCCTTGACGGGAGTGCCGTCCCCAGCCTGCCACTTAGTCTCCACCAGCCTCATCTTCTCGAATAGGCGAAGGGCCTCTAGGCCCTCATCGCCGTATTTATCCTCTATCTCCCGCGCGGTCAGCCAATTGTGGCTCAGCTCCTTAAAAACCTCTTTTTTAGTGAGGGTGTCAACGGCCCTGAGGATGGGAACGAGGTCAGAGGGCTCGTTGATGACCTTAATCCTGTTCATCCAACTCTAGTCCTATAATAAGCCTCTGTGGATAAATAGATTGGCAGGGCGTGAATGGCAATGGCAGAGGGATGGGGACCTACTCGACAAGGAGACTCAGGAATCTCTCAAAGTGCTTTCTCTCCTCGACCAATCTCTGCCGTTCCAGCTCTACATTCGCGAGGGACGTGATGGCCTCGGGGCCGAGACCATACCGAGATGCCTTCTCCTTCAGCAACCTCTTCATGAGCTCCTCCTCCTTCCTCCGGAAGTACTTCTCAAGCTTCCGACGAGCCAGCTTGCTGAGGTCCTCTCCCCTCTCTCTCACAGCCTCCTCCTCCCCCGACAGCTCCTTGGTGAGCCGTACGGCCGCCTCGGCCCTCTCAAAACCCTCCAGAACGGGGTACAAGAGCCCCCTCTTGTTCTCCCAGACGGAGGGTATCGTAGCCGGACCGACGTCCTCTATGCGGGGAACGGTGGCACTGGCCTCGTAGAGCATGTTTACCTTGAGGCTGGACCTCCTGCGTGATGGAATTACCTTCCTTCCGTCGTTGGCCATCTCGCGCAGGAGGGTCATTGGCGACTTCCTATCAGCCCTCTCAAAGTAGTCGTCAAATCCCTGGATGCATCTAAGGGGCTCGTAACACCTACCAAACCAGAAAGTGGGCGGCCTCGAGGTCCAAGATCCACCCTCGGGCGGAATTCTCGTAGCGGAGAACTGGAAGTCGACCTTATCCGACTCGACTCTCAGTACGCCGCAACGCACGCCAGCCATGGTGGTGGACAAGTCAACCCTCGTCCCTGTCTGGCTCAGCTCCTTCCTAGACATAGGGCCATGTTCTTGGATGCACCTTAGGATCTCTCGGCGTCGGGAATCCGTTAACCACGCGATCCATCCGAGGCAGGTGGAGGGGTCCCTGAGAAGGGGGATGGGGTGGTCTCTGCCCAGGGAGTGAGCCGAGGGTAGGCAGACGTCCTCCGAGACCCCGCCGGTGCCATCGTCGTGAAGCACCCGGGCTTCCCCGTCCTCGTCCATCAGACCCGGCGGTCTTACGCCCAGGTCGGAGTTGAGGAAGTAGTAGTTCTCGCGCTTCGTGGCCAGGGCCACCAACACACCGCAGTCCACACCCTTCTTCACGACGCCTTTCAAGCTGCTCTGCTTTGGCTCCCTTCCGCTCAGCGTTCTAACGTACTGGAGCCTGAAGGAGTGGTCACGGATCTCCCGAAGGTTCAGAGGCTGAATCAGGCTCAGAAGGTAGACGATGCTTCCCGAAGCGGTGTTCCTCAGATAGGCGGGTATCGATTCGGCCTGGAGGCTAGCTTCGCCCTTAATCTCCACGAGTGCACCCCTGGCTCGTCGAGCGTGGATAGGTATGACGGTTTATAAGGGTAACCCTGCTAAGGTGCCAGAAGCTTTTAGTCATGGTCTCCCTTCCCTCTGCGGGACACTCATGAAGGTGAAGGACCTCAAGGCCCGCAACAAGGTGCCCTCCCTGGAGCTGGTCGTCGTCGAGAAGGGGGAGACCCGGAGCTTCACGAGTCGGGAGGGCTTCACTGGCAAAGTCTGCGATGCCGTCGGACGGGATGATGATGGGGCCACTGTCTCGGTGACCCTGTGGAACGAGGAGATCGATAGAGTCGAGGTCAACGACCGCATAAGGATAACCAACGGATGGACGAGTGAGTGGCAGGGCAACCTTCAGGTGAGTGCTGGCCGCTACGGAAAGCTGGAGGTCCTATAGCAGGGCCTTCAGAAGGGTCATCCCTACCATGGGCACGACGAGCATGGTGAAGTCGTCGTCCACGTACCTAATGGCAGGGTACTCTGCCCCGATGGCCAGGGGGGAGGCTAGGGCCGCCAGGATGAATATTTCCTCCAAGTCCCAGTCGGTTACTAACCACAATCCGATCGCCACGATGAGGGCATACACCAGAAGCGGCGCGGGGGGATATCCCCTCCTCCGTCGGGTCCAGGCACAGAGAGGGTCTACCCAAGCCATCCCAAACATTGCGACAATCACGAAGGGGGGAGGAAAGAAGAGAAGGCCCAGGGCGAGGGCACTCCCACCCCAGAAGTATGCGGAGATCTGCCCCTTCTCGTAGTCCCTGAGGCCTATGAGGTCGACGCCGAAGGCAAGGCGCAGGGTCTCGGTTATTAGAGTAGCCGACCAGATGGTGACCACGAGGTAGGGCTTTGGAAGGCCGAGACCCAAATCCTCCGGCAGCAGGTAGTAAGCGAGAAAGGCGGGCGAGGCTAGGTGGAATGCTCTTCGGAAGGCGCTCTCCGCCTCCAGCCTCATTCGGTACGGCAAGGCCCGGAGGCTCATAAGGCCTCCGGGAAGCTCACGTGGACGCCCAGAGCTGGCCCCAGAGGTCGTCTCGGCCACCGCCCCATCCCTTATATAGCAAAGGCATCTGGCCCTTAGAGGGAGCTACATGGCCGTCTTCTTGGCGCATTGCGGTGCTGGCTCGTCCGAAGAAGTTGCGGATGCGGCGAGGAAGGCTGTGGCGAGAGGGCTCGACGTCCTTAGGGGTGGAGGGAGCGCCCTGGATGCCGTTGTCGAGGCTGTCGTCATCCTCGAAGATGATCCGCGCCTCAACGCTGGAACCGGCTCGAGGCTGAACCTTGATGGGAGGGCGGAGATGGACGCCTCTCTGATGGACTCAGAGTTCGGATGCGGCGCCGTGGCGGCCATCATAGCCGTCAAGAACCCGATCCTGGTAGCCCGAAAGGTGCTGGATAGTCCCCATATCCTTCTATGCGGCGAGGGTGCCGTTCGCTTCGCTAGGAAGGCGGGGTTCGCCGAGTTCAGCTCCGTCACCTCCAGGTCCATTGAGGCTTTGGAGGAGGTGAAGAAGAGGCTTAAGAAGGGGGACGTACCCTCCTGGGCCCTCCGGTGGAAGAGGTACATGGGAGGGGACACCGTCGGGGCAGTGGCTCGGGACGACCATGGCAGGGTGGCTGCAGCAAACTCGACGGGAGGGGTCTCCATCAAGCTACCGGGGCGTGTCGGGGACACCCCTCTCATAGGATGCGGTATCTACGCCGGTCCCAAGGGGGCAGTTACGGCGACTGGTGTGGGGGAGGAGATCATACGCAGAGTGCTGTGCAAAGCCGTCTACGACCAGATCACGTCTGGAGCGGAGGCCCAGGAGGCCTGTGAGGAGGGTCTCACGCTCTTTCCCGCCGACGTGCCGGTGGGCTTGATAGCCGTAGACGGTAAGGGTTGGGGGGCGGCCTGCAATACCGACATGGCATGGGCCCAGGGCACCCTGTAGGAGGTGGCGACACTTTTAAGTTGTGTGGGGCATTGATTGGACATGTCAAGGACCGAGAGGTGATTCTTCTGTCAAAGGGAAGCGCCCTAACGACCAAGATCAGATCCGAGCTGGACCTGCTTAGGAGACATGTTACGCTGTTGAAGGTTGTGAAGGAGAAGCAACCCATCGGCATCATAAAGCTGTCGGAGCTGCTGGGGTATCCCCAGCACAAGGTCAGATACACTCTGAGGGTACTTGAGCAGGAGGGCCTGGTAAAACCCTCCCCAGATGGGGCCGTGGTCACCGAGAGCCTGGAGCCCTTCCTTGAGAAGCTGAGGGTAGTCCTGGACGAGATGAGCGACACTGTCACCACGCTGAAGAGGGCCCTTTGATGGTGTGCGAATCTTTTTGAAGGCGCTGGTCGTATGTACCTCTGGCCGCGGTAGCTCAGTCTGGTGGAGCTCTCGGCTGTTAATCCGGCAGATACCGAGTGGTCACCGGTTCGAATCCGGTCCGCGGCGTATCACATTCAGTCCGAATCCGTGACTCAACTGACTTAGCCTAATCGAGGGGCCTAGGCGTGGACTCTCCTTTCCTGAAAGTTTACAATCGCTAACGCCTTGGCGGAATCGTTAGCATAGCGTCAATATGTCCCGAATCGGTCCGTAGGCGTGGATCTCTAGGTAGAAAACCCTTGACTCCCTCAACCGATGGCCTTAGAAGCGGTTCTACGCCTTCTTTACTTTGTAAAGTACCTCTCATGGTAAATCAGGCACACTGATATTCCAGGTCTGGTATCGCTGGACCGACGGCATCGGCAGCGTCCTGCAATCCAGTTCATGGGTAATCCTCGATGGCACTGGTGGCCTGGCGGGCATCCATGGACAGGGAAGCCTCGAGTGGCTGCCCGGCTATGTCTACGTGGGCCAGTATCACTTTGACCCTTAGGACCCAACCAGAATTGGCACACCCCTCCGCGTCCGCTGGGGTATTCTCACGAATGAGAATACCGCAAAGACCAAGCCATGCTATCGCATAGTCGACCGGGGTGCGCCGAGGAGGGGCGCGGTACAAATGCCCAAGGCTCGCACGGCGGGGGGAGGTGAAACAGCTTGAAATTCGCAACCGCAGGGTTGTTGATTCTTGTTGGCACGCTCCTTGTGGCGTCTACTGGCGTTTTGG
>CAYFYB010000026.1:0-20663 GCA_964347345.1 uncultured Methanomassiliicoccales archaeon | reverse complement strand
GTGAGCCGGAGCACCTCGACCCGGCTAAAGCGTACGATACTGCGAGCGGTTTCGTCGTGACCCACGTTACAGAGCCGCTCATTTGGTACAACAAGGGCAGCGTTACGGAACTCGTACCCTGGCTGGCCACTAACGTGCCAAGTGTCGCCGCCGGCACCATCTTCAACGACAACAAGAGCTACAAGTTCTTAATCCGTCCGAACGTGAAGTTCCATACAGGGACTACCCTAACTGCAGAAGATGTGGAATACTCCATTGAGAGAATGCTTGTCCGCGACCCCAGCGGGGGTCCCATGTGGATGCTCAAGGAGATACTCTTTGGTGTTGAGAATACCAGCGGAGTCTTCCTCCCGTACAGTGTCATCGATGCCGCGGTTGTGAGGAACGACGCTGAGCAGTCCGTCACCTTCCACTTGAAGGAGCCCCGGGCTGACTTCCTGCAGGTGATGGCCTTCTGGGTGGGCAACATCATGCCCAAAGCCTACGCCATAGCCAACGGCGATTGGAACGGTACCTCCCTGCACGCCGAAGCCATCTTCGAAGAGGGCTATGACTTCTGGAATGACCATCTAGTCGGAACCGGGCCCTACAAGTTCGTGCGATGGGACCGAAGACAACAGGTCATCATGGAGCGATTCGACGATTACTGGGGAGGCAATTTCCCAGGCGAGGCCAAGAGGCCCGCGAAGTTGAAGACAATCGTCTCGAAGCTAGTGGAGGAATTTAGCACCCGCAAGCTCCTTCTACTGTCTGGCGATGTCGATCATGCCGACATCCCAATTCAGTTCGAGGACCAGTTCACGGGCAAGCCGGAACTCAAGATCTACAGAGGACTAAAGAACCTGGTTGCGAGTCCCTTCCTGACCTTCAACCAGAGAATCAACAAGACCTATGCCCCCGCCGCGTGGGTCGGCACCCTGCTATCGGTGTATCCCGAGGCGGTGGCTGGTGACTGGCTCACATGGTTCGCTGACAGAGACCTTAGGCTAGCCCTCAGCTACGCCTTCGATGCCCAGAGCTACATCACAGAGATCTATCGAGGCAACGCGCAGCAGCTCACCAGCCCGATTCCTGAAGGGCTCCTCGGATACAACAAGACCTCTCCCGCACCGAGGACGCTGGACCTCACCAAAGCCGAGGAACACTTCAGAGCCGCCTGGAATCAGACCGGCAGCTCCGTCTGGACCAGGGGTTTCGAGGTAGCCTGCCTGTTCAACTCTGGCAACACAGCCCGGGAAGGCCTCTGCAGCCAGTTGAAGACCAACGTGGAGTCCTTGAACGCCAAGAGGTCTGGTCTGCCGCCATTCAAGATAAACGTCAGGGGAGAGTCCTGGGGTTCCGTCTACATTCCAGGTTTGATCAACCATGGCCTGACGTTGTTCACCCTTGGCTGGATAGCTGACTACGCAGACCCGCACAACTTCGTGCAACCCTTCCTACACAGCACCGGCACCTTCGCCTTCTTCATGGGCTTCGACAACTCAACGCTGGACGGTAAAATCGAGCAGGCCGTGCTGACGACAGTTGCCGCGACTCGAATCAGCTTGTACCAAGAGATATCCCAGAGCGCCTTCAACGACGCTGTATACGCCTCGATCATCCAGGCCCACGGCTTCAGGGTGGACAGGACCTGGCTGAAGAACTGGTACCACAACCCTATGGGAATCGATGCCTACGTCTGGGCCTTAGACAAATTCTGAGGCCCTCCTTTCCCTTTTTCTGTAACCCTTATATAACGAAGGAGATGTTGATAGCCTGACAGAGAGGGTTCCAGATGGACCTGCGGACCTACGTGCTGAGGCGGCTTCTTCTCCTCATTCCCGTAGTCCTCGGCACGGTCATACTGGTCTTCGGAATAATGCAGCTAGTGCCACCCGAGGGTCGGGCCACGGTCTTCGTCAGAGACGTTAATCAGCTCAGGGACATCGATCGTATTATCGAACAATACCACCTGAACGATCCCTTCTACGTCCAGTTCTACTACTGGTTGAATGAACTGGTTCGCGGCAACATGGGTTACTCCGTCTCAGCGAGACTGCCGGTTCTGGATGCGTTGCTGGCTTTCTTCCCCAACACGGCTGAGCTGGCCATCTACTCCATCATACCCATAATCCTGGGGGGCATCTGGTTGGGAAGCATTGCCGCCGTGCGAAAGGACAAGACGGCGGACCAGATTCTCAGGGTAACGGCCATCACAGGCTATTCACTGCCAATCTTCTGGCTTGGGCTACTACTCCTCTTCTTCTCCAGTACCGTCCTCCGATCCACCCCCGAAGGTCTTGTAAGCACCCAGTACATACAGACAGTGGGAGACCCCCAGCAGTTCACCCGCTACACATATCTGATCACCGTCGATGCCCTGCTCAATGGAAGATTCGACATTTTCGTCGACGGCCTCGTCCACCTCGCCCTACCCGTGATAACCCTGAGCTATGCCAGCTGGGCCGTCATTATGAGGATCATGAGGTCCAGCATGCTGGAAACCCTGGGGAAGGACTACGTGAGGACGGCGAGGGCAAAGGGAGCGGCGGAACGTGCCGTCGTGAAAGGGCACGCTCGGAGGAACGCTATGATTCCCGTCGCCACCATTAGCGGCCTAACCTTCGCCAGCCTCCTCAATGGGGTAGTCATCACGGAATTCATTTTCAATAGGCCTGGCCTGGGGAGATGGGCCCTCGAGGCCGTCATCCGTTTCGATTATCCAGGGATCCTAGGCTTCACCCTATTCAACGCCATTCTCCTAGTCCTGGCAAACCTTATCGTGGATATCCTGTACGCCTACATCGATCCAAGGGTAAGACTGGGGTGACACGATGGTTGAAGAAGGTGCTCAGAAAGGGGCCCCCTTGGGGAAATGGGCGACGTGGAAGAGGGCCATGGCCCCCAGGCTAAAGGAAATGCGTTTCATCTTCAACAGGTTCAAGGATAACCCCACATCCTTTGCCGGCCTCGCCATCATCCTCTTCTTTGTGGTAATCGCAGCCCTCGCCCCGATACTGGCACCGCCACAGAGCGCCGACCCCTACATCATGCCCAGGGATAGCCTGGAACCAACACCTAAGCCACCCAGCCCGGAGCACCCCCTGGGCACCCTCCCAGGCCAGTGGGACATCTATTACGGCATCGTTTGGGGGACTAGGAGCGCTTTCTCCCTAAGCATCCGCGTGATAGCCATCACCGGCATCTTCGGCGTCGTTCTTGGGGCCGTCGCCGGCTTCTACGGTGGGAAGGTTGACGAGATCATCATGAGGATTGTTGACATCTTCCTGGCCTTCCCGGCCCTAGTTCTAGCCCTTGCATTCCTCGCGGTTCTGAGGGCCCAGACCCTAGACAACATCATGTTGGCTATCATGATCGTGTGGTGGCCGAGCTATACAAGGCTTGTGAGAGGTGAGATCCTCTCCGTGAGGGAGCAGACCTTTGTGGAGGCCGGCAAGGCCATGGGAGCCAGCGACCTCCGGGTCATCTTCAGACATGTGCTGCCCAACGCCATCTACCCCATGCTGATAATCGCCACCCTTGACATCGGCGCCGTCGTCCTCGTAGCCGCTGCCCTTGGCTTCCTCGGATTCCTGGAGGTGGGCTACGCCGAATGGGGCGGAATGGTCTCCATCGCCAGGGACTGGATCACGGACCCGACTTACTGGTACACTTTCACCATTCCGGGGTTGGTCATACTGGCTTTCGTACTGGGATGGAACCTCTTGGGAGACGCCTTCAGAGACATCCTCGACCCCCGCATACGGCGGGGAGTTACCCGGTGACCTTCATGACGGACGTCGCTCTTAGGGTCAGGAACCTCAGAGTCAACTTCTATACCTACGACGGCGTCGTAAAGGCCATCGACGGAGTCGACATCGAGCTACGAAGGGGCGAGACCTTAGGTCTAGTGGGAGAGACGGGTTGCGGGAAGAGCGTTACCGTTCAATCCATAGTCAGACTGATTCCGGAGCCGCCAGGAAGGGTCGAGGCGGGAGAGGTCTTCCTGGACATGCCTGATTCTGAGTGGCGCAGAGTAATTGAATTGGAGAAGAAGCTGAGTAAGTACTATCCTGTGATCTACGGCCGGAAGGAGTCCCGGGAGCCATTGCACCTTAACAAGCTTCGGGCGCTGAGCGAGTCCTTGGAAAGGTGGAAGGAGGCCAGCCTCAATTCCGTGGCGAGGAGCTTCAGAGAGGGGAAGACTGCGGAGAATGGAGGGGCCCAGGCCGTTCAAGCGTTGTCTCCCTCGGCCGACAGAGCCGCAGAGATGATGAGGCACGCAGGTGACATCCTACCTATTGTCAACGAGATTGTCCGGATCAAGCAGCGGTATGACGTCCTCTGGAAAGGTCCGAAGGAGCTGCAGGAAATCCGGGGAAACCGAATCGCCATGATTTTCCAAGAACCCGCGGCTGCCCTCAACCCGGTCCTATCCGTCCAGAGGCAGATTGGAGAGACCTTTCTCATTCACAGGCATCGGGAGGTCTGTGAGGCCACACTGCAGAACCTGAACGAAGCCATTCTACAGGGCCAGAGGGACGCTCGAGGGCTTGTCGTCCCGTGGTACAGGCTGCAGAGGAAATTCCTCACCATCTACCTCAGGAAGCCTGGCTCCTGGATAGTATCCCTGGTGAATAGAATTCCGGGACTGAGGCGCTGGAGGAAGTGGCTGGACTCGGAGGTCAGGGACAGGGTCATAGAGATGCTGAAGAAGGTCCGGATCCCCAACCCGGAGAAGGTGGTGGACCAGTATCCTCACGAGTTGAGTGGGGGCATGCAGCAGCGGGTTCTCATAGCCATGGCCCTGTCAGCGAACCCCGACATCCTGATTGCCGATGAGCCCACCACAGCCCTCGACGTCACCATCCAGGCCCAGATCTTGAGGCTGATACAGTTCCACTCATCCATCATATTCATCACCCACGACCTGGCGGTGATAGCTCAGGTCTGTGACCGGGTTTCCGTGATGTACGCTGGAACCATCTGCGAGGTGGGGGACGCCAGGACCATCTTCAAGAACCCGTTGCACCCCTACACCCAGGGTCTGGTCAAGGCTGTACCCAGGCCCGACGCCGACATGATCAGGCTGGAGGAGATACCCGGGACTGTACCGAACCTCATCTATCCTCCCCCTGGATGTCGATTCCACCCCCGATGCCCCTTTGCCAAGGAGTACTGTAGTGAGGTTAAGCCAGAACTGTTGGACGTGAGGGAGGGCCACTCCGTCGCATGCCATATCCACGGTCCAATGGGGCACCTCTGGGAGGAGACACAATGAGTGATGTCCTAATATCCACCCGAGGGCTTGTGAAGCACTTCCCCATTTTGGGAGGCGTCTTCAAGAGGCCCCTAGGCTGGGTCAGGGCGGTGGATAGCATCAGCTTCTCCATCCGGAGAGGTGAGACCTTTGGCCTCGTGGGAGAATCGGGATGTGGCAAGACCACGACAGGGCGATGCCTCCTGAAGCTCATCGAAGCCAGCGACGGCCACATATACTACAACACGGCCATGAGGGACGCTGAGAAAGTCGAAGGACTCCTCCAGACGGTCAAATCTGAGAATGGTGGCAAGGCGAGGAGAGCGGAAAGGGAGCTAGGGCAGCTGTGCAAACGGTATGGCATTGAGCTGGCGGACGTTTCACACTCTCGCACATTGAGGTCTCAGATCGTGGAGCACTTCGGGGACGACATGAAAAGGATTGATTTGCTGGAGGCCCAAGGAGAAGACGGTGCGGCCCTCAGAGAACTAGCTCAGCTCAGGAAGAGGTATGACCTCACCACGTTCAATCGGCGGAGGATGCAGAGACTCCGGCGGCAGATGCAGATAATCTTCCAAGATCCCGTGGCCTCCCTGAACCCTCGCTTCCTCGTGAAGGACATCGTGGCTGAGCCCCTGGTCATCCACAAGCTCACCAGAGGTCCGGAGACCCTGGACAGGGTTACGGCCCTACTGGAGCAGGTTGGCCTGAATCCGGAACACCTTTTCAGATATCCCCACGAGTTCAGCGGAGGTCAGAGACAGAGGATTGCCATAGCCAGGGCTCTGGCCCTCAACCCCCAGTTCTTGGTCTTGGACGAACCCACTTCTGCCCTGGACGTCTCGGTTCAGGCCCAGATCCTCAACCTCCTGAAGGAGTTGCAGCGGGAGCTCGGCCTCACCTACCTGTTCATATCCCATCACCTCAGCGTGGTCCGTCACATGGCGGACAGGGTGGGGGTGATGTACGTTGGGAAGCTGGTGGAGGTGGCCTCTAAGAGGGATATCTTTGAAAATCCGCTTCATCCCTACACCCAGTCGCTGCTGGAGGTAATTCCGGTCCCTGACCCTGAGGCCAGAAAAGAACTGGTGGAAGTCAAGGGAGAGGTCCCGAGTCCTGCGGATCCCCCGCTAGGGTGCAGATTTCATCCTCGTTGCCCCAAAGCCTTCGAGGACTGTGGATGGGAGGGCCGGGACCTGATGAGGTATGTGGACTCGGTGCTGAAGCCCAAGAATCCGGAGGACCCTCTTGTGAAGGCCCTGGAGAGGACGGAAAGGGAGGGTTTCCGTGCCAGAATCTGGCTGGACAGCCAGGAGGAGGGCTTAGAGATACAACAGAGACTGGAGGCCATGGCGAAGAGAGAGAAGGAGAGCAGTGCTCTCTTCAAGGCCATGAAGGGGACCAAGATCGAGGAGGACTCCCTGGTGGTCGAATTCGAGGAAGCTGAGGAGCCCGAGCTTAAGGAGGTGAAGAAGGGCCACACCGTGGCCTGCCACCTCTACTGAGGTGAGAGGGTGAGCTGGAAGGAATGGATCGTGAAGGATTACGCTCGGTATTGGTACGTAATCTTCTGCCTGGCCATACTGATCCTCGGCGTCGGGGAGGTATTGAGAGTTCAGCCAAACCGAACCGCTCCGCTGACCCTCCTCCTCTGGAGCCTTCTCCTCATCTCCGTTGTGACCGTGCAGGTCCTGGGATACATACTGCTGTGGAGGAGAAATTCCCCCACTGGAAAGAGGATTACCGCCTTCTTCTACTCCCTAATCCGGCCTGAGGACTAGTCCCGGCTGAGGAAGGAGCGCAGAAAGTCTGGAATCATGTAGGCCGAGAGACCCCCGAGAAGGCCGCTGACGAGGCCCAGTAGCCAACCGAGGGTCAGGGACCTGATAGATACCTCAATGGCCGGGAACGTGAGAAGGGACTCGAACACGTAGAGGTAAAAGGCCACTAGGAGGGAAGCTGCCAGAAAACCGACCATTCCCACCGCCAGGCCCACGGCAAGCCCGGGGATTGGGCTCCCTGACCGCCGACCTACGACGGCCGAGACCATCGACGTGCCAAAGGCAGCTACGAAGGCCCCTGTGACGCCGAGCTCCACGAACGACTCTAAGGCACCCGTTAACAATACGCCTGCACTGGCAAGCAAGGCGATGACGACGGCCGCGGTCAGATCACCGACGTTAGGAAGAGGGTATCTCCGCAAAATGAACAGGGAGGACAGGGCAATCTGGACCACGATAACAGTGCCGAAGGCACCTGTCCAGACCCTAGAGGCCAATGGCGGAGTGGTGTTGTCCAGTAGGAAGAAAGTATCAGAAGTCCAAGCGAAAATGACGGTCCCCCCTGAGTTGGATAGGACCTCAAAGGGGGCGTCGATGGCCGCCGTCCAGATGGGGGCTGGCCTCCCATTGTAGTAAGCCTCAATTCTGTCCTCCCTCAGGAGGAAGAAGTAGGCCGAGGCGGTGGGAACAAGGAGTTCCCCCTCCCCCACATCGACTGTGGAGAGCAGCTCTCCCGACATGGACACTATTTCCAGACGACCTTGTGAGAGGAGGAGAGACCTCTCCGCGTTCCAGCTAAGACCCCCCTGGACGGGCCCTTCTATGCTCCGTCGCCAGAGGATGTCCCCAAGGATGCCATCGTAGAGGAGGGACTCGCCGTCCCTCACGATAAGGAAGTAGTTGCCTTTGACGTCGGGTAGAACATCGACCACGGGACCCTCCACTGGTACCGTTCTGTAGGGCTCCCCGGAACCCAGGTAGAAGAAGCTCACGCTGGCACCCGATCCGACGATTATCTTCCCTGTCTCGGTGGACCGCATCACGAAGGGCTCGTCAGACTCGTATCTCCACAGGGTCGTACCCTCGGGAGCCCACAGGAGGCTGAAGCCTCCATCGTAGGAGACTAGGATGAAAGTGGGCTCCAGGAAGTAGGGTCCAGGTCGAACCCACATGTTGTCCAGTTGGACGGGACCATCGAAGGACCTGTTCCAGAGGATGACGCCAATTCCCGCGAATAGGAGACGGACTGTGTGGTTGGAATCAGCGAAGGCCACCATCAGGCCATCATCCGTCATGATGATGGAGGTTATTGGCGCGTCGTTCTTGTATCTCATCCAAGGCGACAGCACCCAGCCATCTTCCGTGCCATAGGCCGCCAATCCTGTTGAGGCCAGGTACAGGACGCTGACCCCTGCCAACTCTCGAGCCTCAGGATCCAAGACCTCGGTCGTATAGTTGAACACGTAGATGGCGAAGAGGGCGTTCAGAATTAGCAATGCTAGGACGGTGAATCCGAGGTGAAGACGTCTCACTTGGGACAACTAAACCCACTAAACTAATAAATGCTGTGGAGCGTCAGGAGGACGGGCTATGGTGAGAGCTGGCGACCTGGAACCGATTCCAGATAAGGCTGCCTTGATGGCAGGCGATACCCTAGTAATCGCCGACCTCCACATCGGCAAGGAAGATGAGCTGAGGCAAGCGGGGTTCATCCTTCCGAGCCAGGCGAAGAAGATGGGTAGCGAGGTCGCGTCCCTGCTTGAGGAATACAAGCCCAGGAAACTCATAATCCTGGGAGACCTTAAGCACCAGTTCCCGAAGTCATCGGGGCTGGAGAAGCGGGAAGTCCCCAGATTCTTTGACATCATCGAGGGCCACGTACCGGAGGTTCACCTCATCCAAGGAAACCACGACGGCAACATATCCTACATACTGCCACGCTGGGTCTCCCTACATGGTGCCGAAGGACTTTTCCTAGGCGAGGTGGGTTACGTCCACGGCCATGCGTGGCCCTCCCAGGAAGTCATGGAGGCGGAGGTTCTTCTCATGGGCCACAACCATCCCGCCATTCTCTTCCCTGACAGACTTGGCTTCCGAAACGTCGAGAGGTGCTGGGTTAGGGTACCCTTCGCTGCTGAAACTTCTCGCTATCCCAGGCTCCCGGGGGAGCTGATCATCCTCCCTGCCTTCAGCGAGTTCTCGGGTGGCACTACAATAAACGAATCTGGCAGCAGGCTTCTCGGACCCCTCCTGAACTCGGGCATCGTTAGTTTGGAGAAGGCAAGGGTATACATGCTCGATGGCCTCCACTTGGGCAATTTGAAGGACATGATGGTGGAGGGGAAGGGGGAGAGTCTGGAATGAGGCCCGGACCGTGGGCCACCCATGGAGTCGGGAAGGCGGCCCGGCCCTCAGGACCGCTCAGAGTACAAATGGGCCCGGTCGGGTTCGAACCGACGACCTCCACCTATCCTATCAGGGATTGTAAGGGTGGCGTCATTTGTGGGCCTTCCTCAGGCAAACCACTAGACCACGGGCCCCTGAAAGGCTGAGGTCCTGGGCGATAAATAACCTTTCGTCGAGGTCAAGCCTTCGTGACCTGCTCCACGATGATCTTCACGTTCTTGTCCACCGCCCTGGCGTCGGTACCGGGGGCAAGGACGACCACCAGCATGGACCTGCGCCCAGCGGCATATATGATGACGTGAATGTCCTCCGACTCCAAGGAGATGCGGGTGGGGGACTTCTTCCCCATCTCCGTGGTGGCCGTCATGCCAGCCCCCATGATGGCAGCACACATTATGGAGAAGGTCTCCTTAGAGACATCTTGAGGAAGATCGGCAGCGACCACTAGACCGTCCCTGCTGACCACTGCTGACGCTATGGAGCCGCAGTCCTCCCTCAGGCCGACCAGCAACTCTTCCAAGCTCATCTTATCCCTCGACCCTGAAAACGCACTCTGGGGCGCCCTTGCTGACGCACTTCACCTCGGCAAACTTGAGCCTCTTGCTCTTCTCAGCCTCGTAGATCTTGGAAATGATTCCTTTCAGGCGGTGGCAGGTCTCTTCCCCCACCCCGGGCGAGGCCTCGATGGAGCCCGCAACCTTCACTTCCTCGCTACCGAGGGTTATGTCCTCAACCCAACCTCGACCGATGAGGATACGACGACATGACTCATAGTAGTCCCCAGCCTTGGCGGCCATCTCGGCGATGTCCGCACCGAGGGAGAGACCCTCGCGGAAGAAGAGGCCGTGACACGCGTAGGACATAACGCTCTCGTAGAGCCTCCTGACGGCCTCGATTTCGGGCTGGGATATCTTCACAAACCTCATCCTGGCGGCTTTTACACCTTTGGGTGTTTAAATCTTCCGAAGCAATTATTGCGGGAGGAAAGGCAAGGCCCCTACTCCTCCCTGCACTCCGGACACGTGAGCAGACCGTTATGAAGGCTTAGCCGGTCTGAAAACATGGAGCAAGCTTCGCAGTAGCCGACTCCAGCGCCCTCGGCGGAAACCATCATCTCTGCCCTCTGCCTGGTAATCTCGATAAGGGCTGGCCAGACCCTTAGGATGTCGTTCTCCGTGATGAGGCCCACGAGGTTGTCGTTCTCCACCACCGCCAACCGTCGGATGTTCAGGTTGGCCATAGTCTTGGCCGCCTCTAGGACTTCCTGATAAGGACCCACCGTCACGACCGGCGAGGTCATGACATCCCTCACCTTGACCTCTGAGGGCTTCTTGTCCTCTGCCACAACCTTCGTGACCAGGTCCTTCTCCGTGACGATGCCTATGGGCTTCCCCTCACTCACCACCAGCAGGCTTCCCACATCCCTGGATCTCATCAGGTCCCCAGCCTTCCTTACATCATCCTCAGGGCTGATTATGACCGGACTCTTGGACATTATCTCCACGACAGGGATGGCCTGCTTCAAGGGCCCACCAACTTCGCATCAGCCTACGGTGAGTTAAACTTTTCTGGCGGGGTCTCAAGAACGGAGAATCCTTTAATGGGAGATGTCCTCTCCAGAAAAGGATGTACAGCGAGACCGATGGAGAGATTGCGGTCAGGCTCGCTCGATGGTCCATCGAGGCCCATCTACGTCAGGAGGAGAGCCAGGGTCCTTCCATACCTGCCAGCTTCTCCGAGAAATCCGGAACCTTCGTGACCTTGAACACATACCCTCAAGGGGAACTCCGGGGTTGCATCGGATACCCTGAGCCGTCCCTCCCCCTCCGGGATGCCATCGCCCACGCCGCTGTCATGGCTTGCCACGATCCCAGGTTCCCTCCCCTCGAACTCGAGGAGCTGAACAGGGTGGTGGTGGAAGTGAGCCTCCTCACGCCCCCCGAGCTCGTGGAGGTGTCCAAGCCCATCGAGTACAAGAAGGTCATCGTCGTAGGACGGGACGGACTCATCGTGAGGTACGGAGGTCTCAGCGGGCTCCTACTACCGCAGGTGCCGGTGGACTGGGACTGGAAGCCGGAGGAGTTCCTGTCCCACACGTGCATCAAGGCTGGTCTCCCACCTGATGCCTGGCTCGAGGCCGGTGTCAGGGTATACAGGTTCCAGGCTGAGATCTTCGAGGAGGAGGAACCAGGAGGCAAGGTACATCGAAGAGGGTTGAGCGCTGCCCATGATGGTCATAGAGGGTAGGGTCTACTTCGAGGGGGAGCTCCAGCAGCTCTGCCTGGGTGTGGAGGAGGGGGTCATCAGGGAGATCGGGAAGTCCCTCAGAGGGGAGGAGCGTTACGACTTCGGCGATAACATCCTCCTCCCGGGGGGCATCGACGCCCACGTCCACTTTCGGGAGCCTGGGCTCACTCACAAGGAGGACTTCTACACTGGCTCGGCAAGCGCTGCCGTGGGAGGCATCACCACGATCCTTGACATGCCCAACACGGTCCCGCCAAGCAACACGCCCACCGCGGTGCGTGGGAAGAGGATGAGGGTCTCAAAGAAGGCAAACGTGGACTTCGGGCTGTACGCCGGTGTCGAGAAGGCCGAGGACATGAGGAAGCTGGAGGACCGATGCCATGCCTTCAAGGTGTTTATGGCAGAGAGCTACAGCCAACCAGGACTTCCTCCAAGAGAACTTCCACCCGTTCTGCAGTCCCTCGAGACGTCAAAACGCAGGATGACCATCCACGCCGAGGACCCTGCAGGCCTGAGAACTATGGAGGAGACCAACCTCCGGGACCATTGGCTCGCCCGACCTCCCGAAACTGAGGAGAGCGCAATCCGAAAGTTGTTGCCCTGGGGGCGGCAGGAAAGGGTGCACGTCGCCCACCTCTCTTCAAGTTTGGGCCTTGATGCCCTGAGAGGTGCCTCCTTCACGAAGGAGGTGACCCCAATGCACCTATTGCTGGACTGGGGCGCACCCATAGGACCCCTTGGAAAGATCAACCCGCCCCTTAGAGCGCCGGCGGATAGGGAGGCCCTTTGGGGTGCCTTCTCCTCCGGTCAGATTCACACCCTGGCCAGCGACCATGCCCCTCACACCCTCGAAGAGAAGGAGGAGTTCTCTTCGGCTCCTTCAGGCGCTCCCAACGTGGAAACCATGTATCCGATGATGTTTCACCTAGTCAGACGAGGCAGGCTTTCCCTCCAGGTCCTTGTCGACGCTATTGCCTCGAGGCCGGCGAAGCTCTTCGGCATGAAGGGTAAGGGAGCCTTGCGGGTGGGAAACGATGCAGATGTCGCGGTGTTCGATCCTCGAGATGTGGTCAAGGTGAGGGGGGATGACCTTCACTACAAGTGCGGCTGGACGCCCTTCGAAGGTTGGGAGGCCATCTTCCCGAAGGCAACAATCCTGAGGGGCAACATCATAGCCAGGGATAGGGAGCTTGAACTGGACAGGATAGGTAGGTCATTGCCAGAGACATAGACGGCTGAGGCCCCTGTTGACAGGTTTATAACTAGGGAGGGACATCGAGGGGTGTACGGAGGTCGAGAATGGTTAGCATCGTTTCTGTGAAGGAGGATAACTGGAAGGCGGAGATCCTGGAGTCCGATGAACCCGTTGTGATCAACTTCTGGGGCCCCGCGTGTCCCTGGTGCAGGAGGCTCGATCCAATCTACGAGGAAATGGCCCAGAAGTTCGAGGGGAAGCTGAAGTTCACTAAGGTCAACGTGGCTGAAAGTCCCCGACTGGCCATGGGCCTCGGCGTGATGGGGACCCCCACCCTGAAGTTCATCTGCGATGGCAGGCCAGTCTATGAGGTCGTGGGCTTCAGGCCGAGGGACCAGCTCAGGTCCGATATCGAGCGGGCTCTCAAGGAGTCCAGGGAGTGCATCGACAAGAGCACGAAGGTCGGTTGAAACGCACCGCTGATCGCATCCGCTTCGGCTCTTTCTCACCGGGAGCACTGACCTGCCAAGATTTAAGGATGGGGGCCTGTTAGGCGGCGTAGATGTCAATCTTCCTCCAGATTGCCTACCTCCTCAGGGACTTCGTCGGAAGGGGTGGCTATCTGGTCATCTTTCTTGCCATGGTGGTGGAGGGCATCCTAACCCCCATTCCCAGCGCCGCCATCCTGCCCTTCGCAGGCTTCCTGGCAAGCCAAGGAAGCCTCAGCCTCCCCCTGGTCATCCTGGTCGCTACCGCGGGAGCCACTCTGGGCTCCCTGGGAGCCTACTCCATTGGCCTCAAGCTTGGCCGACCCTTCCTGTTGAGATATGGGAAGTTCTTTCGTGTGGAGGAGCGCCACCTGAACCTGGCGGACCAGTGGTTCCTCCGTTGGGGCAACTGGGCCATATTCCTCGGGAACTCCTTTACGGGCTTCCGGTCCTTCATTTCCTTTCCCGCCGGGATCGCAAGGATGCCCTTGCGGGGCTTCCTACCCTTCACGTTCCTAGGAGCCCTCGTTTGGACCACGATCCTGGTGGCTGCCGGATTCTACCTCGGAGAGGCCGCCTTTGCCTTTGCCGAGACCTTGGAGTCCTTTGATTACATCATCCTTGGCGGCCTGGCAGCCCTCCTCCTATCCATCTACCTCTACAGGCGATGGCGGAACAGAACGAAAGCGTCCCGCGAACCCTTGGGTGACTAAGCGATGGGGTAGTAGTACTCCCCAGACGACCTTTGCTGGCGATCCAGTTTGGACCCTGGGCTATTGATTCTGGGCCTCTTGGTGTCAAGATCCCTGCGAAAGGTCACCCCCACATGCTCTAAAAAGCGGTTCATGCCCTCCCTCATTGGGAAAGGGCCTGAGCCCCTGCCCTCCCTGGCCGGCTCGCCCGTGAAAACCATGATGGAATCGGACACCATGTCGATGAAGTAGACGTCGTGGTCCACTATGAGGGCGGTCTTGCCCATGCTCTCCATAGCTCTCCGCATGGCCTTTGCGGCCTGCATGCGCTGGTTGCTGTCCAAATAGGCGGAGGGCTCATCCAAGAGGTAGATCTGGGCCTCCTTGCCCAGGCAAAGGGCGATGGAGACCCTCTGTTGCTCTCCCCCTGAGAGAGTCGGGACCTCCTTCTCCATGATGGGCTCCAGCTCTAAGGGACCGGAGAGCTCCGTCTTGAAGTAGCTTGACTCTACCGCCTTGCCCAGGCGTCCCAGGAGGAACTCGCGGACGCTTCCCTCGTACACCAGCTGGATGTATTGGGGCTTGTAGGACACCGTCCCGCTGCCCTTCACCTCCCCCGTCTTGGGCTTCAGCTCCCCCGCCAGGACCCTTACGAAGGTCGTCTTTCCCGTGGCGTTGGGTCCGACGACCCCCACGACCTCCCCCTTCTTGACGCCTCCAGCCCCTGTCCTCAGGGTGAAACCGTCCAGCTCCACCTCCATATCCGTGAAGGACACGAGGGGGGCCGCCTTCCATTCCCCCCTGGGAGGATGGGCCTCGAACCTGATCTCATGATCCCTGAAGCGGATGTTCTCCTCCCTCAGGTAGCCTCCTAGGTAGACGTTGATCGCTGACCTGACGGCCCGGGGCTGGGCCACGATGCCGTAGGCCCCCTTCTCGCCGTAGAGGAGGTAGACCATGTCCGCCAGGAAGTCCAGGATGGCCAGATCGTGCTCGACGACCACCGTGGGCTTCTCCTGAGACAGTCTGTGGATGACCCTGGCGACCCGGAGCCTCTGATATATGTCCAGGTAGGAGGAAGGCTCGTCGAAGAAGTAGGCCTGGGCATCCTTCAGCATCGTGGCGGCGATGGCCGTCCTCTGTAACTCCCCACCAGAGAGGGTCCTCAGGTCGTGGTTGATGAAGCTCTCCAGCTCCAGCTCTCCCGCCAACTCATCCAGCTTCCCCCTTTCGTCCACCCGCTCCAAGAGGTCTCCCACCTTCCCCTTGTGGAGCTGGGGCAGCCGGTCCACGTACTGGGGCTTTAGGGAGGTCCTCCACTCCCCGTCGGCGAGGTGGCGCAGGTAGGCCTGGAGCTCTGTACCCGCGTACTTGTCCAGGACCTTGTCCCAGGTGGGCTCCTCCTCATACTGCCCGAGGTTGGGCATCAGATGCCCTGAGAGGATGTTGATGACGGTGGTCTTCCCTATGCCGTTGGGGCCCAGGAGGCCCATGACCTGGCCCTCCTTGGGGATGGGTAGCCTGAACAGACGGAAAGCGTTCATGCCGTAGCGGTGGACCATGTCCTCCTCCAGCTCATCCGGCAGGCCGATTATTCGAATGGCGTCGAAGGGACATTTTTTCAAACATATTCCGCAGGCTATGCAGGTCTCCTCAGAGATGGCGGCCTTGCCCGTCTCCCGGCTGAGCCAGATCACCTCCGTCCCCGTCCTCATGGGAGGACAGTATGCCATGCACTCGAGGTTACACCTGTCGGGGTGACACTTGTCCTCGAAGACAACGGCGATCTTCACGTTTCCCATCAAGGCCCCGTAGCTCATAAAGGCGCACCGCGGGGAGGTCTGTGAATCCAGGGCTGGGTAAACTTATAGGCGCAGAGCCGATGTAGGGATGATAACCATGCTTCCCGGAATCCCCGGTGGGCGCGTCAACCCCCGACAGGCCAAGATGATGATGCGACAGTTGGGATACAAGGAGCTGGAGGGCGTGGAGGAGGTCATCATCAGGACGGCTTCCAAGGAATACGTCATCAGGTCTCCGGGGGTGGCCGAGATGACCGTCCAGGGTCAGAAGGTCTTCCAGGTCGTGGGTCAGGCCGAGGTGATGGAGAGGGCCGGTGTCGGACCCTCCATCCCGGAGGAAGATGTGAGGCTCGTGATGGAGAGAACGGGAGCTTCCGCCGACGCCGCCCGCAAGGCTCTGCAGGAGTGCGACGGGGAGCCGGCGGAGGCCATCATCAAGCTGATGAAGAGGTAGCGCCTCGGCGAGGATTGTCCCCATCCGGCATGCAATTTCGAGGTCAGTATTCTAAAAGCACAACGGCTATTATGGGTGCACCTGATACGAGGCTCGATGCCGTCTAATCTTCAGCGGATTCTGAGTAAGGAAAGGCTGGTCTTCTTTGGCAAGGTGATCGCACTGATTCTTGCCATCTTCGGCATCGGCTTCCTCCTCAGTCTCTTCTTCTCAAGCCTGTTCACCGCGGGTTGGCGGTAGCGAGGCTGAGAGAAAGGTGCTCTGGATGCCCCCATGGCATCGCCCTGGGGTTGGAAAACCGTGTCCCAGGAGGCGCGATTGGCCCCGCCAGGGAAAACTAAATACCCCTAGATAACATAGTACACCCGCTAGGCTAGGGCGGGGGGCTCGGCGTCCCCTTGTACACCGAAAGCGTCGACATGCGGGGCCGACAGCTGGGGAAGATGTACTCCGCTGGGCTCCAGTCCAGAGGGTCGACGTTGACGTCCTGTCCTACGGGGCCGGAGCTGGTCGGGAAGCTGGCCGGAGGGCCAGGGACCCTTCCTTAGCCGTGGATACCGGGTCAGGCACGGAAGTGAGCAGCCTAACTGCGGACTACTGGCGCTCGTGGGGGCGCGGGACCGAGAAGGCTCCTGGGCAGCTGGAGCTCATGCGGCACGTCAACCCCAGCGGCCTAGCTTCCCTTTTCCTCGCCCTCCAGTCGCGTCTGCTTCGTCTCCATGACGAGGCCCGAGGCCTGGAACTTCTCCAAGACGAGCCGAGCAAGGACCTCCTCCCGGCGGTCATCCCGCTTCTCGGGGACCTTGTAGGCCGGCTCGCTGAGGGGTATCTTGATCCCCACCTTCATGAGGCCCTTCCTGGCTTCCTCCCGCTCTTCCTGCTCCACCATCAGGGACTCGTACCCACTGGGAAAGCCACACTCCCGGACCTCCCGCAGGAACACAGGCCTCCGGAAGAGCCTCTGAAGGACGGCGACGCAGAGGCCGGCCGCTTTTCGCTCCTCTGCCTCCATGAGCCTGCAGAAGTCTCCGAGCATCTCGTACAGGTTCCTTTCCCTACCACCAGCAAGAGTGTAGACCTTGGAGGGCGGGATCGCCTTCTCCCGCACGTAACCCATGTCGGCCAGTGCTCGGAGGTATCCCGTGAGAAGCAGGCGGTGGAGCCTGTATCCATCCTCCTCCAGCCTCCTTGCCAGGCCGCTTATAGAGGTCTCCGACCTCTTCAAATAGGAGAGAAGGAGCTCCTTCATGCTCTTTTCCGGTACGAACACTTCCTCCCCGGCCTGGTAACAGACCTGATAAGGTTAAAGCTTGCGGGTCTGAGGCGTTCCCCGGGAGTACTTTCATTCTTCGGCCACCTCCCCCTTTCAGCCTTTTTAAGGCCTGCGCCCTAGAGAAGCTGGTGACGGCATGAGAGGAGACGCAAGCATGCAGTTGAGGTTAATTGGAAGGACGGAGGAAGATTTCTGCCCCGATTGTCAGGGGCGCCTACAGAGGGAGGGCAGATGCAATCTCTGCCGATGGTGTGGCTATTCCACCTGCCCCTGAGGATTCGCGCCGCCTCCCCTCGGACGTCTGGCATTTCCACTGGAAATGACCTTCAAGTTGTGGGCAGCTCCAGAGGAAATGCCGCTCCGTTTGTTAAATACCGGTACCCTTCATCGCGAAAGAAAGGGGGAGTCCCTTGCTGAGCTACTCGACGGAGGAGCTGGTCCTCCGGTGGGAGATGTTCTTCGACGAGGGCGATTTCGCAGGTCGAATCACCGCCATCGCCGACGCCTACCCGGAGGGCAGGAGCCTTCACGTGGACTACGCCGACATAGAGAGATTCGACAGCGACCTGGCCATCTACCTGATGAGACGGCCACAGAATGCCATCTACGCCGCGGAACAGGCGATAAAACAGTACATCCCGCCTACAGAGGAGGCGGAGATCCACTTCCGGGTCCGAGGCATACCACGGGACATGAGGGTGGAAATCCGCGACCTGAGAGCCAAGCATCTCGGAAGACTCGTCTCCGTGGAGGGCCTGCTTAGAAAGGCCACGGAAGTCCGACCTAGGCTTGTGGAGGCCGTCTTCCAGTGCCTTCGATGCGGGGCTATCATCAAGGAGGCCCAGGAGGGCATGGCCTTTAGAGAGCCGCTGGAGTGCTACGAGAACCAGGGCGGGTGCACCCGGACTCCCGGGTCGACGAAGTTCAAGCTGATCGATGAAGGTTCTCGCTTTGTGGATACACAGAAGATAGAGATTCAGGAGCCTCCGGAGGAACTGCGAGGCGGTGAGGCGCCTCAGAGATTGGTGGCCTACGTGGAGGACGACATCACGGGCCAGGTTTTTCCAGGTGACAGGCTCGTTCTCAACGGCGTTCTCAGGGGTGCCCAGAGGGGCCGCTTCAGCGCCAAGTCCACCCTCTTCGACATCTTCGCCGACATCGTGAGCATTGAGATGGAGAAGCTGGAGTATGAGGAGATCGAGATCACTCCTGATGACGTGAAGAAGATCGACGAGGAGGCGGCCACCGAGGACGTCATCAGGAAGATTGTCGGCTCGATAGCACCCTCGATTTATGGTCTCGACGTTGAGAAGGAAGCTCTAGCCCTGCAACTGTTCGGAGGTGTTGCCAAGGAACTCCCTGACGGCCGAAGGATTCGGGGAGACAGTCATATCCTCCTGGTGGGCGATCCCGGCACGGGTAAGAGCGAACTCCTCGCGTACATGACGCGTCTTTCGCCGCGTGGAATCTATGCCTCTGGGAAGGCGGCAACGGCCGCCGGGCTCACTGCCGCTGCGGTTCGCGACGAGTTCGGCGAGGGGCGCTGGACTCTTGAAGCCGGAGCACTGGTCCTCGCAGACAAGGGCCTGGCGTGCATCGACGAGCTGGAGAAGATGAGCGAGCAGGACAGATCGAGCATCCACACGGCCATGGAGCAGCAGACCGTCCATGTGGCCAAAGCCGGCATAACGGCAACCCTGCAGACGAGATGTGCCATCCTAGCAGCTGCAAACCCGACCTTCGGACGATTTGATGACAAGAAGTTCATCAGTGAGCAGATCAACCTCCCGAGCACGCTCTTGAGTCGATTCGACGTGATCTTCCCCGTTATGGATCGTCCCCAGGCCCAGTACGACAGGGCCATGGCTGAGCACATACTGAGGGGTCACCTGGTGGGAGAACAGATTCGCCACCGGCCCGAGATGGCGGTGGTGAAGACGTCCGATATCGACGATGCCTTCCTTCCATACTTCGAGCCTACCTTTCTGCGCAAGTACGTGGCCTTCGCCAAGAGAATATACCCCGTGATGACGGCCGAGGCAATGCAGATCATTCAAGAAAAGTACCTCGAGATTAGAAAGCAGGGCGAGGTCGAGGGAGGTGCCGTACCCATCACCCCTCGGCAACTGGAGGCTTTCATCCGCCTGGCGGAGGCAAGCGCCCGGGCCCGTCTCAGTCCGGATGTTACCGAAGAGGACGCCCAGCGCGCCGTCCGCATTGTGGAGTACTGGCTGCAGAAGGTCACAGGAATCGAAGGCAGGTTCGATATCGACATAGTGGCCACTGGTGTGAGTCAGTCCCAGAGAACTCAGATGATTGCTCTCCGGGAAATCATCGCGGAGCTGTCGGAAAGGGACGGTGTCGCGGACCTGAAGGACATCCTCGAGGCAGCAGAGGAGAGGAACATTCCGCCAAGCCGCGTGGATGCCTGGCTGAGGCGATGGAGTCAGGAGGGTGAGGTCTACTCTCCTGCGGCCAACAAGTGGAAACTTGTGAGTCGTTTCTGAACACCGTGTACGCGGCCGCCGCGGCCCGATGGCAAGGGAAGATACAAGAGGTGAGGTTGATTCGTCCATACAATATGGCGAAGGGTCGACCTCCCGTTTCAGACAATCAACTGGAGGAGACGATCAGGAGAATGCCCAATGCGTTCACCGTTTTGGAGTACGTCGAGGTATTCCGTGACCTCTATCCGCAGGTCTGGAGACACCTTGAGGAACGCTACGGCCTATACGGTTCGGGAACACGGTACTCAGCTCTTACCTACCTGAGCAACCGCTTGAGTTCTTATTCCAGACGAAAGGAACCGAACTTGCTGGAGCCCACCCCAGTAGGTTGGAAGCCGGAGGAGAGTCGGTACCTGCGTCGTACTACCGCCGAAGAACGACAACGCTTCGGCAGTCACTGGATCGTCGTATTCAGGCGCAGGGCGATGCCCTGAAGGTCCACCTCCTCACATATCTTTAAGTCGCTTCCATCCCCTCATTACGCGTTGATAAAGCTCAAGATCTACAGGCAGGGCAGGGAAGTCCTGGTGGCCGCCTGCGACGACCACCTGTTGGGCAAGACCTTCCGCGAGGGTGAGC
>CAYFYB010000025.1:0-22238 GCA_964347345.1 uncultured Methanomassiliicoccales archaeon | reverse complement strand
GCAGGGTTGTTGATTCTTGTTGGCACGCTCCTTGTGGCGTCTACTGGCGTTTTGGCGAAGCCGGCGACAAAGACACCCTTCACGGCCACTATGACCTTCACGACTATGGGCGAACCTGAGAGGAATTGGACCGACGATGACGGCGTACAGCATCTCCGGCGCTCACTCGGTGAGTTCACCGTGTCCGGCCACCTCAGTGGTACGGGAAGCATAGTGCACAACCAGAATGTAGACATGGCCACAGGCGACGGCGACGGCTTCGGTTCTGTCGTCCTAGAGGTGACCTGGGGCGGTCTCAGCGGAACCTTCGAGGGTCGCTACAGCGGCCTAATCACAGCCGGAATCTTCTCGGCTGACTTCGTCGGGCACGGCAGGGGAGGCTTCGACGGAATGAAGATCATGGGGAGCGGCACCGCAACGGGTCCGGACACCTTCGGGATGGAGGGAATCATCCTCAGCCCCCACGGATGAATGCTCGGAGAACGCTCCGTCTCTCCCCTTTTCCTTTTTATGCAGGTAGCGAAGGAGCCTGTAATGGAGTCCATCGCAATCGACGTCAACGGGGAATCAAGGAGTTCTGCGATAACAGATGCTCTGTAAGCCCTCCGTGTAGGCTTCGACCCTTATGCGTTGTGCTGCGCGTTCACGGTGGTCGGCGGCCCGGGCTGCTAGCCCCCTTCCTCCCGGGTGAATGGTACGCAGTCACACCCATTTCGCTGCAGCCGTTGCTTCTGTCGAGTTTTCCTATTATCAGTTCTGAGACTCATATGGATTCCTTTAAGGGCGATAAATTCGAACATTTCTCCGCCGAGTGGGAATGAATCATAACATATATCTGGTGGCGCTGCTGGCCGGCGCAGCGGTATGGATCGCCTCAGGAGTCGCACCCATTCTTAGGAGGACCATCAGGAGCCCTGGTGGATGGGCGTTCACGGGTTTTGCCATCTCCGTTGGTGTCTACTGCATTATGGATTGGCTCGCGCTGATGGCCACGATACCCGCAGAAGCCCTTGCCTATGTGAAGGGACGGGGGATCTCCATCACCATCGCCGCCTTGCTTCTTCTACTCTTCTCCAGGTGGCTCCTCCACAGGCGTCGAGGATTGGACGTCCTCCTCGTTGTCCCCACTGCTGTGATGTCGGTCTTCAGCTGGAGCTTCATCACGGTATCCGTTACGCCGACGGACTGGGGGCTCGCGGCGTCGCGCAACATGACGTTCTACATCCCCTGGATTGTCTATCTCTGTGGTTACGCCACCGCTGGGCTTCTCTACCTTCTGAGGGGATCTAAAGACCTGAAGGAGGAATACAAGGTCGGGTACTTCCAGGCCGTGGCCATAATTGTCACCCTTGCAGCGGTTCTCTTTGCAGGCCTCCTTGGCAACGTCCTCTTCGCCCTTCTCGGAACTCCGCAGATCCCTCTCCTCTCTAGCCTACTGTTTGTTCCCGGCCTGGCTGTCCTCAGCTTCGTCGTGTCCTTGACTCGGCAGGGCATATCCTCCTACGTTAAGAGGGATGTGACAAGGAAGAACGATGTGCTCCACGCCTTCCTGGTCTACAGTGGGGGCAGTCTCATCGCCTCTCGGGGCCTCGACGGGCTTCCGGTGGCGGACGAAGACATCTTCTCCGCCGTCCTAGAGGCAATACAGAGCTTCGTTAAGGTAAGCCTCCCGGCCTTCGATGGTTGGCTGAATGCTATAGACCATGGCGACCTCAAGCTCCTAGCGGAGAGAGGCACACACTGCTTCCTCGTTTTGGCCACCAGCGGCAGGGAGGATGATCTGCTGAGAGGCGAGATGAGGGATGTCCTCAGCAGGTTCGAGGAGCGCAACGTCGAGGCGCTAGCCCGATGGGACGGAGACCCCGATAGCCTGAAGGGGGCCCAGGAAGTAGTGAGCTTCTTCTTTGAGATGCACAGGGTCTTCTGACACCGAGGCAGTGAATCTTTTAAGGCGAGGCTCGTTGACTTATTTCAGATGGGCCCGTAGCTTAGTCTGGCGGAGCGTCTGGCTCATAACCAGATGGTCGTCGGTTCAAAAGGGTGTCCAACCCCTGAAACTCCGACCGGGCCCATCTTCCTACTCGCTCGTGATGGAAACATTCTCAAATCTCAAGTGGGGCAACCGGAAGTTGAAGACCTCCTCCACTTCCTTGGAGACCCCGGAGAGCGTGTTGAGAAGCTCGAAGATGTTTCCGGCGATCAGGGTCTCCTTGATGGGTCGGACCACCTCGCCCTTCTCGATGAGGAAACCGCCTTTCACAGCCCCGCTGAAATCTCCGCTAACGGACTGAGGCCAGCCGGAGAACCTCGTCACCAGGATGCCCCTATCCATCTCCTCGATGAGTTTCTCCTTGGAATTCTGCCCTGGCTTCAGGATGAAGTTCGTAGGACCGATGGCGGGAACATTCCTCTGGTCCCCCGCCGCATGGCCCGTGGTCCTCCTCCCCTCCTTGGCAGCCGTGTACGCGTTGTAGAGGTACCCCTGGAGTTCCCCCTCATCTATCAGCGTCATCGGGCTGTGGGGAATGCCCTCCCTATCGAAGCTGGAGGACCCCAATCCCCCCGGCACAAGTCCGTCGTCTGAGACGGTAAGCATGGGGGAGGCGACCTTCTCATTCAGCTTCCCAGCGAGCCTGCTCATGCCCTTCTGCACGCTGTTGGCGTCAAGGGCGGATGTCAGAAGGCCGGCGACTAAGGGCTCCACCGTGTAGGGGTTGAGCAGTATCGTGCCCTTGAAAGTCTCCGCCCGCTTGGCCCCCAGGGCCTTGATGACCCTCTCTGCCAATCGGCGGCCCATCTCCTCCGCCTTGATGTCCCTCACCCTGTGGGTGCCCTCGAAGAGGTAGTCAAAGCTACCAACCTCCTGAGCCTCCCGGGCGAAGGCCAGCAAGAAGTAGGTGAAGGCGCTGCTCTTCTCCGATGCCTCAACACCCCTCGAGCTAAAAATGGCCCTCTCCCCCACCACCGCGTCAAAGGTGCCGCTGTCCACCGTCACCCTGGGGTCGTAGCTCTTCGCTGCCCTGAGCATGGCCACTGCGTGCTTCAGCACCTCCTCGGAGCCCATGGCCTCGCTTTCCTCGTCGTAAAGCCCCTTTACGTCCTTCAGTGGCTCAGGGTCGGGCAGCTGGTTATGGGGGTCTGGCGGGGCCCTGGAGGCAAGGGAAACGGCTTTCTCGGCAAGGCCCTTCAGCTTCCCCTCATCCAGGACGTTGATTGATGCGAAACCGAGACCCTTGGACTTGAGGACCCGGAGTCCGATCCCGCTCATGACCTGGGCCTTTCCGAGCTTCACGTCATTTCTTTCCAGAAAGACCTGAATCTGACGGCCATCGGCACCGTAGGCTTCGGCCTCATTGGCCCCTTGCTTCCGAGCAGCAGTCACCGCCTTCTCGCAGAGACTGAGGAGCTCCGACACTCTATCCCTCCTGCCTGCCTCCAATGATGGCCTTGCAGCGCAGGTGACCGCCCCCACCGTCGACCTTGGCGAGCTGGTACTTCCCGCAGAAGCCCGACCCCATGTCGAAGGTGAAGTCGCGACCTACGGCGTCGACGCTGCTCAGCACCTCGAAGGCGTTCCCGCTGATGGTGACCCCCCTCAGCAGCTCACCAACCTCCCCGCCTTCCACCCTGTGGGCCTCCTGCACGCCAAACATGAACTCGGCGCTGGAGTCCGCTTGCCCGGGGCCGCTACCCTTGAGCAGGTAGCCGTGGCCCATGTCCTCCAGCATCTCGTCCAGGGCCCAGTCTCCAGGCTCGATGTAGGTGTTCCTCATCCTGATGAGGGGCTCATCACTGTACTCAAAGGCTCTGGCGTTCCCCGTGGGCTCGAAACCGAAGCGGGCGGCGGTCTCCCTGTCGAAAAGATATGACCTGAGGACGCCTTGGTCGATGATGACCGCTTTTCGCGTGAGGACTCCCTCATCATCCACCATCAGCGTCCCCGCTGGCGTCCCATCTCCGTCAGGGACTCCGCTGTCCACCAGGGTCACTAGCTCGCTGGCCACCTGCTGGCCCAGCTTGTCCTTGGCGGCGGATCCCGATAGCACGAAATCAGCCTCGACGGTGTGTCCGAACGCCTCGTGGGATATGAGCCCTACAAGGGCTGGATCCAAGATGACCGTCGCCCTCTCGCCCTTGGGGAAGGGGGCCTTGAGGAGGGCCACCGCCCGCTCGGCCGCCGTCTCCGACATGTCCTCGGGGCTTCGCCGGCGGAAGAGGTCCTTCCAACCGCCTGCGACACCCTCCGATTCCAGGGTGCTGACCATGTCACCGTCACTCGAGGCCACCGCCATGACGTAGAAGTCTGGCCTTGCCTCCTTCAGCTCGACCTCCGCCCCCGCGGTGTTCAGGATGATCTTCTCATCGATCATCTCCCTGTAGAAGCAGAGGGCGCTCTTTACCTCAGGAGCGTGGTCCCGAACCCGCTTCTCGGTGTCGGATACCATCTCCATCTTCTCCTCGAGGCTCCTGTCCTGCAAGGGCTCCCTCTCCTTGATGGTGAAGGTCCCTCGGGCCATCTTGCCCTCCGCCAGGCCCTCCACCTTGTCCGATTTGTTCGTGGAGGCCACCCGAGCCGCCTTGATGGCGTCCTCAACGGCCTGCCGGAGGGAGGACGCGTCGAGCTTGCTGGTGCTGCTGAAACCCCAGGCCCCCTCCACCAGGGCCCGGATGCCAACCCCCCGGTAGTCCGTGGCATTGGCATCCTCCAGGGAGCCAGCGGCAATCCTGATCCTCGTCATGAGCCTGACGTGATACCTCATCTCTAGGTACTCAGCCTTGAACTTGTCCATCACTCTCCTCATCAGGTCCTTCAGGATACCACCGGATGCGACTATGCCCCTGACGGATAAAGACCTTGGGAATGATACTGATTCAACCTATGCTTAATAGGAAGGAGGATGTTCAAAGCCCAGAGATGGAGCTACAGGTCAACCCCAAGATTGTTCAGGCCCTGGAGCAACTGGGCATTCGGGAGCTGACGGAACCACAGGTGCAGGGGGTCCCCCTCATCCAGGAGGGAAAGAACCTCCTGGTGATTGCTCCCACCGGTATCGGCAAGACCGAGGCGGCCCTCATACCCATCCTGGACGCCATCCTGAGGGAGCGTCCACCGAGGATCAGCTGTCTGTACGTCACCCCCCTGAGGGCCCTCAACCGGGACATGCTAAGGAGGATGGCCTTCTTCGGCGAGTTCCTTGGCCTGGATGTGGCTGTGCGCCATGGTGATACTTCCAGGGCGGAGAGGACCCGGCAGAGCAGGTCGCCCCCGGACATCCTCATCACTACGCCTGAGACGGTCCAGATTCTCTTTACCGGAAGGAGGCTGAGACAGCACCTGAGGCAGGTCCAGTGGGTCGTAGTTGACGAGGTCCACGAGCTGGCGGGGGATGAGAGAGGGGCGCAGCTGGCCGTGGCCCTGGAGCGCCTCTTGCGGCTTACGGGAAGGGAGTTTCAGCGGATAGGCCTATCGGCAACGGTGGGAAGTCCGGAGGAGGTGGCCCGCTTCCTGGGAGGCGTGGGCAGGGACGTCACCATCGTCGATGTACGAGCAGCGAAGAAGACCCATCTCGATGTGGAGCTCCCCGAGGTCGCGAAGGAGGATGAGGAGATGGCGGAGATGCTGACCGTTCGGCCCCAGCAAGCCGCCGCTCTAAGGAGGGCCAGGCAACTGTTCGAGGACCATCGCAGTACCCTGTTCTTCGTCAACACGCGAGACGCCGCGGAGTTCCTGTCCTCCCGATACCGTCTGTGGGACGAGGCGCCCGTAGGGGTCCACCACGGCTCCCTCTCCAAGGACGTCAGAGTGCAGATGGAGGAGGATTTCAAGGGGGAGAGGCTGAAGGCCCTCATATGCACTTCCTCCCTGGAGCTGGGAATCGATGTTGGGTCGGCCGACCTGGTCCTGCAGTACAACTCCCCCCGGCAGGTGACGAGACTCGTCCAGAGGGTGGGAAGGTCCGGCCACCGGGTCGGGAGGGTCTCCGAGGGCGTGGTGGTGGCCTCCAATGAGGAGGACCTGGCGGAGGCGGCGGTCATCGCCAGGCGGGGACTCGACGGCCTGTTGGAGGAATACGAGGTGAGGGGTTGCCCCCTGAGTGTGCTGGCCAACCAGGTGGTGGGCCAGGTTCTCACGGAAGGTCGTGGGGATGTCAAGGATTTCTACGACACGGTCCGAGCTTCGTACCCCTTCCGTGATCTCCGGTGGAACACCTACCAGGCGCTCCTGCAGCAGCTCAGCGACCTCAGGGTGATAAGGTTCCGCGAGACCGTCTTCTACAGGGCCTTCGGGTCCCTCCCCTACTTCTACGAGAACATCTCCATGATCCCGGATGAGAAGAGCTACCGGGTCCAGGACATCTCCAGCCGCCGCTACGTGGGGACCCTGGATGAGGCCTTCGTCGCCGGCCAGGTCCACGCAGGCTCCACCTTCATCATGAGAGGTCAGACGTGGCAGGTGGTGGACGTAGGGGAGGAGGTGGTCCTGGTGCAGCCCGTACAAGAGCTGGGAGGGATACCCAGCTGGCTGGGGGAGGAGATCCCAGTGCCCTTCGAGGTTGCTCAGGAGGTGGGGGCACTCCGAAAGGCCGGGTCCCTAGAGGACTGTCCCGTCAACGAGTATGGAATGCAGGTCTTCGAGGAGTACGTAGGGAGGCAGTCGCCATCGCAGATGCCCACCGACGAGCTCATTACCGTAGAGGAGGGCGAGGACCTGGTGGTGGTTAACGCCGCCTTCGGCAGTAAGGTCAACGAGACCCTAGGACACCTCCTCTCGGCCCTCCTGACGGCTCGCCTCGGTCAGTCCATAGGCCTCCGGACGGATCCGTACCGCATCCTCATGAAGGTCCCAAAGGCAGTGAGGGCTCGGGACGTTGCTTCGTTGCTCCGGGACCTTGAACCAGAAGCGGTGGAGCCACTGCTGCGGGCCTCCCTTGGGAACTCTACCCAGCTCCGATGGGTCTTCATTCAGGTGGCGAAGAAGTTCGGAGCTGTCAAGCGGGGGGTGAACTACAGGGAGGTGAACGTCCAGAGGGTCATGAAGGCCTTTGAGGGGACCCCCCTCATTGAGGAGGCCCTGGATAAGATGTTGTGGGAACGGCTCGACATCCCCCGTACCATGGAGGCGTTGAGAAGCATAAGGAATGGCAAGGTCCAGATCACCACTGGCCCGCTTTCATATATCGGACGACTGGGCGCCGAGAGGGCTCAGGACTTCCTACTTCCTCCCCGTCCTGACCATCACACGCTCAACCTGCTGAAGAAGAGGCTCCTGGACCAGAAGGTCCTCCTCCTGTGCCTCCATTGTAAGAGCGTTAGGAGGGAGAGGGTGATGGCGTTGGAGGAGAGGGTGCGCTGTCCCCGCTGCGATTCCGTCATGCAGGCGGTCTTGAGGCCATGGGAGAGGGAGAGGACCGCCCTTGTGAGGAAGAAGAATCTTAATGAAGACGAGCGAAGGAACCTGAAAAGGCTCTACACCAACGCCAGCTTGGTGATGGCCCACGGCAAGCGGGCGGCCATGGCTCTGGTGGCCCGAGGGGTTGGTCCGGACGTGGCCGGTAAGATCCTCAGGAGGTACCACAGGGATGAGAGGGAGTTCCTCAGGGACGTGCTGGAGGCGGAAATAACCTACGCCAGGACGAAGAGGTTCTGGGATTGAAGGACCTAGCCCTCGTTAAGGGTCTCGATCTTGAAGAGGACGCTCATGCCCCGGAGGGCTGCCTGAACCTTGTCCGCAAGCCAGAGCGCGTCCTCCACTTTCGCATTCCTGTCCCACCTGTAAACAAAGTCATAGTTCCCCTTGGTGGGTTCGAATCCCAGGGATTGCAGCCTGGCGGCCACCTCCGAGGGCCTGGCCCCCTCCGTGGAGAACGTCACGGTCAGGTAGCTCATCATGGGCGCGAAGAATATCGGCTAGGCCAATTTTAAAGCTTCCGCTGGGGCTATTTGGGGCCCTTCCACCCCTTGGCGACGATATAGCTCTCTCTACTGCCCTTCGGAGACGCTGGAGGCGTGAAGCCCTGGCAGGTCGCAAACCTACCGGAGACCTTTCGAAGGAACTCCCTGTACATGTCCCCCTGGAAAACCTTGGACACGAGGTTCCCTCCTGGCTTCAGGGTCCTGCTCGCAACGGCGAAGGCTGCCTCCGCCAGCTCGATGGAGCGGGCGTGATCCAGGCTGCGGTTCCCGCTCAGCTTGGGGGACATGTCGGACATGACCACGTCCACTCCCTCCGGGACGAGGCCGAGGAGCTCCTCGAGGGTCTCCTCCGTCCTTGGGTCGCCTCGAAGGAAGGTAACCCCCTTTGCGGGCCTCATGTGCACCACATCCACGGCCACGACGGTCCCGCCTGGACCCACGGCCTCACTAGCCACTTGGGACCATCCCCCGGGTGCCGCTCCCAGGTCCACCACCACGTCCCCTGAGCTGATGACGTGGAACCGCTCGTTGATCTGGATGAGCTTGTAGGCAGCCCTGCTCCTGTATCCGGCGGCCTTGGCCTTCCGATGGTATGTGTCCCGCTTCCTGGCCTTTATCCAAGCCTTGCCCACGTCCAGGAACAGCTCCCCTGCGGCCTTAAGGGTTGCGTCCCTGCTCTACACAAAGCTTATTCTCTCTCCCGTCGTCGGCGAAGCATGAAGCCCCGGACCTACAGGGAAGCGGGGGTGGACATTGAGAGGGAGGACCAGTCCATTGCCTCCCTCGTCGCCCAGTTGAGGTTCAGGCGTTCAGGTCTGGGCTCCCCCATCGAATTACCAGGTTTCTTCACGGGCATGATAGAATTCGGCGACTGGGTCCTCACCCTGAACATGGACGGCGTGGGCACCAAGCTCCTGGTGGCGGAGGAGCTGAACAAGTGGGATACCGTGGGGATTGACTGCGTCGCCATGAACGTCAACGACGCCCTATGCATCGGAGCTGAACCGTTGGCCATGGTTGACTACTTCGCCCTGGGGAAATACGATGACGAGGTGGCGAGGCAGGTGGGGATAGGCCTCAACAAGGGGGCCGAGATGGCCAACATCACCATAATCGGCGGCGAGCTTGCCACCATCCCCGAGATTGTCAAGGGATACGACCTGGTGGGCACATGCCTGGGCTGCGTGCGGCGGGACAGAATCGTCGATGGCAGGGCCGTCAAGCCGGGGGATGTCATCGTAGGGCTGCCTAGCAGCGGCCTACACTCCAATGGCTACACCCTCGCTCGAAAGCTCTTACGGGCCGAAGGCGTCTCTTACGATGAGAAGGTCCCCGGATCCCGGGAGACCTACGGAGAGGCCATGCTGAGGCCGACAGAGATCTACGTGCGGGAGGTCCTCCAGGTTCTGAAGATGTCAGAGGTGGTGGGCATGGCCCACATCACGGGGGGCGGCCTCTACAACATCGCCCGCATCAGGGAGGGCTTCCAGTTCGAGATCAGCGAACCCCTTGAGCCCCACCCGATCTTCAGGGCTCTGCAGGACATCGGGGAGCTGGATATGCAGGAGATGTACACGACCTTCAACATGGGTATGGGCTTCGTCCTCGTGATGAAGGAGGATGAGGCCAGGGAGGCGCTGAAAGTCCTGGGAAAAAAGCGAGGTTCGCGAATCGTCGGGGTTGTTCAGAAGGGTACCGGGGTGAGCGTGCCAGCCCTGGGTTTCACTGTGGAATGACGTCGCGGTGTGTTGGCTGCTGGTAGCGGAGAGGCAGTGAGGGCCACTCCTCACATGACCCGCTCCCGGGGAAAGGTCCATATGCGGGGAATCATTCTTAGAGGCCGTGACTCTCCCATCCGAGAGCCAGGCCGGGAAGAGGACCAAAGGAGGGAGCAGGGCGCCTCGAGGGAAGAAGGAGGAGTATGAGACCCTGTCGGGCGTCCGCGTAAAGGCCTGCTACGGACCCGACGACGCGGCCCCCATCAACTATCTGCAGAAGCTAGCCTTCCCGGGCCAGTTCCCCTTCACTCGGGGCATATATCCGACCATGTATCGGGGACGACTCTGGACCATGAGACTCTACGCGGGGTTCGGAACTGCTGAGGAGACCAATGAACGCTTCAGATTCCTCCTCTCCCAGGGCCAGACCGGTCTCAGCGTGGCCTTCGATCTGCCCACCCAGATGGGGTTTGATTCGGACCATCCCAGGGCGGCGGGGGAGGTGGGCCGTGTGGGGGTCGCCATCTCTTCCATAGAGGACATGGCCACCTTGATGAGGGACATTCCACTGGACAAGGTGAGCACCAGCATGACCATCAACGCTACCGCCATGATCCTCCTCTCGGCCTACGGTCTGGTGGGTCAGGCCCAAGGGGTGGCCCTGAGGGGCCTTCGTGGGACCGTCCAGAACGACATTCTCAAGGAATACGCGGCCCGGGGGACCTACATATATCCCATCAGGCCAGCCATGAAGCTGGCCACGGATATAGTGGAGTGGTGTTCCCAGGAGATGCCCCTGTGGAACTCCATAAGCATCAGCGGCTATCACATGCGGGAGGCGGGGTGCACCGCCGTCCAGGAGGTCGCCTTCACCCTGGCAAACGGGGTAGCGTACGTTGAGCACCTGCTGGAGAGAGGTCTCGAAGTGGACAGCTTCGCCTCCAGATTGAGCTTCTTCTTCGCCGCTCAAATGGACCTGCTGGAAGAGGTGGCCAAGTTCAGAGCCGCCCGGAGGATCTGGGCGAGGATCATGAAGGATAGGTTCGGGGCCCAGGACGAGAGATCGTGGCTTCTGAGGTTCCATACCCAGACGGCCGGGGCGGCCCTTACGGCCCAGCAGCCTGAAAACAACGTCGTCAGAGTGGCCCTACAAGCTCTAGCAGCCGTCCTTGGCGGCACCCAGTCTCTTCACACTAACGCCATGGATGAGGCTCTCTCCATACCAACGGAGAAGGCCGCCCTCGTCGCCCTCAGGACGCAGCAGATCCTTGCCCACGAAAGCGGCGTCGGCAACACGGCAGACCCTGTGGCGGGTTCCTATGCCATCGAGACCCTGACGGACGACATAGAGGAACGGGCGGAGAAGTACCTGCGGAGAATCGACCAGCTGGGCGGCACCCTGAAGGCTCTGGAGAGGGGGTACATCCAGAAGGAGATCGCCAACGAGGCGTATAGGTATCAGCGGGAGGTTGAATCGGGTCGAAGGACCGTCGTCGGCATCAACGCCTACCTGGAAGAGCCCTCCCCCTTCAGGATAACCAGGGTGGACCCGAAGCTGGAAAGGAGGCAGATCGGGCGTCTGAGGGAGCTGCGGGGGAGTCGAGACTCGAAGGCAGCGGAGCGGGCCCTCGGCAGCCTGAAGGAAGCGTCTGAACGTGACGAAAACGTGATGCCCCTGGTGAGGGAGGCGGTGGCCTCTAAGGCAACTCTCGGGGAGATAAGCGATGGGTTGAGGGAGGTCTACGGGGAGTTCAGCCCCCTGAGGGAGTTCTGACCTTGAAAGTGAGGAAACTGGAGCACATCGGTGTAGCGGTATCGAGCCTCAAGGAGGCAAGGGCAGTGTGGGAGACCCTGGGGCTCGAGGCATCCTCGGTAGAAGAGGTCCCCTCGGAGCAGGTTAAGGTGGCGATGTTTCCATTAGGGGAGACGAGGATCGAGCTGCTGGAGCCCACCGCGGCCGACAGCCCTGTCGGAAGGTTCCTTCGGAAGCGCGGCGAAGGAATCCACCACTTGGCTTTCGAGGTGGAGGACATAGAGGCGGCCTGCGAGGAGCTCAGGTCTGCCGGTGTAAAGCTGGTGTACGAAGCCCCTAGAAGGGGCGAGGGAGGCTCATGGGTCAACTTCATCCATCCCTCCTCCACCAGCGGCGTCCTCATCGAGCTGAGGGAACATTCCTAGGCGCACACGTTCTTATTGTAAACCCGCTTCAGAGGACTGTGGCCGCGGAATCCGATGGCCCGAGACGAGACAGTACCGCTCTGGTCGGTGGTTACCTCCCTGGAGGGGCAGTCAGATGTCCTCGCGACTCGTAAGGCGAGATGTGGTGGACTCCACCAACGAGGTGGCCAAGAACCTGGTCGCTGAGGGAACCCCACCTTGGACGGTCGTCGTGGCGAATAAGCAGGTGGAGGGGAGGGGGCGATTCGGGAGGAGATGGGTCTCACCCCGCGGCGGCCTCTATGTGTCCGTGGCAGTGCGTGAGGACTTGGACAGGCTGCCCATCATCTCTCTCTCGGCTGGCCTCGCGGTGGTGGATGTCCTCCGCGAGCTGAGCCTGGAGTCGACGTTGAAGTGGCCCAACGATGTCCTGATCAGGGGGGCGAAGGTCGCTGGAATCCTGGTGGAGGGGCTTGTGGGACCCGACGCCTATTGGGGCATCCTTGGAATCGGTATCAACTCCAACGTACCCCTGGAGCGTCTACCACCTGAATTCGCAGGGAGAACGACGACCTTGAGGCACGAGCTCAGCGAAGAGGTGGACAATGAGCTCCTGCTGGAAACGCTACTGAGCCTCCTCCAGAGGGGTTACCCTGCTCCCGGCGAAGAGGATAGAATCGTGGCCCGCTACAGGGGCGTATGCTCGACCCTCGGCAGATGGGTGAAGGTTGAGACAAGCCAAGGCATTCTCGAGGGGAGGGCTGTGGACATAAGTCCTACAGGGTTCCTTCTTCTAGAGGCGAAGGAGGTGACGGTGGAGGTGTCGGAGGGCATCATTCTGATGGAGGCTTGAAACCTACCACCGGAAGCTATTTCGCCACGACGGGATTAGGGACGGGAGGGATTCCCCTGGCATCAAGAAGGCTCGTTGTCAAGCTGGGAGTCGTATTGCTCATCTCCGCTCTGTTACTGACCGGTCTCTCAATCCCTCTCGGACCTCTACCGCCTCTGGGGGGTCTGTTGGAGCCTGCGGGAGGCTTCTGGACCATCGCAGAGGACGCGGGACCAGTATACCAACGTACCCTGTCATTTCCAGGCCTGATGAACCCTGTCGAGATATACAGGGACGAATACTACGTACCTCACATCTTCGCTCAGAACGACACGGACCTCTTCATGGCCGTTGGATACATACAGGCCTCTGACAGGCTCTTCGAGATGGACTTGACCAGGCGCTTGGCATTGGGCAGCCTCTCAGAGGCGCTGGGAGCGTCCTTCGTTGAGACGGACGTGTTCATGAGGTCCATGGGGCTGAGATATGCCTCAGAGCTTGGCGAGCAGGCCCTCCTAGAATCGAATGAGGAAGGGTTGGTGGCGATGCGGGCCTTTGCCGAAGGGGTCAACGTCTACATCCAAGAGGTGTCCCCTGGTCGACTTCCCTTGGAGTTCAAGCTTCTCAACTACAGGCCTAGCCCTTGGAAGCCCTTGGATAGCATAGCCCTTGGCAAGTACCAGGCCTGGAGCCTCAGCGCGAGCTTCATGGATCTAGAGCTCAAGCTGTTCCGGGACGAGTTCGGTGCGCAAGCAACTGAGGAGCTGTTCCCGGTGAACATGCCCTTTCCAGTCCCCATAATACCCCCAGGCCAGGCGCCACCATCGCCCGTCCATGCTTCGCCCGCATCGGTCGACCTCTCCAGGGATACGGTAATGGATGTTCTTGAGCGATACTCCTCCGTCCGGCCCCTCCTCCGGATGTTCCAGCCCATGGCAAGCAACAACTGGGTTGTCGGACCCGAGAAGTCCGCTACAGGGGCCCCCATACTTGCTAACGACCTTCATCTGCTTCTGACCCTTCCCTCTGTCTGGTACGCAGTCCGCCTCTCTAGCCCCTCCTACAACGTCTACGGAGTCACCTTTCCTGGAGTCCCCGTTGTAGTCATCGGTTTCAATGAACACATCGCCTGGGGCATGACCAACGTCGGAGCCGATGTAACAGATTTCTTCGTCGAGAGGGTGAACCCTGAAGACGAGGACCAGTACCTCTACAAGGGTCAGTGGAGGGACTTCGACGTGAGAGAGGAGGTAATTCAGGTCAGAGGAGGCAGTCCCGTCACCCTCAGGCTGAAGATCTCCGTCCATGGACCCGTGATCACGAGCCACAACCAGACGGTCGCCATGCAGTGGACTGGCCACATGGTGACATCCGAATCCCAAGCCCTCGCAAGCCTCAACACGGCCTCTAACTGGGCGGAGTTTCGGGCTGCTCTCGAGAACTTCCAGGTTCCGGCCCAGAACTTCGTGTACGCTGACGCGGACGGCAACATCGGAATTGTGGTGAACGGCCTCTATCCCATCAGGGCCAAGGGTCTGGGCCGCTTTCCTGTGAATGGATCCACTGGAGAGTACGACTGGGTGGGCAACATGTCATACGATGAGGTTCCCAGCTCCTTCAATCCATCCCAGGGTTTTCTCGTGAGCGCCAATCAGATACCGACGGCTGACAATGTGCCATACCTAGACTGGTCCTGGGCGGACAGATATCGAGCCGCCAGGATCAACGAGAGACTGCGGGGGCTGGAGTCCGTCACCGTCGAGGACATGAAGGCCCTTCAGCAGGATCACTTTTCCATCGACGCTCGAGAGTTCGTGCCCATCTTGGTTCAGGCCTTCCAGTCCCTTCCAGGCGGTGGTGCCTCTCTCCATTCGAAGGCCGTAAGTGCCATCCAGCGCCTCCAGAACTGGGACTTCATCATGGATGCGAACAAGGTTGAACCAGCTCTCTATCTGGTGTGGCTTCACAACTACCGCGAGGCCACCTTCAGGGATGAGTGGGATGCCAGGGGTCTGGAACAGGTAGGCCTGCCCTCCACCAGCGTGTTGGAGAACCTTACGAAGTTTCAGCCTGATTCAATCTGGTTTGACGACGTCGCGACCCAGGACGAGTCTGAGAATCGGGATGCAATCATCAGGAGGGCGTTCGTGGAGACTTTGGATGGCTTGGAGGAGCACATGGGTTCCTCCATGGAGCAGTGGTCGTGGGGCGAGATGCACAGGCTCCAGGTGCGACATCTCACGGATCTGGAAGCCCTAAGTTCGGACGTGGTCCCCCGTGACGGGGGCCCCTTCACCGTAGACGTGGCCGGCGGAGCTTACTCCGATGGAGAGATTTTGGCCACCCATGGGCCTTCCTGGCGAATGGTTGTCGACTTCTCCCCCACGCTGACGGATGGGTTCCCTATAGGCTACGGTTCCTATCCAGGAGGCCAGAGCGGCCATCCCATGAGCCCCCACTACCAAGACCTCTTCGCGCTGTGGAGGAACCGTCAGTACCACGAGCTACAGCTGACTGAAGAGGAGGACCTTGCGATGGCTGCGGTCTCCCGGAGGTAATCATCTTGGAAATAGTTACGAGAAGGCATCCCTGGTACACCATCCTGCCCCTAACGGCGATTCTCGCGTTTCTGCTGACGCTGACGGGCTACTGGCAACTCATCTTCGCCGCTGGCCTCCTGGCTGGAGTCCTGATGAAGCGAACCTGGGGTTCCTTTGCCGTGGGCCTCGTGGCCGGGGGCCTTGCGTGGGGCGTTCCTCTGGCAGTCCTCACCGCCTACTATCCCCTGCAGGATGCCTCCGCGCTCCTCCTGGAGATCATCGGACTGTCCCCATCCCTGGTCATCCTGCCCTACATCCTGGCCCTCATCATCTCCTCTCTGGTGACGGCCCTGGGTGCCCTCCTTGGGGGCTATGCCTACGCCCTTCTGGAATCGAGCAGGGCTGACATGGCGAAGGTCCGCTGAGGGTCCTCCACGCCCGAAGGCGAGAGAGGTCGTGATCCAATATGCAGGGAAAGATTCTTGGGTATACACCAGTGGCCTTGGCCAGCGTCCTATCCGCCGTCCTCCTCTGGGCCATATCCTTCCCAGCCCTGCGTCTCGGCCTCCGTTTCTTCCCTCCAGTCACGATGGCTCTCCTCAGATACGGCTTGGCTGCCCTTCCGGTCCTCGCATACTTCCACTTCAGGTTTGGAATGCGACGTTCCCTCAGCGAGGCGAGGGAGGACCTCCCGCTTCTCCTGGCCCTTGGGGTCTTCAGCGTGGCCATTCCAAACATCACCCAGAACCTCGGCCTGTGGAGAAATGAGAGCAGCTCCCTGACAGCCATCATCCAGGCTTCCAGTCCCGCCTTCGCCGTCCTCCTAGCCTTCATGGTCCTCAAGGAGAGCATCGGTTGGAAGAAGGTCATGGGCATCGTCCTGGCCGTGTCGGCCACTTCTCTCCTGGCGGCGGGGGACCTCACCCTCCAGGGATCCACCTTCGAGGGGAACCTGCTGATCCTGGCATCCTCCGTCTCCTACGGCGTCTCAGGCATCATCGCCAAGACCCTTCTATCCCGCCGGGAACCGGGAGTGGTGGTGGGGTGGAGCTTCATATTCGGCGCCCTCCTCATCCTCCCGGCCGTACCTCTGGACTGGGGTCTCCCCCTCACGCTGGAGGCTGAAGGTTGGTTCATCCTCCTCTTCCTGGCCTTTCTGCCAGGCGTCCTGGCCTCCTTCCTCTTCTACGTCGTCCTCCAGGGCCAGGACCTCTCCCGCCTCGTCTTCTTTCTGTACCTGATCCCCGTGCTGGCGGCCATCCCCTCTGTCCTGTTTCTGGGGGAAATCGTCACCCTTCGCATGGCCTTCCTGGGCATCCTCATCATAGTGGGCGTGGCCATAGCTCAGCACGGGGGCCCGGCAACGGGACTGCCCAGGGGTTAACCTTTAGTGGTGAGTTGGGCTACCAGCCCCCATGGTCCCCAACCTGAAGGAGTGGGAGGCCCGGCTTCCGAAGGCACCAGCCGCCGTGGCCAACTACATCACCTTTCGCAGGAGTGGGAACCTTGGGTTCACTGCCGGCATCGTTCCCATGGTGGAGGGGAAGCTCAAGGTCACCGGCCGAGTGGGGAGGGAGGTCTCCCCGAGAGAGGGCTATGAAGCCGCCAAGACATGTGCCCTCCTTGGATTGAGCATCCTGAAGAACGAGTTGGGAAGCCTCTCCAAGGTTTCCAAGGTCCTCCAAGTAGTGGTTTACGTGGCCTCCGAGGAAGGCTTCAACGAGCAACCGAAGGTGGCGGACGGGGCCACCGACCTCCTGACGGAGGTACTGGGAGCTTCAGGGAGGCCTACGAGGGTGGCCATAGGCGTGCAGGAGCTTCCCTTGCGGTCCCCAGTGGAACTCTCAATGGTTGTGGAGCTCTCCGACTAGCCCAGGAAAAGGTTATTACAACTCGATGGGTTCTGCGCCTTCGGGAGTTCAATGCCCGACGACAGGATGGAGGACCTCAGGAAGCGGAAGGAGGCGGCCCGGCAGGGGGGCGGACCCGAGAGCATCGAGAAGCAGCACGCCAGGGGCAAGCTCACAGCCAGGGAGAGGCTGGATATCCTGCTGGACCCAGACACCTTCGTGGAGATCGACCCCTTCGTGACCCATCGTTGCGCGGACTTTGGCATGGACAAGCGGAAGGTCCCGGGGGACGGCGTCGTGACAGGCCACGGCAACATCGACGGCCGCCTGGCCTACGTCTTCGCCCATGACTTCACGGTCTTCGGTGGCTCCCTGGGGGAGATGTTTGCCAGGAAGGTGTGCAAGGTCATGGACCAGGCCATGAAGGTGGGTGCTCCAGTGGTTGGTCTGAACGACTCTGGCGGTGCCCGCATCCAGGAGGGAGTCATCTCCCTCGCCGGCTACGCGGACATCTTCTACCGCAACGTTCTGGCCTCGGGCGTTGTCCCTCAGATATCCGTGATCTTGGGCCCCTGCGCCGGCGGTGCCGTGTATTCCCCAGCGTTGACGGACTTCATCATCATGGTCAAGGGGACCAGCTACATGTTCATCACAGGGCCTGAGGTCATCAAGGCCGTTACCGGCGAGGACGTAACCTTCGAGGAGCTCGGGGGCGCCGTCACCCACAACGAGAAGAGCGGGGTGGCCCACTTCGCCGCGGAGAACGAAGACCACGCCCTCTACTTGGTCCGTCGCTTGCTGAGCTTCATCCCTCCCAACAACCTGGAGGACCCGCCCCTCCTGAGGACGGAGGACTTGGCGGACAGACAGGACAGGGATTTAGACTCCGTCGTCCCCGAGGACCCGGAGAAGCCCTACGACATGCGTGACATCATCCACCGTGTGGTGGACGATGGCGACTTCCTGGAGGTCCAGGAGCATTGGGCCAGGAACATCGTCTGCGGCTTCGCCCGCCTGGACGGCCGGTCGGTAGGCGTGGTGGGCAATCAGCCCAAGATCCTGGCAGGGACGCTGGACATCGACGCCTCCATCAAGGCAGGCCGATTCGTCCGCTTCTGTGACTGTTTCAACGTCCCCCTCTTGAGTTTCGTGGATGTTCCTGGATTCCTGCCAGGGACAGGCCAGGAGTACGGCGGCATAATCAGGAACGGATCGAAGCTCCTCTACGCCTACTCGGAAGCGACGGTGCCCAAGCTGACTGTGATTACGCGGAAGGCCTACGGCGGGGCGTATGATGTCATGTGCTCCAAACATATAGGCGGGGACTACAACGTGGCCTGGCCTACGGCGGAGCTTGCGGTCATGGGCCCAGAGGGGGCGGTGCAGATCGTCTTCCGGAGGGAGATTGCTGCGGCAAAGGACGCGCCGACCAAGGAGGATGAGCTGGTGACGGAATACAGGAGGAAGTTCGCGAATCCCTACGTCGCGGCGGAGATGGGGTATCTGGACGACGTCTTGGAGCCCCATGAGACGCGGCCGAAGCTCATCCGGTCCCTGAACGCTCTACTGAGCAAGCGGGAAACCAGGCCAGCTAAGAAACATGGGAACATACCTCTGTGAGGCTGGTGTACAGGGCGATATCTACCAGTGCTTAGGTAGGCGGTTGTTGCACCATCGGCATCCTGATGCGGAATCATAGCAGAGCCATCGATATCTCATGAGTAATCACCCGAAGCTCGGGACTTGCCAAGAGGGAAAAGCTCTCAACTGAGTCTTCCGCCAATAGTTTAGTTGACAATAAATAGATGAAAGTGCAGCCCTGCAGAGAGTCTGAGTTACTCGCCGCGCGGCTGATGAACTATGTTCCTGCCCCGACGAACAACAAGGGGATTTTGTGTCAGGTGACGACAGTAAGCCCCCTTCTGAACATGCCTTGCCTCCTTACTGGCAACTCCTGATGAACCTCGCTCAATCGGCAGGAGGTATTCGATATGCCCTGCGACAATCTGACGGAAGTTTACCTATGCATGGTCCATTCAAGAGTTCGCTCACCACCCGAGAGCGCCCAATGATGGTCTTCCCAAGGTGATGAGGCTTTAGCCAGGCTGCAACTTCCGTAGCACAGTTAAGAGTCCGTTCTCTTGGACTCGGACTCCCTCTGGTGTGCGCCGCGACCTCAGTCTCCTGCGAATCTCCCGTTTTGTCTCTTCGTCCAACTTGTCGTATTGCCGCCTCCACTTCTTGATAATGGCTTCAAGGACTTCCTCGACCGTATCATAGTAGATATTATTCGTGAACTCCTCCTCCGCGATGAGACCGAATTTCCCCTCGATCAACGCAATGCGTTTGAGGGCGTATCGGGAATCAAAATCATCGGTTTTGACGTCCTCACCTACGAGACGCTCGGGGTCTTTCGTGACCAGGTAGGTGACGTCTCCCCAGTGAAAGGGTTGGTGAAGAGAAGGTTGGATGTTGAGGAGGATTCCCTCTGGTCTAAGGACTCGCCAGGCCTCGTCGAGGGCTTCTCTCATATTGGCCTCAGAGGCCATACAGCAGAGAGACCAGGTGAAGAAGACCACGTCGTAGGTCTCATTATGGAAAGGGAGCTTCTCCCCCGTTCCAACGAGAAAATCCACCTTGGAGACAAGCTCCAGAGGCGTGCTCTTCCCCGCTTTCCTGATGTCCTCCGCCACGGGGTCGAAGGCTACCACCCTTTTCGCCATATCGGCGAACATGAAGGTTAGCCTTCCATCCCCACAGCCCACCTCCAATACTTCCTTGCCCTTGAAGGTCGCATGCTTCAGCACTGCCTGGAGTTGAGTACCTTCAGGATCTTCGCGTATCGTCATACTTCCACCACGAGGGGTCCACCTGCTGATTCGCTTTATCACCTGGGTCGCCTTGTGTGGGAGGTCCTTCGCTTGAAGGAAGCTCTGCCCACAAAGCGGGGTACATTTCTACAATACTCCTCATATTCCTTCCCAAATCGCTCATGTAGCCACGGTTCTTCACAGAACGGGGCAAGCAAGAACCAGAGGATGACCAGGATTCCTGTTATCAATGCCATGATAGAGTTGGTGATAAGAATGATTCCTACGAAGAAGAGAATCAAGCCAACGTCTTGCGGATTTCGCGTATACCGATACGGTCCCTCTGTTACTAATCTTCTTGGTTCTTCCCAATTGGAGCTTCGGTGCGGGTTCAACGTGCGTGATCCCCACTCACTGAAGAAGAGTCCAGAAGAAGCCAATAGTCCCCCAGGGATGAAACGGGACCAGTGCAGGAGCCAGAAAGTTCCCCAGTCGAGAATCCCAATCACGACAACACCTAGCCCCATGATCCCCCACCCGCCGACCAGAAACCAGACTTGCCACGAACGCTTGCCAGGAGGCGGCGGCCAGATCCGAAGCTTTGGAGAGAGTGATGTCAGAATGAGTCCGAACACCTCCAAAAGGGCTGTGTTAAGGATAATCAGAAAGATGTAGAGACGGATATCGGCCAGTGTGATCACCCCTACCCCTCTTTGCCAACCTTGGGTACCTCTACCGCGCCCCTCCTCGGCGCACCTCACCCCCCAGCCGTACCATCCCAAGTCTCTCTAAAAGGCTTGCTATGGTTATCTGGAATGGTTACGTGTGTATCGGCGTTGTGGCCGCATCTAGGCGCACAGAAGTGTCGCCCTCAGCCAAGTTATCAATCAGTGTGCAATGTCATTCATAATGGAGAGATGTGGAGAATGGCGGTGTAGACAGGCAGCGCAGAACTCATAGGCCTAGCCCTAGGAAGCGTCGCAATGATGATGGTGCCTCTTCAGGTCTTGATCTGAGACAAGCAGCACGGACCTCGTGTGATAGAATGACGATTGTGAAAGGGGAAATTCCTAGTTCCGCTATTGAAGGGTTTGGCAGAACTGTATTTGGATATTTCTCAATTCTTTCAAAGCCCAGGCGATCGAAAACACAAACCGGCGATAAACTATATGGCTTCGAATGGATACCCCCAATTGGGGGAGTCTTATGGAGAAACCGACTCTGATGGAGTTACCGAGCCCGAACACGCAGTTGGCTGTGGTCTCATTGGCCACACTCTTCGTAGGCACAGCAGTGGCGGTATACGTTTATGGATCCGGGTTAACGACCGCTGTGGTCCCGGAGATGGCGGGGCCTTTGTCCGCTCTCTTGATGGCCCTGGCCATCTTCGCTGCGGGCCTGCTCTGGTTGCGTCATAGGTATGGATACATCGCTGCCATGATTACGGGGATCGTCTTCATAGTAGACATGGCCGGTGGCTTGGCGCAAATCGCTGCGGGAGACGCTGCCGCAGACTGGCTCATCCTCATAGTGCCAGCCATTTTCTTTGCGCTGATCGTGTTGGGTTCCAGCTACGCCGCTTGGAGAGAGTGAACGCGCAAAACACGGAGAGGGTCGACTCGTCAAATCGGCGTTCTTATCGTCAGCCAGTCTATGGACTCTGGGCAGCGTTAGCCCTCTGAAGCCAGCCGTCTTCTGCTTGCTGTTCCGCAGCCACGCCACCCCTTCGACAGAAGTGCTACCAGATCCGCCAAGAATCCCGCAGGTCTAGGGGGATATCCCTGAGTCTTATCTCCACCCTCTCTGGTATGACCCGATGATGCGGAGCGGGAGAGGGAAACGGAAATGACTCCAGCTGGTCCTATCTCCTGACCTCGGGGAAGAGTTTTCCAGTCCTTTTCATGTATTCTCTCCTTCATCCTGAGTCTTCCGCAGCCGCAACGTCAAGGATCCATCCTAGGCAGTCGAACACCATTCGAAAGAGAGGCAGCTCGACATCAAGGCCCGCGAGCGAACAGTAATCCTACGCGACGAACAATAAGGGGGGCCAGGTGACGGCAGTAAGCCCCATTACGGTAGGGGGGTCTGACTTACGTTCTATGGCTCTGGCGCGCTGCATGGCGGCTTCGGCCGCCCCTTTCCCCATTTTTGGACTGTATCCCTTAGTACTGTCCCAATTGTCCCTAATGTCCCTCTCACGCCTAGAGAGTGGGACAGATCATAGCCAAGCCGCTTCTCCTCCCGCTCCACTCTGTGGAACGTAAGTGGCCTTACGGGTGAATCCCTTGCCAAAGAAGACCTGGACAAAAGCCAGGATTGAGCAGTTACGCAGACTCGTGGACGAGGGCTTGACAGATAGCCAGAGAGGACTAGGCCCAGATAGCCCCTTAGCACCAGCAAGAGTCCGTATAGTATGA
>CAYFYB010000024.1:22884-23701 GCA_964347345.1 uncultured Methanomassiliicoccales archaeon | reverse complement strand
CGCAACTGCTTCCCCAGGCCCCATGGGAGAGCACATGTATAAGTGTGGCGTTCCTTTCCTCGTGGGCCTATGCAGTACAGAATGTTGATCGATGGTGAATGGACGGAATCCGCGAGCCAGCAAAGCTATGATGTCATGGACCCCTCCACCGAGGAGAGCATGGCGGTCGTGCCCAAGGCCACCAGAGAGGATGCCAAGGCGGCGATAGATGCGGCACGGGATGCTTTCGACGATGGCCTTTGGCCCCGAATGCGTCCGCGGGAAAGGCGGCAGCTCTTGGAGAAGCTTGTCCTGCTCTTGGAGGAGAGGGCTGGAGAACTGGCATCTCTGGAGTCTCGCAATGCGGGAAAGCCCATCCGACAGGCCAGCTTCATAGACATTCCCATGGCCATAGAGCACACACGCCACTTCGCCCGGCTGGCAGAGGCCCTCCGGGATGAGCCAGTAGAGCTTCCGGACATAGGCGTGAAGAGCAGGGTCCTAAGGGAGCCCGTCGGCGTGTGCGCCGGAATTACGCCCTGGAACTTCCCCCTCTTGATGGCCGTCTGGAAGATTGCGCCCGCCCTGGCAGCCGGGAACACGATGGTCCTCAAACCCGCCAGCTACACCCCTCTGACCGCCCTGGAGTACGCGAGGCTCGCTATCGAGGCAGGGTTGCCCAAGGGCGTCTTGAATGTGGTGACGGGGCCGGGTCACGAGGTGGGGGAGGAACTGGCCTCCAATCGGAAGGTGGACAAGGTGGCCTTTACTGGCTCCACGGAAGTCGGCCGCAGGATCATGGCCAATCTGGTGATGCTCGGGTTTCTTACCGGCTCCA
>CAYFYB010000024.1:21260-22874 GCA_964347345.1 uncultured Methanomassiliicoccales archaeon | reverse complement strand
GATCATGGCCACAGCGGCGGCTACAGTGAAGAAGCTTACCCTAGAGCTGGGCGGAAAGGCTCCCATGTTGGTACTGGAGGATGCGGACCCGGAGGAAACTCTAAGGGGCACCCTGTTCGGGGCCTACCTTCACCAAGGCCAGGTCTGTCTGGCTGGAGCGCGACTTCTTCTGCCCCACAAACTCCATGATGTCTTCCTGGAGAGACTCATCAAGCGGGCTCAGTCGATTCGCTTGGGACCCACCGCCTCTTGGGAAACCGACATGGGACCCCTCATCTCCGAGGGTCAAAGGCGGAGGGTTGAAGGCTACATCTCCAAGGGATTGGAGGAAGGCGCGGAGCTAGTCCACGGCGGCGAGAGGCCCCAGGGGTTCGACAGAGGATACTACGTGGAACCGACGATTTTCGACGGCGTGTCCAACGACATGACCATCGCCCAGGAGGAGATCTTCGGTCCCGTTCTGACTGTGTTCGGCTATGACCACGTAGACGAGGCTGTGGAACTGGCCAACGCCACGACCTACGGTCTCGGTGCCTCAGTGTGGTCCAAGGACCTGAGGAGAGCGGAGGAAGTGGCCCGCCGGATAAGGGCGGGGACAGTGTGGGTTAACCACCACCACCTCCTTAGCTGCGCTGCCCCCCACGGAGGCTACAAGCAATCGGGTTTCGGTAGAGAGTTAGGCATCTGGGGTCTCCTCGAGTACACGGAACTCAAACACCTCTTCCTAGACGAATCAGGGGAGGCCATGAAGGAAGCCTTCGGTCTCGTGTTGCCGGAGTAGGGCGGAGAGGGGGGCGAAAAGGGGCGCACCGGGGGGTGCACATCCAGGGTGCATCCCCTAGGTCTCGAAATGCGCCCTCACGTCATTGATGGGCATCTGCGCTTCCACGCCTTCCCTGTAGAGCCTGAAACCAAGTCTTTCGTTGATGGAGAGCATCGCCGCGTTGGAGGTGGCGTTGCCGGTGATGACCACCTTCACCTGCGGGTACTCCTCGCGAACCCGGAGGAGCATGGCCGCTTTCAGCCACTTCCCCAGCCCCCTCCCTCGATGGATGTCCTTCACGCCCGTCATGTACTGATGGATCATGGTCTTCTCGTCCCGAAGGTAGCCCATGGTCGTGAGGCCGCTGAGCCGGCCGTCCTTCTCCTGCGTCACGGCCCTCAACAGCGTTCCCCCCGCCTTGAAGAAACTCCCTACCCGCTCATCAAGGATTTCAGGAGTGATGAACTCATCGCCGATGTCAAGATCACCCCGGGGCTCCTGATTGGCCACTTCCTGGAGGAGCTCGCAGTATTCCTCGACAAGAGCGCCCTCCACGTGGTTTGTGAAGAATCGCAAGGTCGTGTCTGGAGACCGGGCGTGTCCATCCCGGACCCACGCCTCGAGCATCTCCCAGTCCACCTGGTCTAAGTACAGCCTGCTCTCACGCCACCGCTGGGCGACCTGGGCCCCAATGGCTTGGATGAAGGCCATGCCGTCCTTCTCGTCGCTCCCGCCGATCAGGAGGGACCGGCCTCGTTTCCCGGCGAGTTCTGCCGCCTTCGCCAACAGGCGTCCCCCAATACCGGGTCGCCGACACGGCCCGAGAACCTCTAGAAGCCGGGTGGAAAGGG
>CAYFYB010000024.1:0-21250 GCA_964347345.1 uncultured Methanomassiliicoccales archaeon | reverse complement strand
ACCTCCAGCTCCACCCACGCCATGTGTCCGTTCGTCTCGTGGACGAGGGCGCCCTCACGGGAGAGAGCAATCTCGAGCCACCCGAGCATCTTGTCGGGGACGTCGGTGTCAATCGCTTGGTACCGGATGGACTCCCACTCTGGATCATTTCTCTTGAGGAGCGCCTCCGTCGTGTCGTCGTCCAAGAGAGGGTCGTCGGGGTCTCGCTCTTCGTGTCGCGCGCGCCGGAATGTGTGGTACCTTGCCCACGCCTTCTCAGTCGACGACTGGGGATCAAAGGCGATGATCTGGATTGTCACTCCAGGCCACACCACTCTCCGGATATCTAAGGCTTGCGAGTTCGGGACCGGTCTTGGGAAAGGCACAGAAAAGCCAAAATAGAGCCTCGAGGTAGGATGTCTCGTCGCTCCCGTGGTGTAGTCCGGTCAAGCATCGGGGCCTCTCGTGGCTTCCCAGAGGCCAGGGAAAGCCCCTGACAGGGGTTCAAATCCCCTCGGGAGCATTATATTGCAGAATAGTGAAGACAGGTCACGAGCGATGACTTCCGGGAGCCTGGTCGTGCCCATATCGATAACATTTTTCACCTGGGGCGCCGCTACCTACAGACCGTGAAATTCGCGCTATGCTCCAAATGTGGGAAAGTATCCTATTCTGGAAGGCATCACCCAGGAGTATGCTCGTACTGTGGCTCAAAGGCCGTCGTCGTCAGTGTGAAAGCCTCACCCCTCTACGTAACTGGAATCCTGTTGATTCTCATCGCGAGTTTCACGGCATACCTCTATGAACCCCTGCAGCTCTGGGAAAGGGCTGCCCTGGTGATCGGGGCCATTGTGGCAGGCTATGCCTTAATCTTGAAAGGCGTGAACAGGATGACTCTTGCGGTCCGGCAAACCGGAAAAGGAGGTGGCGGATGAGCAAAGGAGAGTTCAAAGCGGCTCTGATTCAGGCTGAGCCCGATCTTGGCAACAAGGAGGCCAACCTGAAGAAAATGGGGAGGATGGTGGGACAGACAGAAGCAGATATCCACCTTTTCGGGGAACTCTACCTGACTGGTTACATGTGCAAGGATCTCTTCCCCAAGCTGGCCGAGGACCTCCGTGGACCGTCCATTAAGAAGGTGAAGAAAATTGCCAAAGAGTCCAACGCAATCATCATCTTCGGTATGCCAGAAAAGGACGAGGATACAGGGGCGATCTACAACAGCTCTGTCCTGGTTACAGGCGAAGGCGAAGCCACTTCCTATCGGAAAGTCTATCCTGCGAACTTCGGGCCCTTCGAGGAGCTCCAGTATTTCCGCCGCGGAGACCGGCTTGAGGTCGTGGATACCAACCTTGGCAAGATTGGTCTGCTGATATGCTACGACACTTTCTTCCCTGAGGTTGCCAAGGGCCTTGCCCTTCGAGGCGCCGACGTGCTCGTCTGCATCTCCGCCGCCCCTGCAACGAGCAAGCCCTTCTTCGACAAGGTCATTCCCGCTAGAGCCTTGGAGAATACCTGTTTTTTCCTCTATTCAAACATAGTCGGAACGGAGTTGAACATGGTTTTTCAGGGTGGCACCCAGGCCGTGGGGCCCAGGGGTGAGGAGCTGGGCAGGGCCGCCGACTTCGAAGAGGGGGTCGTCGAGTGTACCGTAAACCTTGGTGACATCAAGGTTGCTCGGAATTTCAGGCCAACGCTGAGGGACACCCGCCCCGAGATTCTGGACTTGCTCCATGCATCTCTGGGGGATGTTCATGGCGAGTCCGAGGAGGGACAGGAACTCCATAGGTGACCTCTGCCCTTAGCCAGAGGGTCCAGAGAACACTCCCCAAAAGCCTTTTATAATCCCCCCTCTCTTAGAAAGCGCTCTTCTAGGAGCCCATGACTGAGGTTCCCTGAACCAAAGGAGGTTCGAGATGGGACGGCCCATATACGTGAGATTCGAAACGCCCAAAGAGATGTACGACGAAGTCTACGAGCTGGTGGAGACCGCTCGCGACACTGGAAAGGTGAGGAAGGGAACCAACGAAGTCACCAAGCTGGTGGAGAGGGGAGACGCCCTCTTTGTAGTCATGGCCGAGGATGTGGCTCCTGAGGAGATCCTGGCCCACATGCCCCTCCTATGCGCGGAGCGGGAGGTGCCCTACGCCTACGTCCCGAGCAAGCAGGAACTGGGAGTGGCTGCAGGCCTGGGCAAGTCCACGGCCTCCTGTTGCATCGTCGACCCTGGCAAGGGGAAGTCTCTGCTGGCGGATCTGACAACCAGGGTGAAGAAGCTGGGAGGGAAGTGATTGGCCGATGAGGAGAGCATTCCGTCAGAAGTTGTGGAGGTCGTGGGCAGGACCGGGATGACCGGCGAGGCCATCCAGGTCAAGGTCCGGGTCCTCGAAGGCAGGGACAGGGGCAGAATCATCACGAGGAACGTCAAGGGGGCCGTCCAAGTCGGGGACATCCTGATGCTCAGGGAGACTGCCAGGGAGGCCCGAAAGCTTTCGGTAAGGTAAGTTCGACATGCCTGTCACCAGAACGTGTACCTTTTGCGGGACAGACATAGAGCCCGGCACGGGGAAGATGTTCATCCGCAAGGATGGCACGGTCTACTTCTTCTGCTCGAGCAAGTGTCAGAAGAACCTGTTGAATCTGGGGCGAATAGGACGCAAGGTGAGGTGGACCCGAAGATATGTTAAGGCCCTCAGTATGCGAGCACCTAGACGAAGGGCAGTGCCAGAACCAGTGGCCGAGGAGGTGGCAGAGCCGCCCGCCGGTGAAGATAGGGAGTCCGTACTGGAGGAGTTTGCGCAGATCCCTGGCATCGGGAAGCTCACGGCCGAGGGCCTTTGGGAGGCGGGCTACACCTCCTTGGACAAGATCAGGGCCGCTGATGAGGAGGCGCTATTGCAGGTGAAGGGCATCGGGCCCGCCACGGCCAAGAAGGTTCTGGAGTACCTCAAGGAGGGTGGATAATGGCCCCTGAGAGGACCTTCGTCCTCGTCAAGCCTGATGGCGTCCAGAGAGGGCTCGTGGGCGAGATTGTGAGGCGTTTTGAGAGAAAGGGCCTCAAGGTCGTGGCCGCCAAGATGCTCCAGGTCTCCGAGGACCTGGCTAGGAAGTACTACGCTGAGCACACAGGGAAGGACTTCTTTCAGGGCCTTGTTGAGTATGTAACCTCCGGGCCCGCTGTGGCCTTGATCCTGGAGAGCGAGGGCGCGGTCAAGACCGTCCGAAGCATGATAGGCGCCACAGATCCGGCAAAGGCGGACCCCGGCACCATCCGGGGAGATCTGGGCCTGGACATCTCGCGGAACCTGATCCATGGGGCCGATGGGCTGGAGAGCGCCAAGCGGGAAATCGCCCTTTTCTTCACTCCTAAGGAGATACAGAGCTACTCTAGAATTGATGAGGAGTGGCTGCACGGTCCTTGACCTTCCGCAGAAATTGAGAAACTACAAATAGTGCCCGACAGGATGGTAAGGGGTACCATGATAAGGCAACCCATAGTGAGCGTCCTGGGTCACGTCGACCACGGCAAGTGTGTCGCTCCGTCCACTCTCCTCCACCTTGAGGATGGAGAGGCCACTGCTGAGGAGCTCTATAGGTCCGCTCAGGCCAGGTATGTCTCCCTTTGGGACGCAAGAGTCCTCGTGCCCCGGAGGCCCCCTCGTCTCCTGAGCCTGGGCGGTGACCTGAGGGCACGGTACTCACCGGCAGTCTTCCTCTGGAAGCTCACGGCTCCGAAGGTAATGGTGGAGACCCGCCTTTGTAGCGGGTCCCGCCTTGTAACGACACCGGAGCATCCCTTCTTGGTGGAGGGACTGCGCTATCGCCCAGCGTCACGACTGAGTGTGGGGGATAGGGTGGTCACCGTCGACGAATCGGCCACTGAGTTCACAGACGTCGTGGACGTCCGCCCGGTGGATTCCCGGGGCAGCTACGTCTACGACTTCTCCGTTCCACGTCTCCGCAACTTCATCGCTGAGGGGACGGTGGTCCATAATACCACCCTCCTCGACCGCATCAGGGGAACGGGAGTGGCTGGAAGGGAGGCGGGGGCGATAACTCAGCACATAGGGGCCACAGAGGTCCCCTTGGAGGCCATCTACAACGTCTGTCGCGACCTCCTGGGCGATCGGAAGTTCAAGGTCCCTGGACTTCTCTTCATAGACACACCAGGACACCATGCCTTCACGACGCTGAGGGCGAGGGGAGGTGCCCTGGCGGATCTGGCAGTCCTCGTGGTCGACATCAACGAGGGTCCCAGGCCCCAAACGGTGGAATCCCTCCGAATTCTGAAGAGGTACAAGACGCCCTTCGTGGTGGCTGCCAACAAGATCGACCTCATCCCAGGATGGAGAAGGCGTCGGAATGAGGCTTTCGTGGCCTCCTACCAGCAGCAGCCCGATGTGGCGAAGACCAGGATGGATGAGAAACTCTACTCCCTGGTGGGTCACCTCTACGAGCAGTCCTTCTCCTCAGACCGCTATGACCAGATAGAGGACTTCCGTAATGTGGTGGCCATCGTCCCCATTAGCGCCAAATTCGGGGAAGGGGTGCCCGATCTTCTCCTTGTCCTCATCGGCTTGGCCCAGCGCTTCCTGGAGGAGGAGCTGAGGACCGAAGAGGGCCCCGGGGCGGGGACCATCCTGGAGGTGAAGGAGGAGCGAGGGCTGGGCCTCACTCTAGATGCCATCCTCTACAGCGGGACGCTGAGGAAGGGGGACTCAGTGGTCCTCGGAACCCCATCGGGGAGACCCAGGGCCACCAAGGTTAGAGCCCTCTTGAAGCCAAAGCCTCTGGATGAGATCCGGGATCCCGAGAACCGGTTCGATCAGGTGGAGTTGGTGAGGGCGGCAGCAGGTATCAAGATCGCTGCCGCTGACCTAGAGGGAGTCGCGGCGGGTGCGCCCCTACGTGTGGTGGGGAAGGACCCGAACGAGGCCATGAGGGAGGTCGAGGAAGAGACCAAGCTGGAGGTCGAACTCTCTGAGGATGGGATAACGATAAAGGGGGATGCTCTGGGATCCCTCGAGGGGCTTGCCTATCAGATGAAGGAGGAGGGCTTGACGGTCCGCCAGGCCAGCCTGGGACCGGTGTCGAGGCGAGACGTTGTGGAAGCTGCCACTGTTCAGGACCCCATGAAACGCGTTGTCCTGGCCTTCAACGTACCCGTCCTTGCAGATGCCCAAGAGGAGCTCAGGAAGCAGCCCGGGGTGGATGTGATCGAGGGTGACGTCATCTACAAGCTCATCGAGGACTATCAGACTTGGAGAGGCAGGAGAAAGGCTGCAATAGAGGCGGCCAAGCGGAGGGAGGTGGTCTTCCCGGGTAAGATCCTCCTTCTCCCGGACTACGTGTTCCGGACAAGCAAACCGGCGATCGTCGGTATTCGCGTGCTGGCCGGCAGGGTCAGGGTGGCCCAGTCCCTCCTAAGGGATGATGGTAGAATCATCGGAAAAATCAAGAGCATGAGGAGCGGGGAACAGTCACTCCAAGAAGTGATCACCGGAAGCGAGGTGGCCCTAGCCATCGAGGGACCCACCGTCGGCCGGCAGATCAACCCGGGGGATGTGCTCTATGTGGAAATCCCGGAGGGACACGTGAGGATCCTAGAAGAGAGCGGTCTCAATCAGGACGAGTTGGACGTGCTGGAGGAGGTCAAGGGAATCAAGAGGAAGGAGGATCCCTTCTGGGGAATGTAGCTCCTTTGGCCATGACTTGTTCGAGGCATTAGGGAGAGGGAGGACCAACGGATGGGGTTGAGGGACCGGGAACTGGAGGAGAAGATTCTGGAGGCGAGACAAGGACTTCGAGACTGGCTCCAGTGCAAGGACTGCGATAAGTGGTACGGAGCTGAGGATGATGAGTACGGTCCCTGCCTCTGTAAGCACGCGCGAAATGATGAGAAGTTCGTCACTCACGGCAGTCATGACTGCGACGAAAGGGAGGAACTGGAAGGCAGGGAGTTGATTTGACCCTCGGGATCTCGCCCATGAGCGACGAGGACGTGGACTTCGCCCTTCGCCTGACGGACCTCGAGGGGTGGGGGTACACCCGTGATGACTTTCGCCGGTTCATGAGGATGGACCCCGAAGGTGCTCTGGTGGCCCGAGACGCTTCTCATCCTGTAGGAGTCGCTGTTGCCACGACCTACGGTAAGGTGGCCTGGATGGGGAGCATCATCGTCAGGCCAGATGACAGGGGCAAAGGCTACGGCAAGGCACTCCTGGAAGCAGCGGTGGAGTACTGCTTGGGTCAGGGGGTAGAGACCTGCTGGCTCAACGCCTACACTCACGTCGAGCCCTTCTACAGGGAACTGGGCTTCAGGGGGGAGGGGACCACAATACATTTCGAGGGTGTGGCCCGAGGGAGGTATGAGCGGGAGGTGAGGCTAGTTCATGCCCGAGAACTCGAGGCCATCGCCTCCTTTGACTTTCCCTACTTCGGGGCCTTCCGCTTGAAGGTTCTGAGGGAATTCTATCATGAATTCGGTCATAACTTCTTCACCTGGCCATCGGAGAAGGTCGTTGCATACATCGTCGGGCTCCCCTTCCCGGGAGGAGTGGAAGTGGCGCCCTGGGCCTGTGACCCCGCCAGTCCGGCTGTCGCCGAGAGACTCCTCCTTCATCTCCTGGCCCAGCATGAGGGTTCTCGGTGCAGCGCGAATGTCCCTGGCGAAAACTCCGAAGCCCTTAGAGTCGTGAAGTCATTGGGCCTCCAAGAGTCCTTCAGGGTCACAAGGATGTTCTACGGAAAGGGGGCCCACGGCATAGACCCGCGCGGGATTTATTCCCTCGGAGGACTGGAGAAGGGATAGGAGGTGAGTTGTTGAAGAACAAGAGGCTTCTTGGTCTGGTCGGGTTCCTTCTTGCCATCATCGGCGGAATCCTCCTCATCAGGTCTGGTCTGGATTTCCGCCTGACCCTCCAGGCAATTCTTCGGGCATTCATACCGCTTACGTTGGGCCTTCTGGCCGTCGTCGGCGCCTTCCTGGAATACACCAAGAAGTACAGGGATGGAGGTATCCTATGCATTGCCGCAGGCCTCCTGGCCCTCGTCCTTGACATATCCCTCTTGCATGGGGCTTTGGTCCTCCTAGGGGGCGTCCTCGGCCTGGTGGCCGCTGCTCGGTGAAGCTCAAATCCGAGGCCCTATCAACTGCCACAGGATCAAGGCAAGAATCAGAAGGGCGATGGCGTAGGACACATTCCTGGCCGCCTTCTCACGATCCTCAGACCGCATGTTGGCTCTGAACTTCTGGATGGCGGCGTCCAGCCAGTCTCTGAACAGATAGCCTCCGTCGAGGGGGACCGCAGGGAGGGCGTTAGTCATGCCAAGCATGAGGTTTATCCAGAAGAGCCAGTAGGCGGCGTTTGCCAGCAGCCAGAACAGGTCTGTAGGAAGGGCGCTCCAGACACCTGAGACCTCGTAGAAGCCTGTAAGAGGTGCCTGGACGGGAGCCAGGCCCTGAAAGGGTAAGACGATGTAGATGAAGAGGGCGCTTCCCCAGCCCAACCTGCCGCTGGACTCCAGGGGGTTGAAGATGTCTGGATTCGGGGGCGTACCGACGCCCAGATAGCCCTTTCCTCTGTCCCCTTCAAGGCCCGTGAACTCATAACGGTCTGCCAGCGTGACTTCAACCTCGCGCCTGACTCCCTCTGCCAGAATCCCGAGGGTTATGGTATCCCCCGCATTCGTACTCTCCATGATTGCAGAGAAGTCCGAGGAGCGGTTCAGCTGGACGCCATCGATGGTTGTCATGACCATCCCGGCCGACAACCCGGCTTCCTCGGCGGGACTTCCAGGGACCACTTTCGTAATCCCACCTGGGACCTTGAGCTGAACCGAGCCCATCATGCCTATGGAGAAGAGGAGCGCCATCAGGACTGCGAGGACCACGTTGCTTCCCGGTCCAGCGGCGTACACCGTTCCCCTCTTCCGTCGGTCCAGAGCCTTCAGCTCCTCCTCCTCAGGCTCCACGAAAGCGCCGATGGGTACGATGAAAAGGAGGACGCCCAGGGACTTGATATTCACCTTCCACCGCCTTGCCAGGATGCCGTGGGCGAACTCGTGGACCACGATGGCGACGGCCAGGGCGAAGATGCCGTAGCCTAGGGGTATGAAGGGGTTGACACCTGGCAGTCCGAGGAGGGTCTGGGGGGCCGGCACCCTCTCGGCAGGAATCTGCTGGACCAGGGTCGCCGTCCAGACGAGGAGGAGGGTCATCCCCACCATTGTGATCGCTACGAGAAGGATGAGGGCCTGGCCCAGCAAGCGGAGCCCGCGCCAGTGTGACAACTTTTCGATGAGGGCCCTACCACGGGTGGTCTTCAACATGAGGAAGGGGCCCATGAGGGACATTCCCAGCTTCTCGAGTAGACCCCGCCTCCCGAGGACGTAGAGGAGAAGGAACCAGCCCAGGAAGGCGGCGAAGAGAATCAGTATCTCGTGAAACATGGTTGTCTTGTTACGCCCCCGAGGTCTATTTAAGGTTTCTAGTGTCTCGCCCAGACCTCTTCGGAGATGTTGTCGTAGAGGGCCTGGTAGTCTTCCTCCCCTCTCTTTACCTCCCCCAGCGCCCGCCTCATGATGTCCACCTTCAGGACCCAATAGTGGATCCTCCACAGCTTACCCCGGGCCACTAGGACCTCCTCCTGGCGGGTGCCCAGCAGTCCCTCTTCCTCCAGCATGTAGAAGACATCCCGATCCTCCGGCTGGAGCACATTGTCTATGACCTCGGTGCTGAATCCAAAGAAACCTAGAAGGTATTCCGCCAGCTGGCTGACCTCTTGATTCCCCATGCCCTTAGGGCCCAGGACAGCCTTGAGGACATCACGAAGCTCCTCGTAGGTAACGACCGTCAACTTCCTCGTTACTATATTTTCCAGCTGCTATCCTAAAAGAGTAGCGAGGCTGTTCTCACGGTTGAGAATCAACGGTAAGAAGGTCAATCTAGCCATCCTATTAGTATTCCCCTGGCCTTCCACCCTCATGCACTCCATGGTCTACATGACAGCCAAGGATGCCGAGGAAGCCGGGAAGATCGTGAGACACCTCGTGGAAGCGGGGCTGGTTGCGTGCGGGAACATCTTTCCGATCAGTTCCGTCTACCGGTGGGCGGGCGAGGTCAGGGAAGAACCGGAAGCGGCGGTCATAATGAAGACCAGGGCCTCCTTGGTGGAAAGGGTTGTGGAGGAGGTAAGAGCCCTGCACTCCTACGAGGTCCCCTGCGTCGTCTCCTATCCCATGGGACCTGGGCTGAAGAGCTACCTCACATGGATAGACGAGTCTACATCGTCAGGCTGAGGGAGGCGTAGCCCACCACGTCCCTCATGGGGTGTACGTCCCCCGAGGTGGCGTACTTGAGCAGTTCGCCCTTTGGCCTGCCCAGGGCCAGGAGGGTCGCCATCACCGGCCCATAGCCGCACATTGACACGTTGTGCCGAGTGACGGTCTCGTACAGCCCCTTGGCGTCCCCCTGGAGTATCCTGTCGATGGCCATTCTGTCCTTGGAGGAGGCAACCTCCTTAGGCACGTAATGGGAGAAGTCGGTGGAGGCGATGAGGACGACATCCCTGTCCAAAAGAACCTGGGCCAGGACGGAACCAACTGCCCTCGCTGCCTCGTAGTCAGCGGCCCCCATGCAGATGGCCACGAACTTGATGTCCTCCCGCAGGTGTAGCAGGAAGGGAAGCTGGACCTCGATGGAGTGTTCGAACCGGTGCGCCTCCATATCCTCCGCTAAGGCTCCTTGAACGAGTTCGCCGGCCAGCTCCTTGTCCACCCTGGCAATCCCAAGGGGCGTCTCGAAGTCCTCAGTCGCGACGGCAAGGGGCATTCCGTATCCGGTATGGTTGGGGCCCAAGATGATGAAACTCTCGGGGAGCCCATCCTCTGCCAAGGCTAGGTAGGCATGGGCGGCCACGGGACCGGAATACATGTAACCGGCGTGGGGAACCACTAGGCCTGCTAGGCCCCTCTGGCCCCCGATCTTGCCGGGAAGGCGGCCTGGGCCCAAAGTGCCAGCATAACACGCCTCGACCTCCTCCTTAAGCTCCTTCCTGCTCCCCGGGTAGAACTGTCCAGCGACGGCGGGCTTCCTCATCCCAACCCCTACAGTGTCGCCTCGAAATCCTCGATTGTCATCTTGAAGTCCTCGTCCTTCTTCACCTGCTTCTTTGCCTTGAGGAACTCCCGGGTGAGGAGCCAGTAGATGGTCGCCAGGGCCCTCCTTCCCTTATTGTTCGTCGGTATCACCAAATCCACGTACTTCGTCTCGTTGTTAGCATCGCAGAGGGCCACCACAGGGACCCCTACCTTCACAGACTCCCGCAAGGCCTGCTGGTCCGCTGCCGGATCCGTAATGAGGACGACCTTGGGCTCCAGGTACTGGGGAAGCTCGGGGTTGGTGAGGGTGCCAGGAACGAACCTGCCTGGAAAGGCGTTGCATCCGATGGTCGAGGCGAACACCCGGGCAGGCTTCTGTCCGTACTGCCGAGCTGCTACCACCAGCACGCCCTTTGGGTCGAAGGTGGCCAGGAATCGGGCAGCCTGCCTTATCCTCGTATCCGTCTTCTTTATGTCCAGGACGTACAAGCCATCCGTTCTCACCTTGTATATGAAGGGCTTCATGTCGGCGCTCTTTTGCTGGGTGCCGATATGGACGCCGCTGGTGAGATAGGTGTCCTCGGGTATGAGGAGGCCCTCCTGGGGAGTTCCCTCTTCTGCCTGAGCCATGTCCTACGTCAACTCCTCTTCTATCCTTATAAGTTCGTTGAGCTTGGCCGTCCTCTCTCCGCCAACGGCTCCCGTCTTGATTCCATCGCACCGAAAGGCCACAGCAAGGTGGGCAATGGTATCGTCAGTGGTCTCCCCACTGCGATGGGAGATGATGGTACTGAAGCCGTTGTTGTGGGAGTAGTCCACTGCCCGCCAAGTGTCCGTGAGGGTCCCGATCTGGTTGGGCTTTATCAGGACGGCGTTACACGCCCCTGTCTCCACGCCCTTTCTGATCCTGTCCACGTTGGTAACGAAGAGGTCATCGCCCACGATAAGGCATCGACCACCCACCAACTTCGTCAAACGGGCGAAGCCCTCGAAGTCATCTTGCTCTAGGGGGTCTTCGACGGAGTACAGGTCGTATTCTTCCACAAGAGAGGCCACATACTCCACCTGCTCTTCAGGGCTCAGGCTTCTATCCCGATAGACATACTTCCCGTCCTTGTAGAACTCGGATGCAGCCATGTCCAGGGCGGGTCTGCACGGGAAGCCCGCTTCGTCTCCCAGCTTCTGGCAGACCTTTGCCATCAGGGCCAGGGCCTCCTCGTCGCTTATGGGAGCCGCCCAGGCGCCCTCGTCGCCCTTTGCCAAGGCAGTGCCGGTCAGCTTCTTCTTAAGACTCTCGCCGACTCGCCTGTGGGCCTGGGCGTTGGCCATGATCGAGTCGATGACAGTGGGACCAAGGGCGACACTTAGGAACTCCTGGATAACGGTGCCTCCATGAGCGTGCAGGCCACCGCCTATGAGGTTGCCGAAGGGCCTCGGAAGTCTGTTGGCCACCATGCCCCCCAGGTATCGATAGAGGGGGAGGTCAAGGGCTGACGCCGCCGCCTTCGCGACAGCGATGGATGTGGCGACGGCCACGTTTGCCCCTATGAAGGAGAAGTTGACCGTTCCGTCGGCTTCATGGAGAGAAGAGTCAACCTCCTCCTGGTACACAGCATCCATGCCAGTCACCCGTGGGACCACCTCAGACTCAAACCTCTCCACCGCGAGATCGAGACTACCCTTGGGATAAGCCACGGCCTCGTGGACGCCAGTGCTGGCCCCGCTGGGTGCGGAGAACCTTCCGAGGCCCGAAGTGGTGTGGACGTCGACCTCCACCGTGAGGTTGCCCCTGCTGTCTAGCACCTTCCGTATGGCCATGTCCTCAATGAGTGTCATCCTCAGACCTCCTCGGATGCAATGGCAGCCGTCCCTCCCGCATCTCCTCTTCGGCAGCCTTGAGCGGGTCCGAGGACTCAGCCCCGAGCATGAAGGGAGGGGCTCCCAAGGAAATCTGGAGGGCCCGAGCGCCCAGGATCCTAGCCCTTTGGAAGCGGGTGAGGCTCATCTCGCGCACGGCTTTCCCACTACGAAAGGCGTATTAAACCTTTGTACAAGGCAAAATGAGTCCATTTTCACGCCTAAACTAACGAAGCATTAATAATGGAGAAGCTAATGCGGGTGCGGGCTTACCATGCCGACGGCCTACTGTGTCAAGTGCAGAGCGAAGAGGGAGATAAGGAATCCTCAGCGCATCGTGATGAAGAACCGGAAGCCCGCCACCCAGGGGACCTGTCCCGTTTGTGGGACCAAGGTCTTCAGGATTGGCGGTTGAAGCCGGTCTCGCCTCACGAAACCAGGCTGAATTCCAGCTATCTCCTAGAGTTCGTCTTCTACGGTTTGCCAGGTTTGGCTATCCCAATAGCCATGGCCCTGAAGGGGCTCACAAGGCTTTTATGAGGGGTGACCCTCCACTAGCTCGGTGGACTTATGAAGGTGCCCCACGTGAAGGTCCCGCCCCCGGGACCCAGGGCCAAGGAGATCATTGAGAAGGACGGTCATTACATCGCCACGAGCACCAAGACTCTGCCCCTGGCCGTAAGGAGGGCCAAGGGCTCCGTGGTGGAGGACGTGGACGGCAACCATTACATAGACTTCACCTGCGGCGTGGGGGTGACCAACCTGGGACACGTGAATGAAGCAGTCCTGGAGGCGGTGGAGGCCCAGCTGAAGGAGATGTGGCATTTCGCGGGAACCGATTTCTACTACCAAGTTCAGGCGGACCTGGCGGAGATGCTTGGAAGGCTCGCACCGGGGAACTTCCGGAAGAAGGTCTTCTTCACCAATTCGGGGACCGAGAGCATCGAGGCCGCCATCAAACTGGCCCGCTGGAACAGGGAGGGGAAGCAGTTTCTTGCCTTTCTGAACGCCTTTCATGGGAGGACCATGGGCGCCCTAGCCCTTACATCCAGCAAGGGAGTCCAGCGGGAGAGGTTCTTCCCCTGGATGCCGGGTGGTAACCACGTGCCCTTTGCCTACTGCTACCGCTGTCCATACCAGCTCACCTACCCAGAGTGCGACATGTGGTGTGCCAAGACCATCGAGGAGAACTATCTGAGGACGATCGTTCCGCCAAAAGAGATCGCAGCCCTCTTCTTCGAGCCCGTCCAGGGTGAGGGTGGGTACATCGTCCCTCCTCCTGGCTGGACGAAGGAGGTGGAGCGTATTGCTAAGGAGAACGGGATCATGCTAGTTGCCGACGAAGTCCAGACGGGTATCGGCAGGACGGGGGCCATGCTCGCTGTGGAGCATACCGGAGTGGTGCCTGATGTCATTGCCCTGGCCAAAGGCCTGGGGTCTGGCTTCCCCATAGGGGCGCTGATCTTCGATGCAAGGCTGGACTTTGGTGTGCAGGGGGCCCACAGCAACACCTTTGGGGGGAACCCGGTGGCGTGCGCCGCTGCCCTGGCGACCCTGAGAGTCATCGAGAAGGAGGGCTTGCACAGGAGGGCCCTCGTCATGGGAGAGAGGATGCAGGGGAGGCTCGAGGAGATGAGGGAGAAGTGGCCCCTTATGGGGGACAACCGGGGCCTAGGTCTCATGAGGGCCACGGAGTTTGTGAGGAATCCGAAGACAAGAGAGGCGGCCATCAAGGAGAGGGACGCGATTCTGAAGGAGGCCCTCCAGAGGGGGCTCATACTCCTTCCCTGCGGAAAGTCCACCGTGCGATACATTCCCGCCCTTAACATCGAGGAGGAGCTCCTGGATCGAGGGATGGACATCCTAGAGGATTCCATCAAGGTCGTCTCAAAGGTGGCGTAGAGACCAGAGCAGGATGCCCTCTCGCCTTAATCCTCTTGATGGGCTTGCTCAGGTGTCTGCGGGCTGACACGGGAGGCTCGTAGATTCCCCTTCTGATGTTCCTGGCAACGGGGCGAAACGGCGCCTCCTCTGCTGGTGCTCTCGTCCCGCAACGTCTGCACCTGAAGCCCCCAGCCCTTCCCACGGATTTCATGCTCTTCCGGCAGCTTGGGCACCTCGGGTTGGCTATCTTGACCGTAAGCAGAGGGAGATCCAGAACTTCGAGCTTCTCAAGGTTGATTGACCTGGGCTCATCTCTGATGGAACCGTACGCTCGGATCTTGTCTCCCTGCCGGAGTTCCAGAATAGTCCTCCTGAAGGCCTTGGAGGGCTCGTAGGCCACGCAGTCAACCTTTCCTCCGTTGTCCTCTAGTTGGAACACTACGTGCCCCCCTGGAAAAGGCCTTGGGGGCTCCCCGACGGTTCCCTCCACGATGGCCGAGGTGTGGGGCTGCAGGTTCCGGACCTCTCTCCTGATGAGGTGCTCATCCGTGGCCTGATTCGTCTCGAAGAGCAGCCATCGGTCCACAGGCTCGCTACGCAGAGAGAGGAGAGCCCTGGGGAGGTCGGCAACTACGTCCCCGCGAATGCCTAACAGGACAGGGCAGGGGGAACTCGGCGCAATAACCACGTGCCTGTTCTCGAAGTCGTAGTTGTTGAAGGTGCTGGGAAACCTCTCGTCCAGGGCCATGACGTCCTCCTCCTTCACAAGCCTCCTGGTACCCCACCTCTCCTTCGACCTATAGGCGAGGACCTCGTACGTTGTGTCTCGGGGCCTCCAGGAGATGGATGCTAGCGCACCGATGAGACCACGCGTGCCCCTCGGGGCGAAGTGGTAGTCCGCTTCATCCAGGAGGGGCTCCACATCCTCTTGTGGCACGACATCCCGTACCGCCTTCCAGTAGAGGCCGGGGCCAGGTCGCCGGCGGGTGACTACCAGACCTGGCTGCACATCCGGATCCTCAAAGTCGGCCAGCTCCATGACGACGTCCTCTGAGACCTCATAAAGATCCTCGTTAGGTTCCACGGGACCTGATCTGGGATAGGCCATCACTTCTTTCCCGTTAAGGCGACCGATTGGGAAAGGAGCGCCGCGTCCAAGGCCTAGTCGCAGACACAAGGCACCATTCCCCCGGGTCTTCCAAGGGATGTTTGGATTGAGCCTCACGAGGCGGGGATATCCGATTGGGTCGAGGCCGCGGACTCTCGCCAACAGCTCTGTGGCGACGTAGGTGGTGCACATGCGGGTTAGTGAGTCAGTGTCGTCCAGGCCGACGTGGAGGACCATCCATTGTTGTATGCCAGCAACGGTATAAACACCATGGGCCTCTTCGCCGGATATCAGCAGACTCCTCCAAGGTGCTCTCCGACGCTGCGGTCGCCGAAAAGCATTATAGGCCATCCTCCCTTCCCTGCTTTGTCATGCCAGTAAAGGTCCTCGAACTACTGTCCATAGATGCCAAACGCTTTGCCAAGAGTGGGGAACGCTTCAGGAACGTGAGGGTGGACCACAACAGCACCGTGACGCAGGTCGTCCCCATTGACGAAACGTTGGCATCCGTCGAGTTCAGGTTCACGGCCAACTACACGGGCGTCGGTGTCATCAAGATCGAGGGTAGCCTGCAGTACGAAGGCGACGCCGCCTCCCTAGCGACCATGTGGTCAAAATCGGGAAAGATGCCCAACGAGGTCGCGAGCGAGATACACACCGCAATCATGAACAGCTGCATACAGGAATCCGTGATAATTGCCCGGGACCTTCGCCTGCCTCCCCCCATCCCCCTTCCCGTCGTAAACATCAAGAGCGGTGGAAAGAAGTCCTCGGGCGTAGAGGTGGCCTGAGCCTTCAAGTGCTTGTGATACGAACTGCGCTCAGGTCGGCAAAGCTTAGGGGTTCCAGCCGCCTATTTGATGTGGTCCAGAGAGAAAGAGCCTATGCTCACGCCCTGCTTGCTGTACATGTACTGTATCCAGGCCCTGGACTGGACGTCGCAGACACCCTTCACGCTGAGGAAGGTCTTCAGCTGCTCCACCTTGAACTCTATCATGCCGTCCATGACGCTCCCCAGAAGCTGGATCTCCTGCTCCCCGTGCATGCCCTTCTCGATGACGTACATGCTGATGGACTTGTCCCTCTTCCTCCTGCCAGCAAAGGGCTGGAGGAATCGGAATGTCGTGGCGGGGTCCAGGTAGGCGATGAGGGTGGATATTGATCGGAAGGCAAGCCTGTAGTTCGGGTGCTCCCTCCTCAACTGCGCCGCCGTCTTGTCCACGGCCTCAAGGATGGCGTCATGGTCAGTGGGGTCGTCTATGTATGTCACGTTCGGGTCCTCCTCGGCGTTCCCCATGCCCTTGGAGTATGCGTCCACATACTTCACCAAGCCAAGGCCTTCGTACTCTTCGTAGCCGGGCAGGACGTACTTCATCTCTTCGCGGATGTCTTCGGGGGTCTTGTCCGTGATCACCCACAGGGCGGGGATACCCTTCTTCAAGCCCTCGCCCACGAAGGAGTTGACGATGACCTCCTTTCCGATGAAGGGTGGGCCGTAGACGGAGACGTTGGAGCCGAAGGGGACGCCACCCAAGAGGAGGTCATCAAGTCGTGGGGTGCCGGTCTTAGCCTTCTCCTGCATCATCTCCAACTTCCTCTCCTCCTCCCGGGCCTCTATCTCTTCCTCAATGAGGCCCTGCTCCCTCATCCTGAGCTCCTCCATCTTGGCGTTGAGGTACTTCTCCTTGGCCCTGACCTCCTCCTCCTTCTTCGTTATCTCTCCCTTGAGGGTCTCGAGCCTCTCCTTAAGGGCAACCTCCTCCGTGGAGCCCGCTTGGGCCTTCGCCTGCTCCACTTTCCTCTTGTCCGCCTCCAAAAGCTTCTCCCGGTAGATGAGGTCCTCCTCCCGCCTCAGGAGCTCCTCCTCCTTATAGGCCAGGGGTTCCTTGAGCTTCCTCAACTCCTCCTCCTTGAAGGCCAGCTCCTCCCTCAACTTCTTGGACTCTTCCTCTCGGAGCAGAAGGTCCCTCTCCTTCAGTTGAAGCTGCCTCGCCTTTTCGACCAGATCCTTGCTGATCTCCTCACCCGGTTTCGTGGTGAGCTCGATGGCCTCCGCCCTGAGCTTGGCCTCGATCTTCAGCCTCTCCACTTCCCCCTCCAGCTCAATCATCTTCTTCCTCATCTCGGCTTCCTTGTCGAGAAACTGCCTCTCCTTCTCGCTGAGCTCCGCCTGAAGCCTCTGCTCGAGCTCGGTGTCGGAGACCTTGGCACTCTCAGCCCTCAGCTGCTCCTCCATGGCGGTGAGCCGCTCCTCCTTGGCCTGCAGCTCGACCTCCTTCTCCGATAGGCGCAGCTCTGCCTCCTTGATGGCCTTGGGTCCCTCCGGGAGGTCCTTCAGCTGGCCCTGGAGCTCTCGCTGAGTCCTCACGAGCAGGTTCTTGAGCTTCTTCAGTTCGATTTCCAGCTCCTTTCGGGCCTCCCGCTCCTCAGCAATCTTCCTCTTCGCCTCGGGTCCCTCCTCCTGGCTCTTCTGGGTCTTGACGTACTTGATGACGGCGACGGAGGCCTTCTTCATGTGGTCAAGCTCCCCCTCCAGCTCCCTCCTCCTCAGGGTCTCCTCCTGCAGCTTGCGGTTCAGCTTCGCGATCTCCTCCAAGTATCGAATAGGATCGAAGCTGCCCTCCTTGAGGTTGGCCAGCTCCCCCCGGATGGCTCTCTTCAAATCCGTGAGCTCCTCCTTCAGCCGCTCGATATCCTTCAGGTCGGCTGCTCCGGAGCTGTCAGCCTTAGCTTCGGGCTCTTCACCTTCTGGTTGAGAGAGCCACGCCTCTAGACCTTCCTCATCCCCTCTGAGCCACCGCCTGAGGGCGTCCGAGGAGTCCTCTTGGCGAGGGACCTGAGCCTTGGGCTGAGGAGGCTCTTCTTCTGCCAGCGGTTCCTCCGGCTGATCCAATTCAGGCTCCTTCAAGGGCTCGCCCACCGGCTCCTCAGGGGACTCTGGGGGTTCCTCAACGTCGTCCGCTTCAAGCCTCTCGCTGGGGAACGCCTCTCCGGCCTCGAGGCCCAGCCAGGACTCGAGGTCCCCAGCTTCTCCCTTCAGCCACTTCTCCAGGGCCTGCTCCTTGGCCGAGTCCTTGGCTGAATGGTAGAAGTCGTAAACCCTCTGGGCCAGGGTCTCCCCGAAGCCCTCGATAGCAGCCAGCTGTTCGACCGAGGCGTTGCGAAGGACGGAGACTTTGTCAAATCCGTTTTCATAGAGAACCTCCGCTTTGGCTGGTCCCACCCCGGGGATCTCACTGACCTCTGACAGGAAGGCGTCCTTGGACTCCTCCGACCCAGGTTCCTTGACCAGCCCTTCTTTCCTCGGCTCGTGACGGGTTCCACAAACGGTGCACTCGCCGTCTGCCTTCAGCTCGCCGCCACAGACATGACAGAGTTCTTCGGTCTCCTGACCTTGGTTGCCGCCTACCAGCAAAGGGCAGCACCTCTAGGGCATTGCGGTGCCTTCTTCCAGCTCACCGAATCAGAACTCGTTATCTGCCTATTTATAGACCCCTTACCTGATTGTCGCCAGTGAGAAGGAGGACTCAAGCCTTCTGATAGAGCTTGAGGGGCCTGCCCTCCTTTCCATCGTCGATTAAGAACTCCAGCTCCTCCACGTTGCCGATGAGTCTTGAGGCGATGGCAAGATGAGCCCAGACGGGGACGCAGCCGCGCATCTGCACCCTCTTCCCGAAGTACGGGGATAGGTCGAGGTCGCGGAGCCTCTCCTCGAAGTTCTCGAGTTCGACCCTGCCCAGGAGTTCCGATAAGTCCAGGACCTCTTTCATGTTAATCACTACACGTAGAAGGACTCGCCGCAGGCGCAGCTGCCCTTTGCATTGGGGTTCTTGATCTTGAAACCGGAGCCCATTAGGCCCTCTGTGTAGTCCAGCTCGGAGTTCATCACGTAGAGCGCGCTCATGGGGTCCAAGAGGACCTTCACATCCCCTGCCTTCCAGACTAGGTCCTTCTCTCCCGGCGGTTCCTTGGAGAAATCCATCTGGTAGGTCATGCCGGCACAGCCGCCGCTCATCACCTTCACCCTCAGAATGGGAGCCTCCATCCCCTGCTTTCTGGCCAGCTCTTTGAGCTTGTCCTCAGCCACGGGCGTTATCTTGAAAGTCTGCTTGGCCGCCATTGGAGTCCCTCGATTTCATGGGACTCGGTTCACTTAAAGGTTGTCCACTGGCAGGAACGTGCAGGGACGATACTATTGAATCACCATGAGGACCTGTTCTCTGCTGACCGCGGCCCCCACTGCCACACGGATCTCCCTCACCACCCCCTCCACCGGCGAGGGTATCTCATTCTGCATCTTCATAGCCTCTAGGATGACAAGGGGTGTGCCCAAAGTGACCTTGGACCCCTCCTCCGCCACCACGGCCACCACCCGGCCCGGCATGGGGGCCCTGACGAGGCCATCGCCAATGGGAGCCGCGTTCTGCCCCCACCGGGCGGCCCGGTGTACGTATCCCTCGAAGTGGGCCTCCAGCGGTGACCCCCGCCAGCTGAGCCTCCTGCCAGACAGCTGGAACTCATAGCTTCTGCGGCCTATCCGCACCTGGAGCTTGGAGCCGGAGGTCTTGACCTTGGCCTGATAGGACCTGTCGTCCACCACGACTTGGAGGTCTTCGGTCACCTCCACATTGTACTCCACGCCCTCAAGGACGACGGTAAACCTCATGGCCATGAGTCAACCTCGACTTCTGGAATACTTCCCTTCCCATCAGGGACCACGCGCCCGGCATTTGCCTCTCCGTGGCAAAGGCCTCCGTCCGCCACAGCAGGGTCCCCTCCGTGGCCGCGGCAGCGGCTGCCAGAGCCGCCACAAGCTCCCGTCTCTCATCCCGCTCCTTCTGGCGGGCCTCCGCCATGGTCTGCACGATCTTCCTGTCGGCCAGATAAGAGGTGGAGAGCTTCCCTTGCAGGAAGGCCTGGTCCCTCAGGATGGCCTGGTGGAGGGGCACGTTGACGTCCACGCCTTCGACGGTCAGTTCCTCCAGGGCTCTCCTCATCCTCCGGACGGCCTCGGCTCGATCCCGGCCGTGGGTGATTACCTTGGCGACCAAGGGGTCATAGGCGGCGGAGATTGGTTGGCCCTCCCGAAGGGCGGTGTCCACTCGGACTCCGGGGCCGCCAGGGAGGGTCAGCCTCCTCACGGTGCCGGGTGAGGGAAGGAAGCCCCTGTAGGGGTCCTCGGCGTTTATTCTACACTCAAGGGCCCACCCCTGCATCCTGACGTCCTGCTGGTCCCAGGGAAGGCCCTCGCCTGAGGCGATGGCGATCTGCTCCCTCACCATGTCAACGCCCGTGACCATCTCCGTCACGGGGTGCTCCACCTGCAGGCGGGCGTTCACCTCGTTGAAGTAGAAGTGGCCGCCGGAGTAGACGTATTCGATGGTCCCGGCGTTCACGTAACCGAGGGCCTTTGCGGCCTTCACGGAGAGCTGTCCGATTTCCTCCCTCATCTCCTCCGTGACGGCGGGGGAAGGGGCCTCCTCCACCAGCTTCTGGTACCTCCTCTGGACGGAGCATTCCCTCTCCCCCAGGTGGATTGCGGCCCGCCCGTCGGAAAGGATTTGGAACTCTATGTGGCGGGCGCCTCGATGATACCTCTCCAGAAAGATATCGGAGACGCCAAAGGCCGATTGGGCCAGGGAGCGGGCTCTGTTTAGTGCAGCCTCCAGCTTCTGGGGCCCTTCCACTATCTCCATGCCAATGCCGCCGCCACCGCCGGAGACCTTGAGGATGACCGGGTAGCCAACCTCCTCCGCCATCTGAACGGCGTCCTCCACGTCCCTAAGGGGCCTATCGGACCCGGGGGAGACGCTGATGCCAGCGGCCTTCAGGACGGCTTTGGACTGTAGCTTATCGCCGGCCACGGCCATGGCCTTGGCGCCCGGTCCGATGAAGACCAGCCCCTCCTCCTCGCAGCGCCTGACGAAGTCCGCGTTCTCGGCCAGGAAGCCGTAACCCGGGTGGAGGGCTTCGGCTCCAGACCGTTTTGCCACTTCCAGCACCTTGGTGGCGTTCAGGTAGCTCTCTGCTGGGTCCTCCGCACCGATCTCGAAGGCTTCATCGGCATACAGGCGGTGGGGGGACTCGCGATCCGCGGAGGAGTAGATGGCCACGGTGGAGATGCCCATCTCCCGGCAGGTCCGCATCACCCGGAGGGCTATCTCGCCCCGATTTGCCACCAGGACCTTGCGGAACATCGGAAGGTGGAAGGGAAGATTCCATTTAAATGCATCGGTTGACGATGAATGTTTCGTCGATTGTCGAAGAGATTGGAGTGCGCACTGTGGTATCTAACTAGGGCGAGAATCCATCATCCAACGG
>CAYFYB010000023.1:12182-28414 GCA_964347345.1 uncultured Methanomassiliicoccales archaeon | reverse complement strand
CACAACTCATGTAAGTCCACTCCTCCGTTCCCTGAATGTGAGGGACCAAATACGGCATATAGTATTCCCTAATAAGCATTTCGGCGGGTCAATCTGCTGTAAATTCGTGAGATTCTCATTGCTACCATGACACCTCTGGCGTGGCGAAGATAGGAAAACACGAGACAGATCACACGTGTTGCCGGAGCCGAGTCCTGAGAAGAGGTTCCGCCAAGACGCCCCGCATCATACGCTCAGCTGCCCATCCTTGCAATGACTGCTGTGTCTATCTCCAGGGTCTAGCCGAATACTACCTTCTCTGCCGCTCGCCTTACCTTGGAGGTGTGGTCAGGGTGGCAGGCCACCATGAGGGCCCATTCGACGGTTTCCCTAAGCTGAAGGGCCTTGGCAAGGGCGCTGACCTTCCTGAAGGGGAGAACCTTGCCCCCCTCCAAGACACCGAGGTCCACTTTGGAGATCCTTGGCTCCGTCACCAGGAGTTCAGGCGCAGGAAGATCGATTATGACCCTTCCTGGGGGGATTCCCGCCCGCCTGCACACCGCGTCCTCTAACCTCAACCGCTTCTCGGGGTCAAGGAGTTCCAGAACCTTCTCTAGGTCCTTCTTGCCTAGCTCTTCCTTATCCTTCGTGAGGACCCTCTTGTACAGCCTCCTGTACTTCAGCCCGAGGGCGGTCTCCCTCTGGAGGCCCTCAGTGCTCAGCAGCCACGAAAGAAGTTCTGAATCGTTCATGAATCTGACCGTCTCGAGGGAATCTGGAACCCGCTCGACCGCCCTCGACAGCATAGCTTCAGCGATCCTCACAGTCTTGTGGAAGTAGACGGAGGTGTACATCAACCCCCGCGCGACCAGCATGCCCTCCACAGCGCTGAGCCCCTTCCGGTCTACGACCAGGTTGCCGTCGGCCACCCGGAAGGTTGCCAGCAGCCTCGGAAGGTCTATGATGCCATGGGCGACCCCCGTGTAGAGGGAGTCCCTCAGCAAGAAGTCGATCTGGTCCGCATCGAGAACCCCGTGAATGATCTGGCCCAGGTAGGCCTTCCCCTTCGGTGGAGCGGGAGCCTCGAAACCTGGAAGAGGGGGTATGGACTGGCAGCCCTCAATGAGTTCTGCCACTTCCTTCGGGTTGGCATCCCACCTCTCGAGGATTTCTGGCACCCGGGGACGGTCACTGAAGAAGTTCCTCTCCATGCCAGGGACGCTGTCCTCATCCCCAAGGATAATGCGCCTCGTGACCTCCATGTGATCCAGTCCAGTCTTGTCCGCCAGGACCCTTTCTAGGGTGTGGGAGAAAGGTCCATGCCCTAGGTCGTGAAGGAGGGCGGCAGTGGTGGCAAGGCGAACTTCCTCCTCGGGAAGGGAGAGGTTTGAGGCGATCTCCTTGGCCACGTGGTAGGTCCCCAGTACGTGTTCCAGGCGAGTGTGATTTGCCCCCGGAAAGACGAGGTAGGTGAGGCCGAGCTGCCTAATGGCGTTGAGACGCTGGACCTCCAGGGTCTCCAAAAGGTCCAGGGCCATACCTTCAACCTTGATGGAGCCGTGAACGGTATCACTGATGGTCTTAAGCGTCACTGTGGGAGGAACTTCGCCGTGGTAGAAATGTTTTGTCGAATGCAATGGGTTTTCAGATGGTCAAAGGTCGGGGGCGTGATAGACAGCCTTCGCGGACCACCTTGCCGCCATAATCACCGTTATATACGTGCCAGGAGGATTGTGAATCTGCCGGGGTGACAGAGTGGCCCATGTGACCGCCTGCAGAGCGGTTTCACGGGGGTTCGATTCCCTCCCCCGGCATCATCCATGGCCCTCCACAACTCTTTTCTAAAGAGCGTCCCTTTGGGTCCCCGGGGACTAGCATGTTGGTGATCTGGAAGGCCAATTTTGGCGGGACTAGAGAGGAGCTGGAAATGGTGAAGAAGAAGCTGGAGGAGATTTCCAGGAAGAGCGGGGACAGGGTCGATGGCCCCTATTATGCCCAGGATGCGGACCTCATGTGGCTCTTCTGGACGAAGCCGGGCAACGTCGGTCTGGGCGGACGGGATTTTCTGCCCTGGGTTGCGGAGAAGGGGATTCCCATCGAGCCCGTCAGCTGGGAGATAGGAGTCACGGAGCAGGAGTTCTGGGGTTAGGTATCTCTCTGCAGAGCCCCTCCCTGTTCCAAGCTCTCAGTTGGGTGAGGGCGTCAGATCCAAGATTACTCACGACTATCCTTTGACTTGTCTCCATCCTCCGCGAGAGGCGATCGGGCTACGGCCCTTACTCCCAGCTTCTCTCGCGGGACCCTCGGCTCCTGCCCGTAAGGGACTATTTCCATATGCGGGTAGGCGATTTCAACCCGTGAATCCTCAGAGAACCTTCTCCAGACCCTCTCCACAATATCCGACCTTATATTGCGTCGAGATTCTACCGGGCAGAAGTATATGACCTGCAGCTTGACCCCCGAATCGCTGAATTCCATTCGCAGCTGTGGCTCCTTCAGCATCAACTTCTCGAGATCCCGAATCTCCAGCCTCTTGAGGTACATCTTGTGCTTGGAGGACATGAAGCTCCCAACGACCTCCTTCGCCGACTCCAGCATGTGCTCCTTCGCGACGTCAATATCGCTTTCATACGTGACTAGGTTCTCCACCTCGTCCCACACGATAGGTATGTCCCTGGTGTAGTTGGAAACAGGGGCATCGAAAACCAGGCTGTTGGGGACCGCCACGATTCGACCGGTGAAGGTGTCCCCATGCATCCATTCCCCGAATTCGCGGAGGAAGGTATGCGTGATGCGTATATCGGTCACGTACCCTCGAGTGGGACCCATGGCTATTCGGTCGCCGATCCTGTACATCCTCTGGTAGGAGATTATTATCCAGGCCAGGGCGTTGAGGAGGGGCCTCTGAAGAATGAACGCCAGGGCGGCACCAATCAGGCCGACCCCGAGGGCGGTGGAGGTAACGTCCCCCAGAAGACCCAGGACGACGACGATGAGGACGATCGCCCACACGAAGGTCGCAACAAGCCTCCATATGGACCGTGCCTGGGCATGGCTTCCGATCCTCTCCACGGTTACTCTCTCGAAGAGGCGACCAGCGATCCGCAGGGCGATTCCCGCGATGATGATAACGAGGGCTATCAGAATGCCGGTCCTGACCTCTTGGGCAAAACCAGCAAATGTCCCGCTAAGCTGGATCAAAGGCAAAAGATCATAGTAGAGCTCAAGGATGAGGAGGAGCGCCACGACAGCGATGAGGCTCTCCGCCACCATGGCAGGAACATGTCTGCCCTTTGGGGCCTCTGACTCCACAAATCGGATATCACTGAGGCTATAATCATTTTTGCGGGTGGCGAGGAATCAAGCGGACAACACTTGGCCGGTTCGGGTACCAGGGAGCCACAGGGCTTCCCTTCTCATCATCGGGCCCGTCCGGTCCCTCCCCAATATCGGGTACACTGGCTGATACCCCAACCAGCAGCGCCTCCTCTGACTTTGCCGCTTCCGATTTCCTATAAGTAGCTGGATAGCCTAACCTCCCTCGTCATGCGATACTTTAACAACATCCTAGAGGCGGTGGGGAGGACGCCCCTGGTCAAGCTTAACAGTGTGACTGACGGATGCAAGGCCCTCCTTTTGGCCAAGCTCGAGAACTTCAACCCCGGTGGGAGCGTGAAGGATAGAATCGGCCTGGCCATGATAGAGGACGCTGAGGAGAAGGGCCTCCTCCGGCCAGGAGGCACCATCATCGAGCCAACGTCGGGCAACACCGGCATTGGTCTTGCCATGGTGGCCGCCATCCGGGGGTACAGGTGCATCTTCACCATCCCCGACAAGATGAGCCAGGAGAAGATCAACCTCCTGAAGGCCTTCGGAGCCCGGGTGGTGGTCTGTCCCACGGCAGTGCCCCCTGACTCGCCCCAGAGCTACTACAAGGTGGCAGAGCGGCTTCAGAGGGAGACGCCTAACTCCCTCATCCCCCAGCAGTACTTCAATCCGATGAATCCGGAGGCTCACTACCTCACCACAGGCCCGGAGATCTGGGAGGCCACCGACGGCAAGATCACCCATTTCGTCTGCGGGATGGGCACTGGAGGCACCATCAGCGGTGCGGGCAGGTACCTGAAGGAGAAGAACCCCGAGGTAAAGGTGATTGGTGTGGACCCCGTAGGCTCCGTCATCGCCGACTACTTCCGCACAAAGGAGATGGTTCAGCCCCACACCTACAAGGTGGAGGGCATAGGGGAGGACATCATTCCCGGGACAACCCACTTCGAGTACATTGATGACGTTGTGAAGGCGGAGGACAGGGAATCCTTCCTGTATACGCGCCGGCTGGCCCGGGAGGAGGGGATCCTTGTAGGTGGCTCCTCTGGTTCCGCTCTGGCCGGAGCTCTGAAGGTCGCGAAGAATCTGACGAAGGACGCCGTCGTTGTCGTCCTCTTCGCCGACACGGGCGAGAGGTACCTGAGCAAGGTTCACAGTGAGGCATGGTTGAGGGAGCACGGCTTCTTGGAAGAGGAGCCTCCCCTGCTGAACATACTCCTGTCAAAGGACCCTGAGCTTCCGGCGGTGGTGACCATAAGAACAGAAGAGCCCGTGATGAGGGCCGTGGAGCTCATGAGGCGGTACACCGTCTCCCAGCTGCCTGTAATTGAAAGCGGCAGGCCCGTGGGAAGCATCCGGGAGGAGGCCTTGTTGGCCAGGCTAGTCAAGAAGGCGGAATTGAGGGAGGCCCAGGTCAGAGAGATCATGGACAAGCCCTTCCCCGTGGTGAACGTCAGGGAAGACCTGGAGGAGGTCTGCAAGCTTCTCCTGCGAGGGAATCCGGCGGTCCTGGTGGGTACTGGTGACGATTTGCAGGGTATCGTGACCCGGTTCGACGTTGTGGAGTACCTCTCCAGGAGGGCCCCTGCATGAGGTTCGCCACAAAGGCCATCCACGCCGGCCAGGAACCGGAGCCCAGAACGGGATCCGTGATCGTTCCAATATACATGACCTCCACCTACTCCCAGGCCGTGGGGAAGGAGGGATATGAATACTCTCGGACCAAGAACCCCACCCGGGACGCCCTGGAATCGAACCTTGCGGCCCTGGAGGACGGACGGTACGGGTTCGCCTTCGCCTCAGGAATGGCGGCCATAACCACAGTGATGACCCTCCTGAGAAAGGGGGACCACGTGGTCGTCGCCGATGACGTCTACGGTGGGACCCACAGGTTGTTCCGGCAGATCATGGAGGGTTACGGTATCAGTTTCGACTTCGTGGATTTCACGACCATGCCATCTGTAGAGGCGGCAATCCAGGACAACACGAGGATGCTCTGGGCGGAGACGCCAACAAACCCCCTTCTCAAGGTAGTGGATCTGCGGGCTTTGGGGAAGCTGGGCAGAGCCACAGATGTCATGACCGTTGTGGATAGCACCTTCGCCACGCCTTACCTCCAACGACCCCTGGATTACGGTGCAGACATCGTCGTCCACAGCACCACCAAGTACCTAGGGGGTCACAGCGACGTAGTGGGCGGCGCGGTTGTGACTTCCGATGATGGCGTCTCCGAGAGGCTGAGGTTCTCCCAGAACGCGATGGGGGCTGTTCCGAGCCCATTTGACTGCTTCCTAGTCCTCAGAGGCACAAAAACGCTGCCCCTCAGGATGGACCGGCACTGTGAGAACGCATCGGAGGTCGCTCGTTTCCTTCAGGGCAGGAAGGAGGTCGCGAAAGTCCACTATCCGGGACTGGGATATCACCCTCAGCACGACATTGCCAAGGAGCAGATGCGCGCCTTCGGGGGTATGGTGAGTTTCGTCCTGTCGGATGAAGCGAAGGCAGAAGCCTTCCTTAAGGCTCTCCGCCTCATCATCCTCGGGGAGTCCCTGGGGGGCGTCGAGTCACTCATCGAGCATCCTGCATCCATGACCCACGCTAGCATCCCGAAGGAAGAGAGGGAGGCTAGAGGTATCAGCAGAGGTCTCATCCGTTTCTCTGTGGGTTGCGAGGACGTCGAGGACCTGTTGGAGGATCTGGAGAGAGCCCTGCAGGCCTCCCATGCCTGAGGATTGCCGGTTTCACGAAAGTTAATAGGGCCCTCGCATATGGTTCGCCGCCATGGGCCTAAGACTCTACAACACGCTCTCCCGCTCGAAGGAGGACTTCGTGCCCCTTCAGGGGAAGCGGGTGAAGATGTTCGTGTGCGGCATTACGCCGTACGACTACACGCACGTGGGCCACGCCAGGACCTATGTGGCCTTCGACGTCATCGCCCGCTACCTCAGATACCGGGGGTACAGCCTCTTCTACCTCCAGAACGTGACCGACGTGGACGACAGGATCCTAAACCGGGCGCCCGAAGTGGGCCTTGGATGGGACGAGCTCGGGAACACGTACCTCAAGGACTACATGAGGACCATGGAGGCCCTGAACGTTACCACTGTAAACCTATACGCCAAGGCGACGGACTACGTTCCTGAGATCATCGAACAGGTGGAAGCCCTCCTGGAGAAGGGCCACGCTTATCAGGTGGATGAGGATGTTTACTACCGGGTCTCCAGCTTCGAAGGCTACGGGAACCTGTCGGGGGTGAAGCTGGAGGAGCTCAGGTCCGGCGCCAGAGTGGAGGTGGACGAGCGGAAGGAGGACCCCCAGGACTTCGCCCTCTGGAAGTCCAGGAAGCCCGGTGAGCCCTACTGGGACAGCCCCTGGGGTGCCGGGAGGCCCGGTTGGCACATCGAGGATACCGCCATCAGCATCGCCCACTTCGGTCCCCAGTACGACATCCATGGCGGTGGCAACGACCTGATCTTTCCCCACCATGATGCCGAGATTGCACAGGCGGAGGCCTTCACGGGGGTGAAACCCTTCGTGAAGTACTGGATGCACACAGGCTTTGTGGTCATCAAGGGGGAGAGGATGGGCAAGTCCCTTGGGAACATCGTGCCGGTGAGAGAGGTCCTGGAGAGGTACAGCCCAGAGGTCCTCCGGTTCTTCTTGGTCTACACGCAGTACAGGAGCCCCATCGACTTCACCTACGAAGCCGTTGAGGAAGCAAGAATGGCTTACGAGCGGCTGCTGGAGGCCTACGCGAGGGCAAGACAGGAGTTAGGAGAAGCCCCAGAGGCAAAGGCCGCAGGCGATGTATCCCTCAGGGGGGCCATGAAGTCGACCGCAAGCAGCTTCTTTCAGGCGATGGACGACGATTTCAACACCAGGGATGCCCTGGCAGCCCTCTTCCGGTTGACCAGCTCCTTCAACGCTGCCGTGGAGAAGGGCTTGAGCAGGGAGCGGCTAGTAGCCTTTCTGGAGGCCTATCAGACCTATGGGCACATCCTGGGCCTCTTCGAGGGGGCCATGGGCCCGTCCCCCGACCTCCTAGAGGGCCTCATCAGGGTCCTCGTGAGCCTCAGGGAGGAAGCCAGACGGAACAAGGACTTCAAGACCTCCGACTGGATACGAGACGAGCTGGCTCGGTTGGGAGTCAAGCTCGAAGACACGTCGAGAGGGGCCCGGTGGCGTATTTCCTAGCGTCCAAATCGCAGCCTCTTTCGGTCCGTTATAGAACATTTGTGAACATCAAAACTGTCCATTTTCATACATCCCGGGGGCCTTGAAAATCATTAAATAGAGTCGGGCCATAACCCTTAACTCCAAGGGATGGGATGTCTACAGACAGTGTTCCAGACGGCTTGCTGAGGGAATCGATGCCAGACGAGTTATCCTATGATGCTGAAAAGATCCAGGTCCTTGAGGGTCTCCAAGCGATACGGAGGCGGCCCGCGATGTACATTGGGAGCGTGGATCAGCGGGGCATGCACCACCTGGTCTACGAGGTCCTGGACAACAGCATCGACGAGGCCATGGCTGGATTCTGCAAGAACATCGAGGTCTCCATCGCCGAGGAGGGCGTCGTCACTGTGGAGGACGACGGAAGAGGCATCCCCGTGGATGTACACCCCAGGTACGGGAAGCCAGCGGTACAGATCGTATTCACCACCCTCCACTCGGGAGGAAAGTTCGACAGAAAGATGTACAAGGTCTCCGGAGGCCTCCATGGAGTGGGCCTCTCAGTGGTGAATGCCCTGTCGGAATGGCTGGAGGTTCGCGTCCGCCGCGTCGGCAAGGAGTTCTTCATGAGATTCGAGCGGGGAGTCCCCGTGGATGGCGTGAAGGTAGTGGGGGAGAGCGATGGGCGGGGTACCACCGTCACCTTCAAGCCCGACCCTGTCATCTTCGGCGAGACCCGCTTTGATATGGACGTCATCTACTCCCGCCTCCGGGAGTATGCCTTCCTCAACAAGGGGACGCGAATACTCGTGGAGGCCGCCAATAGGGATCCCAGCGAATTCCGCTTCGAGGGGGGCCTGGTGGAGTTCGTCCGGTGGATAAACAGGACGAAGAACCCTTTGCATCAGGAGCCCATCTACCTCGAGGGAAGCAAGAACGGCACCTACGTGGAGGCGGCCCTCCAATACACTGACAGCTACGCGGAGAACATCCACAGCTACGCCAACAACATTGCCACGGTGGAGGGTGGCACCCACCTAGTGGGCTTCAAAGCCTCCCTAACGAGGGTGATGAATGACTTCCTGAAGAACAACGGCTCCTCCAAGGACAAGGAGGTCACCCTCCAGGGCGATGACGTGCGGGAGGGGCTGACAGCGGTACTGAGCGTGAAGCTGCCCGAGCCCCAGTTCGAAGGACAGACGAAGACCAAGCTGGGGAACAGCGAGGTGAAGGGCGCCGTTGAGTCCCTAGCCTACGAGAAACTCTCGGAGTACCTTCTGGAGAACCCCAGGGTGGCGGAAAGCATTCTCGAAAAGGCAATCCTGGCGGCGGAGGCCCGGGAGGCCGCCAGGAAGGCCCGAGAGCTGACCCGCAGGAAAGGGCTTCTGGAGGGCTCCTCTCTGCCAGGAAAGCTGGCGGACTGCACCGAGAGGGACCCGGCCAAGAGTGAACTCTTCATTGTCGAGGGGCCGAGCGCCGGTGGGTCGGCGAAACAAGGACGGAATCGGGGCTTTCAGGCTATACTACCCCTCCGCGGGAAGATCCTCAACGTGGAGAAGGCCAGGCTGGATAAGGTCCTGAAGAACGAGGAGATCAGGACTCTCATCACCGCCGCGGGGACGAGCATAGGTGAGGACTTCGAGCTGGAGAAGGCCAGGTACCACAAGGTCATCCTGATGTGCGACTCCGACGTGGACGGTTCCCATATCAAGACCCTCCTCCTCACCCTCTTCTTCCGCTACATGAGGCCCCTCATCGAGGCTGGCTATGTCTACATCGCCGAGGCTCCCCTCTACAGGCTGAAGAAGGGGAGCGACGTACGCTACGTCTTCACCGACAAGGAGAGAGACGGGCACCTGAAGCAGATGGGGAAGGGCACCACGGTGCAGCGCTTCAAGGGCTTGGGAGAGATGAACCCTGAGGAACTTTGGGAGACCACCATGAATCCAGCCACGAGGCTGCTCAAGCAGGTGACCATCGAGGACGCCGTGAGGGCCGACGAGCTCTTCACGATCCTCATGGGGGACCTTGTGGAGCCGCGGCGGGAGTTCATCCAGGAGCACGCCCGCGAGGTCGTGAACCTAGACATCTGAGGTGTTCCCTTGAGAGGACGTTCGGCTTCATACCGCGCCATTGAGAGGGAGATGGAGAGGTCCTACATCGACTACGCCATGAGCGTGATCGTCGGCAGGGCTCTCCCGGACGCCAGAGACGGTCTGAAGCCGGTCCAGAGGCGCATCCTGTACGCGATGAGGGAGATGGGCCTCAGGGCGAACCAGCCCTACAGGAAGTGCGCCAGGGTTGTGGGAGAGGTCCTGGGTAAGTACCACCCCCACGGGGAGTCGGCGGTCTACGACGCTCTGGTGCGGATGGCCCAGGACTTCAGCCTTCGCTACACCCTCATCGATGGCCAGGGGAACTTTGGCTCCACGGACGGGGACCCCCCAGCGGCCATGCGCTACACCGAGTGTCGCCTGGCGTCAGCGGCGGAGGAGATCCTCCAAGACATCGAGAAGGAGACGGTGGACTTCGACGACAACTTCGACGCCAGCCTGAGGGAGCCCGTCGTCCTGCCCGGGAAGGTGCCCAACCTACTGGTGAACGGAGCCAGCGGCATAGCCGTGGGCATGTCCACTAACGTACCTCCTCACAACCTCGGGGAGGTGGCGGACGCCCTGGTGCACCTCATCGATCACGAGGATGCGGACCTGGCTGACCTTATGGAGTACGTCCAGGGTCCGGACTTTCCCACCGGCGGCTACATCTGCGGTAGGGACGGCATCCTGGCAGCTTATGAGACAGGCAGAGGACTCCTGCGCATCCGCGGCAGAACTCAGGTGGAGGAACTGCCCAGGGACAAGAAGGCCATCATCATCACCGAAATACCCTATCAGGTAAACAAGTCCAACCTGGTGGAGGCTATCGCCAACCTGGTCAAGCAGAGGAAGGTGGATGGCATCGTTGACCTGCGGGACGAGAGCGACCGGGAGGGCATTCGCATCGTCGTCGAACTCAGGAAGGACGTCTCCGACGAACTCATTCTCAACCAGCTGTACGCCCACACGCCCCTGCAGACCACCTTTGGTGTCATTAACCTGGCCCTAGTGGACGGCGAGCCCAGGGTCCTGTCTCTTAAGGAGACCCTGGAGGAATTCCTGAGGTTTAGAGAGGAAGTGGTGCGGCGGCGGACGGAGTTCGACCTTCGCAAGGCCAAGGAGAGGCTCCACCTGGTGGAAGGCCTCCTGGTTGCCCTGGACAATCTGGACGAGGTCATCTCCCGTATCCGCTCCTCGGAAAGCGCAGCCGACGCTCAGGCGGCCCTGCAAGAGAACTTCCGTTTAAGCGATCAACAGGCCAAGGCCATCTTGGAGATGAGGCTTCAGCGGCTCACGGCCATGGAGGGGCGCTCCCTCAGAGAAGAGGGGGAGGGACTCAGGACAAGCATTCAGGAGTTGGAGGCGACCCTCGCAGATCGCCGCCGCCTCATGTCCATCATCAGGCAGGAGATACTGGAGCTGCGGCAGAAGTACGGGGACGAGCGGCGAACTGACATCGAGGAGGAAGTCCAGGAACTGGACATCGAGGACCTCATCCCCAACGTGAACACCGTGGTCATGATCAGCAACACGGGCTACGTCAAGAGGCAGAATGTGGAGGACTACCGCAGGCAGAAGCGAGGGGGCGTCGGCCTGGTGGGGATGGAGACCAAGGAGGAGGACTACGTCGTCGACCTCTTCGTCACGAAGACCCACAACTACATCCTCTTCTTCACGAACCAGGGCCGGGTATATTGGCTGAAGGCATGGAAGGTGCCCGTGGGGAGCCGACACTCCCGGGGGCGCCCCATCGTCAACCTCCTCCCCCGTCTCGAGCCGGAGGAATCCATCGCCGCTAGAGTTTCCGTGGAGGAATTTGAGACCCCCCAGCATCTCCTATTTGCCACGAAGAATGGACTGGTGAAGAAAACGAGCCTGGCGGCCTACAGCCGACCCATGATTCGAGGGATATGGGCCATCAAGCTCTGGGAGGGGGACGAACTGGTAGGGGTCAGGCTCTGCCGTCCTGGCGATGAGGTTATTCTGGCAACGCGGTTGGGGATGGCAGTCCGCTTCAACGAGGCCGACGCTCGACCCATGGGCAGGTACACAGCCGGGGTGAAGGGTATTACCCTCAAGCCAGGGGACGAGGTGGTGAGCATGGCCCTGACGAAGGAGGACTCAACCCTCCTCACGGTTACCGCCGGCGGATATGGCAAGTGTACCCTCGTCTCCCGCTACAGGAAGACGAAACGAGGGGCAAAAGGCGTCAAGAACATCGCCAACATCGAGAGGAACGGGCCCGTGGTAAGCGTGCAAGAGGTCCAGCCAGGAGTGGAGCTCCTCTTGACGACGGAAACGGGGATGATAATCCGCTTCCCTATAGAGGACCTGAGGGTCATCGGAAGGGCCACCATGGGGGTCCGTATCATGAAGCTGAAGCCTGGTGACAGGGTGCAGGCAGTGGCCAAGGTAGTGGCCTGACCCCTCAGGCAGAGGACTGTTGTCCCTTGGTGCTCGACGCTCTATCCCCGTGACTAACCCGGCCCAAAAGGTTGTAGACACAGAGGTCAGCCAGGCAACAGGATGCACAGTCCGGATTCCTAGGTGTGCAAGTGGTCTGACCGTGCCTGACGAAGAGCTCGTTCACCTCCAGCCACAGCGAAGGATCGAGGATGCTCTTCAGCCCGTTCTCCGTCTCCACCTCGCTCTTCGTGTGGATGAGCCCCAGTCTGTTGGGGATGCGGTGGCAGTGGACGTCCACGGGGATCGCCGGGACTCCGTACCCGTAGACCAGCACACAATTCGCAGTCTTTCGGCCAACAAGAGGAAGCTTGCAGAGCTCCTTCATTTCCCGCGGCACGCTTCCGCCGTGATCATTGTAGATCCTACGAGAGATCTCCTTGATGGCCCTAGCCTTGGTCTTGTAGAAGTTGGCAGGCCGCACGACTCTCTCGATGTCCTCCAGCGGAGCCGAGGCCAGCTCCTGAGGGTTCCCATATCGAGAGAAAAGTTTAGAGGAGACCATCTCAGTCGTGGGGTCTGCCGTCCTCTGAGAGATGATCGTTGAGATGAGAACCACGAAAGGGTCCTCTCTCTCCCTGGTGATCTTCCCCAGGGCGGTCTCCAGGGGGGCGGTGGCAAAATCCCCTGGGAGGTATCTGCGCTTGAGTCGCCGGACAACCTCCTCGGCCCGGTCTCTCCTCCAGCTCTCCAAGAAAACGGAGGCCTCTCCCGCGGTGTAGAGGGAGCCAGTGATGAGGACTACGTCGTCGATATCCGCAAGGGCCAGGGCCGCGCCAACTGCTTCCCTCACGGGCCTCACAACCTTCGCAGCTCCCGGAGGACTGAAGGCCTCAGCCACCTCCTCTGCCCTGAAGGCCCTCTCGGTTTCTGGCTGGGTGGCGATTACTTTACGACACATAGGGGCCAGGTGTTTGGCGATGCCCTTCAGGTCCTTGTCGTTCAAGATCCCAACCACCATTATGACTGCGCGGTCTGGGAAGAGTTCCTCCATAGATTCCCGCAGCCTCTTCGCCCCTTCCGTGGTGTGAGTGCAGTCGAGGACGACCGTCGGGTGGCGATGGACCACCTGGAGGCGGGCTGGCCAGCCCGCACCGGCGAAGCCCCTCTTCACCGCATTCTCGCCAATCTTCCAGCCCCTACCTCTGAGTTCCTGGATGACCCCATAGGCCAGAGCGGCGTTCTCTGCCTGATAGTTGCCCAGGAGGATCACGCTGTATTCCTTCGTCTCTCCGTCTGAGAAGATGAATTTCTGCCCCTCAAGACCGGTGGCCGCTCGATTCACGCGGAGGTCCCTTCCCACCACCTTGATGGGAGCACCGAGGACCCGGCATCTCTCTCGTATCACGTCCAGGACTGGCTGGTCTGGGATCCAGACGGGCACTCCTTCCTTTATGATACCCGCTTTCTCCCGGGCTATCCTGCTCAGGGTCTTTCCGAGGTATTGGGTGTGTTCCAGCCCGATTCTCGTGATGACGGCCACCTCGGGGGTGACCACGTTGGTGGCATCGAGTCTGCCGCCCATCCCCACCTCAAGCAACGCAATATCGACGCCGCTTTCCTGGAAGTGTTTGAAGGCCATGGCCGTCGTGAACTCGAAGAAGGTCGGCTGAGCGGTCTCAGTCGCCGAGGCCATGGCTTCCGCGTGAGGTCTGATTTCATTCACGAGGCGGACCACCTCTGCATCGGTGATCTCGACGCCATGGACCCTGATCCTCTCATTGAACCTAACCAAGTGAGGAGAGGTGTAGAGGCCGACCCTGAAGCCAGCCTTTCTCAGGATGGAGTCCAGAAAGGCACAGACGGAGCCCTTGCCATGGCTCCCGGCAATATGGACGCTCCTGAGAGGGCGATGGGGGTCACCCAACCTGGATAGGAGATCGAGGATATTGTCCAGACCGAGCTTTATGCCGAAGCGCTGGAGACCGTACAGGTAGTCGATGGCATCTTGGTATCGCATCAGACCCGAGAAGAGATGCCCACCGCTTCCATAAACCTTCGCGGGTGTGGCAGAAAGGTATCGCCTTCCTTGACTTCCCTGAATACTTATAAATCGAGGGAACAGGATGGTATTGCATGCATCCCAGCGAGGCCATCAAGGCCTCCGAAGGCGAGGAGCTCCTGGGGAAGACCATCGTCTTGGCCATCTGTGGCAGCATTGCTGCCGTGGAGACGGTGAAACTGGCCCGGGAGCTGATCCGCCACGGCGCCGATGTTCATCCCGTAATGAGCGAGGCCGCCTGCACTATCGTCCACCCCTATGCTGTTGAGTTCGCCACCGGCAGGAAGCCCGTCCAGACGCTGGACGGGTCGGTCCAGCATGTGGATTTCTGCGGGTCCAAGGGCAGGGCGGACCTCCTCCTCATTGCACCGGCCACTGCTAACACCATCTCCAAGGTGGCCCATGGCATCGATGACACGCCGGTGACCACTTTCGCCACTACCGCCCTAGGCTCCGGCCTTCCCGTTGTCATCGCCCCCGCCATGGACTCTTCCATGTACGACCACCCCATCGTCAGGGAGAACATTGAGAAGCTCGAGGGCTTAGGGGCCGAGTTCATCGAGCCCCTCCTGGAGGAGGGGAAGGCTAAGCTCGCGGAAGCAGAGGTCATCACCGCCGGGGTGATTCGGAGGTTGGGACCAGGCGACATGAGGGGGAAGCGGGTCTTGGTGATAGCGGGGGCTACGGAGGAGCCCCTGGACGACGTACGCGTGCTGACGAACCGGAGCACAGGGGAAACGGGGGTAGAGTTGGCCAGGGCCGCCCTTCTGAGAGGGGCCGAGGTGGACCTCTGGATGGGTCGATGCAGTGCCCCCATACCATCCTTCCTGAAGACCTGGAGGTTCTTGAGCACTGACGACCTGCTGGCCAGGGTGGATGAGATCGATCACGATATCTGCGCGGTCCCGGCCGCCATATCGGACTACCTCCCCGAGAGGAAGGAGGGAAAGCTATCCTCCGATCTCGGATCCCTTCAGCTAAGCCTGAAGCCCAACGTTCGCGTGCTGAGCGCGATAAGGAAGTCTTACAAGGGAACCTTGATCGGCTTCAAGCTGGAATCCCGGGTGCAGCGGAAGGAGTTGCTGGTGAGGGCCCTCAAACGGCTAGAGGAACTCAAACTGGACTTCGTGGTCGCCAACGACATGATGCGGGTCAAGGAGGGTCGCACCGAGGTCCTGCTCGTAGGCGGCAAGGGCAAGGGGCAGGAGCTCAAGGGGACGAAGCGGGAGGTCTTCTGGAACCTCTGGAGTTCTGTCCTCCATGACATCGAGGGGTAGGGCCTTCTGCCCTGGCCACGTCACCGCCTTCTTCCAGGTCTGCGAGGATCGGGACCCCCTTCGAATGGGCTCCCGCGGGGCAGGCTTCTGCCTCTCCAGGGGTGTCCTCACCGAGGTCGAGGCCAAGGAGGCCCCAGTCACTAGGACAGAGGTGCGGATGAGTGGTCATTCCGGACCCGCGGAGGTCACCGAGAGGGCCCTGGAGCTGTTCTTGGAGGAGCCGATGCAGGTGAGGGTCACCTCCGAGGTGCAGCTCCCCGTCTCCCAGGGGTTCGGAATGAGCGGGGCCGGGGCTCTGAGTACCCTCCTGGCCATCAACCAGGCCTCAGGCGGACAGAGGAGGACGGAGGAACTGATCGCCATGGCTCACAGAGCCGAGGTGGAGTGCAGAACCGGCCTTGGCGATGTGTATCCCCAGTCCCTAGGGGGTCTCGACATAAGGGAGAGGCCTGGCAGCCCCCCTCATGGACAGGTTCAGAGGATTTCCGTGGACTCAGAGGTCGTCCTATGTGTCCTGGGCCCTCCAATCTCGACCAGAGCGGTGCTCTCCAACGAGATGATTGTCAAGAGCATCAACGGCGTCGGCCGACGGTGCGTCGATCGCTTCCTACTCGAGAGGGACCTGGATACCTTCTTCCGTCTGGCCTATCAGTTTGCCCGACAGACTCTTCTGGCCACCGCCGAGATACAGGCCGCCGTGATGAAGGCCACCCTCCACGGGAACGCCTCGATGTGCATGCTGGGCAACTCGATATTTGCCATGGGAGATGCCGATCGATTGGAGGAGGCCCTGGCGGAACACGGTCAGGTCTTCAGGGCCCGGGTGGACAACGAGGGCGCCAGGCTCCTCTGAGGTCAGAGCAGGGTGAAGAGTTGATCGTCCCCACCAGTGTCGAAGACCCCGAGGCGGGCGCC
>CAYFYB010000023.1:8062-12082 GCA_964347345.1 uncultured Methanomassiliicoccales archaeon | reverse complement strand
CCCTTATCGATACAGAATCAGGCCCGATTCTGACAGCGATACAATAAAAAGTTCAAGCTCAAAGCCGATAGGGTTGACGAAACCGGCCAGCAACAAGGAGATGAAAAGGGTCTACGGCAAGGCCTTTCTGATACATCTGAACAGGGGAGATGTGGAGATGGCTACGGTCTTCGCCAAGGCCTTTCTGCTGACACCGAACGGGCCGGAGAACAACAACATCTACCGCTGAAGCCTGGAGAGGATGATATCCACTGCCTCTCTGGCCAGGACTTCCGGTGGGCGAGAGGAGTCTAGTCTAACAAAACGTCCCTCCTTAGCCAGGCTCAGATACAGATCCTGGACCTTTGTCAGAAAATCCAACCTCTCGAAGGGTGTCCTGGTCCTGACAGCGGACAGCCGGGATAACCCTTCTTCTGGATTCACCACCAGCAGGAAGGTGAGGTCGGGCTTCAGAAAGTGGGGGGAGGCGGCCTTCTTGATCCACTCCAGGGGGTTGGGGACGACCCCTTCCAGGGCCACTCCCTGATAGGCCAGGGTGGAGTCGTGGTACCTATCGCAGACCACTACCCTGTCTTCTGCAAGCCAGTTCTGGATCTGAGTCACATGGAGGCTCCTGTCTGCCAGGAAGAGAAGAGTCTGCACCCTTGGATCCAGACCCTCGTCCACGGACCTCCTCACAGCATCTCCCAACCAGGAGCTGGTGGGTTCCTTCGTTAGGACGGCCTCCACACCCCTAGTTGCCAACCGCTCAAACACCAGCTTCGCCAATGTGGTCTTTCCAGACCCATCGATCCCCTCTATTGTGACGAAGAGGGCCACGCCCCGGGATGGAGCCGTGGTTCATAAAGGATGTCGGCTGGGAGGTGGTCCCGAGGAAAAGTTAAATAATCCGGTGGCCTTGCGACTCCGTCTAGTCGGGAGCTTTTGAGGGGGCGGGGAATAGGATTGAAACTTAGGTCTGACGCGAGGCGATTCCACGAGATAGAGGATAGCGTTGGTTACTGCAGGAAATGCGGTGCCAAGCTCATTGTCCTCCCTGACGATAAGAGACAGGGCTACTGCTTTGACTGTCTCGACCTCCTGGAGATAAGCTGAAGTCCGTCAGGGCCCCGCCACGACCTTAACCCTGAGTCGACCCACACCCCTCACCTCCGCCTGAAGACGGTCACCCGGAACAATCCTGGGCACCCCCTCCGGGGTCCCGGTGGCGATCATATCTCCCCTTTCAAGAGTCATGTGTGCTGAGATTGACGCTATTACGTCGGGAACTTTGTGGACCATCTGGGCTGTGGAGGCGCTTTGTCGTGTTTTCCCGTTCACCTTGAGCAGGATTTCCAAGGCATGGGGATCCCCCACCTCTTCCTTTGGCCTGACGTCCGAGATGGGGGAGAAGGTGTCCATGCCCTTGGCCAGGGTCCATGGGAGCCCGTCCCGGACTGCCTGCCGCTGAAGGTCACGGGCGGTGATGTCCAAGAAGACGCAATAGCCCAGGACATGATCCAGGGCGGAATCCCTGGAGACCCGCCTCGCTGCTGTCCCTATCACCACTGCCAGCTCAGCCTCGGCGTGAAGGTCGGAGGTGATCTCAGGTGCGACGACCTCCCCGCCATCGTGGATGATGGATGTGGCCGGCTTGATGAAGTAGGTCGGCTGGGGAGGAACAGTCTCGTCAAACTCCTCCGCATGGGCCCTGTAGTTTCTCGCCAGACAGAGGATCTTCCCGACCCTAAGCCTGCCCTCTGGGACTAGGACCCAGGTCATCTCATCCCCTGTAGTAGGGACCCCTCTCCCTATCCCCTCGGGCGATGACTGACCTCGCGATGCCCACCGCCAGAACGGCTATGGAGATGGCGGCCACGGTGCCTATCAGGGCAGCGCTCTCTCCGTATGTGGCAGCGAAGAGCTCCCCGAAGCTGGCGAAGAAGTTGTAGGTCCCATGCATGAAAACCGCAAGGATGTAGTAGGCGAAGATCCCCTTGCCCCTGGGGGAAAGGCGGCTCTTCGCCACACCGAACCCGAAGGCAGAGGTGGCGGAGGCGTGGAGGAGCACGGAGGAGAAGCTCCTTATTCCGATGAGCATGATGGACGCCCCGAGCCCTTCGGCCAGGTAGGCAACGGCGCCATAGAGGAGGTTCTCCGTGGCTGCGAATCCGAGGCCCGCGGAGGCGCCATAGATGATGCCATCCTCCATCTCGTTGATGTGGGCCCTGACCCGCAGGACCCCGAGTCCCTTAGCGAGCTCCTCAGCCAGAGGGGCAATCAATACCACGAGGATGAAGAAGCCGATGTTCACTTCGGTCTCGAGTACCTCTGCCAGTCTCACGTAGAACCGCTGCAGGAACCTCCCCGTCTCCGCGATGAGGAAGCCGAAGACGGCAGCCAGAATCAGGCTAAGAATGATGGCCACAAAGATGCCTATCACAGCGCCCCACGTGAAGGCCTTGAAGACCTTGCCCCAAGGCTCCCTCTCATATCTCTCCGTGTTCCTGAACCAGATGACGAAGATGATGGGCGGAATGAAGGCAAACAGCAGGAGAATGGTGAAAGTGGAGAGAGCGATCTGCGGAACCTGGGCGGCGACGTCAGTCAGCGGATCTCCTCCACGATCTTTCCCCTCTCCTCCAGCATAGCGTGGGCAGCGGCAAGCCTGGCCACGGGGACCCTGAAGGGGGAGCAAGAGACGTAGTCCAGGTTCAGCTCGTGACACACCCTTATACTCCTGGGCTCCCCGCCGTGCTCCCCGCAGATGCCCACCTTAAGGTCCGGCCGAGTCCCGCGTCCCCTCTCGACGGCTATCCTCATCAACTCCCCCACCCCCTTCCGGTCCAGGACCTCGAAGGGGTTCTCCTCCAGTATGCCCTTCTCCAGATATCTAGCTAGGAACGTCCCCTCGGCGTCATCCCTGCTGAAGCCGTAGGTCGTCTGTGTGAGATCGTTGGTGCCGAAGGAGAAGAACTCAGCCACCTCGGCGATCTCATCCGCGGCTATCGCTCCCCTTGGGACCTCTATCATCGTTCCGAAGGAATAGTGGATCTCAACCCCTTCCCGATCCATCTCCTCTCTGGCCACGGCCTCCAGCTGCTCCTTCACAACGGCCAGTTCGTTCTTGTGGCCCACAAGGGGTATCATAATCTCCGGCAGGACATCCACGCCCTGGGCTTTGAGGGAGCAGGCGGCCCCGATGATGGCCCTAACCTGCATCTCGTTGATTTCGGGATAGAGTAGGCCGAGACGGCAACCCCTCAAGCCCAGCATGGGGTTGGCCTCGTGGAGGGCTCGGACCCTCCGCAGAAGCTCCTCCTTCTCTCTGAGCTCCTTGGAGTCCTCCCCTCTGAGCTTCAGCTCCGTAACACTCACCAGAAGTTCCTCGAGGCTCGGCAGGAACTCGTGGAGGGGCGGGTCCAACAACCGGATGGTCACCGGGAGGCCCTCCATCTCTCTCAGGATGCCGACGAAGTCTTCCCGCTGCATGGGAAGAAGCTTCTCCAGGGCCTTCAGCCGCTCCTCCTTGGTGGCGGCCATGATCATTCTCTGCATGTGGGGCAGCCTCTCCGCCGCCATGAACATGTGCTCCGTCCTGCATAGACCAATGCCCTCCGCCCCTAGCTCCCGTGCCCGCCGGGAGTCTTCGGGGGTGTCCGCGTTGGCCCTTACCCCGAGCCTACGAATCCCGTCAGCCCATTCCAGAATCGTCCTGAACTCGGGCGTCATCTCGGGCTCGACCAGGGGGGCCTCTCCGAGGACCACTTGGCCCGTAGCGCCGTCTATGGTTATTATATCCCCCTCCCGGACAACCACGTCAGAGGCGGAGAAGGACCTGTCCTTGTAGTCTATGCGGACGTCCTCACAGCCCGCAACGCAGGGCTTTCCCATGCCTCTGGTGACAATGGCAGCGTGGGATGTCCGCCCTCCCCGGCTCGTCAGGACCCCTTGGGCAGCCACGATTCCGTGGATGTCGTCGGGGGTGGTCTCCGTCCTCACGAGGATGACCTTCTTCCCCGAGGCCGCCATCTCCTCTGC
>CAYFYB010000023.1:0-7962 GCA_964347345.1 uncultured Methanomassiliicoccales archaeon | reverse complement strand
ACCTCCGGACTCTCCCCCTCCAGCTGGCCGATCTCTTTCGGCGTCCTGATGCCGGCCACGACGTCCTCTCCCTGGGCGTTCAGAAGGTATTCTCCATAGACGACCTTCGCCCCCGTGGCCGGGTCTCGGGTGAAGGCTACGCCCGTGCCACTGTCCTCGCCCAGGTTCCCGAAAACCATGACCTGGATGTTGACGCCCGTCCCCATGTCGTGGGGGATCTTGTTGACCTCGCGGTACTTGACGGCCCGCTCGGTGTTCCAGGACTCGAAGACGCCCCGGATGGCCTGCCAGAGCTGTTCGTAGGGGTCCTGGGGGAAGGCCTTCCCCTGGCTCCTGTAGACCCCCTTAAAGGCCTCCACCACCTCTTTCCAGGCCTCCTCGTCCAGCTCGATGTCCAGGCGGACGCCTTTGGCCTCCTTGATTCTCCCAAGCTCCTTCTCAAAGTTCGAGCGATGGATGCCCACGACGGTGTCCCCGAACATGGACAGGAGGCGGCGGTAGCAGTTGTAGGCGAAGGCCACGTCCTTTGTCATCCTGGCCAGTCCGCCCACTGTCTCGTCGTTGAGGCCCAGGTTGAGGACGGTATCCATCATCCCTGGCATGGAGACGGCTGCCCCTGAGCGGACGGAGACGAGAAGGGGGTTATCAGCATCCCCGAAGCTCCGGCCCACTTCTTTCTCCAGCCTCTTGAGGTGCTCCTCAACCGCTCCCTTAAGCCCCTCTGGAAAGGCTCCAGTCCGCATGTAGGAAAGGCAAGCTTCCGTGGTGATGACGAATCCGGGGGGCACAGGCAAGCCAAGGCCAGTCATTTCACAAAGCCCGAAACCCTTGCCGCCGAGGAGTCCCTTGTCCCTGCCTCCCCCCTCGGTGAAGCTGTAGACGTATTTGACCATTCTATCCCTGACAGGCCATAAGAAAGGTGCGCCGATAATAAGCCTTCCGAGGGGGCTAGAAGCCCATTTCATCCATCCTGAGCTGGGGCCTCATCCTCTCCAGATATCGGTATACCGTGGCGTGCTCACTTCCTTGGAGGAGCATTTCCACCGCCCTGGAGGCAATATCAAGCTGCAAGAGGTTGCCGATGATGGCAACGGTGTGGCCGTAGACGGAGACCGAAGCCCCAGTGAGTTCCTCGATGAGATTCCTGGTCTTGCCACGAGAGCCGATTACCCTCCCCTTGAGCTCCCTCATCCTGCCACTGCTGTGAGCGAAGTCCTTGATGTCGAAGATCCGTAGGAAGGCATCCTCGTCCAAGAGCTTCATTGCCTTGTCCTCGGAGAAGCCTCTGCCTATGGCCTGGATTACGTCCCTGGTCTTGAGGCCCATCGTGGGGTCTTCACAGGGGGTCTCATCGATGCTGACTTCACCCGTGGCCGAGTCCACGCCCAGCTTGATGCCCGTGAGCTCCTCGAGCCTTTTCTTGGTCTGGCCATCGGTTCCTATGAGAACACCCAGCCTTTCCATGGGTATCCTGGCGTAGAGCAACTCAATCACCCCTGACGAGCGCCGCCAGTTCCTCAGGGGTCGTCTTCACCCCCATGCTCCTGAAATAGCGGGCCATGTTCTTCACGTCCCTCTGAAACCACTCCTCCGCGTGGGGGTGATCGAAGAGGACGGCCTGCCCTACATCGATTATGTACGGCCTTCTCCGCCACAATAGGATGTTGTACTCGCTGAGGTCCCCGTGGACCAGCTCCGCTTGGTGAATGCAGCGCATTTCGTGAATGAGGAGTTCGAAGAGGCCCTCCGGGTCCTCCACATGCACGCTTCTAAGCTCTGGAGCAGGCCCCCTCTTGCTCCCCAGATATCCCATGACGAGGATGTTCTCAAGGCACTCATAGGGCCTTGGAACGCGGACCCCGTGTTCAGCCATCCTCTTCAGGTTCTTGTACTCCTTGCTGGCCCAGGCGTATATGAGCTTACGGCGACTTCCGCTGACGCGGGGAAACCTCGGATCGCCCTCGATGTACTTCCATATGGTCCTGAAGGTGGAGGTTGAGGTGCGGTATATCTTGAGCGCCCTAGGTCCACGCCTGCTGGTGGCTCTGAAGACGTTGCCCTCCTTCCCGGTGGATACTGGGTAGTCCAGGGTCTCGATGGTCCGGTCGCTGATGAGCTTCTGGAGGGTCAGTAGGGTGCGGCGGTCGAAGACCTCGTCATAGGTCTTCCTCTCCTCCATATCCTTGATGCGGATCCTCCAGCTATCCACCTGCGACTCGAGGAGCCTGAGCACCTTCTCGTCCATCCCAGACCCTCGCCGCTAGAAAACGTCCACGCTCTTGGGGATCATGCCTTTCCTGCTGAGGTAGCTGGCCTCCGTCTTGAGGTAACGGAAGACCACGTCGGCCTTCTCATCCTGGAAGTCCCAAGGCCTCACGATGACGAGATCCCCCGTCCGAATCCACATCCTCCTCTTCAGCTTCCCCGGAATGCGTGCCAGCCGGGACTTGCCGTCAGCGCACATAACCTTGATGTGAGAGGCTCCCAGCAGCTGGTCCGCTATCCCGAACATCTCTCCCTTCCGTTCCCGGGGGAGACGGACTCTGATGTAGCCTCCCTCTACGTCTTCCTCTGCCAATGCAATGCGAATATCGGTATCCTGTATAAAAGACTCTTTCTAACAGGGTCCCAAGGTATCGACCCTAGCCGGCCCAAAAAGATTATACAGACACGTTCGATGCCAGTTGTCAACGACGAGAGTCGGGGGAGTAGACTCGTGTTCTCAGGAAATGGAGTGGACGAGCTGATTGCGAGGCTGACCAAGGAATATGAGAAGAGGACGCAAGCATCGAGAAAGGCCCACCTGGAGGCGACCCGCCACCTACCTCTGGGCGTAGGGAGCAACATCAGGGCTTACAAGCCCTATCCGATGATTGTGGCCAGGGCCAGAGGGACCCGTTTGACGGACCTGGATGGCAACCAGATTCTGGACTTCGGCATGGGTTTCGGAGCCCTGGTGACGGGACACTGCCATCCTATGCTTGTGGAAGAGCTCAAGGCCCAGGTAGAGGAGGGCGTGATGCACTCCTTCGCCCACGAATACGAGGCAAGGATGGCCCGGGAACTCAAGAGGAGGTTCCCCATCGAGATGGTGAGGTTCTCCAACAGCGGCAATGAGGCCACCGGTCATGCCGTGAGACTAGCCAGGGGCTTCACCGGGAGGGACCTGATCGTCAAGACGGAGGGAGCCTATCACGGGTCCACGGACAGCCTCCTCGTGAGCTGGGATCCTCCACTCGATAAGGTGGGGCCAGAGATGGAGCCCACCCCTGTGGTCTCCTCGGAGGGCATACCTAGGGGGATATGGGGAAATACCGTAGCCGCCCCCTTCAACAACCTTGAGGCCATGGAGGGCCTGTTCAAGAAGCGTGGGGAGGAGATTGCCGGTGTTATTGTGGAGCCTGTAATGCTTAACGCGGGCGTCGTTCTGCCGGAGGATGGATACCTGAAGGAGGTGGAAGGTCTCTGCAAGGAGCACGGCGCCCTCTTTATCGTGGACGAGGTCAAGACGGGATGTCGCATCGCCCCGGGAGGCGCTACTGAGTACTACCGCCTAAGCCCTGACATAATCGTCTTCGGCAAGGCCATAGGCAACGGCATTCCCCTGAGCGCCTTCGGGTCCTCGGAGGAGATCATGCAGTTCATAGCGGCCAAGAGGGTGGTCCATGCAGGCACCTATAATACCACACCCCTGGCCATGCGCTCTGGGTATGTCACCCTGGCAAAGATTCTCAACCAAGAAGCGTACAAGAAGATGGCCTCTGTCCAGGCCGTATTGGAGGGGGGCTATCGGGACCTGATAGACGATCACAAGCTCGTGGCCCACGTTCAGACCATCGCGCCTATGGGCTCCCTGTACTTCACATCGAAGCCCGTCAGGAACTACCGAGACTACATGAGGACCGACAGGAACAGGTGGTATGCCTACTGGCTGGGGATGCTTGCGAGAGGTGTCCTTGCCCATCCGCCAGGCCCTGATGAACAGTGGAACATCTGTGTCCAGCACACCAGGGAGGACGCGGAGGCCCACCTCGAAGCCCTGGACAGCGTCCTGGGCGAAATAAGCCGGGCTGGTTAGTACAAGTCCGTTCTGGAACGTGAGGGAGCGAACCGGCCCTCCTAGGCCTCCCGTTCCTCTCGGTGCACCCTAACGTTCTTCGCCTCTAAGATCGAGAGGAATGCCTCGGAGTCCAGCATCTCTGGAGGCATAAGGCCTCTATCCTTGACCTTACCACGGAGGAACATGATAGCCGCCACGGCAGCCCCGGTCCCGGTGAGGTACGCGGTTCCGGTGGCATCGTGCTTTTCGTAGGCCTCCTGGTGGTCCATGTAGGTGTAGAGGCGTCTCCAGACCTTGCCCATAGGCGTCATCCCCGAGGCCTCCACCGCCAAAGCGGCATATCCCCTCACCTTCCCCTTAAGTTCATCCGGGGTCGGAATCAGCTGCAGGAGGAACTTTCTGGGGACCACGGGGACTCCCTGCACCTGGACTGGCTTCTTCGACATCAGGCCCAGGGCGTTGATGGCCCTGAGGATTTCCAGGGCCGGCGGGTCCAGAGCCAGCTTGAACTCCACCCTCTTCACCTTTGGCCCAAGGAAGCGGGCCAAGGTGTATACCTCCTCGTGGTCCATGTAGTACACGGGCACCCGCCCTACGGGCTTCGGGAAGTCGTAGAACTCCTCCCCACTGAAGGCCGGCAGCCTCTTCAGCTGACCATCCTCGAAGTACACGGACTCGCCAAGGGCCTCCTTCAGGAAGGTCACTGGAGAGAAGAGGCATGGGAAGGGATACTCGTCGGAGGTAGCGGTCTCAGCATCGACGATGCGTATCGTATCCACCTCTGTCATGTCCTCGGTGGCAGCCCTGGCCAAGACGTTGGATATGCCAGGATCCTCGCCGCAGCCCACGATGCCGACCAGTCCCGCCTCGCGGAAGTCCTTGTCCCTGTCAAGGATTTCGGGCTCACCCCATGCCAGGTCGATGTAGTTGACACCCAACTCCAAAGCGGCCTCCATGATGGGCTCGTTGAACCTGGGAAGGGAGGAGTTGATCACCAGGTCCTTCCCCTGCAATGCCTCTCTCAGGGCTTTCAGGTCGCCGGCGTCGAGCCTCATGGGCTTCACCTTCTCCGAGGCAATCCTCTCTGCCACCTCCTTTGCCCTGACCAGATCGATGTCTGCCAGGCCTATCTCCTCGGTCCCTGGCTCCTCCGCCAGGTGACCGGCTATCACAGATCCTACTGCTCCACAACCGATCAACAGAACGCGCACATTTTCACCTGCCAAGGTCGGTCCCGGAGTGACTGGCGAACGAACGGGCTCCGATCGTTCCAGCTACACAGACAACGAGCCTGCGGATGTCAGAAATCCTGTATCCGTATTGCACAGGGCTTCCAAACCAGGTCGCTGGCTTGCTCCCCCTCGGACAGACCATGCTTTCAAACAGTCCACGATTTGTGGTTAGCCAATCGTAATCTTCGGGACCTATTATACGTTTGGGTCCGTTCCAGAGTCTGGGTGCATCGGAGGGTGGGATTAGGGAAGACCCCGCTGAAGTAATATAGGGTGCAATCGTTCTCGAGATGGATGCCCTACGGAGGACCATCCCTCGCTTTCACATACATCTTCGTCGCTTTCAGAGCCGCCTGGCGAAGCCTCCCGAAGGGCTTCATCGGCATGATGGACGGAGAACTTAGTCGAGAGGAGAGGATGAGTCTCCAAAGAGGTCTGCGGGCGGCGAAGGCAATGGCCATCCTACAGGCGGCTGCCTGGGCCATCTTCATAGCTGTCGCGATCTTCCTCCTGTTCATTCCATTTGCCTTCACGTTGTTGAGCCGAGGGCAGATTTTCGAGGCCCTCCGATGGATGCCCCTGCCCTTGGCCCTCGCCGGTGGATGCTACGGGGCGTCATATGCAATCTACGTCGCGAGTCGCTCCACTATCCGTCGCATGGAGACCTTCGCCCGTGCTTTCGTTGCTTCCTCTCCGTCTCGGGATATCACATGAGATAGCCCAGAGACTCGGGGAGGTCGTCGGGAACCTTGACGGGGGAGGGCAGAAGCATGTGGCGTTGCCTCCCTCGTTACGGGAGGTTCAGAGGAACCCCATCACGCTTTCGGCTGCCCTGAACCCGCTGTATACTGCCGCATCCATTCCAGGGCCCTCGGTGTAGTCGCCGCAGAGGGCTATCCTCCCGAAGGGCGCCCGGAGGTAGGGTAGGGTCCCATGGAGATAGCCTGGCTGGAAATATGGCAAGGCGTAATTCCACTGGACAACGATGCTATCCACTAGGTCGTCCCGAGCCCCCGGGTATATCTCCTCCAGCTCACCTAAGGCCAAGTCGACAATTCCCTCCTTGGCATCACCTCTGACTCGACCGTGATCATCGGAGGAGAACAAGTCCTTGGAGTCGTCAGCGGATATGTACCCAACCATGATGCCCTCCTCCCCTGGCTGGTTATAAGTCTGCTCGACGAAGTAGTTGATCCTTCTGTCGCTGTTGATGGACCACGTGTTTAACCCGTGGTCTAGCTTCCAGAAGCGACGACTGAACCGCAGATGTGGAAGTATGTAGCTGCCGTATTTCACCCTCCCCAAGGCGTCAGAGACCTCCGCAGGGGCTTCTGGCAGGATATCCTTCGCCTTCGGACCCGGTACACTTACGATGCAAGCATCGCCCGTCAGGTCCCGGTCCTCACCCTCGTGGCGGTATCTCACGCTGACCTTCTCCCCCCGATCGACCACCTGCGTGACCTGGGCCCCGGTCAATACTCTATCTTGAAAAGGGGCGGCCATGGCCAGCGGCAGAGCCTGGTTGCCCTCCTTAAGATGAAACCATCGGGCGTAGAAGTAGTAGAAGTAGGTGTCGAGGCCCAGCATGGCGCTGACCTCATCGTTCCTGGCGCAGAGCTCCGATCGCATATTGACACCGGTGAACCAGTCCACGTCCTCGTGATGGCCCCGGTCCGCCAGCCACTGGCTAAAAGATGGCTCGTCATAGGCGAGGGCCTTCTCGTCCGTAAACGGCTCCACGAAGTCGCCGATTCTGGTCACATCCTGGTTGACGAACCTCCAGTAGCTCTGCTTGGCCTCCGCGGGGATGGGCAGTGCTTCGACCTGAGCCACGAAGGCTGGGTCCTCCGGTATGTCGGGGGGTGGTATGTACTGCCCCCGGACATAATAGGCATCCAGGGCTGGTGTGTATTCCACGGCCTCCAAGCCCAACTGGTCTATGAGGCTCCAGAGGTTCGAGTCGAGGTTCAGGAGCTCCTCTGCACCAATCTCGCTGTACTGATTGCTCGACCACGTGTGGGTCTTCACCCTGCCGCCTATCCAGCTGTGGGTCTCCAGCACCCTCACGTCGACGCCCCTCTGGTGAAGGTACCAGGCGGCAGCCAGGCCTGAGAGGCCAGCTCCCACCACCACGACCCGCTTCGGAGGCGGTCCCGGAAAGGCAAATCTGAGGCCTAGGGCAGTGGCTCCCGCGGCAGCCGCTGCCCCCGTTGCCAGGATGAGGAACTGGCGTCGGCTCAGCCTCAAGGGGCCGTCACCTCTCGGCTCTTAGATCCGGAATATCATGCCTCCCTTGCTGACCCTGTTCGCCAGCAGGACGAAGATCGTTGCTATGAAGAGGATGAGGGTCGATACCGCCATGATCTCGGGGCTTAGGATCTTCTTGGACATCAGGCCCCATATGACCACGGGCAGGGTCTCCACTCCCTGACCCTTGGTGAAGAGGGTCACCACGAGGTCGTCGAAGGACCAGGTAAAGCAGAGGAGGGAGGCGGAGATGAGCCCTGGCTTGACGATGGGGATGGTCACTCGCAGGAAGGTCTGCACCTCGTTCGCACCCAGGTCCATGGCGGCCTCTTCCACCGTCCTGTCGAACTCGGCGAAGCTGATTAGCATGATGATGGTGGCCAGGGGTATGTTGAAGGTGGTATGGGCCACGATGATGGACGC
>CAYFYB010000022.1:0-28871 GCA_964347345.1 uncultured Methanomassiliicoccales archaeon | reverse complement strand
GGGCTGGACGTGCGCGTGGGCTTCAGGGGGCAGGAACCCTTGCCCCTGGAGAGCTTCGCCCAGAGCGGAGGGGAGAGGAGCATCGCCCTCACCGCCTTCCTCCTGGCCCTGCAGCGACGCGTCTCATCGCCCTTCAGGGCCATCGATGAGTTCGATGTTCACCTGGATCCGAGGAACAGGGAGCTGATTGCCGGAATGATCGTGGCGGGGGCAAAGGACATGGACGGGGTCCAGTACGTGGCTATCACCCCCGGCACTGTTAGTCCTCCTGACGACGCCAACGTCATCGTCGTCCAGAGTGTTTCAGGGACATCGAAGGTAGGGAGGCTGACGTGATGAGCCTTCCTGACGCCCGGAAAGATTTGCAGGAGATCCTTGAGGCATGCAGGGCTGTCGAGGAGAGGAGGACGAATCCCTTTCTCCTAGATGTATCCCAGGCCCTCAGGGTGGCCTCAAGCCACTTCCCATCGTGGACCTCCCTGGAGGACCTGTGCTACGATGCCAAGGTGTTGAACGCCATATCCAGGGTGCTTCAGCTGCAGGAGGTTCGCCTGAGGTATGAGGCGGGGCTGTTCTTCTCCGACCCCGACGCTCTTGCTGAGAAGGTCCGGCGCCTCTCCACGAGGAGGCTGGCCGACATCTTCATGGGCGCCTGGCATCCGGTCCTAGAACTCCAGCAGGTCTCTGAGGGGCTTCTTCAGAGGGCGAAGGGCTACTGGGAGAGGATACAGCCCAGGCGGGAGGAGGAACTCGTTCCTCTGGCTGAGCCCGCAGAAGTCGATGAGGAGGAGCTTGCGGCCATGGGAATCCTTTCCAAGGCGGGATTTCTCAAGGACCTGGGGGAGCTGTGGGAAGAGCTCCGCAGGGGTGGCCAGCAGGACTACTGGTCCTTCGTTAGGAGGGGAGATTTCCGAGAGGTCGTGAAGAGGGCCTATGGCGTCAGCTTCATGCTGAGCTATGGGTACGCGGAAGCCTCTGAGGAGAACGGCAGGTGGTCCCTGAGGGCCAATGAGGAGAGGAAAAGTCGAGGGGAGTCCGTGAGTGTTGCCATCTCCCTCCAGAAGGAGGGTTCGGATGGTTGAGGCGGTTCCCATGGAGAAGGTCAGGAGAGCGGCGCACCTCATCCTCTTCAAGAGAGGTCGCAGACCCGGGGCCAGAGACTGGGAGCTGAGGAACGCCTTGGGGAAGGGCTATACTGCCGTCCTCGCCCGTCTTCGGGAGATGCTGAAGGATGTGGACCTTGACCTCAAGGAAGTTCACGAGCCCGGTCCGCTGGGGGATGAGGGAGGCCGCCGGTACGTAGCCGTGATGAGGGGACGGATGACGCCCCAGGAGGCCAAGCTCTGCGGTTGGAGGATCGACAACCTGGCCGCTCTGGCCGCGGCTGTAACCTTCGTCCTTGCGAAAGAGGGGAGGACACCCCGAGAAGACGTGGAAGACCTCCTCAGGGAGCGGATCGGCAGGTGGAGGGCCGCGTCTCTGACAGAGACCTTCATCAGGAACGGATACCTGATGGAGGATGAGGAGGGGTTCGTGTCCCTAGGCTGGAGGGCCTACGCGGAGGTCGACCTTCAAGAGCTGATAGCGAAGCTGCTGGTGATATCTCCGGAACCTGGCATTGACAGCGAAACTCGTCGGCGGGTCCAACGTGAGGAGGAAGGCGAGTCATAGAGGCTCGCACTTCCACGGGTGGTTGGGCACCCCGAGACCGTCAGGCCTCTCTGCCCAGAACTTGAAGTTATAGGCGCCCTGAGCGTTCAGATCTATCTCCACCAAGAAGCCACTGGTGGTGTTGCCTCCTGTGGCAACCACGGTATCGCTGAAAGCCATCGATAGCGTCCAGTCAGCAGAACTCGGGCTGCTCTCATCCGTCGCGTCGACCATCCCGTAGTAGTAGAGGACCTTCAGGGCCTGGCTGTTGGATAACAAAGGTCCAGCCGAAGCATTGGTCCCGGGATCGATCAGCTCCTCGTAGCCCTGCGGATCCCTCATCTGAATCTCCCTCAGAACGACGGGCCAATGGGCCGCCTCCCCGAGGCTCGACTCCACGGCTTCGACAGTGTTCCCGGCATCGAAGTGGGTTCCGTTTGGCGCCAGTAGCGGCCCATGCCAGCCGATGTAGTAGATCAGGGTCTTGGAGGTCACCCTCTCCTCGGCACCGCAGTCAGCGTAAACGGTCACCTCGTCGAACTCGATGCCATCGCCGTTGCGGACGTCGAAGCGCAAGACTGCGGGAGCGGGCCTGTTGGCGTTGTTCTTCATCGTCACAACCACGAGGAACACGTCCCCTGCTGAGGCGTTCTCCGGCACGCCATCGACCGTAAGGCTGACGGAAGGATTGATCGAAGGAAGGTCCCTGGTGATTACCGGACTCAAGTAGGAGGACAGGAGGCCAAGGGCCGTAGACGCCAGGAGTAATACGGCAAGGACAGAGACTGTCTTGAATCTAAGGGTTGTTTGCATTAGTGCATCCCCTCCCGTTCAGGGGCCAAGGTCTTCAATCCCTTTTCGACTCCAGCTATTCTCGTTTTCCGCCTCATGGTTCTCGCCGGGCCCGTCCTCGCCTACAAAATCTATTAAGGAGAGCGCTACAGGCAGCCTACTTTTTGGGGCAGGGCCTTAAGAGTCGGTGCCCTTACCGGGTGGGGTCTGGATGGAACTGAGCGAAGTGGCCTTCTCGAAGCCGCGAGGCCTTTGGGGAGACTTCAGGGTTCTCCTCCACATGCCGAGAGCGGCCATCGTCTACTGCTACCTGATCTTGGGCGCCTCCCTCGCCCCCACCATATACTGGGACAGATTGGCCTGGAGCCTTGTGGCCTTCTTTTTCGGCCTGCAGATGGCCGCGTACGCCCTGGATGAGCTCAAGGGACGTCACGCCTCTACTGGTTTTACCGACCGCCACCTGAAGGTTCGCGCCGCCCTCGGACTTCCCCCTTTCGCGGCCATAGGCCTCTACCTCTCCTACCTCTATTCGTGGTGGATAGCCGCTCTTCTAGCTTTCGGGGTCCTCACCATCCTGGCCTACAACCTAGAGATCGGACGGGGCGCCTTTCACAACGCCTTCTGGTATGGCGCGGGATGGGGCTTTGGCCCCGTCGTGGGTAGCTACTTCCTCCATGCCCTCACCTTCCCCCCGCCCTCCGTTTTCCTCCTGGGCGCCTTTGCGGCCGTCCTAGGGGTGGCCCACCTCTGGAAGTACGGGATCACGAAGTGCTACCACAGCCACACCTGCAAAGACTTCGCGGACGATCGGGGCGAGACGATCTGTCACGGCCAGGGGTGCAGCCACCGCCTGGTAATGCCTCGAGCGGTGAGCAAGCTCCAGTGGAAGATAATAGACCTGGAGTTCGCCTTCGTCCTCCTGCTGACGGCAGCCATCCTGGCAGGGAAGCTCGGCTTCTGAATTAGGAAGCGGGGGAGACGCGACCGCCACAGAATCGAGTCACGAGATCAGACACCGATGCAGTCGCTTCCCCCAACGCAATCTCACCGATGCCTGGAACGCCACAGACCATGATGATGACGGCCTCAGTCTCCAGCGTGACCTTCGTCCTCTCGGCGTCCCTGTAGGGGTAGACGGCGATGAGACCAGTATCGTCCTCTACCACGACCTCTTTACCACCGAGGTTGATCGGCGAATTCATGCCGATGCCCAGGAACTCCTCCCCTTCTCGTGCGTATCGCATGAGCCAGTCCCCTTTCAGGCTGGAGAGGTCGAAGGCAGCCAAAGCGATGTGGGTCTCCATGGAAGCCAGGTTGTATGAGTCCACCAGCGTGTTTATGGTGGGTATGCCCCTTCCTTGGAGAACCCTGCGGAGGAGAGCCTCCGAGGCGGGGCGGACCTTGGTGGGGTCGATGCCCACTCTCCAGAAGAAGTCCCTGTATGACCTGATTCTAGCCTCATCCTTCAGGGCCTCAAGGTCGAGATGACCCCTCAAGCGACGAAAGCTCTCCTCCTTGTAGGCCTCCAGCTCCTTCTTTCGAGGGAGAACCGTCACCCCTTTCACCAGCAGGAGGCTAGCTCGGAGTCCTTCGAAATCGCGCTGCAGATCTTCCTCCACCCGAAGCCCCAACGCCACGCCATGGCCTCCGGGAGTTAATACTTTCTCTATGATGGGTCCGTCCTCCGTCCTCAGTCAGCAATTGGCTGACGTCGCCGACGCTTCACCCCTTTCGTCACGATGGCTAGGTCTTTCTTCCACCTCGGCCCCGTGTACGCAACGCTGATGTCCGTGAAGCCGGCCTCGGAGAACATCCGCCGAGCCTCCTCCTCATCGTAGAAGTACATCATGTTGTCGGCCAGGAGACGGTAGAGTCGGTCCCGAGGCCTGGTGGGTCCGCCCACTAAGGCCGCCCCTCCCGGACGAAGGACCCTCCACATCTCCCGTAACGCCCTTACAGGCTCGGGCCAGTACTCTATCGAACCGGCCGATAGGACCGCGTCAAAGGTCTCTTCCTTGAAGGGCAGCTGCTCCGCGTCCCCTCTGACCAGGGGAATCCTCAGCTTCTGGGCCGCTCTCTGAAGTTGGTGGACGGTTATGTCTAGCCCGTAGGCGTCGGAGGTTTGGCCCAGGATCCCCTGAGTGAAGAAGCCCGTGCCACAGCCTACGTCCAACACCCTCATGCCAGGCTTAAGGTCAGCCATCCTGATGCCGAACTCTCGCATCTCCTCGTCCCAGAAGAGATCCCTGAGCCAGGTGTCGTAGACCTTCGACAGCTGCTTGTAGAACCTCTGGGCCCTCCTCTTGTCCCTCAGGAACTCGAGCTTGATGCTGTCTCTTCCGGTAACGTTATCACCTTCCCTCCCATTCCCATAGCGTGAGCCTCAAAGAGGCCCCCCTGGACTTCCTGTACTTCCTCCTCATGGTTTTCCTGGTCTGCTACGGCCTCCTGCTGGTCCTGAGGGGTTATCTGGCCGTGGGCCTCTCGAGCTTCAGAAGGGGCGACAGGTCCAGTTCTTGACACCTTAGAGCGGCAGCGAGCCCTTGGGATCCAAGCAGACTGAAGACCTCCTCCAAGGCGTCTGGGTCCGCGAAGGTGGGGGCCATGGCCTGAAAGAGCCGCCAACCCCTCTCGAAGGCGCCTCCTAGACATCTCTTCCACTGGCGTTCATACTCCTCAAGCGGAGCCTTCCCGAGTACATGACGGGCCGCGGCCCTCCCAGCCAGCTGGCCGCATATCATGGCTGTGAATATGCCGCCACCGGACGTTGAAAGGACCTGACCGGCGGCGTCCCCCGCAAGGAGAACGGTGCCCTTCACCGTCTCCGGAAGGGGGCCGCTGAGGGGGACGAAGCCCCCCGTGGGGCTATGGCGAGACTTCATACCCCTGGCCGTCAGAAACCTCTTCAGGGCAGTGGTCAGTGGCTCCCTCCGAAGGTCGGACCTGACGCCCAGACCCACGTTAGCATCCTCCTTTCTCGGAATTATCCAAGCATAACCCCCGGGTGCCAGTTCTCCGAAGAAGGCCTCGAAGACGGGATCAAAGGAACCCTCCACAGGCAGGGAGATGGCGGGAAAGAGCACGGAATGCTGGGGGAAGCCACAAGCCTTGGCCACAGTGGACTGAGGCCCGTCAGCCCCAACGACCACCTTGGCTCTTATGACCCCGCGGGTCGTCAGCAAACCCTGGGCCCTGAAGTCCAAGAAGGAGGTCCCCTTCCATAGCTCGGCACCCTCTTTGAGGGCCTCTTTTGCCAGGTACTGATCCAATCTGTTTCTCCAGATGGAGTGGCCCTGAAAGTCCAGCTCGTAGACCTTCCCCGAAGGTGCGTGGGCCCTTGCCCCCTCGATGAAGGTGCCCATAACGAAATCGGGCAGGTCAAAGAGATTATCCAGTTCAGGAGGGTCGTCGCAGATCCTCCTCATCTCCTCCAGGGAGGGCAGGAACTCTCCGCACCTCACCGGCTCCCCGATCCTCTCGCCCCGCTCCAGGATTAGGGTGGAGGCGCCCGCGGCTGCTGCCTCCAGGGCTGCCGTGGACCCGGCTGGGCCCGCACCTACTACCACGACGTCGTACCTAGCACTCCTCAAGTTACTCCTCACTCTTCAGGGAGACCACGGTGGCGGGAGCCTCCTTCAGAACGCCTATCAGATCCGGCCTCTTGCCCCGCCAGCGAGAGGTCAGCAGCTCTGCTCTCTTGACGTCCTGCTGCATCTGCCTCCTCAGGCGGGCCTCATTGAGATCATTGTTCGCCGCAGCCCCGTCCGCCAGATCATCCGCCATCTGGAATGCGCGGCCCAGGCATAGCCCATACTCGTCGAAACCACCCGTTCTCCTTCGGGCAGACTTGGCGCCGAACAGGCAGGCTGCGGCGAAGAGCCTCCCCGTTTTGAGCTCCACCAGCCTCCTGTAGGCCTTCCAAGACAAGGGTCCTCTCCCTTCCATGTGGACCCCGAGACACATGGACACCCAGGCGTCCGTTAGCCTCCTCGGATAGTCAACCCCGTAACGGGCGGCTAAATTCAGGGCGATGCTGGGCATGGTGAAACCTGTTATCACGGCCGTGCGCAAGCCCTTGAGTTTGTGAAGGGTGGCCTTCCCCCTCCTCTCCTCGTGCCAGTCTAGGATGTCGTCGAGGGCAAGGGAAGCAGAGTGGGTGAGTTCCACGCTACAAGCGAGGTCCAAAGCCATTCGATCGTCGCCCCCCAGGGCGTTGGCGATGAGCAAGGTGAGTGTCGGGCGGAGCCTCTTTCCACCCTCCGCCACGTAGCGGTAGAGTTCCGACAGCTCCCCCTCCTCTGTCACCTCCCTTAGCCTGGCCTCCACGACGGGAAGAACCTTTCGCCGGTAGATGTCGAAACTGTGTATCTCCATGAAGTCCCGCCGTCCTCCTCCCCAGATGCAATATTCTGGGGAACTTGTCCTCCTGGTAAGATGGACCTCCCCGCTATTTAAACTGTTCAGGGCCCGAGAGGCAGGATTGGCACGTGGATGACGCCCCTCAGCGTCACAGTCGGCAAAAGGGCGGACGCTAGGGAGTGGATTGCTGGCGTGAAAACAGAAAGAGGTGTGCGGTCATCGATGGATTCTACTTGGACCTCTCTATGAGCTCTATCAGCGTGCCGTCGGGATCCTCGATGAAGGCCAGCCTGCTTCCTCCCGGGGCGAGATAGAAGGGCTCGTCGGTGATGTTGATGCCCCCCTTCCTGCACCGTTCCAGCACGCCATCCATATCTTCCACTACAAAGGCGACGTGATCGAAGACAGCCTCTTCGTACTCTGGGACCCTGAAGACCTTCTGGTCCTTGTACCACGTTAGCTCGAGCTGGTTCCCGTTGTCTGACTCCAAGAAGGCTATCTCCGCGTTGCGCTTTGGAATCTCCTTGCTGCGAACGAACTTCATGCCAAGGAGCTCCGTGTAGAACTTGACGGACCTTTCCATATTGCTGGTCCTGACGGATGTGTGGGCCATGTACATACGGATTCCGCCCCGGGAGAAGGATGAGCGCTTATTTATCGTATTCCTTTTGGGCAGACTCCGTCATCACCTGACATCTGAGGGACTGAAAAGTGTAGGGCGAGCCATCCGCGATGGAACAAAAACCCTAATAGACGGCCCTCGCCATTACGTTGTTAGGCGGGGATGGCCTAGCCAGGTAGGGCGCAGGATTGCTAATCCTGTGCGGGAAACCGCGCGGGGGTTCAAATCCCCCTCCCCGCGTCTGGCTGAGCTGTGGATAGGGAGGCTGCAGGGGTCTCCAATCTAGTGCGTGGAAAGTGGGTGGGAACCTGCCTGAGCGGATGGATTCAAGGACTCCCGTGGTCAAAGGAGCCGAAGAGCCGAAGGTCCTCCTTGGCCTTGCCTATGCGGGATGGGCGGGCCTGGGAATGGCTGCATGGCTTGCGGGCTTCTATCTCCGGCTGTTCCCGTTCACCGGATACGCCACCATCGTCGTCCTCTCCCTGGCGACCGTGCTCGTGGGGTTCACCTTCCACTCGTATAGAGCCCGGTCCGTGTCTCTGGCCTCTGCAGCGGCTGTGGGCGGGGTGGCGCTAGCGGCATATGTCATACCCATCTACGAGAGATATCTGTGGAACCCATTCGCGCACTTCTCCGCGCCACCAGGACTGGCATTCATCGCATACATGCTTGTGGCGCTGTTCGAGAACCCGAAGGCGCCCATTTCGCGCCAGACGTTCCACAACGTCATCGCCGTGAGCACCGTTCTGATTCCCCTCACGATTCCCTCGGGCATCAAGTTCCAGAGGGACCTCCTGGGTCCGACGCTCTGGCTGCTCTACTTCCTCATTCTCGGCGGCTGGGGAGCCCGATACCTCTACTCCCGCCGATTTCTGGACCAGGCGATGCGATGAAGGGAGCAGACGTGACTCAATCACGGCCCCTCCTCGGGTAGACTCCCGTTGACTGTGCTAGGACTGCGTCGGACCGTAGCGGCGGCTCTCTGCGCTCCTCACTGCGTCTTGAGCGCAAATGCCAAAGATGTGAGACCCATCATCGGGCCAGCGCACTGGCTTGGACCCCTAGGGATTGCTAATCCTATGCGGAAACCGCGCGGCGGTTCAAATCCCCCTCCCCGCGTCCACCATAATTCTTGGTTGGACTGAGGCACCAAAGCCCATCTCACCTTTGCACAGGCCTACCACCTCCTTCCGTTCCACGGTCCCTGCTTACACTAGCTAGATTAAACTCTTCTAGCCTGGCCGCCTGTGGTGCATCATGGAGGGGCCCTCTTCCGACATCCCGATGATCGAGTGCTTTGACCTGTCGAAGCAATTTGGCCAGGTAACAGCTCTCCGGCAAGTGAACCTGGCCGTCCCAAGCAGTGTAACCTTCGGACTGATAGGTCCTAACGGCGCCGGTAAGACGACGATGATCCGGGTCCTCCTTGGACTGACTCGCCCCAGTGCGGGAACGGCGCGGGTCCTGGGAAAGCCGATCCCTCCTACCTCGGAGCTATCCCGGATCGGCTACATGCCACAGGATCTCGCGATCTACTCGGACCTGACTGTCAGGGAGAACCTGACTCTGTTCGGCCGTCTCATGGGCATGAGTGATGCTGCCATCGGGCCCAGAGTTGAGGAAGTATTGAAGCTCGTGGAGCTTACGCCACGCCTGAACAACCTCGTGTCCACCCTATCAGGTGGTATGAAGAGACGCATATCCCTTGCTGCGGCGCTAATTCACGATCCGGAATTGCTCCTCCTCGACGAGCCAACCGTGGGTATCGACCCGAAGCTCAGGGCCACCTTCTGGTCTTTCTTTCGCAGCCTGATAGAAAGCGGGAAGACGGTCTTCATAACCACGCACTACATGGATGAGGCCGCCAGGTGCGACCTGGTGGGCCTCATATATCAAGGACGAATCCTCGTAACCGATTCCCCTGCGTCCATCAGGGAACGCACGGCCTCCCCGAACCTCGAGGATGCCTTCCTCTCCCTTGTTCATGCCTCGGAGGCGTCCCAGCGATGAGGGTGCAAAGGGTTCTGGCGGTCACGCGGAAATCCCTGGGCCAGTTCCGGCACGACAGGAGGACTCTCGGCTTCGTCCTCGGAATGCCCCTCCTCCTAGTCCTAACCTTCGGTTATACCTTCGGGGGCGAAGTTCATGATGTTCTTACGATGGTGGTGAACGGGGATGAGGGGCCCTTTGCGGCGAGCCTTCTGGCCAACATAACGGGCGACACCCTCGACCTCGTTTTCACCTATGACCCGGAATTCGCGAGGCACGAGGTCGAGAATGGTAACGTATGGGCCGCCTTGATCTTTCCAGCCAGCTTCTCCCGAGACCTAGCCGCCAGGACCGCCAATATCACGGTGGCTATCGATGGTTCGTCCCCACCCATCGTGGCGGCCGTCCTCGGGACCCTGAGGAGTGCAGCTGAGAGGGCGTTCGCGGGGGCGGGCGGTGCAGCCGCTCTGTCCCTCAGCCAGGACTTCGTCTACGGATCCGAGGATACCCGCTTCATCGACTCTTTCGCTCCCGGGGTTGTCGCCCTTGCTGTCCTTCTTGCGACGACCGTATTCTCTGTGATAATCATCGTCCGCGAGAAGACTGGCGGCATGCTCGAGCGGCTCTTCTCCACGCCGCTGCGACCTGTGGAGCTCGTGTTCGGCCATGTCCTGGCGCTGGCTGTCATTGCGTTCTTTCAGAGTGCGGTGGTGTTCGGGGCAGCCCTGCTCATCTTTGAGGTTCAGATCGTCGGCAGCATACCCCTCTCGTTCGGTGTGCTCCTGTTGTTTGCTGTGGGGAACATGGGACTGGGCATGATGCTCTCCGCCGCTGCGAAGAACGAACTGCAGGCAGTCCAGTTTGTCCCCCTCATTCTCTTTCCTTCGATCCTCCTCACAGGGGTATTCTTCCCTCTGGAGGCAATCCCAGCGAGCTTCCGAGACCTGTCCCTGGCGGTACCCCTCACCTACGCCAACGACGCCCTTCGAAGCATTATGCTGCGTGGATGGGGCGTCGCCGAGCTTGTGCTTGACCTTATCGTGCTGGCCGGTTACAGCCTCATTACCCTAATCGGTGCTACATTCCTGGTTCGGCGTCAGGCGTAGCCTTTTCGGCCTTGCAGTCCGTGGTGGGTGAGTGCTCTCCTTGCCTAGCTACCCAGTTCCTTCCCGCAGTAGGAACAGAACTTCGCGTCCACTGCGACGGACCTGCCGCACTCCACGCAGAATCTGCCCGTCGCAGCGGTCGGGGATGTGGCGTACGCGGGCGGTGGTGCCTGGGCGTACCGGACAGCGTTACCGAGCTTGAAGTAGACCACCAAGAAGAGGATGCCACTGATTATGTTGGCGAAGAGACCAAGGATGCCAAGAACCAAGGAGGACGTCTGCGCCTGAACGTATCGGCCCGAGTCGATGTCCCTCATGGTGTTCAAGCTCCACACGGTGAGAACCGCGTTCAGGGCAAGAAAGACGCCGAATGGGAAGAAGAGCGGGAAAGGCCAGAATATACCCGGTCGGAAGTCAAAGGCCAGCGAGGCCAGCATGAAGAGGGTCACCAGCCCCCAGATCGCGAGGAATATGGCGAAGAAAATGAAGCCGACTAGGGCAAGGGTTCTAGCACTCTGGGCCTCTCCCCAAGCGTAGGAACTCATGGACTCTTGACTTGCGGCCATGCTATGGCATGCAGAAGGGGCGTATTTATCGCTTTAGGATTCCTGCTTTCGGGTGGTGATACCTCGGCCAATTTGCGTGGGGATAGGGAGACATGGGGGTGTAATAAGGAAGCAACTGGATATCGTCTATATGGCAATCCTGGGTATCGATACAGTTGCCGTGGTTGTCTCGGACCGTCGAAGGGCGATAGGGTGGTATCGGGATGTTCTCGGAATGGAAGTCGCCTTCGAGGCCCCTGAGGTGGGCCACTGGATAGAGATAGGTCCCGGCAGGCCGCTAACCAGAATTCACCTTTGTGAATACGAGGAGAAGGAGGCGCCGGGCCCCACAGGCATCACCTTCTTGACGGACGACATCCATGCTGAGTACGATCGTCTTTGCGAGAGAGGCGTTTCCTTTCTCTCCCCACCCAAGAGGATGGGCTGGGGCGAGTGGATGTGTGCTTTCACGGACCCTGACGGGAACGAGTTCGACATGAAACAACCCCTGGACCCCTCTCACTGGACCTACTAGGTTGCGAGTGGAAGACTGGGTAGTGTGAAGGCGGAGGGCTTCCGAAGGGAGAGTGCATTCATCCCCGGCTCTAAGGGACCGTCCATCACTCCCTGATGAGGCCAAGGTCGACGGCGAGGTCCCCCATGGCGCTTCCGAAATCCCCTCTCCTGAGGGAGGAGCACTCCACATACTCCAGAGCACGGAACCACGGGGGCACCTTCAGGGGAGGCTCGGCCTCAACTTCATAGACGAAGCACAGGTCATAGTGCAGTTCCCCAGGAAACCAATCGCTCGGATCATAGAAGGCGCGAATAGATGCCGGCCCGGCCCTGTAATCCTCCACCCCTAACTGGTCCTCCATGACCCGCTCGAAAGCCTGATCGGGATGCTCCCCTTCATAAAGGTAGGAGGCGGGAAGGCGCCAGGAGCGGAACTCCGCCTCCCTGTCCTTGGGATCATAGGCAGCGAAGTTGGGAGCCCACTCAGCTTCCCATCTAGGATGATCTCGAGGCTTACCTAATAGGACTTCAGAACCCTGTCGAAATATTGCAAAGGAGGATAGGCAGAACCCTGCCTCCGGCAGTCCGTAGCGGGGCGAGGGACCGTAGCGGGCAAACTTGGCCATGCGGTGTCAATGCTCGGGGGCCTTCTTAACCTCCACGGGTAGGATACGGACCCATCAAAGGCCAATCGGAATCCCTAAGCGGGGGCCTTCTGACCGAATCTCTCCCAGTGAGTGATCTCCTCCAGAGATTTACGTCTCTTCTTGCTGATCAGGGAAGAGGGATCAGGGTACCCGAAGGGCATAGCAGTTACTAGGACCGCCTCATCAGGAAGCCCGAGGAGCCTCTTCACCTCCCCCTCTTGGAAGTTGGCTATCCAGCACGTCCCCAGACCGAGATCCCAAGCTGCCAGGACCATGTTCTGAATCGCCCGAGTAGCATCCACATAGGGAAGCTTTGCCCCCAGAGTGGCTATGACAATCCCAACGGGGGCCCTGGCCAGGTGCGGTCCGGTCCCTGTAAGCTCCGACAGCCTCCTCAGGGTCGCCCTGTCCCTTACCACGATGAAATGCCAAGGCTGGGAATTCTTTGAGCTTTGGGCCAGTCTCCCCGCCTCAAGGACCTTTCGCAAAACCTCGTCGGGCACTAGCTCGTCTCTGAATGCCCTGACGGCGACGCATCGGCGGATGCACTCCAGCGTTTCCATGCCGGGGCATGGCGGAAGCGGATATAAAGGAATGACGAAAGGCTGAATATAACACCGTAAGAATGAAGGGCGAGGAAATTCAAAAATGGCCTACAAGCACCCTGAGGTCTTGGTGGATACGGAGTGGCTAACGAAGCACCTGGAGGACCCCAAAGTGAGGATCGCGGAGGTGGACTGCGACCCCGTTTCCAACAGTTGCCTGGGACATACACCCGGGGTATGAGCTGGATATCCTCTACCTGGTGGGAGCCTTGGCCCTAACCCAGACTGGAGTGGGGAGCCTGTCCCTTGATGCCTATCTAGGGCTGCAGCAGCCCTAAACCTATTTCTCCCGCGGGCCTCTTGGCCTATGGGATGAGGGTCTTTGTTGAGGCCTTCGGGTGCACGCTGAATCAGGGCGAGGGTCGCTGGATAGCCCGTCGGCTTTCCCAAGCCGGCCACCGCATCCTTGACAGGCCTGATGGAGCGGATGCGTGTGTCCTTGTGACCTGCACCGTTATCGAATCAACGGAAAGGAAGATGCTTAAGCGCATGCGGCAGCTGGCCAGCGGAGGTCGACGTCTAGTTGTCGCAGGCTGCATGGCCTCCGTACAGTCCGAGATCATAAAGGAAGAGGTCCCGTCGGCTGAGGTCGTGCCTCCAACTCAGATGGATAGGATTCCCGCTTTCTTTCCGACACATCCTGATTCAGGATACGAGTGTTTTGAGCCGCAGTCCACCATAGATGGCATCATTCCCATCGCTCAGGGATGTCTCGCGAGCTGCGCGTACTGCATCTCCACCGTTGCCCGGGGACCTCTCAAGAGCTACCCTCCGGAAGAGATCGTCCGTGAAGTTCAGCAGGCCCTGAGGCGGGGAAGGCGAGAGATACGCCTCACGTCCCTGGACACAGGCCAATATGGCAGGGACATGGATCTTAACCTAGCCATCCTTCTAAAGAGGGTGTGCGAGGTCGAGGGGGAATTCAGGGTTAGGGTGGGGATGATGAGCCCCATGATGCTTCGACCCATTCTCTCCGACCTTCTAGAGGCCTACAGGGAGGAGAAGGTCTTCAAGTTCCTCCACCTCCCGGTCCAAAGCGGGAACGACGGCATCCTCCGGAGGATGAGACGCGGCTACACCGTGGCCCAGTTCTGGGATGTGGTGGAGGCCTTTAGGGATGAGATAGGGCCTCTGACCCTGGCCACCGACGTCATCGTGGGCTATCCGGGGGAACGGCAGAAGGAGTACGAGGATACGCTGGATCTTGTGCGAGAACTGAGGCCCGACCTTCTCAACATCACGAGATTCTCCCCGAGGGCCGGGACGCCCGCTTCCACCATTGATGGCCGGGTGCCGGGCTGGAAGGTGAAGGAAAGGTCGAGGGAGCTAACCACGCTGAGGTTTTGCATCAGCGGGGACATCCATAACGGACTCGTCGGGTGCCCGTTGCAGGTGCTGACCACGGAAGTGGGTAAGGTAGGGACGACGATGTCCAGAAGCGAGGACTACCGGCCCGTGGTACTCCCAGGCCTCTGGCCCCTCGGCCGCTTTTTGAAGGTTCAGGTCGAGGCCGCCACTGACGCATACCTTCTGGGTCGAGTTCTCAAGGCAAGCGAAGGCGAGGTCGGTCCCGTTGCGGCCTAAACAACCAACCGGTGGTTGGAGAGCTCCGCGGACCCCCCAAGCGTTTCAACCGTTCGCAGCTAAGACCCTATGAAAGGGTTAAGGTCGTCTTTTGGCGGCTGCAGATTGAGGCTGTCCTCCCATTTGTGCGCAGGGGTAGGGCGCTGTAGAAGCACCATAGGCCCCTTGCTTCAGGGAGTGGGTGAGAACAAATGAGCGTCGAGGAAAACCTACAGGTAATGAACAAGATCGAGGAAGCGGTCAACGCAAGAGACTGGAAGCGGTTCGATGAACTGCACGCTGAATCCGTTGTTGAGTACTCCCCCCAAAACTCCGAGGGTTTGAAGGGCATCACTGCGCATCGCGAATCTCTCCAGAACCTCATCAACGCCTTCCCTGACATGCGTGGGAAGGTGACGCATTCCTTCGGCCAAGGGGATTGGGTTTGCATGGAGTTCACCTTCTCGGGAACCCACATGGGCCTCTCAGGGGCCCCGGTGGCCAGACGATTCCGGCCACGAACAAGCCCCTTCGAATGCCTATCTGTGGCGCGGTCAAGATCGAGAACGGCCAGATCACTGAGGAGCACACGTACCTCGACCTCCTCGGGATGATGGCACAACTCGGACTCGCGCAGAAAGGTGACTAAGGGGGAGCGCTTCTCTCCATGCCCGCTGACAGGCGGGCTGTCTTCTCTTTTTATGGCTACTGTAACGTCATGTGAACGGTCAGCAGTGGAGTGTCACTGCCGTCAGCTCTCCCATCCATATCGCATCCCGTACAACATCCACATTATTCCGACAACCACAAATGCCGCAACGAGGGATGCAATCAGGATTACGATGTTCTGGAACAAGCTTAGGTTCGGGGCCCATAGCAGGGTGAAGACGACTATGAAAATCACCCAGGCCAATAGGACGAGCAGTGAGGCGACGCCCCGCCAGGCCATTTGGCGCTTCTTTTCCAAGGATCTCCCCCGCCTCATGACGAGCCCTCCTCTACAAAAACTTTTCTGCTTCAACCCTCTCGCCCACAGCTCGGGACACCTGAGGGCGGGTGACGCCCACAAGCCCCGTAACATGCATCAAATCGTCAGTATGCTTTTTTAGGTCAGGCTCGCCTATCGGCACTTGAAGCCCCGTGGTCTAGAGGACAATGATACCAGGCTTTGGATCGGCCGACGAGCCGAGGAGAAACCTGGCGACGGGAGTTCGAATCTCCCCGGGGCTATTATCCCTCTCGCCTAGTGGTGAGCCTTTTCCAGAGTCGCAGCAGAATGAAGGGTAAGAGTATCCACAGGAAGAACGACGGGAAGAGGAGTGCCAGGAAGCCCTCATATGGAAGATAGAGGGCCAGCATGACCATAGTGGTGGCGGCCCCGCCCCCCAGTATCAGGGCGTATGCCACAACCCTGGGCTCCACCTTCACGATGGCCCAACATCCTAAAGGGCTATAGAGTTGAGCACGATCACAGCCTGGTAATGCCAAGGGTCCAGTGCCGCCTTGAGTTCACCTACTCCAGTCGGGAGGTGGCCGAGAGGGTCCTCGGAGCGGTCGAGTTGGACAACCTCCCGTTCGTGGAGGCGCGCGTGGAGGGGAAAACGCTCATCTCTGAAACCTCTGCTGACTCCCTGGACAGCCTGATACACACCCTTGAGGACTACCTATCATGCATTTCAGTGGCGGAGAAGATGCTAAAGGGGCTTTGAACCCTCCCTGACCTTCACCGCTACGCCTCTCTGGAACGCCAGCATCTCCTCCCGGTTCATCAGCGCCCTCCCCACGGCAAGGAGGTTATCGGCATCGTCCACCACCAGCACCTCGTCCAGGGGCCTTACTTCCTCGTCACAGTCCATCACGAACTTGGCGAAGACGTTCTTCCCTTGCAGGTTGAAGGGGGCAGACTCCTCACTGACCAAGACTCGAAGTCTCGGTGACTTGAAGGCCTTATGGAGGCGCACTCCCCCAGCCAGCTTCAACGTGTACAGGCCATCCCGGGCCCTGAGGGAAAGGACGTGCTCCCCATCGGCGTACACGTTCCTGATCTTCCCAGTCTTCCTCGATTTCACATGCTCGACCTTACCCCGAAGGAGATGCTTCGAGGCCCCCGCTCCAAACTGGTGGTCGGCGATGGCCCTTGCCCTGGCCATATCCATATCCAAGGAAATGGCGCCAGGAGCTCTCTTGGCAAGTTCCTCCAGCGTCTCTTCCCCCTCCCATAGCATGCCGAAGGCGAAGTGACCGAGTCTGACGAACTCCCTCAGAAAGATCTCTGAGGCCTCAATGACCTCCACATCCAGCTGTCTAGGGAGGACGGATTGGGCTATGGGGTATACGCCATCCAGCTCGATCGGCACGGGGCCGAAGGCTGATTTCACGACGGCATGGGCTTTCGCTTTTCGATAGAGCCGCTGCAGTATCCCGGCGTACGTGCGGCTGTAGGGTCGCGGGGCCTCAGGTAGTATGAGGAGGCCTTGGGCCTCTGGGGGTGAATACCTCTGCAGCACCCTCCTTCGAAATCGGTGGACCGACGGCCGCCAGATGGACTCCGGGCCCGTATAGAATAGGCTGCCGTCCACGAGGTTCTCGTAACGCTCCAAGAAATCCACGTGCCTTCTGAGGGTTTTCAGCGCTTCAAGGAGGGCCGGGTGCGCTCGGCACCGCCTCTCCACGTGCTCCCAGAGGATCCCCTGATGGATGGCCTGCTTGACTTCCTCCAGCTCCAGAAGGCTGACGTGGAGGTTGTGCTCGGCCAGCAGGCGCACATTCTCCCGCAGGTCCTTCGGTTCAGCGTCTGCACAGGCGGGGCAGTGACAGGTCATGTGCTTCAGCTGAGAAACCTTGAGGGTCCCCCAAGGGGTGATCATCCTTCCGTCGTAGGCATACTTCGCATAAGAGGAGGAGTCGAAGAGGTCGCACCCCAGCAGGACTGCCAGGCCGAAGGTGATTGGATGTCCCGCGCCGAAGAGGTGGACGGCCCTGTCCGGACGCAAGCCCTTCTTGCCGGCGACGATGACCTCAATTAGATCAGCGAAGCGGTATCCCTCCATCAATGGGACGACGCCGCCAATGGCGTGGACTTGGAGGGGCATCTCTGAGAGACTCTTTCCGCAGGCCTCCCGCAGGTCGGGATACAGTCCCCCCTGTACGGTCCCTACGAGGGCCATATCCCCCCTCCACTGCAGAGCTTCCTCGCACCGCCTGAGGGTCTCTTCCACCGCCGCCTGACAGGTCTCTCTGGAATCGTCAGGCTCCGAGAAGACGTCAAGGGCGGTCCCAAGGTCGGAGCCGATGGCCTCCTGGAACCTCACGACCTTCTCATTGGAGACATCGACCCTCCCGTAGACGTGTTGCTGAAAGGCCCCGGAATCGGTCATGATTGGGCCATCAAACCCAAGAAGGCGATGGATGCCCTCCTGCAAGGCCCGCTCCCGATTCTCGCTCCTGTGGATGATGTAGGCGTTGGTCATGAGGATGCTGACCTTGAACCTCTCCGCCAAGTCCTTCGGTGAAATGATGAGGTTAGCGGGGTTGACCACGGGCATCAGGGCGGGGGTCTCCACCGTTCCGTGTCGTGTGCTGAGTCTGGCTATGCGGGCAAGGCCAGACCTCTCCCTGAGTTCGAGCATCCCATTTAGCGAACTCCCGGAGGGCCTTAACTCCTTGCACAAGGCCCCGGCCTCCAAGGACCACTTTCACGCACCTCCCCCGGGCCCTTTAAAGTATGAGGCCTGTGCTCATCGGGGAAGAAATCCTTGCTCAGAAACACCTTCATCCACTTGCCAGGGATAGGCTACGCCACAGAGAGGAGGCTCTGGACCGAGGGAATAACGACCTGGGATGAATTCCTCGGTGCGAGGAAGGATACGGGGCTCGGCCCCGCCCGCACGAGGAAGCTGGAGGAGGGGCTACCGGCCTCCTTCGATCGTCTCACGGAAGGGGACCACCGCTTCTTCCGTCGCCGCTTGCCCGCCAGGGAGTCCTGGAGAGCCTATCACGATTTCAAGGACTCCGTGGCCTTCCTGGACATCGAGACCACGGGCACGGAGGCCGAAGGGGATGAGATAACCCTCATAGGGCTCTTCGACGGCAATACGATGCGCTCGTACCTGGAGGAGGAGATGGAGAGGTTCCCTGAGGATCTGGAGCAGTACAAGCTCATCGTGACCTTCAACGGCTCCTCCTTCGACCTCCCCTTTCTCAAGCGTACCTTTCCAGAGCTAAGGCTCCACCAGATACACATCGACCTGAGGCATGTCCTCAGGCGGCTGGGACTCAAGGGGGGCCTCAAGGCCATAGAGCGGAGGGTGGGCATCGAGAGGACCCCCCAGACGAGGGATGTAAGGGGGTGGGACGCCGTCTACCTTTGGCGTCGCTACCTGAAGGGGGATGAGGAGGCCCTCGATATCCTCCTGCAGTACAACGAGGAGGACGTGGTGAACCTCAAGGACCTGGTGGAGATGGCTTATGGTGGGCTCCGCGCCCTCTGCCTACACCACGGCTTCAGAACCTACTCCCTCTCCGACCTTCCTCACTCGCCACAGAGACCGCAATGATTATTCTACCGCGGCGATTCATGGGGACTACGGCTATCGAGTGGACGACCTTCTCAGCCAGTACGACCAGGAAGGTGAAGGTGGATGGTGCTTCCAGAGACTTTGATCCCGCCCTTGGTACAGGACATAGCCGTGGTGCTGGCTCTGGCGGCCGCCATAGTCCTCATCTTCCATAAGCTGAAACTGTCCGTCGTGGTCGGCTACCTCTTTGTGGGCATGCTAGTGGGTCCTTTTGCCCCGACCTTCGGCCTCGTCGGCAATATAGACGCTATCTCGACCATTGCCGAGCTGGGCATCATCCTTCTGATCTTCACCATAGGCCTCGAGTTCAACCTGAGGAGGCTGAGGATCATGGGGCTCCGGGTCCTCCTGATCGGCAGCCTGGAGGTCTTCCTAATGCTCATCATCGGCTACTGGACGGGGCTGCTCCTCGGGTGGACCTCTTTGGAGGCCATCTACCTGGGAGCCATCATATCCATAGCCGGAACCACCGTCATCGTCAAGTCTCTCATCGAAGCCAGGAAACTCACCTCTGAGCAGGGCCAGCTAGTCATAGGCATCCTCGTCGTCGAAGATCTGGCAGTGGTCCTTCTGCTGACTCTTCTCTCAGGGCTCTCGACCACGGGCGAGGTATCCGCGGCGGAACTCCTGGGGACTATAGGACGAATGGCCCTCTTCTCCTTCGTATCCATCGCCCTTGGAATCTTCCTGATTCCGCGGCTGGTGGACAACGTGGCCAAGCTTCACCTTCGAGAACTCCTGCTGGTGACCGTCCTGGGCCTCTGCTTTGGCATGGCCCTCTTCTCCGTCTTCCTCGGCTTCACACCCGCCGTCGGCGCCTTCGTCATGGGGGTCCTCGTGGCCGAGGCCAAAAGGAATAGGGAGGTGCAGAGGTCCATCGAACCACTGCGAGACCTCTTCGTCGCCCTCTTCTTCATCTCCATGGGAATGCTAATCGACCTAGGCTCCATGGCCAGCTACATCTTCCTGGCCCTCATCCTCACGGTCGTCTTCATCATCTCCAAGCTGGCGGTAGTCTCCTTGACCAGCACCCTATTCGGGACAGAGGGCAGGATGTCCATCGGTGTGGCGGTGAGCATGCTCGCTCTGGGGGAGTTCTCCCTCCTCATTGCCAAGTTGGGACAGCAGGATCTGGGGGTGACAAGGGACTTCCTCTACCCTGTGACGGCCACGATGATAATCATCACTGCCGTTTACGCCCCCTTCACCATTAGAGCCTCGGAAAGAATCAGCATGGGCCTCTTCAGGCGGCTGCCGTTGTGGATGAGAGAGTACGGTCTCTTCCTGCCTCGCTGGTCAGCATGGGCCAGCGGGTCTCTCAGAAAGGCAACCAAGGCCGGAGAGGCCGTGAGGAAGGACCTCCTCACCTTCCTGGTGGGCACGATGATCATCGCCATCCTTGGTTCGACTGCATGGCTCGTCTACGTGTTCCAAGCAGAACTCTCTGAGCTGTCTGAGGTGCCTCCGAACTACCTCCTCATAGCCGCCGGAATCGTCTTCGTCGTGGGCTCCTTCTGGCCATTCGTAAGGATGCTGAGGGGGCTGGGCCACCTCATGAGGGTCACCACTGGAGCCATGGTGGAGGCCTCTCCATCCGCCCGAATCTTCGGATTCAGGACCCTTCACAAGGTCCTCCTTCTCGTCATTAGCGCCGTCGTTCTCCTAGTGGGTGGTCTCACGGCAAGTGTCCTTCTGGCCAGCCTGGTGACGGTATCGCTCCTGCTGCTCCTGCTGGTGATCGCCGCAGCTGCAGCGGCCATCGTCCTTCTATGGGATGCCCTGAGGATCCTTCATGAGAGGCTGGAGGAGACCCTCGCCAGGAGGTTCACGAGGGAAGGGACTGAAGAGACTAAGGATCAGCCGTAGGCATTTCCCCGATGCCTGTCCACGGGGAACCTCTCCTGATTCTTCACGATCTTCCTGAGGATGGCCTCAGAGAGGTCTATGGAAAGAGCGTTGGCCATGCTGAGGCCGTAGATGAAGACGTCCGCCAGCTCCTCTGAAATCCTCTCCTTGGCTTGAGGAAGCATTGTCTTCACCTCCTCCAAGCTCTTCCACTGGAAGAGTTCCAGGAGCTCTGACGCCTCCACGGCGATGGCGATGGCCAGGTCCTTTGGGTTGTGGTAGACTTCCCATTCTCTTTCTGCCACGAATTCTGCAACTCTTTTCCGCAGGCTCTCAAGGTCGGCCTCCTTCCCCATGCCCGTTCATCCCGAGGAGTGCATAAAGAGGTTGCGTTGAGGCTCAATCGGCGACCGGATAGTATGCCCAGAGCTGGTAATCACTGGTGAATTCTGAGTCGGACAGTTTTTATTGTATCCCTCCGCCCCTTGAAGAAAGGTGGCCTGGAGCATGCCGGACCGAGACACCTGTAAGATCATGAGGCTATGTGAGGTTCGACTCAGACATGATCCCACAGACCCGGACGCCCTCTTCGCGAAGGCTGCAGTTTTCGCCCGCTTGGGCCTGTATGGTGAGGCCCTGCAATGCCTCGATACGATTCCACAGGGGAGCGGTCACTATCCCGGTCTCGGAAGGTTCAGGGAAAAGCTAGTGCGAGAGATGAGTCGCTCCGGAAGGGTACATCTGGGATGGTTGAAAGGGGACGAACCCGACTGAACTCGAAATGTAGATATCCCCTGGCCCGTTTGGCTCACCGTGGCCCTCGAACTTGCCTTCCTGGTTCTGACCTTCTTCCTTCCAGGATTCTTCCTGGTGAATCTCCTCTTCCCTGAGAAGGGGAGCCTCGGAGGCGATCTCGACTATCTGTACAGGGCTTTTCTGGCGGTCCTGATGAGTGTGTCCATAACCGTAATCTACGGGAGCGTTCTAGTAATTGCTGTCAAGGGATCGGAACAGGTGCTCTTCAGGCCGGAGTATCTCTGGCCAGGTTTGGGCACCATCACCCTTCTCCTCTTCCTTGGAGGACTGCTTCGCGGTGCCTACCCATGGCTCCTGGGAAGGCCAATCCCACCTCGGGATGAACCTTCAGTGGAGGGAAGGAAGGGGGTTGAACTCTTCGACCGTCTGGCAGATGTTTCAGCCCGATTGGAGGAGGCCAGGAGGAGACTGAAGGACTCTGAAGGAGTGCAGGAAAGGCACGACCTAGAGAGATTGGTTGTGGAACTCGAGGCTGAGAAAAGAAGGCTAGAGGAGGAGGCAAAAGAGATTTGGTGAAGGAATTCAAACTGGCCGTGGTGGTCAGGGACGACCTGGAACTCTCAAGGGGCAAGATGGCTGTCCAGGTTGCCCATGCAGCCGTGTCATGCGCTCTGAAGGCGAGACGGGGCAAAGTCAATTGGTTCAACGCGTGGCTGGAGGAAGGGCAGAGAAAGGTTGTCCTCAGGGCTGCCGGTTTGGAGGAGTTGAACGAGCTCATGGCAAGGGCTAGGTCCCTAGGGCTGACGGCTGAACTGGTATCCGATGCTGGACTCACAGAGGTGCCACCGGGGACCACGACATGTTTGGGTGTGGGACCTGGGCCCGAGGAACTCGTGGACCGGGTGACGGGTCAACTGAGGCTGGTATGATGAAGCCACAAGTCAGGGTTCTTGGCATCGATGACGCACCTTTCACCTTCGAGGACGTGATGGTGGAGATTGTTGGCGTCGTTGTGAGGCTTCCGTCCTACGTCGAGGGCATCATGGTTTCAGAGGTCCATGTGGACGGGGATGATGCCACGATGAGAGTGGCCGAGATGGTCCGGAACTCTCGCTTTCGAGAGGGTCTAGCCCTTATCATGATCGACGGTGTCGCCTTCGGGGGCTTCAACGTCATGGACATAGAGGAGCTGCACGAGCGGGTGTCAATCCCCATCGTCACGGTGACCAGAAAGGAACCGGACATGGAAGCGATAAAGGTGGCCCTTAAGGCCAAGTTCAGCGACTGGCGAGGTAGACTGAAAACTATCGAGAGGTCCACCCTCGAGCGAGTGGAGACGCCCCACAAGCCCCTGTATGTCCATGCTGTGGGCATTCCCCTCCACGACGCCAAGGTTCTCCTACGGAAGAGCACCGTGAGGGGTGCCCTACCGGAACCGTTGAGAATAGCCCACCTGATAGCGACGGCTTTGAAGGCGGGGGAGTCCAAGGGATCGTCCTAGCGGATTGGGAAGCGGAGCAATGCGCCAACGCCTCCAAGAGCCCGCAGTTTTCTTCCGGCATCATGGTGGGTGCTCACGACCACGACCTTACCCCTCCTCTCCTCCGCTTTTCGCATAAGCTCCTCTGTTTCCCGGGATCGGCTCATCTCATCAGTCACCAAGAGGGTTTCCACCGCACCCGCTTCCAGAGCCATGCCGACATCCTCAGGACCGTAGGCGTAGAGGCCCTCCTTGGCTATCTCCTCTAGGACCCTCTCCACGAGCCGGGTCTCCATCCCGACTCTGGAATCCTGGAGGATCTTCGCCGCTAGCCCCCCCTTGAGGGCTTCCTGGATACCGGTCATACCGGCATGTCCCGTGCCGAAGGTGTAGGCTCCTTGGAAAGACTGGGACGCCCTCTCCCTGCCATACTGGAGAAACTTTTCCCGCATGAACCCGGGACCCAGGATGACGAGGCCGGGGGAAAGGTCGAGCTGCTGGAGCTTGCCCAGGACCTGAGAGAAGAACTCCTCCCTGGAGGGCTCGCTGTCGTATAGCTTCCCGCCGCCTTCAGCCCTGACCTCAGCCACCTCCCGTATGCCGTATTGGTGCATCTGAGCCACAAGGGCAGCCTCGTCGTCCATGGAGACCAGGGTGACTATAGGCTCGGTGGTGGCCTTTACCGCCTCCTCGATCCTTCTTAGCTGGGGCGGTCGCCACTCTTTGACCAACTCAACGGGGGTCCCCGGCTCCACGTTGAGGGTGTGATGGGAACCCAGGTCCATGGCCCCCTCCTCGATTACCCCGTGAATCCTGATCCTGTCAGAGAAATCGTGGAACTCCACCTTCTCGACCCGAAGGCCCAACTTGACGCGGACCTTCTCGCCCCTCTCCGGCCGTATCTTGTCGGTCCTCCTCTCCTCCCTCCGGAAGGTGGTGGCCTTCACCATGTCACCGGGTTGGACAAGGTTGTAGAGGTGCCACAGATCATCCAAGCTCTGAGGAAGAAGCTTGATGGAGCCCGCCTTCATGTCCCGCCGGAGAACCTTCACGGCTCGACAAAGGGGAGGGGATTATTTGTGCATATCGAGGCTACTTAACTACGCCGTAACCGATGAGCCTCCAGCGGCCACCAATCCTTCTGCTGAGGGCGGCCCTCTGACCTGGCTCCACCGCCACCGGTATCTTGAGGGTCAGGTCGGCCATGTTCTCCCTAGCGGAGGTGACGATGCCCACCGTAGTTGACGTGCCTACGCTCAACATGAGGGGCTCGTTTGTCCTGATATCCTCCACCTTGAGCTCCTCTTCGGTGCCCACCACCCTCTCCAGCAGCTGGGTCTCTACCGTGAGTTTGTCAACCACTGAGGGGAGTGTTCCAGGAGCCCCGGCCACCCGGCCCAGCATGGCATCGGACTTCGTCATGGCGGGGTCCAGCTTCGTCCCTATAGCTATGAGACCACCAGGTCTCACCTTCTCCCGAGGCATTCCACCGGCCCTCAGAGAGACCACCTCTGTGGTGATGTCCTCCCACTGGCTCTTGCCGGAGAGTTCCAACTGACGACCCGGCTTCACCTCGATCTCGTCACCCACCTGAAGGTGGCCCTGGAGGAGGCTACCGCCGATAACGCCGCCCACAAGCCTGTCCGGGCCCGTCCCAGGCGTGTTCACGTCGAAAGAGCGGGCCACGTGCATCCTCGGCGGCCTTCCCTCCTCGAACTTCCTTGTGGGTATGTTCCTCTCAATCTCCATGATCAGGTAATCCACGTTGATATTGTGATGGGCCGAGATGGGAACGATGGGCGCGTTCTCCGCCACCGTCCCCTTCAGAAAGTCTTGGATCTCCTTGTGGTTCTTCCGGGCCTCCTTTTCATCCACTAGGTCGATCTTGTTCTGAACGACGACAATCTTCTCGACGCCGATAATGGTGAGGCCCATGAGGTGCTCCTTTGTCTGGGGCTGGGGACAGCGCTCGTTGGCGGCGATCAACAATAGGGCCCCGTCCATCAACGCAGCACCCGAGAGCATCGTAGCCATCAGGGTCTCGTGGCCAGGAGAGTCCACGAAGCTTACGGCCCTAAGGAACTCCCCCTGGGTGCCACAGATGGGGCAGTCCGGGGAGGTGCTGTACGCCTGGGGCTCCTCGCAGTTGGGACACTTGTAGAAAGCCGTGTCGGCATAGCCCAGGCGGATAGATATGCCCCTCTTGATCTCCTCACTGTGTCTGTCGGTGTACTCTCCAGTGAGCATCTTTGCCAGGGTGGTCTTCCCGTGGTCTACGTGGCCCACGAGGCCGATGTTTGCCTTCGGTTGCTCCGGAACCTTCACTTGGTCGCCACCTTCTCCTTGAAGGCATCCTGTATGGACTTCGGACCGTATGTGATGATTCTGAGGTTGAGTTGTACCGTGTCGGGGCTGACGGCGTTCCCCCTAAGGGTCTTCCGCCGCCGCAAACCCTGCCTTACGGGCTTGAAGCCGGTGCCCCCCGCCACCAGGACCCTCTTCCTCCTGGGGCCGGGCAGGTCTCCCCTCATGGGGAAACCGTCCTTATCGGAGCCGCCGGTAAAGAGGAGCTTGTATCCGGGCAGGTCGAAGAAGATGCCGTCCACCTCCTCGCCTATTCTCTTGCCTATCAGGGCTCCTGCGTAGTGGCCCTTGACCTCTCTAGTGTAGGACCTCCCCGTCTTGGGGTCGTTGATTACAGCTCTGAACTCCGCCATGGCTAACAATCGCTCTATGAGAGTGGCTATTAAAAGGTTATCGACGTAACCTAGGCCTCCAGCTCTTCCTCGCAGAGCCCCAGGACCTGGCAGTAGTCGCAGAGGTCGGAGAAGAGCTTCTCTGCGGTCGTCCCAGGCAAATCGCCAGAAGCGTTCACTGCCCTTGCGAGTTCAAGGATGGCCGTCACAGCCTGGACAGTGTCAAGGTCGTCGTCCATGGCCTCCGTGAAGGTCTTCCGCACCCCGTCAGCCCGCTCCAGGAGGGCCCTGATCTCTCCTGGCTCTCCAGCATCGGCCGCCTCTCTGAGCCTCAATATGGCCGCCGCCAACTCAGAGTGCTCCTTTTCCGCCCTTCTCAGGCCCTCCTCACTGTAGTCCACCGTGTCCCTGTAGTGAGTCTTCAGGATGAAGTACCTGAGGACCTCCCAGTCGAAGTCCTTGAGAGCCTCGCGGATGGTTACGAAGTTCCCCAGAGACTTGGACATTCGCTTCGACTTGATGGTCATGAAGCCATTGTGGAGCCAGAACCGGGCGAAGTCCCCCTTCCCCACGGCACGGGAAATGAGGTCTTCGCTCTCGTGATGGGGAAAGATCAGGTCCATTCCTCCACCGTGGATATCGAAGGTTGGCCCCAAGTACTGGGTCGCCATGACGTAACACTCCACGTGCCATCCTGGACGACCATCACCCCAGGGACTGGGCCAGGAGAGTTCCCCCGGCTTGGATCTCTTCCAGAGGGCGAAGTCCAGAGGGCCCTCCCTCCTGGAGTCCGCCTGAAGCTCCTGCACCACCATCTCTTCCACCGAGCGACCACTGAGGTGGCCGAGGGCGTTCTCAGGGACTTTCAAGTAGACCTCCCCGTCCACGACGTAGGCCTGGCCTTCTTCCACGAGCTCACGTATGACCGCTATCATCCCTTCCACGTGTTCTGTAACCCTGGGGTAGTGATGCGCTCTCCTGATCTTCAACCGGTCCATGTCCTCCAAGAAGGCGTGGATGAACCTCTCGGCAAGTTTCATGGGGGGTTCACCCTCCTCCTGGGCCCGCCTGGTGATGGAGTCCTCTATGTCGGTGAAGTTCTGCACGTGAACTGTCGTCCATCCCTTAGACTCCAGGTAGCGGCGGACCACGTCAAAGACCACGTATGTCTTAGCATGGCCCAGGTGAGCGTAGTCGTAGACAGTAGGCCCGCAGATGTACATGCGGACCTCCTCGCCCAAAGGCTGGAACTCCTCCTTCTGCTTCGTCCTAGTGTTGTATATCCTCAAGCCCATTGGGATGACTTCCCGTCCCTCATCAGCTATGCGGCCGATTTAAACGTTGCTTTGGAGGCTTGTATGACGCAATAGACGGGACTAGAGGCCGATCAGGAACCTCCCACAATCCCCGCGTCGACGGAGAGGACGGGCGGCAGGAGGTCACTCATCGTCTGCCAGGACTCGCCATCGTCGCGACTGTGATAAAGCTGTCCAGTCTTGGTCCCCACGTACACGCCTGCTGGGTCGTTCTGGTCCGTTCGCATTGCGTCTCGTAGAATCGTGAAGTAGGCTCCTTTCTGTGGCAGCCCCTTGGAGAGCCGCCCCCACTCTCCGCCCCCGTCGCTGGTCCTGTAGACCGCCATGGAGGCCTGGGGCAGCACGCGGTTGAAGTCGCCCACCAGAGGAACGACGTACACCGTCCCCGGATTGTGAGGGTGGGCAGCCATTGGGAACCCAAAAGTGGCTGGCAGTCCCTTCTCGATGGCGGTCCAGGAGGGTTCGCCCCTTCGCCTCTTATACACCCCACAGTGGTTCTGCTGATACAGTAAGGCAGGGTCGCCGGGATCCCGGACCATCTTGTGGACACAGGAGCCGAGCTGGTCCTCCCTCGTCACCTTCTCGGGCAGGAAGTCCGCTCGGACCTCCCCGTTCATCAAGCGCCACGACTGACCTCCGTCATTGGTTCCCAGGACACCAACGGCGGAGATGCCGACCACCATGCGCTTTGGGTCTCCTGGATATGGCAGGATGGTGTGCAGGCAGAGCCCGCCAGCCCCTGGCTGCCAGTCCTTCCTGTCGGGCCTGTAGTTGAGTCCATCAATCGATGTCCACGTCTCCCCATGGTCATCGCTGCGGAACAATCCCGCTGGCTCCACCCCAGCCCAGAGTTCCTCCCCAAGGCCTGGCTGGACCTGCCAGATCCGCTCCACACTCAGCCCCGATTCCTTCGAGTAGTGGGGCCCTTCCTTCCCTCGAATCCACTCTTCGCCGAAGTCTAAAGACCTCTGGACGGTGGGTCCCCAGTGGCCCGTGGTCACTCCCGCCCAGACTGTTCTACTATCTCGAGGGTCGAGGACGGCGTGCTTTATGGTATGACCTTCGAAGTAGGGACCCCGGGATCTCCAGCTCCTCCTATCCCTTGAATGGAAGATGAAGAGTCCTTTGCGAGTGCCCACGACGACAGCAGTTTCACCCTTTCTCACATCGGCCATGTTATCCACCTGCCACTGAGGGAAGGATGTGAACCGTGTCCCCCGGCTTGAGGGGAACACTTTCGGGATTCAGGTGCGCTACTGACTCCTGGTTCACGAATACGTGAACGAACTTCCGTACCCTACCCTGGTCATCCAGGACCCTCTCTCGGATGCCTGGAAGCCGGGAACCGAGCTTCGTAATCGCCTCCGCCAACGTGCGGGCTGAAATGTCTACGAAGTCCTCTCCGCCAGAGTACTCCAGCAGGGCTCGAGGCAGAAGCACCCGGACCATCGCCTTCCCTTCAGGCATGGGGTTCCTCAGGAGCGAGTCACCAATAAACATTTGGCCATTGGATGCAGTGCCATCCTTCAGGTCTTCCATGAGCCTCGGAAGGAGCCTGTCTTGAAACCAGAGATTGAAAACTATAGTTTCAAGGCCGAGGCCAATGCCTTGCTCGTGGATTGGTGTGCTATGTAGGTAACATTTCCGTGGAAACCTCGGCTCTACCGCGGCCCCGAAGGACAAGTCTCGGATGCTCATTCGAAGACGGCTTGCCGAGAGCGAGCTTTAAGGGGCCCCTCTCCATGATAGATTCCAAGGGCCCATAGATCAGTGGAAGATCGCCGCCTTCGCAAGGCGGAGGTCGCGG
>CAYFYB010000021.1:4173-29311 GCA_964347345.1 uncultured Methanomassiliicoccales archaeon | reverse complement strand
CACCTCCCCCCGCCGCGCAGGCCTTGGGTACTTCTGCCGCGCCCCTCCTCGGCGCCCCTGTGCGACTTGATAGCGAATTGCATGATAAATCTTTCGTAATTCTGTTTCTTGATAATACACGTGGCTCCAACCCCCCGCATCGACGGATTGGACGCCCACTGTAATGTTTCATACCTGCCGATAAGCGGAGTTCATCAACGAATCGGTGGGACGAGGGCCGTGCACAGCCAGAAGGGGGCTTACGCCCGTCACCTGCCACACGATGCCCTTTACCTAGCAGCCCCTGCCCAGAGCGAGGAAGTAGTGGACCCACCGGGAGTCGTCCCCGGGGCTTCCGCCTATTTCGAGAGACACTAGGTGTCCCGCCTTGCGAAGGCCGCGACTTCCGCTGATCTATCGGCGCATATAGCTCTCTCATTCCCATGATGTCCATCCTGCAAGGGAAGCCCTAGGTCTGTGGGCTTGGTTCCCAGACTCTAAGCCGAGAGAGGAAGCCGTTGGGGGGATTCGAACCCCCGGCCTACGCCTTCCTGGGGGAGAGGGGCTACGTCTAAACAACATGACATTCTCCCTCTCGCCTTACCAAGGCGTCGCTCTACCTGCTGAGCCACAACGGCCTCTGCTCCTTCAGCAATCAGGGTCGCCGCTTATATCTTTGTCGAGACGAGGGTGACTGAGCATCCTTAAGTAACCCCCTTCGCCTTCTAGAACTCATGAAGGAAGGTGTCACCAGCTTTGACCTTCGAGTCCTCCTCGGAGAGCTCTCCGAGCTTCAAGGGGCTTACCTAGACAAGGTCTATCAGACAGACTCCTCCTTCATTCTTAGGCTAAACATCCCCAGGGAGGGCAAGCGGGAGGTCTTCATCGAACCGGGGAAGTGGATATTTCTGGGTGAGGGTTTCGACAAGCCCAGCGAGCCCCCCGCCTTCGTTCAGACCCTTCGAAAGGCCCTTGGCAATGCCGTCCTCAAGGAGGTTCGCCAGAGGGGTTTCGATCGAATCCTCCTCCTAGAATTCGAAAAAGAGGCCCAGTACACCCTAATTCTAGAGATGTTCGGGAAGGGTAACCTTATCCTGCTCCGCGAAGACGAGATCATTCACGTCCTTCGACCAGGTAAGTGGAAGGCTAGGGAGATCAAGCGGGGGCAGCCATACATCTTCCCGCCTGAAGGTGTGAACCCCCTCCAGCTGGACCTCGAGGGCTTCAGAGAGGTCCTACAGAGCAGGAAGGGGGCGGTAGTGAGGACACTAGCCTCTGGCCTTAACCTGGGAGGAATCTACGCCGAGGAGCTTTGCCTCAGGGCCGGGATCCAGAAGGATGTGACGGTAGGGCACCTAGGGGAAGAGCAAATCGTGGCCATCTACGAGGAACTCCAAGGGCTCTTTGATGCCATGAAGGAACCTGCTCCGGTGGTCGTTTTCGAAGAAGGCCCGATCGACGTGATACCCTTTCCCTTGAGGAGTTACGAAGGCCTTCAAACGAAGGAGTTCGAGAGAATGAGTGCGGCCCTCGAGGAGTACGTGAAGTCCGCCCGTGAGGAACCACCAAGGGATGAGGACGTGGAGAGGGTGGAGAGGAGGATAAGGAAACAGGAGGAAGTCCTCAAAGAACTCAACGAAGAGGTTATGACCGCGGGGAGGGTGGCCGACTACCTGTATGCCCACTACCAGGAGGTGGACAAGCTCCTCAGGATGGCCAGGGAGGGGGGGCTTCGGGAAGGGGTCGACCCTGAGAGCGGCGTCCTGCGGCTCGCTGTGGGGGACTGGGAGGAGAATCTGGAGTATGACCTGGGAGTGGACGAGAATGCCAGGCACTTCTACGAGAAGAAGAAGACCTTGCTCGACCGGATGAAGAAGGTAGAGCGGGCCCTGGAGGAGAGCAGGCGGGAACTCAAGAGAGTCCAGTCGGCCGGCAAGAGGGAGAAAGAGGTTAGACCTTCCTACAAGCCCTCCAAGAAATTCTGGTTTGATGCTTACCGCTGGAGCCTCTCTCGAAACGGGTTCCTCATCCTAGGAGGTCGCGACGCTCGATCCAACGAGAAGCTGGTGAAGAAGCATCTGGAAGCGGGAGACCGGTACATCCACGCTGACCTGCCCGGAGCTTCCAGCGTCATTCTCAAGAGAGGATCGGAGGCGGGAGACGTAGACCTCGAGGAAGCTTGCCGTTTCGCATTAGTCTTCTCTAAAGCCTGGCAATTGGGCCTGGGCTCCAGCAGCGCCTACTGGGTGACGCCTGAGCAAGTGAGCAAGACGGCCGAGAGCGGCGAGTATCTACGGACTGGCTCTTTTGTCGTCCGAGGGAAGCGGAACTACATCCACAGACTTGGGCTGGAACTCGGCATCGGAGAGGTCGAATATGAGGGAACGAAACGGATAATCGCCTCCGACCCGGGTGCTCTGGAGGCTCACTCTGAGGTGTATGTGATCCTGCATCCGGGCGGCAGAATAGGACACCGCCAGCTTGTCCAGCGACTATCCGATTCCTTTCGAGTCCCTCCGGATGAGATTCAGAGGCTTCTCCCCTCGGGAAGCTTCGAGGTGGTCAAGGTCAAAGGGATCGCCTTGGAGGAGATGGCTGGGTAGTCAGGCCTGCCGGTTGCCTTTCCGGGGGGACAGGGTAAGATTCATATCAAGGGGTTGAGTAGTTTGAGGCAATGGGTGCTGCTATTCGGACCGCGGGACTCTTCGTCCTGATGATCGTGCTCTTCACCGCCGTGGGTTGGGCGGTTGGCGGATACTTCTTCCAGGATTGGTTCCTGGGAGCAGTGGTCTTCCTCGCGTTGGCGGCGGCGATGAACGTCATCAGCTACTTCATGAGTGATCGCATTGTCCTGTGGTCCTACCGGGCGAAGGTCGTCGATGAGAAGGACGCCCCCGGGCTCTTTCGAATCGTTCGAAGAGTGGCCTCCCTGGCGGATCTCCCCATGCCCAAGGTAGCCCTGATTCCGTCCATGACACCCAACGCCTTCGCTACGGGACGGAACAAGTCCAGGGCCGTTGTCGCCGTGACCCAGGGCATCATGAACATCCTCTCCGAGCAAGAGCTGGAAGGAGTCATCGCTCACGAGATGGCCCACATAAAGAACAGGGACATCCTTGTGATGTCGGTGGCCGCCACTCTGGCCGGGGCCATTGCCTTCATGGCTCGATTCGGGCTATACGGCGCCCTCTTTGGCCGCCGTGGACAGGGCAACTTCATCATCCTACTCATCGTGGCCATCACGGCTCCCCTCGCAGCCCTCCTCGTCCAGCTGGCCGTATCGAGGAGCCGCGAGTACAAGGCTGACTCCATCGGTGCCAGGACAGTAGGTCGGCCTCTGGCCCTGGCAGGGGCCTTGGAGAAGCTCGAAAGGTCCAACAGGCGGAGACCCATAGAGGCGGGGAATCCTGCCAGTTCCTCCCTCTTCATCGTGAATCCCTTCAGGGCCTCGGTGCTGACGGGGCTCTTCTCCACCCATCCCCCCATCGAGAAGCGGGTGGAGCGTCTCAGGAAGATGGCCCGGGAGTTGGGTCAGTACTGAACTCACGCCCAGAAAGGTTAAGGTTACGGGCTCACTGGCGGCCCCATGGCCGTGAGGGAAGGAGAGGTTCCCTTAGACGAGCTGGATCTACAAATTGTCAGGCACCTCAACCAGGACGCCCGGAAGAGCTACAGGGACATGGCGAGGTAGCTGGGGGTCTCCACAGGCACGATATCCGCAAGGGTGAAACGCCTTGAGAGGGAGGGAGTCATCGAGGGATACGTAGCTGTCGTTGACCAGCGGAAGGTGGGATTCGACCTCCCCGTGGTTGTAGGCCTGAGGATATCTAAGGGCAAGCTGCTGGAGGTCCAGAGGAAGGTGGCCGAGAACCCCCGGGTCTATGGGGTGTACGACGTTACCGGGGAGTGGGACTCCATCGTCATGGCCCGGTTCCAGAACACGGCAGAGCTGGACACCTTCATCAAGGGCGTCCTGGCCCAGCCCTACGTGGAAAGGACATACACCCAGGTCGTCCTCAACACCGTCAAGGACGATAAGAGGGTTATGATTTAGGCTCCTCTTTCTCTTCCCGCTTCAGTACGGCCTCGGCCTGCTTGTGGGTGGTGGTCCCGGCCACGGATACCTCCTCCTCAGCGGCCTTCAGCATCTTTGTCAGGTCGTCCCGCCGAGGGATGGGTCCCAGCACGTCGTCGGCCTTGCCCAGCATCTTCTCTAGGTCCTTGAAGCCAGCAATCTCCCTCTCTGGGAGCTCCTTGGTAACACCAAGATAGCCGGCGATGCCCTCCACCATTCGCGATATCTCGAAGGGGAAGATTATCTTCGTGGCCTGGCCCTCGCCCACCTTCTTCAGGGTATCCATGCTCAGGACGGCGATGGACTTCGTGTCCAGGGCAGAGGCACCCATGGAGAGGATGCGGAGCTTCTGGGCCTCTCCCTGCCACTCGAGGATTGTCGCTAGCCTCTCCCCCTCCGCTTCGACGATCTTAGCCTGACGGACGCCCTCGGCCTGGAGGATTCGGGCCCTCTTGTCACCCTCCGCCACCAGGATGGCGGACCGCTTCTCACCATCGGCCCTCAAGATGGCGGCCCTCCTCTGCCTCTCCGCCGCCGTCTGCTCCTCCATGGCGGACTTCACTGGACCGACGGGGTCCACCTCCCGAATCTCCACGGCCTCCACCCGGACACCCCAGGCGTCCGTGGCGGTGTCCAGCACATCCCTCAGCCTAAGGTTGATCCTCTCCCTGTTGTAGAGAATCTCGTCCAGCTCCATGTCGCCGATGGTGGACCTCAGTGTGGTCTGGGCCAGGGCGATGGTGGCCATCCTGTAGTTGGTGACTTCGAAATAGGACTTGGCGGGGTCGACGACCTTGATGTAGATGATGGCATCCACGTTGGTCGGTGAGTTGTCTTTGGTGATGACCTCTTGTCTCGGGACGTCCAGAACCTGGGTCCTAAGGTCCAGCTTGACGACCTGGGAGATGAGAGGAGGCACCAGGTTGAAACCTGGATTCAACACCCGCCTGAACTTCCCCAGCACGATGACTAGGCCCTGCTCGTAGGGCTGGATGATCTTCACCGCCGTCATAAACAGGATTATGACGGTGAACAGAACCAGTAGAGCCAGCGCGATTATCAGCTCTGCGGGTAGCTGCGCCGTGATGCCCAGCACAAGGGCTCCGGGCAGAGCCACTGTCCACGCTCCCAATCCTTTCAATTCCGATCGCATATTATCACTCCTCCTTCTTCGTCTCCTTGGGCTCCTCCTTCTTGACTTTGACCGGCTCCACGGTCACGTGGACCCCACGGCTGGCCACGACCCTCACCTTCGCACCCGCCGGAATAGGGTCAACGGAGGTGGCACTCCACGTCTGGTTGTCGATGTTGACCTTTCCCTTGATGGAGTCGGGAACGACCTCCCGCTCGACAACACCTGTCCTGCCGATGAGGGACTCCCCCACCGTCGTGGTGGGAGGGGAAGGCGGTGCCAGCTTCTGATATAGGAGGAGGGTAACGTAGGTCAGTGGCGCACCAACCACAATGGCGGTTATGGGGGCCCAGGGGGAGAAGTAGAAGTTGGGAATGTACATCCCGAGAAGGCCTAGGACTATGAGGACGGTGGCGGGGACCGCTATGAAGAACCCAGGGGAGGAGGCCTCTATGAGGAGCAGGACGATGCCTATGATGACAAAACTGAGCCCCAGGGCGAAGTCGAAAGAAACCATTCAGTAACTTAAAGGCAATTCCCTATATCAGTTTTGTTCATCTTTATCTTGCGCTTCCCATGAGAAATCGACGGCGCGAAGCTAACCTAGTTCCATCACCACCACGTCCCGGATGGCCTTCATGCCCTGGAAGGGAAGAAGCAGCCTCCCCTGCGGGTCCACCCGGAAGGCCCTGACGTCTATCTCTTCAGAGGGGGCAACCAGGACGTCCTGCACGTGTCCACTCCTGGTGTCCACCACGAAGTTCTCTATCACGCCAAGGATTCGGCCGTCATTGGTCATGACGGTCTTGCCAGTGAGTTCCGTAACGAACCTCTTCATCCCATCACCTTCTGACGGCCCCGTATCTACTTACATTTATATTAGTTTGCCTCGGATGGCCCGAGAAGGGAGCGGGAAGATCAGCGGTAGTAGCCCAGTACCTCTTCTCTGCGCTTCTTCACAACCCGCTTCTGGATCTCCTGGCCAATCTGCTCGTAGAGCTTGATGGTATCCTCGTCAACGGAGGGGAAGACCACCTTCTTCGCGGCCTCGAAGTCCTCTCCCTGGACCAGGACGGCGTCTCGGTTCTCCCGGAGGGCGTGCATGGCGGCCTCTCGACAGAAGGCTTCGATGTCGGCTCCTACATAGCCCTCTAGATCCTCTGCCAGCTTCTCCAGGTTCACATCCGTGTCCAGGGGCATGTGCCTCGTGTGTACCTTGAATATCTCCAGGCGGGCCTTTTCGTCGGGAACAGGTATCATTAAGAGGCGGTCGAAACGGCCAGGCCTTAGGAGGGCTGGGTCCAGCATGTCGGGGCGGTTGGTGGCACCGATGGTCACCACCCCCTCCATGGTCTCCAGGCCGTCCAAAGAGGTGAGGAGCTGGTTCACCAGGCGCTCACTGACGCCGGAGTCACCCGTGACGGCACCCCTCCTGGGAGTCAGGGCATCTATCTCGTCCAGGAAGACAACGCATGGGGCCACCTGCTTGGCCTTCTTGAAAATCTGCCGTATGGCCTTCTCGCTCTCCCCCACCCACTTGGACATGACCTCCGGACCCTTGATGGAGATGAAGTTAGCCTCAGACTCCGTGGCCACAGCCTTTGCCAGGAGGGTTTTGCCCGTACCTGGCGGGCCATAGAGGAGGATTCCCCTAGGGGGTCGAATGCCCATGCGCCTGAAGGACTCGGGGTTCTTGATGGGCATTTCCACGGCCTCGACGAGGTGTCGCTTGACGTCCTCAAGGCCGCCAACGTCCTCCCATCCCACCCTCGGGATCTCCACCAGCACCTCTCTGAGGGCGCTGGGCTCCACCTCTTTGAGGGCCTCCTTGAAGTCCTCCTTGATGACCCTCATCTTCTCGAGGATCTGGGCGGGAATGGGTTGATCCAGGTCAATCTCGGGCAAATACCTCCTGAGAGCCTTCATGGCCGCCTCCCTTGCCAGGGCGGCCAGATCGGCTCCAACGAAGCCGTGGGTGATATTGGCTAGCTTCGTGAGGATCATGTCTCTGTCCTCATCTGTTCCCTCAATGGGCATGCCTCGAGTGTGAATCTGTAGGATCTCCTTCCTGCCATCCCTGTCCGGAACGCCAATCTCTATCTCCCTGTCGAAGCGACCGGGCCTCCTCAGGGCGGGATCGATGGCGTCCTCCCGGTTGGTAGCTCCTATCACGATAACTTGGCCCCGTCCGCTGAGGCCGTCCATGAGGGTCAGCAGCTGAGCTACCACCCTTCTCTCTACCTCCCCCGTGACCTCCTCCCGCTTCGGGGCTATGGAGTCCAACTCGTCGATGAACAGGACGGAGGGGGAGTTCTTCTGGGCCTCCTCGAACTTCTCCCGGAGCCTCTCCTCGCTCTGGCCGTAGTACTTGGACATGATCTCGGGACCCTGAATGGAGTAGAAATTGGCCCCTGCCTCGTTGGCCACGGCCTTCGCAATCAGGGTCTTCCCCGTCCCCGGGGGACCGAAGAGAAGAACGCCCTTCGGAGGGTCGATGCCCAGCCGCTCGAAGAGCTCAGGGTGCTTCAGAGGAAGCTCGATCATCTCCCTCACCCTCATGAGCTCTTCATGGAGGCCCCCGATGTCCTCGTAGGTGATGGTGGGCGTTAGAATCTCACCCTCCTTGATGGGCTCCTCCTTCATCTCAATGAGAGATTCTTCTGCAATCTGGACGATGCCCCTTGGGACAGTCCTGATGACCATGAAGGGGAGGGCCCCTCCCATGAGGGCTATCCCCGGGACTATTACCACGTCTCCTTTTACCACGGGCCTCTTGAGGAGGCCTCTCTTCACGAAGTTCTCTATGCCCTGTCCGAAGCTGACCTTGTGTCCCTCGCTGATGATGGGTGCGATGGTGACCCGTTGGGCGGCCTGTACGTCGCCCTTCTTCACCTCTACCTTGTCTCCGATGGAGACACCCAGGTTCCGGCGGACAAGGCCGTCGACCCTGACAATGCCCTTCCCCTCGTCCTCCTGCATCGTGCGGAAGAGCTTCGCGGCGGTGCTCTTCTTCCCCACAATCTCGATTATCTCCCCCACATCGACGCCCAGAGCCATCCTTGTCCTCGTGTCCACGCGAGCCCTCCCGAGGCCGACGTCCGATTGTGGGGCCTCTGCTACTTTGAGAATGACCCTCTCTGGCATCGTTTCTGATTAAGCCAATAGGCCATATTTGATTATTTGGGTTAGGGTCTCTCCAACGAGATGACCATCAACCTGCAGCCTGGGAGCTTGAGGCCTGTTTCTCGATGGCCTCCGACAGCGTCATCTCGCCTCGGGCCACCTTCTCCGCCAGCTCCTTGGATATGGTCAGGCGGCCCCCCGACCGTATCCTGCTCCGCCTCTGAATCTCCCTCAGCTCCCCGCGGGTGGGGAAGATGTCGTACCAGCTCTCGGCCAGCACCCCTCGACCGACGGCGATGTCGATGGCGGACTCAATGTTCCTGGCATCGTCCCTCCTCTTGTATCTCCTTGTGGTTCCCCGCTCGTCGACGATCTCCACCTGTACCCTGGCCCGAGAGAGGGCGTTTATGATCCTGTTTCTGTTGGTCGGATCTCCGTGGCCGATCCTTACCTGTAGCCCCTCGAAATCGTAGTTCCTCAACACGCTCAGATACACATCAAGGACCGCCTCTGGGGAGGGAGCAGTCCTGGTGTCAACCACTTCTCCATCTCCCAGGATGGCCACCCCCGGCCGAGGCCCTGGATCGATTCCCACCACGACCTGCTTGAAGGCGGTCTTCCCCCTGACGAACTGCACGGCTCTGGCGATGCCGTCTTCCACGTTGTCGCACGGGACCTTTGGCTCGAAGTCGACCCGTTGCAGCTCCTCTTCTGATGTGAGGATGACGCACACCTCTGGAGGAATCGGTTCGTTGTAGGATAGACTCATGAAGGGGATGTCCCGCTCCTTGAGCCTGGAGACGAGGTCGTGATAGAGGCGAAAATCCGTGGTCATGACACCCAGTATCTTCCCCATCTTGTGGGAGAAGGGTGAGCTCCCATATAGATTTGAAGAGTCTATCTTTCCTTGCCTCCTTCTCTCGCGTAGTCCCCGAGGGAATCCCCCAGCTTCCTGAGGAGCTTCTTGTCCTCTCCCGACAGATCCTTCGGGATGGCCACCACAACCCTGACGAGCTGGTCCCCTTTACCCCTCCGGTCCAGGTCCGGAAGCCCCTTCCCCTTGAGACGGAAGACGGTGTGGCTCTGGGTCCCTGGAGGAACCTTCAGTGTCGTCTTGCCTGACAGGGTGGGAACAGCAACCTCGGCTCCGAGGGTTGCCTGAACGAAGCTTATGGGTACTTCCACAATGAGGTCCCTGCCATCTCTCTGAAAGACCTCGTGCTCCTCCAAGTGGAGGACGATATAGAGGTCCCCGGGAGGGCCTCCTCGCTCCCCCGCTTCTCCCTTTCCCGGAATCCTGAGGCTGAGGCCATCGTAGGCTCCTTCCGGTATGGCGACGGCCACTCGAGAGGTCTTCTGTAGGGCCCCCTGACCTTCGCAGGTTCTGCACGTACTCTCAGGCCACTTCCCTCGGCCTCTGCACCTGGGACAGGGGGTTATGGTGATCATCTGACTGAAGCCTCTGCGCTGAACATCTCTCACCTGACCGGCGCCGCCGCATTGGGGGCAGGTGGTCATCACCCCATTCTCGGCCCCTGTTCCGTCGCAGTCCTCGCAGGTCACCCTTCGGGGCACCTGAACGTCCCGCCTGGTGCCCTTGGCAACCTCCTCCAGGGTGCATGTGATGTCCATCCTCAGGTCCCGGCCTTTCACGGGCCCCCTGAACATCTCCCCCGCACTCCTTCGGAAGAACTCCTCGAAAAGGCTGCCTCCCGAGGGTCTGCCGAAGTCGCTGAAGAAGTCTCGGAAGAAGGAGTTGGCGAAGATGTCCTCTATGTCACGAAAGTGAGTGAAGTCGGACCAGTCGAAACCACCGTCAACGAAGGTCCTCTGAACCCCTTCATGCCCAAACCTGTCGTAGAGGGCCCTCTTCTCATCCTCCGCGAGGACCTCGTAGGCCTCCGAGAGCTCCTTGAACTTCTCCTCAGCTTCCTTAGGGTTGTCCTTGTTCAGGTCGGGGTGGTACTTCTTGGCCAGCCGGCGATAGGCCTTCTTGATCTCATCCTTCGAGGCGTCCCTGGATATCCCGAGAACTTCGTAGTAGTCCCTTTTGGCCATGAAGTGCAGATGAAATCGAGAAACGAATCAATAAACTTTCCTTACTCCTTCTCGTCGCTCACGTCCTCGTAGTCGGCGTCCACCACCTTCTCGTCCGAGGAGGACTTCTTCTCGCCCTTCTCTTCCTTGGCCCTCTCAGCCTGGGCCTTCTGATAGACCTCCATCCCCACCTTCTGGGCCTCGGCGCTGAGCTCCTCGATGGCCTTCTTCAGCTTCCCGATGTCGTCGGTGTCCATGACCTCCTTCAGAGCCCCCACTTTCTCCTCCACGGCCTTCTTCGTGGTTTCGCTGACCTTGTCGCCCATCTCCTTGAGCATCTTCTCCGTGCTGTAGACGAGGGCGTCCGCCTGGTTCTTCGTATCCGCCAGCTCCTTCCGCCGGCGGTCCTGTTCAGCGAACTTCTCCGCATCCTTGACCATGCTGTCTATCTCATCCTCGGAGAGACGCTGGGGGGCGGTGATGGTCAGCTTCTCTTCCTTCCCGGTGCCCAGGTCTTTGGCCGACACGTGGAGGATTCCGCTGGCATCTATGTCGAAGGTGACGTCGATCTGGGGAACGCCCCTAGGAGCGGTCAGGATACCCGTCAAGTGGAACCTGCCCAGGGAGACGTTGTCTGCCGCCATCGGCCTCTCTCCCTGGAGGACGTGGATTTCCACCGTCGTCTGACCATCCTGGGCGGTGGTGAAGACCTGGTTCTTCTTCACCGGAATCGTGGTGTTCCTGTCTATCAGCCTCGTGAAAACGCCTCCCAGGGTCTCAACCCCGAGGCTTAGGGGCGTTACATCCAATAGAAGGATGTCCTTGACCTCCCCCGCCAGGACGCCACCCTGGATGGCGGCACCCATGGCGACACACTGCATGGGGTCCACCCCGCGCTCTGCCTTCCTACCGATGACTTTCTCAAAGTGGGCCCGGACCACAGGCATTCTGGTGGGGCCGCCGACAAGGATGACGTGCTGTACCTCCTCGTACTTCCACTTGGCGTCCTTGAAGGCCTGTTTTATGGGCGGTACCGTCCTTTCCAGAACCGGCTCTACCAGCTGCTCCAACTTGGCTCGCGTCAGCTCCATCTCCAAGTGGACGGGCTTGCCCTCCTTTTCTGCGATGAAGGGTAGGTTCATGGTGGTCGTGGTCGTCCCTGACAGCTCGATCTTCGCCCTCTCGGCAGCGTCCCTCACGCGCTGCATGGCGTTCCTGTCGTCTCTGAGATCGATTCCCTGTTTCTCCTCGAACTCCTCCAATATGTAGTCGATGACGGCGTTGTCCATGTCCAGGCCGCCGAGGCGGGTGTTGCCGTTGGTGCTCACCACTTCGAAGACTCCGTCCCCCATCTCCATAAGGGTGACGTCGAAGGTTCCGCCGCCCAGGTCCAAGACAACGACCTTCGCCTCCTCCTTCTTCTCCAAGCCATAGGCAAAGGCGGCTGCCGTCGGTTCGTTTATGAGGCGGAGAACTTCGAGACCGGCTATAGCCCCTGCGTCCTTGGTTGCCTGCCTCTGGTTGTCGTTGAAGTAGGCGGGGACCGTTATGACGGCCTGCTTGACCTCCTCTCCCAGGAAGGCCTCGGCGTCGGTCTTGATCTTGCGCAGAATCATCGCCGAGATCTCCTGGGGGGTGTATTTCTTCTTCTTCACCTCCACCTTGTGGTCGGTCCCCATCTTCCGCTTGATCTGAATGATGGTTCCCTCCGGATTGAGGACGGCCTGCCTCTTGGCCGGCTCCCCAACGAGGATCTGACCGTCCTTCGTGAAGGCCACCACAGAGGGGAACATCTTGCCGCCGTAGGTGCTCCCCTCAGCACTAGGGACTATAACGGGCCTCCCGCCCTGCATAACTGCCGCCTCAGAGTTCGTCGTCCCCAGGTCGATTCCGATTATTCTACCCAACGGGCTCACCTCCCTTTCTGCTGACCACTACCTGAGAGGGCCTGAGAATCCGGTCCTCCAGCCTGTAGCCCTTCTGAAGGACCCGCACCACCTTTCCATCGCCCTCGGCCCCCTCCACGTAGCTCACGGCCTCGTGGAGGTAGGGGTCGAACATCATTCCATCAGCTTCTATCTCCTTGACACCTTCGGTCCGGAGGAGCTTCATGAGGTTGTCGTAGATCATCCTGATGCCGCTGGAGAAGTCATCGTCCCTGTCCTTCATAGAGTTTAAGGCGAGCTCGAACTCGTCCACTATGGGAAGAAGGTTCCGCACGACGGCCTCTGAGGCATAGCGGAGTAGCTGCTGCCTCTCCTTCTCAACCCTCTTCCTGAGGTTCTCCAGCTCGGCCTGCTGATAGGCCAGCTTGTTGAGGAGCTCCCCTATCCTCTTCTCCTTATCGCCGAGCTGCTGCTGAGATTCCGCAAGCTTCGCTTCTAGCTCCTTCTTGGTGAGCCGCCTGGTCTCTTCCCTCTTCGGGCCTTCCTTCGTCAAGCGACCGCCTCCCAAGGGGGCGGAGGGACGGAATGCGGTGCTTCGGGGTCTCAGAACTCCCCTTCGCCCATGTCGCCGCCGGGCATCCCGCCAGGTCCGCCTGCTGGCATCTCGGGTGCCTTCGTCTTGGCGGCGATCACGTCGTCGATTCGCAGGATCATGACGGCTGCGTCAGTGGCGGAGTCGATGGCCTGAGTGCCCACCCTGATGGGCTCCAAGACCTTCTCCGTCAGCATGTCCGTGATCTTTCCGGTGAAGACGTTGATGCCTGCGTTCTTCTTGCCCTTCTTGTGCTGCTTCCGAAGGTCGATGAGGGTGTCAATGGGGTCAAGCCCCGCGTTCTCTGCAAGGGTCCTGGGGACGACCTCCACTGCGTCGGCGAAGGCCTCGATGGCTATCTGCTCCCTGCCACCCACACTGGGGGCGTAGCCTCTCAGGGCTATAGCTATCTCCATGGCGGAGGAGCCACCGCCCGTGATCAGCTTGCCATCCTCGATGGCTACTGCCACAACGGAGTTGGCGTCCACGATGGACCGCTCCAGCTCATCCACCACGTGCTCAGTTCCCCCGCGGATGAGGAGGGAGACTGCCTTGGGGTTCTTGCAGCCAGTGACGAAGGTCATCTTGTCCTCGCCGATCTTCTTCTCGTAGACCTCCTTAGCCTTCCCGAGGTCATCCTTGGAAAGCTCGTCTAGCTTCGTCACAACTCTGCCGCCCGTGGCCTTTGCCAGCTTCTCCATGTCTGACTTCTTGACCCGGCGGACTGCGTAGATGCCCTCCTTGGCCAGGAAGTGCTGGGCCAGGTCGTCGATGCCCTTCTGACAGAAGAGGATGTTGGCCCCGGACTTCTTGACGGTATCGACCATCTTCCGGAGAATGTTCTCCTCCTCTTGCAGGAAGGCCTGGAGCTGGGATGGATCGGAGATTTCGATGCGGGCATCAAACTCTGTCTTCTTGACCTCCAGGGCCGCGTCTACCAAGGCGATCTTGGCGTCCTTCACCTGGGCAGGCATGCCGGTGTGGACCCTCTCTTTGTCCACGATGATGCCTTCCACGATCTCGGTGTCGGAGATGCTGCCCCCCTGCTTCTTCGTGATCTGGATGTTGTCCTCATCCACGGTCCAACGGTTGCCCATCTTCTCGGCAACCGACTGAACGGCCTTGACGGCGACATCCGCAAGCTGTGCTCGATGCGCGGACGCACTCTTGCTTATCATGGCCGTCTTGGCTATCTCCTTCAGCTTGTCGGTGTCCTCGTAGGAAACCTTCTGGGAGACCTTCTGCAGGGCCTCCCGAGCTTTGTCGGCCGCCATCCTGTAGCCTTGGGCGATGACGGTGGGATGAACGTTCTGCTCGATGAGTTCCTCCGCTCGCTTCAGCAGCTCGCCGGCAAGGATCACGGCGGTGGTCGTGCCATCACCGCACTCCTCGTCCTGGGTCTTCGCGACCTCCACGAGCATCTTGGCCGCGGGGTGCTCTATGTCTATCTCCTTCAGAATGGTCACGCCATCGTTGGTGATCACGACATCCCCGAGGCTGTCCACGAGCATCTTGTCCATTCCTCGGGGACCGAGGGTGGACCTTACAGAATCGGCAACCGCCTTAGCCGCGGCGATGTTGTTGAATTGAGCTCCTTTGCCCCTTTCCCTCCTGGTTCCTTCCTTCAGGACCAGTATCGGTGTTCCGCCAGATATCATATATGTTTCCTCCAGATAGTACTGGGTTAACAGGCATGTATGTTAGACCTTCTATATAAGTATATCGAGTAGGCATGGGCCCACCATGGCCGCCCTGCTCGACACCTGAGCCCGCTCCATGTCTGAAGTCGAAACGTCCCCAACCTTAATACAAGGAAGAGGGTTAGACGCAGCGTGAGAGAGCTGCTCATCAAGGCAGCCGACGCTGCCCGGAAGGCTGTTCAATCCCTCCGTCGAGACGAGTGGCACGTGGAGGTAGGGATAGGGGCTGACGGATCTCCGACGGCCATGGTGGATAGGATCTCCGAGGCCGCCCTGAAGAGCGTTATCCAAGAGGCGGATGTCGAGCTGAACTTTCTGAGTGAGGAGTCGGAATTCGAGGATGTGGGAAGCGACTGGACGGTGGTGGCGGACCCAGTGGACGGGACGTACAATGCCCTGAGGGGCATTCCCATGTACGCCGTGTCGCTGGCCATCTGCCGGGAGGACCTGCAGGGCGCTCAGTGGGCAGTCGTCAAGGATATGGTAACGGGGTGGACCTATGAGGCTGAGAGGGGGAAGGGGGCATGGGTGAATGGGCAGAGGGCCAGGGTTGCCCCCTATGCGCATGAGGAGTCCCTCTTCCTCATATACCTGGGGAGCCGGGCCCACAGAAAGGCCTTCGAGCTGGCCCGAATGTGCAGGAGGGTAAGGAGCCTGGGGGCCGCCTGCCTGGACATGTGCATGGTGGCCTTGGGAGCGGCCGACCTCTACTACATGAACAGCACCGCCAAGGACCTCGAGCTGAGGATTACCGATGTGGCTGCCAGCACCCTTATCGTTCGAGAGGCAGGAGGAGAGGTTTATGGTCTAGAAGGCAATCCATTGAACATGCCTTTGGACCCGGCCTACCGTTCCAACCTGTTCGCCCTGGGAGACAGGACCCTCTTGGAGGTGGTCCTTTGAGGTTCGGAGTTACCGCCAACCCGAAGTCCTCGAAGGCGATCAAGGCGACGAAGTCCGTGGTTGATATATTGAGAAGAGAGCACAAGGTCCTCATAGAGGAGGACCTAGCGTCGGTGCTCGGCGAGGAGGGTGCGGCCCTGGATGTAATGGCCATCGACTTTCTGGTGACCGTGGGAGGTGATGGCACAATCCTGAGGGCCTTGCAGATGGGGGACTTTCAGGTTATGGGCGTCAACATCAGCCGGGTCGGCTTCCTGACAGAGGTGAGCGTCGGCGACCTCGAGAGGGCCCTTCAGAACCTCTCCCGGGGGAAGTTCGTCATTGATGAGAGGATAAAGCTCAGGGTGGACATAGCCGGAAGGCGGTTGGCTGACTGCACCAACGAGGCGGTGATCCACACCGCCAGTCTTGCTAAGGTGAGGCGATTCAAGATATCAGTGGATGGGGAGCCAGTGTCCCGGGTCGAAGGAGACGGCGTAATCGTGGCGACGCCCACGGGATCAACGGCCTACTCCATGTCGGCTGGAGGGCCAGTGGTGGATCCCAGGGTCAGGGCCTTCGTCATCACGGCCCTAGCACCCTTCCGGCAGACCTTGCGCCCCACCGTCGTTCCTGCGGAGAGCAGAATCGAGGTGGAGCTGATGAAACCCGGGGCCTGCTATCTAGTCTTGGACGGACAGCAGGAGGAGAAGCTTAAGGGGGGAGAGAAGGTCAGCTTCACTATCTCCGAGAGAAGGGCCCGCTTCGTGCGCTTCACCAAGGCCTTCTACTCCCGGGTGAACGAGAAGCTGATGGAGGGCCTGGACCTTTGAGGAAGCGGGCGGACTCCATCCAGCGGGAGACCCTGGAAATGATTCTCGAGGCCTCCCGGGAGAGCTACCCCATGGAGTTTGGCGCCATCCTGAGGGCGGAGGGCGGGGTGGTATCCGAGATCATGCTCGTCCCAGGGACCGTCGGAGGGGAATCCCATGCCATCTTCCATCTGCACATGCTGCCCATCGACTTCAGTGTCGTGGGGACCGTGCACTCCCATCCTGGGCCAGATGCTAGGCCTTCGCCACAGGACCTGGATTTCTTTCAGAGGCTCGGGTACGTCCATATCATCACCGCCTATCCCTATGACGAGAGGTCCTGGAGGGCCTGGGGCCGCAACGGCGATCCCTATTCGCTAAAAGTGGTGGATTGAAGCCGCGCGTAACAGTCCTCCAAGCGGTCAACCACCCTATTTAGGGCGAAATCCTGCTCCACCTTGCGTCTGCCTCGAGAGCCCATCTTGTGCCCCTGGGCGGGGTCTCGTAGGAGCGTGCCTATCTTGTACGCGATGTCCTCCGGGTTCATGGGCTCCGCCAGGACCCCCTCAACACCGTCGCTTATGACCTCCCTCACGCCGGGCACATCGGACACGACTACAGGCCTCCCGCTAGCCATCGCCTCCAGGGCGGCAATGCCAAAGGCTTCCAGCCTGGAGATTGACGGAAGGACGAAGACATCGCAGGCGGCGTAGTAGCTAGGTAGGACCTCAGGGGAGACCTTTCCGGCAAAGATCACCTTCTCCCCAAGGCCGAGAGCGGAGGCCATCTTCTGCAAGAAGGATGCATGGTCACCGCTGCCGACTATGAGAAGGCGTGCGTCCAAATTCACCAGGGCCTGGAAGAGGTACTCTATCCCCTTGTGACGGACCAGCCTACCCACGAAGAGTACCAAGGGCTGCTCCTCCCCGATGCCGTGTTTCTCCCTAACAGCGGTCCCGGAGACAGCGGGATGGAACCTCTTTGTGTCCACTGCATTAGGGATGACTGCGGGGTCCAGCCTCCACAGGCTTCTGGAGGTGGCTGCATAGGTCTTGGTGGTGGCGATTACCCCTGCCGCCTTGTTGATGGTGTAGCTCTCCAGGGTTCTTCTGTAGAGGCCCGTGACCAGGGAACCGAAGGGACCCGGCACCTCTGGATCGCAGTGGTAGGTGACGACCAGCGGGATCTCTGTCCTGGCAGAGGCTTTGGCTGCGAAGTAAGACGTAACAGGTGGGGGTGAATGGGCGTGGTATACGTCTGCCGGGACCTCCATCAAGTCTTCATCCAGGCTTGGAGTGACGGGCGACCTGAAGAGGGTCACCAGCACCCTGGACCTATGGATCTCCACGCCCTCCAGATGGTCCCTCACGGGCAGCTGGGCGTGGCGGCTGGTCACGACGGTCACCTCGTGACCCCTTGTCACCAGCTCCACGGATATGTCCAGCACGTGGGATTCTACCCCACCGACGTGGGGGTGGAAGTAGGGGCAGACCTGAGCGACCCTCATGTTCAGTAAATCCTGCTCCCGGGGGACACGCTTCCTCGGACGACGGCCCCCGGGCCGATGGATGTATCCTCCCCGATGATCGTGCCCACATCTATGGAGACGTTGATCCCGGTCTTCACACCATCCCCCATGATGACGCCGAGCTTCCTCAGACCCGTGTCCACTCTCCTACCTTTGATCACGACGGAGATCGTCCTACCGTCCAACCGAAGATTGGCCACCTTCGTTCCCGAGCCCAGGTTGCATCCCTCCCCTATGATGCTGTCGCCCACGTAGTTGTGGTGGGGAACATGGCTGTTCTTCATGATGATGGAGTTCTTGACCTCGCAGGCGTTCCCCACCTTGCAACCCTCCCCGACGTACGTGGAGGATCGGATGTAGCAGTTGGGCCCCACGACGCTCCCCTTATCCAGATAAACGGGGCCTTCCACGTAGGTTCCGGTCCTTACGAGGGCCCCGTCTGCCACCCTGACGGGACCCTTGAGGACGACGCCATCCTCCACTTCCCCCTCCATCTCTTCCTTCAGACCGGCCAAGAGGACTTCGTTGGCCTTCAGAAGGTCCCAGGGATAGCCGACATCGAGCCATGGTCGCTCCAGCTGGTATACCATCACGTCCTCCTTCTTGAGGAGAAGCTTGAGGGTGTCCGTGATCTCATACTCACCCCTGGGCGACCTAGGCGTCTTCCTGATGAGGTCGAAGATGGTGTCGTTGAAGAGGTATATTCCGGCGTTCACCCACGGACTCGGAGCCTTCGAAGGTTTCTCCTCGATGCCGACCAGGCGATTCTTCTGTACCTGAACGGAACCGAAGAGCTCGGGTCTCTCGGCCTTGGCCGCCGCCATCACAACCGCGTCCCCCTTCCCGTACTTCCGGATCATTCCCTTCAGGTCCTTACCATCGAATACGATGTCGCCGTTGACGCAGAGGAATCGCGCACCAACCTCACCCTGAGCCAGGGCGACGGCGGCCGCAGTGCCCTCCAGGGCCTCCTGCTCGACGTAGTTAAGAGTCATGCCCAGGGATTCGCCATGACCGAAGTGCTCCTTGAGCCTCCTCCCCCTCCAGCCGATGAGGATCGTGGACGAAGTGATTCCGGCTAGCCTGAGGCTATCGAGAACGTGCTCCAAGAAGGGCCTTCCGGCCACGGGCAGGAGGGGCTTCGGACAGTTGGCAGTAAGGGGACGCATCCTTGTCCCCTCACCTGCGGCCAGCAGGAAAGCCTTCATAGAATCGCCTTGGAGACCTTCGAATGTAGACTTGCGTATATCTCCCTTGCCCTACCCTCCTTTCGCGCCTCCGCTGTAATTCTTATCTTTGGCTCCGTCCCTGAGGGCCTCACGAGAGCCCAGCCGTCTTCAAACTCCAGTCGCCATCCATCGAGACGGGAGACCGCTTCAACATCCAACGATGCTAGCTCCTCTTCTAGCTTTTCATCCCTACGTTGAGTTGGCTGATAGACGACGGAACCCCGGAGGAGGGGATACTCCGGGACATCCTCCAAGAGGCTTCCCAAAGTCCCCTGCTGGAGGATGGAACAGAGATAGGCGGCAGCGTATATGCCGTCGGGGCACAGGGCATACTCCGGAAAGATCCACGTGCCGGAGGCCTCCCCTCCTAAATCCGCCTCCTCCTTGAGGACAGCTTCGGCGACAAATACGTCGCCTACCCTGGTCCTTATCACCCTGTCTCTCCCCAGGGTGTCTTCCAAAACCATGGACGCATCCACTGGGACCGCCACCTTCCTGGCTTTGATGGCCCGGGCAAAAAGTATCAGGAGCTTTTCCGGCTTGATGACGACCCCCTTCTCGTCCACAGCGACCATCCTGTCGCCGTCACCGTCGTGGGCGACCCCTACGTCGCATCTGGACCGGGAGGCGGTCCGCCGGAGGCCTTCCAGGGCCTCCTCCGTCGGCTCTGCCCCCCTCCCCGGAAATGTTCCGTCGGGATGACAATGTATTGTCACCAGATCACACCCCATCTCCCTTAGAACGAAGGGCGTCAGAAGGCTCGTGGTACCGTTTCCACAGTCCAGAGCCACCTTGATATCTGAGGGTTGGACAGCGGCCAGAATCCTGTCCTTGTGCTCCTCCAAGGCGCCTTGGTAGCCATAGACCTGCCCAACTTCCTCCCACCCCTCATGGGATGGAGTCGATTCCATGGCTTCCTCCAGGCGACGCCTCAGTTCCTCATCGAAGGCCATCCCTGAGGGGCTCCACAGTTTCAACCCATTGTACTCGGGAGGATTGTGGGAGGCCGTTACGATGGCGCCTCCATCAAACTTTGAGGCCAGATGGGCCACCGTAGGAGTGGTTACCACCCCGCAGTCGTGGACAGCGGCACCTCCGGAGGTCAGTCCAGCCATCAGCGCCGACTGCAGGGGTACGCCGCTCTCGCGCACGTCCCTGCCCACCACAACGTCCTCGAGGAAGGTGGCAAGGGCCTGACCCACTCTGAGAAAGAGGACCTCATCAACATAGTCTGGATATCGGCCTCGAATTCCGGAGGTCCCAAAGAGCTTCACGCCGTTGTATAAGCTTGGGGGATAAAGGTTATTGGCGAAGGGTCGGGCGTTTGTGGGGCTAAGGTGATGGTCTAGGGGGGGTCCAAGTCAGCCACTTGCCAAAAGCTTTAATAAGCGACACCAGCATTCGCCACTGGCCTCATACTGGCCTGGTGTAAGGAGGGTGTAAAGTGGTAATGGAGCCAATAAGCGCTGAGAGGGCTATTGAGATTGCGCGGCGGAAGGGACTCGTACCTGGTAAGGTGAAGGGCACCAACGGCATTCAGTTCACGAAGGGCCGCAACGCGCGCCTGGAGGTCATCTCCTGGGATGAGTTCAAGAGGCTCCTAGAGAGCCGTGGCCTCCAGGTCTTCGAGAGCGGCGGCTGGATGAAGATAATGAAGAAGAAGTAGGAGCCTGCCTCCCCGTCCTATAGGTCCTCTTCAGCCCTGATCTGGGCCTCGATCGCGGCTTCCAGCAGTCTAGATTCCTCGTCAGTGCCGTTGTAGCACTGGAGGACCAGCTCCTTCGTGTACAGCTTCAGCATGTAGCGGTACCACCTCTTGTGAGTGACGCTCTCCCTCTCGTAGTCCGGGTGACCCTTGTTGATGTATACCACATGCAGTTCGGAAGCATACCTCGAGCGCCAGGACATTCCGTCCGTGATGAACTCCGGCAATGGCAGGCCCACCAGACGTCTCCTCTTCGGGCCGCCATTGTCGCCTTTTGCCTTGCGAACCTGTTTCTTTCGGGCTGCCTGCGGAGGCCTGCGAACGGGTGGCCCTGTGATGAAGAGAGAATCGGGCCTGTTCCTGGCTATCCTGAATATGTCCAGGTGGGGCAGCTCCCGGCAAACCCTCTCCAGGTCCCCCCTGAGCTGTCGTAGGACCCTTCTGAGGCCAATCTTCTCCCTCTGGGCATCCTGAACTCGGACCACAGAGCTGAGTTCATCCTCCACCCCCTTCAAGGCCGCCACGAAGGCGTGGTACCTCTCATCTTGGAGGAACTGTCCCCTGTGGGGGCCTGAGAGGGTGGCACCGTCAAACCGGACCCACCCCTGTATACGCCTTAGGCTCCATGGAGCGCACTGAAATTCATCGATCTCTGTCAGGTCCCGGTACACCCGAGTGGCCCCGGACCCCTTCTCCTTGGCCCTTAGGACTGGGACGGCAGCGCTGCGGTCCTCCTTCTCCAGCACGTAGAGTTCCAGGCGGACGGGGCCAAAATCTGTAGACACTTTAGACCTGGGGAAGAGAGCCCCCTCGAAAGCCCTCTCCTTCGGAACGACCTCCAAGAGCTTCTTCCTATCCTCCACCCGCACGGTGAGGCCCTTCTCCAGCAGCCTGCCCCAGAGCTCCTCCTCGATGGCCTTCTTGACCTTGGCGCCTGTCCAGAGCCTCGGGTTACGAAGTTTCCTGATGGTGATGGTGGTCCCCGGATTCTGCCGGTTGGCCTCAGACCTCTCGATGTGGGCCTTCAGGCTGTCCGCATCAATCCTCATGACGTAGGTGTCGGAGACGCCCCTTCTGGAGAGGCGGTACCTCTCGGAGAGATGCGGATAGCCACCGTAATCCGTCCTTGTTTCGATGACCATCTCCTTGCCGATGGTTCTGAAGCCGAAGAGGCCAACGGCGAACTCCCCTTGAGCCCCCTTATAGTCCTCGATCTTTCCCTTGAAGGAGTTGGCAACGCGGGTGACCACGCCCTTCAGGTCGGGCACTCCCCTCTTGTCGGGAACGAAGCCTCTCCCGTGGTCCTTGATGGTGATATACGAGCCCTGACCCCGCCTCACTACCCTGACCTCGATGGGACCCCTGTTCTCGTACCCTGGGGGATACTCATCGATGGCGTTCTCTACCTGCTCCAGGAGAGCCTTCCAGGGGCCCTGGCTGTCGGCCAGGAACTTGATTGCCGCTATCCGGTCCCCTATGTCGGCCTGAACCTCTATTCCGAGGGCCTCAGGCGGCTGTCGGGAGCGTCGGAGAGCGCTGAGCATCCGACGAAAAGCTTGCCTCAGTCCAGCGAGGGCTCCACTCCTCTTCTTCGAATCCAGCTCCACCACCATATGAGGAGCGGCGGAGAGGGTTTATAGGTAGCGGCACTGCTATCGAAAGTGATTTTAGGCGTCCTGAACGGCCTCCTGCTCCTCCGTGGAGGTGAAGGACGTGAACTTGACGGCGCAGCTTGGGCAGTAGCGGACGTCGTAGCGGTATCTGCTGCCCCGTATCTCCACGTCCTTCGCGTGGACGGACCGGCTCTCCTCCCCTCTGCAGACAGGACAACGGGGCATGCAGAAACTAGGGTGGGCTCGTATTAAGGTCTTGGGAGCGAGAGTGGAATCTCACGATGAAGTAATCCAAACGGATATCACTAATGAGGGGCTACTCTGGCCGGATGCTCGATGCCATCGTGATTCGTGGGGTGGCCGCGCTGGGTTTGGTCGTGGTCTTCCTCATCGTGCGCGCCGGCGCTCAAACTGCGGCCCTCCGGCGGTCCCGCCCCTACGTCGAGGCGCGTAGCAGGCCAGTGCCGAGAGCGTTGCAGGTCCTCTGGGTCTCAACTAACTCCCTCGTGCCGATCTTCGCCCTTATCCTGGGGCTCCTTGTTCCTGCGTGGATCTATGGGACCGAAGCTAACGTCGCCTTTCCGGGGGACACATACACGCAGATTGTGGGGATCGTCCTCATCGTGCCCGCGGTTTACCTGGCCCTCTCTAGCGAGAGGCACCTGGGTCGCTATATGGTTGTGGAAATCGCTGTGGAGGCGGACCACAGGCTCGTCACCAGTGGGCCCTACGCTTGGATCCGCCATCCGGCCTACACGGCCATCCTTCTGTTCAACCTGGCCGCCGCCTTCGTCTTCCTCCACGCCCTGCTGTTCGTCAACTTCCTCATCGTCCTGGCCATCGCCAACTACCGCGCCCGCCTGGAAGAGGGGCTGCTCGCCTCCGAGGAGGTCTTCGGCAGTGGATATCGGGGCTACATGGCGCGGACCGGGAGGTTCCTCCCGAGGCTCCGCAGGCCTTAGGGGTCCGGATCACCGACTCATCTGGCAAATCGGCTCGTAGCGGAAGCAGTCCACAATGTGGTCGTTGACCATTCCCGTCGCCTGCATGAAGGCGTAGCAGATGGTGGGCCCCACAAAGCGGAACCCCCTTCCCTTCAGGTCCCTGCTCATTGCCTTCGACTCCGCGGTCTCTGATGGCAGCTGGGAGAGATCGGTGAATTGGTTCATGATTGGCTTTCCGCCGACGAACGACCAGATGTACGCGTCGAAAGAACCGAAGGCTGCCTGAATCTCCACGACCTTCTGGGCATTGATGGTAGCGGCATTGATCTTGGAGCGATTGCGGATAATGCCCGAATCAGATAGGAGGCGAGTCACGTCTTCCTCGCCATACTGGGAGAGCTTTGCAGCGTCAAAGTCGCTGTAGGCCCTCCGAAGATTCTCCCGTTTCTTGAGTATAGTCTCCCAGCTCAAGCCTGCCTGCTGGCCCTCTAATACAAGCAGCTCGAGGAGCCTCGTATCATCGTGCACTGGAACGCCCCACTCATTGTCGTGGTACTCCAGCAAATGCGGGCTCACACTGGCCCAGTCGCATCGATTCAGCCTATTAACCATGCACGCGAAATGGGCGCCAAGATTCTTATAGGCGCAAGAAAGGGTTCCGCTCAGATTGCCAAAGTTAAATAGGCCATCTCCATACTTGAACCGAGCGGCGGTAGCCAAGCCAGGTCAACGGCGCTAGATTCAGGGTCTAGTCCCGTAGGGGTTCCCAGGTTCGAATCCTGGCCGCCGCACTCGTATCCAAACTCATTGTTGGCGTTTCACACACATCTGACCTAGGCTTTCCGCTTAGGCGCTCACGAAAACACACTGCCGCAGGTGTTCCCGCGCAGACACCTCATGGATAATGAACGACGCGAGATCTTCGAAAGTGATTGCGGACATCATCCCCAGTGAAAGGTCGGGGCTCGCTTTCCACTTACCCTTCCCTGCTCGATCAACGATCCGCGGCGGCTTCACAACCGTCCAATCGAGGGCGCTCCCCCGGACGAGCTGTTCCTGCTCGTCGCGGTCTTTGGCGAGGTCAGGCGAGCGTGCGACGAACCTCCGTCGCATACGCTCGTAGAAGGACCCACGGTTCGAGTAGTTCGCGCCAATCATCGCCCCCGTCTGGCAGATGAGGCGGGATATGCCTAGGCCTGCCATCTCCTCCAGAATCGCCTTCGTCCCTTGTGCACAGAAAATGTCCGTTGCGCCAGCGCCTCGACGCGGGCCGAAAACAACGACGACCGCCTCGGAACCCCGGAGCGCCTCGCGTACCTGCTCCGGGGAGTCCAGAGACCCGTCGATGCGGGTGAGGCTCAGATGCATGGCGGGTAATTGACTCCCGGGCCTGCAGAACGCGCGCACCGCCCACCCGCTCGCCAGCGCCCGGTCAACGACCAGCCGCCCCGTCTTCCCTGTAGCCCCGAAGACCGTGAGGGCCCTCATCGTTGCGCGGGGGGAGGGTATGCGCGTTCTTCAAGGTTTCGGGGTCGGGGGTCTAGTCCCGTAAGGGTTCTTAGATTCGAATCCTCGCCGCGCATATGAGCAGTTCAGCGCGGTTTACACACATCTTACATGGAAATGCATCGATTTTGGTCTAGGACCCGTTGACGCAAGTGCCAACGGGGCAGAAGGCTTCAACTGCGCTAGACACCATTCAGACTGCGACCACGACAAAAGGGCCGGAAGAGCGTTGAGAATACTCCCTCTACTCAACTTCGCCATCGCAGAGCTTTCCGGCGCCCTCGGCTTCGCCGTGGGATATGGAATTCGCTACAGAGAACGCGCTCCTGTTTCCGTTTGGTGCCTCCTAGGTCGCCTGTGTCCATTTCCTGTGTGCGGTAATGCCTCAGAGCAAC
>CAYFYB010000021.1:0-4073 GCA_964347345.1 uncultured Methanomassiliicoccales archaeon | reverse complement strand
GTAAGTGATGAAACTTTCACGAATTCTGGTCGCCGCATGATTAACCTGAATGCGGTGCAAGCACGCCCATTGTTTGAACGTCTCCAGCCGGAGCCCGTGTAGCTACCTCCTCATAAAGGAAGTATGGTGAATCATGGGCTACCGTCCCTTCCAAAGGCCGAGAAAAACCCCCAGGCCGAAGGCGATGGGATAGGAGGATAGAGGCAAACCGTAGGTGGAGTAGAAGTCTACGATACGATTCCCTGCGGATTGCGCTAACGCCCCCATGTCGAAGGCGATGGAAAGGCCTAGGATGAAAACGGCGACCACAGCGGCGATGATTATCATGATAGCGGCGACCATGGCCTTCTTCACCGCCAATCCCACGAGCAGGCCTAGGAAGAAATATACGGCTGTGTAAATGATCCATGCCTCCGTTGCTAGTCCCTGAGGTAGAAAGCTCACTCTTATCCCTCCTCTGCTTTCTGAATCCAATACATGGTAGGCAACCTTCGGGCCTCCATGGGACTAATGGGATGGTATCCCTTTAGCTGTTTCCCTTCTCCCGGATAGTGGGACCGGCTCATGTGTCCAACCTAGCGATCTAGTCTCTTTCTGGCCCCCCAACCCAAGGTAAAGACTATCGTCCCCTACACCCATGTCTTTCGGGGATGCTGGAGTGCCGCCTCCGGCCATCAGGACTCTGAGGGACTTGCTGTACTGGCAGTATGCGAAGATCATCGCTGAATCAGCGGGTGTGGGAAAACGCCAGTGGCCCTTCGTCATGGACAGATTCAAGAAGCTTCAGCAGGGCACCATAGCCTGGGACTCGATCCGAGAGTACGTCAAGGAGAGAGAGGACATGGAACACTGCCTCTACTGTGGCACGGATGCCGACCTCACCCTCGACCACCTTATACCGAAGGCCCTCGGCGGCCCCGATGATGAGAAGAACGCAGCCTGGGTCTGCGCTTCGTGCAATGCATCCAAGGGGGTCCGCCGCCCCTACGAGCACTGGGCCAGGCGCGGTGGACTGAAAGCGGCGAAGTACGAGGTGCCACGCATCGCCGAGGGCAAGTACCTGAAACTCCTGTACGAACTGCTAGAGGACACCGACGAGCTGGACCTCGGGGTTGGGGACCTTCGCCAGAGGGTGTGTCCCAGGTGTGACCTGAGTTCCCTGTGTGATCAAGAGGGGTCTGCTGGAAGACTCTCTCCTCTGTGTCTTGATGGCATCGCTACCTTGATTCTCCAGTCCTCCGTCTAGCGGCGGCCTCGGGCTCCAACGACTTCCGAGGCACTCCCACCACCTCGCTTGGGTTTCTAGAAGACCAGGGGCCTTCGGAGTCCTTAAATCCAAGCCAGACGAATGTTAGATCATGGGCCAGGGACACACTATCGAAATATTTTCCGCAGATTGTCCCCAGTGTAGACACGTTGTCGACATCGTCGAAATCGGGAAGTGTGGAGGCTGCACCGAAATCGTCCACAATATGAACCGCATGACTGGAGATGTCAAAACGAAAATGGAAGAGTATGGCATCGACGCTGTTCCGACGATAGTGATTGATCGTCAAATCAAGATCGTTGGCGTTCCAGACTTCCCCTGGGTCTGCGATGATCAATTCTATGAGAACCTGAAGAGGAAGTATCCCTTGAGATGAACACAGACTCATGCACCTCAAGGGTCTGGCCCCTCTCCACCGGATGACATTTCGTCGATGTTTGAGACGGACCCCAGAACTTGGGGAACTGCCCTGGAGAGTTTCTTTGCCGATGCTGGCTACAGGATCTAGGACCGTGAGGTCCCCAGGATCGAGTCCTGGCCCCCAACCTTCCTCTTAAGGCATTGAGGGCGAGCAGTGGCTAGGGGAAGAAGATGTCAGCCAGCGAGGCAAAGGAGTTAAGACACTACCACCTCTCTGTGGCTCGATGGATGACGAGACACCTGTGCCGGAAGGTTTCAAGAACGCCCAGATCGAATCCATGCTCTCTGCCCGCCTCTTCCTCGTCCCTCAAATCGTCGGCGAGCGCGTCTTCTTCGTCAGCAACTTGAGCGGTCATCTGAGCCTGTACGCCATGGACAAGGGAGGCAGCGTGCCTGAGCCCCTCATCCCGCCCGATGTGGTCCTGCAGAACCCCGTCCTCATGGGGGGCCACCCCTACTACGTGTTCCCCAAGCTCGGGAAGATCCTGCTGATGCTCGATAACAACGGCGACGAGAACTACCAGCCAATGTTCGTTCCCATCGAGGGTGGCAGACCCGAAGCCATTCATTCCGAGGTCTTTGCGAACCAGAGGGTCCACATGGCCACCCCAGATCTTGAGGGCAGCATTGTCTACTTCGTCGCCGAGTCCCGTAGCGAGCAGCTCAATACGGCCTTCCAGGTCGATCTTGGCAAGGGAAGCCTCCTGAAGTTAGCGCAGAGCAAGTGGGGGAGCTTCTATGATGCCTCCAACAAGGACCACACGAAGGTCGTCCTTATCGATGGATACACGGCAGGTGACCACGTGCTCTACCTTTGGGAGAGGGAGGCGGGAGAGCGGAGGCTCCTATATGGCAAGCCAATAGAGGCCCGTAGCGAGGAGGAAGTCATCAAGCCAAACGGCATCAGCTCCTGCCACTTCACTGACGAGGATCGGCGTCTCGTTTTCCTCACCTTCCTCTTCGAGGACACCGGGGGCCTCGGAACCCTGGACCTCGAAGATCCTTCAGAGGTCAGGCCCGTGCCAATCTCGGGCACTGTGCATGCTGGAGACGGGGAGCTGGAGGACCTGGAGCACATCGTGGACGACCGCTACCTCCTCACCTACAACATTGACGGATGTACGTGGCTGTATGGGGCCACCCTAGACGCCAAGGCCATGGAGATGAGGGTAGACGAGGTGCTCTGCGGCAAGGGCGAGTTCTCGAACGGTGTCCTCGAGTCTCAGCGTTACGACAGAGAGGGGGACACGTATGCTCTCTCCTTCTCCACTGCCACCTCTCCGACCCAGATATATACCTTGGAAGGTAGGGATCGAAAGGTTATCCGACATACCCGTGAACGAATCCTAGGGATTCCGCGCGAGTGGCTCTCTGCGGGCGAGGACGCGTCGTACACATCCTTCGATGGAATGCGGGTCTCTGTTCGTCTCTATCTGCCGGCATCGGAATTGGGCCACAAGGGCCCGTACCCTCTGATATACTACGTTCACGGCGGCCCTCAAAGTCAGGAACGCCCGGACTTCGCGTGGTTCTCGATGCCCCTCATCCAGTTCCTGACCATCCAGGGGTTCGCCGTCTTCGTTCCAAACGTCCGGGGAAGCACGGGGTACGGCATGAGATGCATGAAACAGGTCGACCGTGACTGGGGCGGTAAGGACCGCCTGGACCACGTCCATGCGATGACGGCGGTTCTTCCGAAGGAGAAGCGGGTCGACCTCTCCAGGGCTGGCGTGGTTGGTCGCTCCTACGGTGGCTACATGACCCTCACCCTGGCCGGCCGTCACCCCGATCTCTGGTCGGCCGCCTGCGACATGTTCGGACCCTATGACCTGGTTACCTTCATGGACCGCATCCCCGAAACTTGGAAGCCCTTTTTCGCCATCGCCGTAGGGGATCCTCAGAAGGACCTAGAATTCCTGACTGAGCGCTCGCCTCGAACCCACATTGAGCAGATGAGATGCCCGCTCCTAGTCATTCAGGGAAAAAACGACCCTCGTGTCATCGAGCAAGAGTCCCGCGACCTCGTCGAGCATCTTCGGGGGATTGGCAAGGAGGTCGACTATCTCATGTTTGAGGATGAGGGGCACGACGTCCTCAAGCTCAAGAATCGCGTCCGCTGTTACAACGAAATCACGGCGTTCTTCAAGAAGCACCTGAGGGTCTAGACCTCCCCGGGAGCCAAAGAGTCCAGCCAGCGATATGATCATGCCCATGACCTCAGAGTCATCTGTGTGACCAATCCCACCCAGAGTTAGTCGCGGTGGAGGAGGATAGAGCAAGGAGCCTGATGCAAGACCTTGGTGGCCGTCCGACCCAACGAGAAGGTGGTAGGTGCGAAGCGGCCACGATGGCCGATGGCGATTAGGTCGTAGGCCTTCTTCGATGC
>CAYFYB010000020.1:0-30275 GCA_964347345.1 uncultured Methanomassiliicoccales archaeon | reverse complement strand
CGGCCCATGGCGTGACGGGGAACCTCTCTGCGAACCAGTCGAAGATGTACTTCCTCAGCCCTCCGAAGGGCTTTCGAGCCATTCCTGACCCCTCACTCCGGTATTATCCTTGACTTGAAATCCAGGTAACGATACCAGTCTTGATTCCTCACCACACCAACGAGCTTGTCGCCCTCCAGTTCCAGAGGGATCAGGGGCATGCCCCTGTCGGCCGGACCGAGACCCGGCTCCTTGTAGATCCCTAGATACTCCGCTCCGCTGGCTTCTGGGGGTGGCGTATGCTTATATCTCGTTATGCGGGCGGGATTATATTGAGAGTCGTGGCACACACAGTAGATTGTATCGTAGCCAGGGTCGACTTTGTAGGCAGATCGGGGTATGAGCTGCCATCCCGGGCGACAGCAGGCGTGGGTGCAGCAGTTGAAGACCGCACAAAGGCCTTGAAGGATGTAGTCGTCCCGAGGATATCCTTCAGGGAACTCCACGGCCTCCTCCTCCATCTGAACCAAAAGTCCCGGAAAGCCCGTGAAGGGCACTATCTGGCCCTCCTCATCAATGACCGCCTTCCAGAGGACGTTAGCTCCTCTCCCTGGCTGGAAGTGGCTAATCCTCGCCTCCCTTCCTACGATGCTCTCGAACCAGATGGGGAGGGCCGCTCCTTCAGGCTTCACGTAGACGAAAGAGTCCAGCACCTCGCCCCGTACCTTCACTTCCGGAGAGAGGAGGGATTTCACGGTCCCGTAAGTAGCCACCCCTAGGAAGCCCGCGGTCCCCGCCGCCACGGCCCCCTTTAGGAAGGTTCTCCTGGTTATGCCTTCCTCCGGAATCCCCCTCTTGCGCATTACTCCCTCAACTCCCTCCTGGGAACTATCTTTGGTATTCTTGTCTTCACCACCATCTCGTCGGGCAAGAAGTTCTTCCTGTACACGTCCACCATGGCCGCCATGCCGAAGAACATGGCAGCTATCCAAAGGGACAGCCAGGCAGCGTTCCAGGCATAGATGAGGCCCAGGACAACTAGGGCGCCGAAGAAGAGCTGGAAGAAGCTCAGCACGTAGAGGGCGATGAGAGCTGTGAGGGCCTCAGTGGGGGGCTCCGATCTGATGAGCTCAGTCACGGAAGCCCCCTCCTCCTGTGCTCTCTCTGGTCGGCGTGATGGCCGCTCTCGTACTTGATGACGAAGTAGGAGACGATGATCACGGCTACCATGCTGAAGATTCCTATGAGGCCGATCCAGTATGCCCTAAGAGGCAGACCTTCCACGAGATCCCCTTCTTCAGGAGGGACGAGGCCTACTACCAGGGTGCCCTCCATCCCCAGCTCCCTGTGGCCAGGGACGGAGCACCAGTATGGGAGGCTGCCGGTCTCGTTGACTGCGAACTCTAGGAATGCGGACTCGCCCGGAGACAGGAGGGGAGTCTGATGCTGAACGCCGCTTACCACCAGAGTGAGGTCGTGCCTCACACCCGTGACGTTATCGTCGTTCACGAAGGTTATGTTGATAAGGATTCCAGGAGTGGCGACCAAGATCTCCGCCGGCTCATAGAAGAATCTTCCTTCTGGTGTGCCCCTCCCGTAAACGGTGACGGAGAGCTTCATCTGAGGCTCTTGAGCCTCTGCAGGGAGGGAGCAAGGGAGGAAGAGGATCAGAGAGAAGAACACACTCAAAGCTAGGATTTTAGCGATGATCGAACGACCATGCATTTCCACCGCTTCCTCATCCCTCTGGGCCACCGCGTCCGGTCCGCGTAAGTTCCTGGTCTATAAATATATTGTGGGCTTCCAGATACCTACTGGCTGGGGTGGTTTTGGTCCATTTTTGCATTGTGACAGACCCTCCGATTGAAGCCCCTGGACTGCAACCTTAAAGGCCGATGAGGCCATCACCGTGCGATGAGGTCCTGGGTGAAGACCGCCCTTGTCCTCTTAATCATCCTAATGCTCTCCACGCTCTTCTTCGCCTTTCTCTACCGACCAACATCGCCCTTGGAGGTTCCCGGAGCTCCAAAGGCATACTTCAATGTGACCATGTCTCTCACAGGGATGCAACCGGAGAGGATTGAGGTGAAGACGGGTACCCGTGTCATTCTCAACGTCACCGCCTCAGATGTAGAGCATTTTTTCGGCATCATAGACTATGGTATCAACAGAAGGGTTCCTGCCAGGCAAACTGTAACCGTCGATTTTCTTGCTAGTCGGGTTGGGAACTTCACCTACCAGTGCATGATCGTGTCTGCGGATCACCTCAAAGAGAGGGGTACACTCTCAGTCACCCCTTAGCCAGATGGTATAGTGTCAGCCGTGATGCGCTCACCGGGACCTGGAGATGTCAAGAACCTTCTCGACGGGTGGCCTTATCCTCATCAAGAGATGTGCCGGGGAATAGGGGAGGGCGCCGTCAGGTCAGAGCAGCCCACAGCGACTGCAGACCCCTGTACCCTTGCAGGATGGGCAGGAGCTCCTGACGAAGAGGGCTGACACCTCACCAGCACCTCGACAGTCGGGGCAGAGGCCTGAGTCTCCGCAATTGGAACAGGGCGTCGTTATCTTGTCCCGAGCGTAAAGAAGCTCCTCGTTGCCTGGGTGTCCCTCAAGCGCCCTCCTGAAGAGCTGTATCACCTCATCCCTCCTCCCCCGCCTGTCTAGCCTGTCCAGAATTCCCGCCTTCAACATTAGCGCCTTGGCATTTGAAGGGTCTACAGACAGCACCTTATGGAGGCTCTCAACGGCTGCCTCAAAGGCCTCCCGGACCTGCGTGCTGTCTTCGTAGGAACCCCTCGCGCCCTTGCCCAGGGACCTGATCTCGTCCCGCCTCATGTCTCTCGCCCTTCGGCTCTGCCTCACACCATCGGCCATCAGTATCTGTTGGTAGAAATCCCTCACCTTGGAGTCGTCAGGGCTCACGGAGTAGCCCTCTTCGATGGCTGCCTTCGCGTCCTCGAATCTGCCTTCCTCCAAGGACCTCTGGGCCTTCACGAGGAAGCCCTTGGCATCTCCTTTGGGCACACACGTCCAGAGGGCCTTCCCATATAAGCCATCTCTCGATACCGAATAGGCCCCGGGGGAGCGAACGACCTCCACGTAGGGAAATCACCGCTGGGGAAGGAGGAACCGGAGGCGAAAAGTTCAACCCCCGGGAGCAGCCATGACCCACTGCCACGACCTTACGCTCAGCACGACCACGGCGAACAGTGAAAGGCTTACCACCACGATGGCTCCTCCGGGAGGCCAGTCGAAGAGGAAGGCGAGGAAGATGCCGCCCACCATAGACAGCAGGGCGAAGACTATGGCGAGGCTGAGGGATTGCCGAAAGCTCCTGGCAACGTATTGGCTCGTGGCGGCCGGAATGACCAGAAGGGCTGAGACCAGGAGAACGCCCACAATCTTGATGGATGCGACGACAGCCACGGCTGTAAGCACCGCGAAGAGGATGTTAAGGCCGTGAGTGGGCAGGCCGCTAGCCTCCGCCGTCTCCTCATCGAAGGTCAGGTAGAGATACTCCTTGTAGAACCCTACCACGACCCCCAGGAGGAGGGCGACCAGGACGGCGAACATTATGACGTCCTCCCAGAAGACCGTCAGGATGCTGCCAAAGAGGAAACTGAGGAGGTTGACGTTGAAACCGCCAGCTAGGCTCACAACTATGACCCCCAGGCCAAGGCCCGCCGAGAACACAATGCCCAGGGCCGCATCGCCCCTAACGATGCGTCGATGCTCCAGCACGTGGATGAGAATGCCTCCGACGACGGCGGTGAGAAGGGCCAGGTAGAACGGCGAAACGCTGAGAAACAGGCCGAGAGCGATGCCGCCAAAGGAGGCATGGGCGAGGGAGTCACCCAAGAGGGACATGCCTCGAAGGATGATGAAGGTGCCCATGATGGCCGCTGCGATGGCCACAAGGATCCCAGCCACAAGGGCCCTCTGCATGAAGCCAAAAAGCATGATATCAAGGACGGACATGGTCGCCCCCTAATGGGTGTGGGTGACCGCGGCGAAGGGGGAGCCGTACGTCTCCACCAACTGGTCCGCCGTCAGTCCCTCGGTGGCGGCTTGGTGGCAGACCAACCTCCTGTTGATGCAGGCCACCGTCTTCACAATCCTGAGGACTGCACCCAGGTCATGGGTTGCCAAAAGGATGGTCAGCCCCCGCTCATCGTTCAGATCCTTGAGGAACTTGTAGAACTGCTGTTGGGTCCCTGGATCAACCCCCGCCGTGGGTTCGTCCAGGATGAGAAGGTCGGGCTCCGACGCCAGAGCCCGGGCGATGAGGACCCTCTGCTTCTCTCCTCCCGAAAGACCTCCGATCCGGCGACGACCCTTGTCGGCCATCCCCACCCTCTCGAGAGCACTGGCGATTGCCTTCTGGTCATCCGGCGAAAGGAAACGGAACAGTCCACGGCGCACCACTCGACCGAGAGAGGCCACCTCCCATACTGAGGCCGGAAAGCGGGAGTCAAAGTTCGTAGCGTGTTGGGGAATATATCCGATGCGGTGCCACTCGCCAAAGTCGGAAACATCGCGCCCAAAGAGCTGCACCGACCCTGCCTGCGGCTTCAGGCTGCCCAAGATTGTCTTTATTAGTGTGGTCTTGCCTGCACCGTTCTGACCAATCAGGGCGACGAAGTCCCCTGGGGGTATCTCCATGGTGATGTCCTCGAGGACGTGGGTGCCATCCAGTCGCACCCCGACCTCCCTGATGTCGACAACGTTCATGGGGAACACCTCAAACCGACGCGAAGGTTGTCTAGGTTATCCCTCATGATGGAGAAATAGGTTCGGACGGTAGAACCCTTTGAAGTCGAGCCCTCCACAGGATCCAGGGTCAGCGTTGTGCCCCCTATCTCCTCGGCTATTACCTGGGCCGTTCCTCCGGCGAGCAGAGGCTCCGTGTATATCACCTTGAGATCATGAGCGCGGGCGTAGTCTATGAGCTCCTGGATGCGACCCAGGCTCGGACCGACTTCAGGGTTCCTGGTAATGGGCTCCAAGGTGAGGTCGTAACGGAGGGCGAAGTAGGTGAAGGCCGCGTGGGAGGCTATGAAGGTCCGGACCTCACAGAGCGACAATCCCTCGACGAAGTCTTCATGCAACCGCTCCAATTTGGCAAGTAAGAAGGAGGCTCGGAGCCTGTAATCGGATTCATGTCCAGGGTCGATGCGTATCAGGGCGTCCCGGATCAGAAGAACCTGATGCTCAATGAGAAGAGGGTCCAGCCAGATATGGGGGTCGATGACGACCTCGGATCCCTGCTGCCAAAGGAGGAGTTCCAGACCTTCGGACATCACGGCGGTAGCGGGCGGCGCAGGGACCGCAGCAAGAAGGGAGGGGACGTAGGTCTCAAACTCCGGGTGGATGTATATCAGGAGGTCCGCTTCAGCGACCACAGAGAGGTCTCCTGGCCTGGGTTCCCAGTCGTGGGGCTCCACTCCGGGTGGTACTAGGATTCTGACTTCTACATCAGTACCGACGAGGAGGGTTGCAAACTCGTAGAGTGGAAAGAAGGAGGCCACGACAGTGAGACGGGCGGCCTGTTCCTCGAGGGGCACCATCGCCAGGAAGGCTCCACCGGCGAGAACGGACAAGACGGCGGCGGCGGCCACTGCTACCACCACCGCCCTTTGCACCCGGGTCTGAAACATTCCGTTCCGTTACCAGTGGTCGGTTATTAAGCCCTTCCTAGGCATTCCAGATGCCTGGCTGGAGCTTCTTCTGGTCGATTACCCTCACTCCTCTCCAGCGAGGGATCGGAGGGCCTCCAGTCGCTTGCGGCCCGGGGGATGCGTGTAGAAGAATAGCTCCATCAGTAAGTTCGGGGACGCGTCGGAGAGGTTCTGGTTGTGAAGCTTCACCAAGGCGCTGGCCAGGCCCCTGGAGTTACCGCAGAGCTTGGCCCCGAGGCGATCCGCCCTTGCTTCCCTACGGCGGGACACCCACCGGCTCACGGGTCCCGTGGCCGTGTAGAACAGGACACCGAAAAGGGCGAAAAGGGGGAGGTTGGAGACCTGAGAGAGGCTGGAGATGCCGAAGTAGGGCATGGTATTCCGAACGAAGAGGTCGCAGAGGAGGAGGGCCAAGAGGGACGCCGAGGCAGAGAGGAGGAAATACACGGCAGTGTCACGCTGAACGTGATGTGCAAGCTCGTGGGCGAGGATTCCCTCAACCTCGTCGTCGCTGTAGCCCTTTAGCATGTGGTCGCTCAGCAGAATCCTTCTTGTGCGACCCATCCCCGCCAGGGCTGCTGTGCCGCGCTCTGTCTTTGGACTGGACTCGAACTCATAGACCCCGATGACCTGCACTCCCGCCTTCAGGGCGAGGGCCTTCAGCTTTTCCACGAGCCCGCCATCGACGACCTTCCTCACCTTATAGAAGAGGGGCAGCAGGACGATGGGGCTCAGATAACCTGCAACCACGGTGATGCCCACACCGGCCACCCAAAGGACGAGCCACCAGAGACTACCGAATGAGCGGATGGACCAGTAGAGCACCTCGACGGAGGCGACTGTTAAGAGAAGGCTGAGGGCTAAGCTCCTCAGTCGACCCGCAGCCCAAGAAGTCCATGATTCCTTCGTCAGACCGTACCTCAGGTCCGAGCGTCGGCCGATCACCCGGAGGGGGAGCGATAGTAGGCTGAGGGAAAGGTAGGCCACCAGCACGTAGATTCCCACGATGACCCAGCTGTTTTCGCTCACCAGTCGAGTCCAGGACTCCAGCCGTAGCGAGACCCCTGAGGGAAGCACTAGGAATGCCAGTGCGGAGAAAAGGGCCAGCCCAGCCAAGCCTTGAAGAACCGCTTGCTGCTGATACCTCTTGGCCAGCCTCTGCCTCTCTTCGTCGAAGCTTGGCCAATCAGCCGACTCCTCCATCGAGTATTGTACTCCGGTGAGACTTTTATGTTCTTGCCCTCTCCGAGAGCCAGCCCTCCAATCGCGCCTCGCTCCGCCGCGTAAGGTTTAAATCGACCCCTAAGTTAGGACAGCCGCCCATGGTGATAAAGCTGGAGGCCCTCGACAGGGTGAGGGAAGCAGAGTCGCGAGTCAAGGAACTAAAGGGGCAGGCCGAAGCTGAGAGGGAGAAGATACTGCGCCAGGCCAAGAGGGATGCCCTCACCATGGAGGAAGAAGTCCGGAAGGCTGCTGAGAAACGTTTTCAGGAGATCCTGGGAGCGGCCCGGAAGTCCACAGACGCGGAACGGAACAGGATCCTCGACGTCGGCCGTGAGGAAGCGGAGAAGGTCAAGGCCAAGGCGGGGGACAAGGTCGACGAAGCGGTGGAATTACTCCTCAGGAGGTTCGAGGAGGCCATCCATGCTGAAACCTAAGGACATGGTCCGGGTCCTCATCGTTGGGCCCATGGACCTGCTCCCTCGTACCATAGACATACTCTATGACCTCCAGATCCTCCACATTGTGGACTTTCGGGAAGAGGATGAGACCTTCACCTTGGGCAGGCCCCTGGAGAAGGCCTCCGAGGTCTCCGAAAGCCTCCTCAAGCTGAGATCCATCTCCAGCGTACTGGAACTGGGCAAAGTGAAGGGGCTGGAAGTGACGGAAGTGGGCCCGGACGCGCAGCAGAGGCTCCTTACCCTCGAGATAAACATCCACGAGGAGGACGAAGCCAGAAAGAGGGTTGAGGAGCTGCTGATGGACCTCAACGCAAGAATTGAGGCCATGGCCCCCTTCGCGGCTCTCGGCCTGGACCTATCCTACTACAGCGGCTACGAGAACCTCGGGGTCTTCGTCGGGAGGCTCCATCACGAGCTAGTAGGCCTGGAGGAGGTCACTGACAGCTTTGAGGTCGTGAGGTCAGGGGATTCTATCGCCCTCTTTGTCGAAGCCTCCCGGGCGGGAGAGGTCAGGACGCTGCTGTCGCGGCTGGGGTTCGTCCCCCTGGAGGTACCCGGTGAGAAAGGGGATCCTAAGGCCATGCTCGGGGAGCTGCTAGGTGAGAGGGCAAAATGGCAGGCCAGGCTGAAGGAAGTTCAGGGGCGGCTTGCTACCCTGAGGGAGAGGTTCGCCGGCTTCGTGGTCTCTGCGGAGGACTTCCTCACGAAGGAGATAGAGAAGGCCGAGGCCCCCCTAAGGTTCGCCACAAGCGACCACTCCTTCATCGCCGAAGGGTGGATTCCAGAGGACCGCTGGGAGGAGGTGCAGTCCCGCCTGGAAGGGCTGGGCAGCCTCTACGTGGGGACGCTCGAAGAATCTGAGGAGGATCCTCCCGTCCTCTTGGATAACCCGAAGCCCGTCAAGCCCTTTGAATTCCTCACAAAGCTGTTCTCGACTCCCGGGTACAAGGAGATCGACCCTACCATAGTCCTATTTCTGATCTTCCCCATCTTCTTCGGCTTCATGATAGGGGATCTTGGGTATGGAACCCTCTGGGTAGTCCTCGGACTCCTGGCGGTCAAGAAGATGAAGCCTCCGTCGGACCTGAGGACGGTGATGGCGATCCTCCTCATTGGCGGCATCGTGTCCATGTTCTTCGGCGCCTTCGTCTTCGCCGAAGCCTTTGGCATACCCTTCGCAGCCGCCAAGGGCGACCACTCCTCTGAGGAGGCCATTACCTGGTCGGGGCTCCTTGGGGTTGACATTCATTATGAGGCCCAGCTCCACAAACTCACGGACATTGGCGATATGCTGATCCTTTCCCTGTTGGCGGGTGTAATACACCTCGGGCTAGGCTTCATGATAGGCTTCTTCAACGAGTTTCGACACAACCGCAAGCACGCGTTGGCAAAGGTGGCCTGGCTCATGGTCCTCCTGGGCCTCTTCATAGCCATTACAGCCCAGGTGCGCTGGAACCGCATCGCTGGCTTCGTGTGGGGGACAGTCCTCGCCCCCGTGCCCCTGGAGGGACCGGAGTTCGTGGAGGCCATGATAGGGCTGCAGATGCCCTGGACATCCTTCGCGCTGTTAATCGCAGGGGCAATCATGCTGGTCGCCTTCGAGAACCCAATAGCCATCATCGAAATAGCGGGTCTCCTCGCTAACATGATATCCTACACTAGGCTGGCGGGGATCGGTGTCGCGAAGGCCGCCATTGCGGAAGCCCTCAACAACTCCATCTTCCACGGTCTGATTCTCACACCAAACATCGGCTTTGCCGTCCTGGGCTTTGTCCTCCTGGTCCTGGCCCAGATGCTGGTCTTCTTCCTAGGGGCCATCAGCTCCGGCATTCAGGCCCTTAGGCTTAACTATGTGGAGTTCTTCGTTAAGTTCTTCAAAGGTAATGGTGTACCCTTCCGACCCTTCGGGGCTCGGGCGGGGGAAGCAACATAGAAGGAGGTAAGAGAAAATGGTAGAGCTAGTCGGAGAAATGCTGGCGCTTGGGGCGACCCTGACCATGCTTGGGACTGCCTTCGCAACGGCGTGGGCGGAGAAGGTCATAGGAGGCGCTGCGATTGGGGCTATGGCAGAGAAGCCTGAGCTGTTCGGACGCGGGCTGATCTACATGGTCATACCAGAGACCATCATCGTCTTTGGCCTCGTAATTGCGCTTCAGATGGTAGGCCTCATAACGGTTTAGAGAGCGAGCAGGCAGATGTCCCTCGACAGAGTGATTGAGGGGATTCTCCAGCGCGGACAGCGGGAGTCCCAGGAGATCACAGAGTCCGCCAACCAGGAGGTGGAGCGGATGCTCTCGGACGTGAGGTCCAAGGGGGAGGAACTCCTCAAAGAGAGGGAGAGACAGGCAGAGGAGCAGGCCTCTAGAGAGATGCTCAGGGAGACCGCCCGAGCCGAGCTGGAATCGAAGAAGATAGCCCTTCAAGCCCAGAAGGAGGTACTGGATGAGGTCCTCGTCAGGACGAAGCAGCGGCTCAAAGACCTCCGGTCTAGGGAGGATCTCCTCAAGATTCTGGTCGAGAGACACAGAAAGGAGATAGCTGATGGATTCGTCCTCTGTAACCAGGCAGATCTACCTCTTCTGAAGAAACTGACGGACGGCGAAGTCCGTGGCGACATAGAGTGCGTCGGGGGCTTTATCGTCGAGAGCAAAGACGGTAGTCGCCGTATCGATCTGACCTACGAGGCCTTCCTGGAGGACATATGGGAAGATCTCATCAGAGAAGTGGCTGATCTCTTCTGGAAGGAAGGTTGAAATGTTGACCAAGAAGGCCTTCAAGGGTCTGCTCAAGAGGGTGAGGGACAAAGTGCCCATCGACTTCGGTAACTACCCCTACGTTACCGCCCGGGTCAAGGCCAAGAAGGCCCTCCTCATCCCGAAGGACACCTACGACAAGCTGCTCCAGATGTCCATCCCTGAGATCGCTCGTTTGCTGGGTGAGGGACAATATGGAGATGAGATGATCGCCCTCGGGACGCGATATACCGGTGTTGACCTCATAGAGATGGCGACTCGGGATAACCTGGCCAAGGTCTTTACCCAGATCATTAAGTTCTCTGAGGGTCCCCTGAAGGAGATGATTGCGCGATTCCTGGACCGCTGGGACGTCTGGAACGTCAAGACCATCCTCAGGGGGAAGTTCTACGGTGCCACGGAGCGAGAGATCATCGAGGACCTCATACCCGCTGGAAGCTTCTCCAAGGACTTCCTCGAAGACCTAGTGGCGATGGAGAAGGTGGATGATGTCGTGGATGCCCTGGAGGGCACCATATATGGCCAAGTGCTCCTGGGTCTCCCCGCAAGCCTGGAGGACATTCGCAGCCTCGCCACATACGAGGACCTCCTCGATAGGGTGTATTATGAATACCTCCTGGACGCTGTCCCCCCGACTCCGGAGCCCAAGAGACTGTTCCATAACTTCGTCAGAATGGAGATTGACGTCATCAACGTGAAGACCCTCCTCCGAATCAGAGGCTTGGAGGAGGTCCTGGAGCGGCAGATCTTTATTCGTCGAGGGCTGAACTTCAGTGCTGAGGAGCTTAGGGACATGGTTGGGATGGACCTCCCGCTCCTCTTGGAAAAGCTGAGCAAGGCGCCCTTCCAACCAGAGCTCGCTCCCTACCTGACGGGGGAAGAGCCCCGGCTCGCCCTGGGAATCAGGGCGATGGAGAAGTGGCTGTTGAAGCAGGCAACCAAGGGAGCGAACCTGCACCCCCTCTCGGTATTACCAGTTCTGGACTACATCATCGCGAAGACTGAGGAGGTGGAGGACCTCAGGATCATCGCAAGGGGAAAGGCCAGTGGACTCAGCAGGGAACTCATCAAGGAGATGCTGGTGGTATAGATGGAGATTGCTGTCGTCGGGACCGATGATTTCGTCCTCGGGTTTCAGCTAGCGGGTATCCGGAAGACCTATGGAGCCCCCGTGGAAGAGTTAGAGAGGGAGGTGGAACGGGCGATAGAGGATGATACAGTGGGCATCCTGGTCCTCAAGAGCGACGAGATGTCCCACCTTTCCCTGGCCATGCGGAGGAGGCTATCCTCTCTCCCCAGGCCCGTAGTCATTGCCGTGGGTGGGGAGGAAGAGGAGGACCTTCGGAGCAAAATCAAGCGGGCAATAGGAGTCGACCTCTTCAAGACCTCGTAGGTGGTGGCATGGAAGTCATGAAGGAGCGAAAGAAACCAGATCGGGAGAAGACAGGCGAAATATACAGGGTTGCGGGCCCCGTCATCACCGCCACTGGCCTCCGTCCCAGAATGTACGATGTCATGCTCGCGGGAGAAGAGCAGCTCATGGGGGAGGTCATTGGGCTGGCCGGCGAAAAGACGATCATCCAGGTTTACGAAGACACGGGTGGGGTCAGGCCGGGGGAGAAGGTGTTCGACACACGTCAGCCCCTCCTTGTGGAACTCGGGCCCGGCCTTCTGGGGAGCATCTTCGACGGGGTGCAGAGGCCCTTACCTGTCCTCAAGGACAGGATGGGGGACTACATCTTGAGAGGCGTGAGAGCCAACGCCCTCGACAGGAGCGTGGAATGGGATTTCAAAGCCAGGGTTAAACCCGGAGACGAACTCACCGGCGGCCAGGTCATCGGCCAGGTTCAGGAGGCGAAGCACGTCGAGCACAGAGTTCTTGCCCCGTCCGACACGAAGGGAACCGTCAAGGAAGTGAACGAGGGAAAGGTCAACGTGGAAAGTCCTGTGCTCACTCTGGACAGCGGCAGGGAGCTCACCGTAATGCAGACGTGGCCGGTGAGGAGGCCTCGGCCCGTCAAGGAGAGGTTGATGCCCACCGTTCCCCTCATAACGGGACAGCGCGTCTTCGACTTCCTCTTCCCGTTAGCAAAGGGCGGGACCGCGGCTATCCCCGGAGGCTTCGGAACAGGAAAGTGTGTCGTCGGATCGACTCCAGTCTTCCTTGCGGATGGGAGGCTAGCACAGATACGCGAGATCTACGAGTCTAGGGGCGGTGAACCTCTTGCAGACGAGGATGAGCGCTTCATCGCCTTGGACCCGCCCCTGCGAGTTCTGACCTTCGACGGAGAACGTATTAGAGAGGGTCAGGCATCGGCTATCTACCGAGGTCATACCGACAGAATAACAGAGGTGCGGTTACGCAGCGGAAGAAGTGTTCGCGTAACCCCTGTTCACAGGCTCTTCCGATTTGACGGCACATCAGTCGTCGAGACACCGGCAGCCGAGCTGAAGCCAGGAGACCCGGTGCTGGTGCCCAGAAGCCTTCCCGTCACCCCTTCCGAGGAACACCTGAGGTTGCCTGGTGACGCCAGAGTAGCGGACCCGATTGCTCGCGAGGAGGTTGCTCATCGGCTCCGACAGGAGGCTGCGAAGCGGGGCATCGATGGCGTCGCCTCAGAATATGGAATCTCGAAGGACACGTACTGGAACTACTGCCTTAAGCGAACAGCGCCCCGCGTAAAGCTAGCATCCCTCCTTGGTGTTGAGGTCCACGCGATTAAGGCTGAGGGATCGAGCACACCCATCCGAGTGCCTGAGAGAATGAATCCCGAGCTGGCGGAATTCTTGGGACTCCAGTTAAGCGAGGGAACCATAAAGGGTGGCAAAGTCGTAGAGTTCTACAACAACGACGCTGCTCTCCGCAGCCGTTATCTCTCGTTAATGAAGGACGTCTTCGGCCTCCTGGGGCGGGAGCGACACGACAGAAGCGTATCCGCGATCACTGTGAACTCCCGAGCCCTCGTTCAACTACTGGAGACCTGGGGGGTACCTATCCGCGAGAAGTCCAGGTCGGTCGAACTCATCGACTCCCTGGCAGCAGCGGAACCTAACGCCATTCGAGCTTTCCTTCGAGCTTACGCCTTAGGCGATGGGCACTTCGCTGAGGAAGTCCTCGAGATAGCCACCGCGAGTCGATCCATGGCTAGTGGATTAGCTTACTTGTTCTCCAGGCTTGATATCTTTGCCAGGCTCACCCGGAAGACAGTGGGAGGAAGAAACTACTTCCGAGTCTGGGTTTCGCCTAAAGAGGCTTCGAGCCTGTTCAAGTCGTACGAGCGGGAGGGCTACTACGACTCTTACGATGTTGTTCCCCTGGACCGGCAAGCGGTCCTGGCCATCCGCGGCGCCGTTCAGAGCGACGGCGGCGATTGGGTGCAGACTCTGAAGAATGCCGCTGCAGGAGAGCGTATGGCAAGGGCTGGCCTACGGGGCCTTAGCAAGACCGTCTCGCCTCAAAACGAAATTGGCCAGTGGCTCAGAAGGTTAGACACAATGCTGGACTATGTCCTCTTGGACCGAGTAATCGAGGTCCGGACCTGGAGGAAGAGGACAGTGGTGTACGACCTCACCGTTGATGACACTCACAACTTCGTCGGGGGCGAGCTGCCCATGATCCTTCACAATACGGTCACTGGCCACCAACTCTCCAAATGGTGTGACGCCAAGATCATCGTATACGTAGGCTGCGGGGAGAGGGGAAATGAGATGACAGAGATCTTGACGGCGTTCCCTGAACTCGAGGATCCCACCACCGGCGCACCCCTCATGGAGAGGACGGTTCTCATAGCGAACACGAGCAACATGCCAGTCGCGGCCCGGGAAGCGTCGGTCTACACAGGAATCACGATGGCGGAGTACTATAGGGACATGGGGTACCACATTTCCCTCATGGCGGACAGCACCAGTCGGTGGGCTGAGGCTATGAGGGAGATCTCCTCCCGCCTCGAGGAAATGCCAGGGGAGGAAGGCTTTCCCGCCTATCTCTCCGCCAGGCTCTCCGAGTTCTACGAGCGAGCTGGAAGGGTGACGACCCTGAGCGGCCAGGAGGGCAGCGTGTCTGTCGTGGGCGCCGTCTCCCCCTCAGGGGGAGATTTCTCTGAGCCTGTGACCCAAGGCACTCTTCGCATAACGAAGGTGTTCTGGGCCCTAGACACGAAGCTCAGAGAGAGGAGGCACTTCCCATCCATCAACTGGCTCACGTCCTACAGCCTCTACTCCTCCACGTTGGAGGATTGGTTCAAGAAGAACGTTCACGAAGAGTGGCCCGCCCTGAGGTCCTGGGCCCAGCGGGTCCTGCAGGATGAGTCGGAGCTGGAGGAGATCGTCAGGCTCGTGGGGGCTGACGCTCTGCCGGAGGATCAGCAGCTGACCCTGGAGGTTGCCAGGATGATACGCGAATACTTCCTTCAGCAGAATGCATTCCACCCTGTGGACACGTACTGCAGCCTCGAGCGACAGGTCCGCCTCATGCAGGCCATAAAGAGGTTCGATGAACTGGGGAAGAGAGCACTTGCCTTGGAGGCTCCGCTGAGGGAGATTGTCAACCTGCCTTCCAGGGCCCTTCTCTCCAGGGTAAAGTACGAGGAGGAGTTCGAGAATGAACTTGACAAGACCCAAGCTCAGATGGAGGAGGAGTTCAGGAGGATGGAGGCGAGCTGATGGCCAGGGAGTACAGGACCATTACGGAGGTCGCCGGGCCCCTCATATTTGTGGAGAAGACCGAACTGGTGGGGTACGCGGAGCTCGTCGAGGTCAGCCTGGGAAACGGCGAGAAGCGCCGTGGGCAAGTCCTTGACACCTCCAAGGATATCGTCGTTGTCCAAATCTTCGAAGGCACTGCCGGCATCGACCGCACCTCCAGCGTGAAGTTCCTGGGGGAGACCATCAGGCTAAATGTTTCAAAGGACATGCTTGGAAGGGTCCTCTCAGGGAGCGGAGACCCCATCGACGGCGGACCTAGAATCATTCCCGAAGACAGGAGAGAGGTGGTCGGCTCCGCCATCAACCCCTATTCCAGGGCCCATCCCAGTGAGTTCATCCAGACGGGGATTTCGACCATCGATGGGATGAACACCCTGGTTCGCGGCCAGAAGTTGCCGCTGTTCTCTGGCTCCGGGCTTCCTCACAATGAGATTGCCCTTCAGATTGCCAGGCAGGCCAAGGTTCCCGGTGCGGTGGAGCCCTTCGCCGTCGTCTTCGCGGCCATGGGCATTACCCACGAGGAAGCCCGCCTGTTCATGAACGACTTTGAGAGGACGGGAGCCCTCAAGAGAGCGGTCCTCTTCCTGAACCTGGCTGATGATCCCGCTGTGGAGCGGCTGATAACCCCGAGGATGGCCCTTACGGCAGCGGAGTTTCTGGCCTTCGACCTAGACATGCACGTCCTGGTTATCCTGACGGACATGACAAACTACGCCGAGGCCCTCAGGCAGATCGGGGCTGCCAGGGAGGAGGTGCCGGGAAGGAGGGGTTATCCAGGGTACATGTACACGGACCTTGCCACCAACTACGAGAGGGCCGGGAGGATTAAGGGGAAGAAAGGGAGCATCACCCAGATTCCCATCATGGCCATCCCCGACGATGACTGGACCCATCCCATCGCCGACCTGACGGGCTACATCACTGAGGGCCAGATAGGCGTCGCCAGGGACCTGCACCGGAAGGGCATCTATCCTCCGATAAACCCGCTTCCTTCCCTCTCCCGCTTGATGGATGCAGGCATCGGCCCCGAAAGGACGCGGGAGGACCACAAGCAGGCCTCCGACCAGATGTACGCGGCCTACGCGGAGGGCAAGGACGTACGAGGACTGATGGCCATTGTGGGCAAGGAGGCCCTCTCAGAGCGGGATCGCCGCTTTCTTGACTTCGCCGACAGGTTCGAGAACGAGTTCATCCGGCAGGGTAGTGAGGAAGACAGGGATATCGAGACCACACTGGAGATTGGCTGGGAGCTTCTGGCAAGCCTCGACGAGGCCTGGCTGACGAAGATCGATAGGAAGACTATGGAGAAATACCATCCTGCCCACAGGAAGGCTGCCTAGATGGTCCTGGCCGAGTACAAGCCAACCCGATCTCAGCTCCTGCAGGTTCGCCGCACCCGGGCCATGGCGGAACGGGGCCACCGACTTCTCAAGCTGAAGAGGGACGCCCTCATTGTGGAGTTCTTCAAGGTGCTGGACAGGGCCCGGGAGGTTAGGTCCAACATCGTGGAGAGGTACCGAGTGGCGGAACAAAGAATGGCCGTTGCATCCTCCGTCGAGGGGAAGGTCGGCGTGAAGTCAGCAGCCTACGCCCTCCTGGAGGTCCCGAGCCTCGAGCTGACGACCAGGAACGTCATGGGCATCGTGGTACCCAAGATCGATGCCAGGAGCGTACGCAAAAGGATCGACCAGAGAGGATACGGGATTATCGGCACTTCGGCCAGGATTGACGACGCCGCGGAGGCCTACGAGGAGTTGGTGGAGGACATCATCATAGCGGCCGAGATCGAGACCACCATGAGGCGTCTCATCGAGGAGATCGAGAAGGTGAAGAGGCGGGTGAATGCCCTGGAGCACACGGTCATTCCTGAGCTGAAGGAGACCGAGAACTTCATCCGTCAGCGGTTGGAAGAGATGGAGCGGGAGAACATCTTTCGGCTCAAGAGATTCAAGGCGGCGGCCTGATGATAGAGCGGCTCCAGGAGTGGCTTTCGGATAACGAGAGGAGAGCGAAGCTGCTCCGGTGGTTCTGGCTGATATCCCTCCTGGTCCTTCTGCTGGGCTACGCCATCATCATCCTGAGGCTGATCTAGCCCTCAGGGCTCCACCTTGATGATGTCTGCGGAGAAGTTTCTCTTCACCACGGTTTCCGCCAGCGTCTGAAACACTTGCTGCACGTTCTCCCCCGTCTTGGCGCTGGTGTAGAAGTAGGGGGCGTCGAAGGCTTCGGCCGACATCTCCAGCTCCCTGTCACCGAAGAGCACCATGACCTCCTCTTTGAGGTCTACCTTGTTAACGGCATAGACCACGGCCACCTCGCCGACAACATTGAAGACTGACTGTACCCAGTCATCCAACTCCTTCAGGGTGGAATACCGGGTGATGTCACAAACGGCGAGGATGCCCTTTGCGCCAGCGAAGAAGGCCTCCTTCAAGAGGTCTCGAATCCCCTTCTCCCCCATGATGTCCCATATTATCATGTCCATCTGGATGACGAGGTCCTTTTCCGGGATTTCTACCTGAAGCTCCTTCTTGGAGACCTTGGCGCCGAGGGTGGTTATGTAAGAGTCGTCGAAGACGTCTTGGACGAAGCGTCGGATCATGCTGCTCTTGCCCACCGCAGCCTCACCTACGAGGCAGACCTTCGTCTTCATCTGGTACTCGGCGGCCATGACACCTCCGACAAGCGTGCTTGGGTCTGCCTCTACATAAAGATAGTGAGACAGTTCTCACGGCGTGATTTGGGCCGGAGAAAGTATTTTGGCCGTCAGGCCATGGGGAGCCCGATGAAGAAGGAGACGAGACTGATCATTGCACTGGACATGAAGGAGGAGAAGGCCCTGAAAGTCGCCGAGGAGACTTCCGGCTTGTGCGACGCCTTCAAAGTCAACTATCCCTTGGTTCTCTCCTCCGGGCTACAGGTGGTGGATCGTTTGGCAGCCTTTGGGGACGTCCTCTGCGACTTCAAGGTGGCGGACATCCCATACACAAACCGGATGATCATTGAGCTTGTCTTCAGCCACTCCGCTTCAGGAGTGATCGTCCATGGTTTCCCTGGGGAAGATGCCGTGAGGGCCTGCGTGGAATCAGCCAGGGGGGATGTGTTCGTCCTGGCGGCCATGAGTCACCCAGGAGCCTCGAGGTTTCTAGTTCCAGCGGCCGTGGAGGTGGCGGCCATGGCAAGAGATGTGGGGGCCACAGGCATAGTGGCCGGGGCTACCAGGCCGGAATTGATTCGCAGGCTCCGGGAGGTCGTGGGCCCGCTTCTTATCCTGGCTCCGGGGATCGGACCCCAGGGTGGTGACCCGCGCCAGGCCCTCCAGCATGGAGCCGACCACCTTATCGTGGGGAGGAGAATCACGGCGGCGAGGGATCCGACAAAGGCGACCAACGAGGTCCTCGAGGAGATCCGTCACGCGGGGGAAAGCCTTTAAGACGCCCTCCCTTTCTGGAGCCCGAGGGAATGGGACGTCGCGGGGAAGAGTACTAATTCAGCTCCCTTCAGAGGAGATGCCGACCTCTTGGTACAATATCCTCCCAGACCTTCCAGAGCCCCTTCCACCGCCCACGGACCCTGAGGAGGGACAGCCAAGGCTCAGGATGTTGAAGGACGTCCTCCTAGGACACTGTCTGGAGCAGGAGTCCTCCAGAGAGCGTTGGATAGGCATACCTGAGGGAGTTCAGGAGCTCTACGAACAGGCAGGCAGGCCAAGGCCCCTCGTTCGGGCCCGAAGGCTGGAAGAGAGGCTCAAAACGCCCGCGCGGCTGTACTACAAGGCCGAATTCTACTCGCCCACAGGCAGCCACAAGGTTAACACGGCCCTGGCCCAGGCCTACTACGCACGGGAGGAGGGTTATGAAAGATTATCCACAGAGACCGGAGCCGGGCAGTGGGGTACCGCCTTGGCCTACGCTGCAAGCCTCGTGGGCCTCGAACTGGTGGTGTACTGGGTCCGAGCAGTTCACCGCTGGAAGGTAGAGCGTAGGGGCTTCATGAAGGCCTACAAGGCCAAGGTGAGGGCCTCCCCCAGCCGGTACACCCAGGTTGGCAGAAAGCTGCTCAAGGAGAACCCGAAACATCCAGGCTCCTTGGGGATCGCTGTGTCGGAAGGCCTGGAAGAGGCGAAGGAGGATCCGAAGACCATCTACTGTCTGGGTTCCGTGTTGAACCACGTGCTGCTGCACCAGACCATCATCGGGCTGGAGACGAAGATGCAGATGGAGATGGTGGACGAGTACCCAGATGTCATGATATCATGCCTCGGGGGTGGCAGCAACTTCGGTGGCTTCATCCTGCCATTCGTGGCAGACACCCTCCGAGGTCGACGAATCAGGTTCATCGCAACCCAGAGCGGGGCCGCACCCAACCTCCAGGGGGAGTACCGATACGATTTCGCTGACCATGCTGAACTCACCCCAATGCTAAAGATGTACACCCTGGGCCACAGGGCCGAGATGCATCCCATAAGAGCCGACGGGCTGAGGTATCACGGGGCCGCTCCCATCATCAGCCTTCTCCGGCACTTGGGGTACATCGACACGATAGCCTATCCCTCCGACGAAAAGTACGTCTTCGAGAGGGCCAGGACCTTCATCAGTGCAGAGGGCTTTCTTCCCGCGCCGGAGTCAGCCTACAGCATAGCCGGAGCCATCGACGAGGCACTACGATGCAAGGATACGGGTGAGGAAAAGGTCATCGCTTTCAACGTCAGCGGTCACGGCCTCCTTGACATCAAGGCCTACAGGGAGAAGCTGGGCATCTAGTCCCTGAGATAATTCACCTCCTGAAATCAGTGATGGGTCAAAGATTCAGTCGAGAGTTACCCCGAAGGGCAGGAAATCCGATTTATAGAGGTGCCCCATTCAGAGGGACGTGCAGCTTTCCCCTGATGCATCTCATACACTGAGAGACTGGCTCGAAGAGGACCCCATCGGGAACGCCTTCGTCATTCACAGAGCCTTCTACCATCCCGAGAGAAGCGAGATTTTCGTCGACGAAGAATCAAAGCCGAGGTCCGTCGTCGTGCTCCAGCCGGAGAATCGAAGACTCGCACTGGCCAGTTCCGATCTCTCAACGTTGAGAATGCTCCTTGAAGACCTTCCTCCGGGGAAGTACCACCTCTCCTCCGTCGACCTTGACCTCATGCCCGCTCTACGGGACGCAATGAAGCTGGAGCCGGAGGAACCCGTCTGGCTCTTCAGAACGACGAGGGAGGAGTTCCGTCCGTACAGCACATGCGAGACTAGGCCGGTGGACCTCGAGGATGCCAGGATGGTTGCTGAACATTGGTGGCTGGAGGGGGATGCTTACGATTACGTCAGGTCTAGGATCGAGGTAGGTCCAAGCGAGGGAGTTTACGTGGACGGTCATCTGGTCGCGTGGGACATGACCCACTTCGAAACTGACAAGGTCGTGATGCTGGGCTTCCTTCACGTCAAAGAGGAATACCGGGGTAGAGGGTATGCCAAGACGGTCACCTCCGCCATGTGCAAGAGAGTCCTCGACGGCGGCAAAGTCCCGATCTGTCAGGTCTTCGTCGAAAACGAGCCCTCCATGAGGTTGACTGAATCCATGGGATTCAAGCGGGTGAAGCAACAGGTTTGGGGTGAGGGGGTCAAGGAGTGAGTATCGACGCCTTCTTCCAAGTACGCGACAGGAGAGACGCCTTCGCCTAGCTTCCGGAAAACAGATTATGTTGGGGGCCCGGTCACACCGCTCCTGTCCCACTCGCTGTCCGGGGCGACCAGTGCCGTTGCCCCCCCTTTCGGGCAAATCTTTTTAACGATATCGCTCCATGCACCGTCGAAGGGTAAGGGGTGCGCTCGAGAATAGTAGAAAGGCTCAGGTCTGCCCTAAGGCTCATTCCAGGCCCTTGGGGTCCCAAGTACGATCTCTTGAGGAATGAAGAGATAAGAACGGAGCTGCAGCCCCACCCCCTCTCCTTTCTGGACTTCCACACTCCCTTCATATACCTATTCGCCCTCGGCCTGGGCGTCGGCTATCTCTTCAATGCCGTAACCGGCTGGGTGTCCTTCGAGGAGTTTCTTGGCTATGACGCGGGTATCGTAGCCATCAGGATGATGATCTGGGCCCTGGCCCTGGTGGCCTTCGGCATATTCGTCTCTGTGATGATGGTCCGATGGGGCGTTCTCTTCACGTTCCTGTTCATCATCTCCGGGGCAATCCTGCTAACGGTACAGGTACCGGAGGCCGGCACCAATCCCTTCTTCCTGCCCCTCTACTCCGTCATAGTGGCCCTCATCGGCATGGCCCTAATCGACTTCTACAGGAGGACCCACACCTACGTGATAACCGACCTGCGCCTCATTCTGAAGGCAGGGATCCTTACGAAGAGTGAGAGAACCGTCAGGTTCGAGAACGTGACGGATTTGGAGACAAGACAGGGCATAATAGGGAGGATCTTCGGTTTCGGCACCATCGTTCCAGTTACCGCCTCGGGCATAGGAACAGGCGCAGAGGAGGCCTTCGCCGGTGGCGGGGCGGGGGTAACCGCCCAAGAGGGCAGGATTGGCGCGGGGGTCTTCGCTGGAGGCGGTCGCGAGGTGACCGTGGCCAGGGCGAGGACTTATGGTGAGTTGAGAGGCGTCTATCCCTTCCGCCAAGTGAGAGTGCTCGTCCAACAACTGCTGCAGGAACACTCCATTATTTACTATGCCAAGGAGCAGAGGGACCTCCTTAAGGACATGAGGGACATGATGGCCACCCGAGAGGAGCCCGACTACTACTATGCTTACGAGTGATCCCTCGGGAAGCTTCAGGGCACAAGGGAGCTGAGAGCGACCGTCAATAGAGTCACCATCAGGAAGATTCCAGAGAACTTGAAAGAGGACCAAGCGCTCTTGGGATCTCTACGGATGCTCAGGCTCAGATACAGGAGGACGACCCCAGCAATCAATGCGGGGAGGAGGGCAGCCACACTCACGACTCCCAGAAAAAAGAAGAGGGGGACGTACAGAGGCAAAACCAGAGTGGAACCGATGATGGCTGTCGCGGCATAACCATCGCCTACGATGGCCGGCAGCATTGGAACTCTGGCCCTTTGGTAGTCCGCCTTGTTCCTCAGTCCCAGGGCCCAGAAGTGCCCTGGAGTCCAGAGAAAGACCAAGAGGGCTATGAGAAGGGCAGGGAGGGTGATGGCATTGACAGCTGCGGCAGAGCCAGCCAGCGCTGGGCATGAACCCGCAAAACCACCTATTACGATGTTGGAGGGGTTGCGCCTCTTCAGGCCTAGAGTGTAGACCACTAGATAGATGAAAGCGCCCAGGGCAACAAAGGCGGCCGTCAGGGAGTTTATGAGGAGCAGGCTAGACAATATGCCAGCCGCGAGCAGAGCAAGGCCAAATGCCAAGGCCCTCTCCGGTGGTTTTATCGCGCCAGTCGGCAGGGGCCTGCGCTTGGTCCTCTCCATCACGGCGTCTAGGTCCCTGTCCAGGTAGTGGTTGACGGCCGACGAACCGGCCGAGCTCAGAGCCCCTGAGAGCATCAGGACCAGCAGGATGCTCACGGAGACGGTTCCAGGAGAGGAAGCCACGTAGGATGAGGCAGCGACTAGGAGAAGGAGCAATATGATCCTGGGCTTCGTCAGCCTCATGTAAGAGTTCAGCGAGGAGACTCTGGTCACCTACCAATCCAAGGTCGAGAGCTAAGTTAAGGCTTTTGTGCTTGCTGCCACCGGGCCCTTCATCATCCTTCACAGCCTCGTTCCAGGCATGAGGCTCATGTCCCCCCTCACGTAGAAGAGGAGGACGGCGGGGTCCTCGGGGGTCATGAGATGAAGGGGGTCCTCCTTGGTGCCCTCCATCGAAAGAGAACCCTCTCCCTGGTAGGCCTCTTTCACCCGGTACTCCACCGGAGCTGCTGTGAGGTAGTCCACGTCGAGTCCCTTGCCATCAGGGGTCGGAACCCTCTTCAGGTTGATGACGGGCAAGTCGAAGAAGGAAAGGATGATATCGGTGGGTACCGGCGATGTCAAGTCGATGCTGCCCTCGACCCTGAGGATCTCTGTACCTCTGCGGACTGAGGCGGAGGCCCCTCCGTCTCGGACAGTCAAAGAGATGTCCGCCAGCTTCTTCGGGAATCCCCAGATCTCCCTCCCCTGAGCCAGGGCCACGTCAGTCGTTACGTAAATGAAGGGAACGTAGAGGCCTACCCTCTCACCCGCCTGAACCTGAAGGAGCTCTACGTTCTCTAGGTAGGGGCCGACGGTGGACGTGGGATAGCGGGCCATCACCGAGGTTGCCAAGGGAAGCGGTCCTGGCTTCAGCGGTGGAGGCAGGAGGGGTTTGACCCGTTCCTCGCCAAGCTCGTAGATGGCCGCTAACAGCTCCGCACCCTCAAACAGGACAGGTGGCATTGGATAGAGGGGGCCCAGATAGGGTGTGGTTGCTGTCATCCGCGACTCCCCCATGCTCCCTCTTCTCGCATCAAGGCATAGGCTATCTCCAGACGGTTTATCTGGTTAGTCCCTTCGTAGATCTGGGTCAACTTCGCGTCCCGCATAAGCTTCTCGACGCCCATCTCCTTCATGTATCCATAACCGCCAAGGATTTGCACGGCGTTGGTGGTGACCCTCATGGCCACATCGGAGGCGAAGACCTTGGCCATGGAGGCCTCCCTCATGGGGATGGGGAGTTGGTTCTCCGCCACAGAACAGGCTTTCCACACGAGTAACCGGGCGGCCTCGATCTCGATGGCCATGTCCGCTAGCATCTCCTGGATGAGCTGGTGCTCTACGAGGGGCTTCCCACCCTGAACCCGAGTACAGGCATATTCCAGAGCCGCCTCGAATGCAGCCCTGGCTACGCCAACAGCGATTGCCCCCGTAGGGCCCCGGGACGCCGCCAGAGTCTGCTTGTTGAGGGCCCAACCCTGACCCAGGCCGCCGATAACGTTCTCTTCAGGGACCCTGACGTCCTCTAGGAAAAGCTCCGCCGTGGGTGAGCTTCTTTGACCCATCTTGTCTAGGGCCCTGGCGACGTGGAAGCCCTCTGCATCGGTGGGCACGGCAAAACAGGTCCAGCTAGCCACACCCTCTTCCCGGGATGTAGCTGCGAATACACAGACAAGGTTGGCTATGCTTCCATTGCTGATGAAAACCTTCCTCCCGCTGATGACGTACTCATCCCCCTCCTTCCTGGCAAGGGTGCTCAACCTCGCCGTCCTTGAGCCGATTTCGTCCTCCACATCGGACCCAGCTTCCGGTTCCGTGATAGCGTAAGCGAAGATGTAGGGCTCGCCGGCCTCTGTGGACCTTATGGCGGGGGTGAAGAAACGCTCCCAGGCCTGCGTGTCGGCAGACAGGAAGATGGGAGCCTGGCCCAAGGCGTTGGCTCCGATTAGAGTCGCAAAGCCACCGTCCGCGGCCGCCAATTCCTCCACGATCACCGCAGCGCCCAGCTCCTGCAACCCTCCGCCTCCCAACTCCTCCGGTATGAGGAAGCTCAATAGGCCCAACTTGGCAGCCTCTCTTACGAGCTCCCATGGGACGTAGTCTGGAGGGTTCCTATCCATCTCTAGTGCCATGGGCTTCACCGCCTTTTCGGCGAACTGCCTAACCTCCTTCCTCAGAAGCTGAAGATGCTCTGGTAGCTCGAACAATTCGATCCCCCGAGGGAAGTAGCCGGTGGGCCCAAAATAGTTTGCTCAGCTGGGTGCGAGGAGGTGCTCCCTCAGGCGCCAGAGATAGATGAGGAGGAAGGAACCGAAAGCCAGGCCGTACACGTTAATCACGATCTCCAAGATAACCTCGGGGGTGCCCAGGGCGTAGATCCCCTGCTGGATGTTGAAGAGGACATCCATCAGTCCAAGGAAGATGAGGGCGCTGCCGGCTGCCAAGCCGAAGAGGAGGGCCAGGGGGCTCTTCCGGAGGAGGGCCACGCCGGCAATGAGACATGAAGCGGCCATCCACGCGTCAGCCGCAGGAAAGGCGTTCTCGAAGGCCAGGTAGACCTCTGTGTCCAAGATGCGCACCCCTCCAAGAAGAAAGAAGTCGAGCCAGAAGTAGAGGGTGAAGAGGGCGGTCAAGAGGAGAAAGCCTGCCAGGATGAACCTCTGGAGAGGGCGCATATCCTCACCCTTTCCCAAGGAAGTTGTGGCGTCCATAATCCCCCTCAAACTCCGTCGGTATGGTTCTCAGGATCTCCACCCATCTAATGGTAGAATCGCTGGTCCTCAGCAGACGCATCATGCTGCCCCGAACCCTCAGCTTCCTCATAAGGAAGGCCCTGGTGGGGCCTAGAACGCCTCTGAGGATGTCGACCCAGACGCCATAGGGTCCACTGAGCACGAATTCCGTCTTCCTCTCCCCTCTCCATATATCAGAAATCTGCCCACCGTCTACCTCGAAGCCCACCACGATGTCCTCCTTGACGCCCTTTAATGGTTCCGCTAGCAGGACGAGGGTGAAGGACTCATGCTCATCCTGTGCCAGTCGGCGGTATTCCTCATCCTCGTTGGTCCTCAGCTGAACTTCAGACAGATATTCGTCGGTTCCTAGTCTCATGAAGAGACCTCCACCATCACCTTGATGTCGGTCGATCCACGACTCAGAGGTTCGAAGCCCTTCACAACGATGTCCTCCAGGTGTATAAGACTGGTTATGAGGAGGTCGGTCTCGATCCGCCCTTCAGAGAGCATGCGCAGGGCCATCGGGTACTCGTCGAATCCGCAATAGCTGCCCCTAATGGTGAGCTCGTTAAGAACAGGGGTGAAGAAGTCAGCCTCCACAGGTTCCTCGCAGATCCCCAGGAGCACGATCTCTCCTCCCTTCCTCACTAACGTCGGGTCCAGAGCAAGGGTTTCCGGAGACCCTGTACAATCGAAGATCACGTCAGGTCCCTCGATGCCTCTCCTCTCCAGAAGAATCTCGATGCTCACTTCCAGAGGGTTGATGGCCTCGACAGCTCCGAGCTGGCTGGCCGCTTGCAGCCGGGCATCGTTCACTTCGGTCACCCATACTTCGGTTGCCCCTGCAGCCTTGGCGGCCTGTAGGGTCAGGAGGCCGATAGGCCCCGCGCCCTGGACCAAGGCAAAGTCCCCTGCTTTGAGTGATGACAGACGGAGGCCCCTTAGCACGGTGGCGAGGGGGTCCACCATGGCTGCTGACTTGAAGCTAAGGCCTTTTGGAATCTGATACACAACATCCTCCGGCAACAGGACATAGTCCGCAAAAGCGCCGTCGATGGTGATCCCCGTCATTTCCAGGTCCTCACAAAGGCTGGGGCGGTCCTGCCTGCAATACCTGCACCTTCCACATGGGATGATCGCATTCCCTACAACTGGCTCGCCCCGACTCACAGAATCGACCTCGTCGCCCGCCTCCTTCACAACCCCGGAAAACTCGTGACCGATGACGATCCCTGGCTCGTAGTTGCCAGTCCTGTAGGCGGTCAGGTCGGATCCACAGATACCACAATCCCTCACCTCGATGAGAACGTCCCTTGGCCCGACCCTCGGGACGGGCCTGTCCTGGAGCACCACCTCCTCCCTTCCCATGAAGACCGCCGCCCTCATAGGATGGCCTCCGCTGCCCGAACGATGCTCTGGGCATCGGGAACGACGACTTTCTCGAGCGCTTCGGCATAGGGCACGGGCACGCCTGGGTTCGCCACCCTGACTATCGGCGCCTTGAGCATGGAAGGATCCTCCTCAGCGACCACAGCCGCAACCTCCCCACTCACCCCAAACCTGAGGTAGTCCTCGTCCACGATGACTAGATGTCGAGTCTTCCTGACGGAGGCGGTGATGGACTCCGGATCCAGGGGCACTAGGCTCCTGAGGTCGATGACTTCCGCTTCCACCCCTTTCTTCGACAGCTCCTCTGCTGCCTCGAGGGCCCTGTGCACCATCAATGCCATGGCGACGATGGTAACGTCCTTCCCCTTTCTGGCGACCCTGCCTTTGCCCAGGGGCACTTCGTAGGTCTCCTCGGGGACAGGACCCTTGACGCCGAATATCATGTACGGAAGGTCGTAGAGGAGCTTGTGCTCCAAGAAGACCACCGGGTTGGGGTCCTTGATGGAGGCCGTCAGGAGGCCCTTGGCATCGTAAGGGGTAGAGGGCACCACCACCTTCATCCCGGGGAAGTGAGCGAAGGCTGCGTAGGGGCATTGGGAGTGCTGGGCGCCATCCCCGTATCCGCCGCCTATAGGGGCCCTGAGGACCATCGGAACCGCCATACGACCACCGGACATGTAGTGGATCTTGGCCATGTGGTTGTATATCTGGTCGAAACAGACGCCGAAGAAGTCGGCAAACTGGAGCTCAACGACGGGGGTCCAACCCGCGAGGGCCATCCCGATGGCGGCGCCCACGAACCCCGTCTCCGATATGGGTGTGTCCATCACCCTCGTGGGTCCGAAGGCTTCTAAGAGGCCTTCTGTGACGGTGAAGGCACCGCCCATGGCCCCGATGTCCTCCCCGAGGAGGACCACTCTCTCATCCGCTTCCATGGCCTGCCTTAGGCCCTCCCTGATGGCCTCCACGAAGGTTAGCTCCCTAACGGAAGACATGGTGCAGAGCCTCCTCGGGATCTGGCTGCGGAGCCGCCTCAGCGAAGTCCAGAGCCTCTTCCACCTCTTTCTCGATACTCCCCCTCATGGCCTCGACGTCCACGTCTATCCCCATCTCCGGAAAGCGGGCTTCGAGGCGGAGGATGGGGTCTCTCTCGGACCACTCCTCCTTGGTCCCCTCGGGGAGGTAGTCCTCTAGGTCCACGAGCTCCAGGTGAGGTGCCAGCCGATAGGTGAGGGCCTCAATGAGCGTAGGGCCCTTGCCCTTCCGAGCCGCTTCAATGGCACCCTTGGCCGCCCCGTAGACCTCCATCGCGTCGTTCCCGTCCACCTGAACGCCCTTCATGCCATATGCGGTGGCCCTGGAAGCAATGGAGGCTCCCGACGTGGACTTGGCCACGGGGGTTGACAGCGCCAGCTGATTGTTCTCGCAGACGAAGACGACCGGAAGGTTCCACACCGCCGCCAGGTTGAGAGCCTCGTGGAAGCTTCCCTGGTTGGATGCTCCATCGCCGAAGAAGGCAACGGCCACCTTCTCGGACTCCTCCATCTTGGAGGCGAGAGCGAAACCCAAGGCGATGGGGAGCCCCGCTCCCACGATCCCAGTGGCCATGAAGTTGTTCTCGCGATCCGCAATGTGCATGTGCCCTCCCTTGCCGCGACAGAGGCCTGCGGACCTACCGTAGATCTCGGCGGCCAAGGCTTTCAGATCGAGGCCCTTGGCGATGGCGTGACCGTGGCAGCGATGGGTCGAGAGCACCGCATCCTGCGGTTCCAGCGGATAACAGGTTCCAGCCGCCACGGCCTCCTGACCCATGGAGAGATGCATCTCTCCTCGTATCTGAAGGGTCCAATATCGCTCCCGCAACTTCTCCTCGAAGATTCTTATCAGGAGCATTAGGCGGTAGAGGGCGAGGGCATTCTCACCACCAACGTCGACTGAAGAGGACAAACAGCAACTCCCTCCTACTAGTGGGCGATATTGGCGGTGGACTTAACTTTTTTTGGGGGTATGGCACGAGGAAAGGGCTGGCCGGGCCGCGTACATGGTAGGGAGGTTAGGAGAAGTCAGCCCTTCTCCTCCTTCGCCCGCTCCTCAACTGCCCCAAGGCTCGCCTGGATGCTCACTATAATCATGCTCAGCACAAAGATCAAGACGATCCCCGATATCAAGAGCCACTAGCCCCAGTCCAGGAGGTCAAACCTGCCGTAGACTGAACCCAGGAGAAAGAGGAGGGGAACAGTCATTAGATAGAGAACCAGCAGGTACCTACGTGGGTCCTGGTACTCCTTCAAGCCCACGGGAGGTGAATGGTTTATCGCAGGTTAACTAGTCTCCGGAGGCACCCCTTGATGGATTCTGCGGATCTGACCGAAATCTCTCCACGTCTCTCATACCATTAATTAGATAACCGTCGCATCCATTGCACCTCGATACTGATGCCCAAGTTCCCGTCACCGGAGTGGATTGAGGTCTTCATGGAGAAGATAAACGCCAATAAGGAGTACGAGAAGGCCGCCAAAGATTGGGAAGGCGACTTCCTCTTTGTGGTGAAGCCGGAAGGCAATCTGAAGGAGGAGGTTGCCTTCCACGTGGACCTGTGGCACGGAAAGTGCCGGTCCGCTCGCATGGTGACCCCGGAGGAAGGTGTGAAGCCTGCCTTCACCTACGAGGGTCCCTACGGAAACTGGTTGAAACTAATCGATAAGGAGATCGACCCTATCCGGGGCCTCCTCACGGGGAAGTTCAAGCTCAAGGGCAGCATGATGAAGGTGATGCGCTACACCAAAGCGGCGAAGCTTCTGGTGGAAACTGCTGGTGAGGTGCCTACGGAGTTTCTATAAGGCCCTCACGGACCCTTATCACTGCCCTCGCGACCCTCCCTCTCTCCAGGTCCCCGTAGGCCTCGTTGACTGCCTCCAACGGATAGTAGCGACTCACAATCTTCCCGGGATCCAGCCTCCCTGCGGCCACGAGCCTCACCAGTTGGGGCAGGTCGCGACGGGGGCTGTAGCCCAGGCAGGCGATGACGGATAGGTTGTACATCGAGAACCCCATGATGTCCAGGGGCACTCTGGACCCGAGAGGATGGAGTCCGATGACCACAACCCGGCCACCCCTCCTAACAACCTCCAAGGAGGCCTCCAGGGCCGGCTCTGGAATGGCCTCCACAGCCATGTCCACCCCCCTCTGGCCTGTGACCTCTAAGACCCGCTTCACCGGATCCTCGTTGGAGGCGTTGACCACGTCGGTGGCCCCGAGGTCCGCTGCGAAGCGAAGCTTCTCCTCCAGTAGGTCAATGCCCACTATGGTTGAGGCCCCGAAACTCGCCGCAAGCTGGATGGCCGCGAGTCCCAGCCCTCCGCACCCGAAGACCGCTAGGCTCTCACCGGCCCTCAGTTGGCCCCTGTTCCTCAGGCCATTGTAGGATGTGCCATAGGCACAGGAGAGGACACTTGCCTCTTCCAGTGATATGTCCTTGGACAGCGGTATGACGACGTGCTCAGGGACGGCGATCAGCTCCGCCAGGCCACCGGGTCGACCGGGGGTCAACCCAGGCATCTCCAGGTAGCGGCACAGGTTCTCCTCCCCGCGGGAACACTCATCACAGATGCCGCAGGAGGCTATCCAGGACACTATAACCGGGTCTCCCTCCACCAGGCCATAAGGATTCCTGCAGTCATCGCCAAAGGCCTCCACCCTCCCAGAGACCTCGTGTCCGAAGATGTGACCTTCCTCCAGTGGCACGAAGTGGCCCTTCATGGCATGCAGGTCGCTGTGACATGCTCCGCAGGCCTCCACCCGGATTAGCAGGTCCCCAGGTTCCGGTATGGGATCCTTCACTTCCTCAAGAGTCAGGGGCCTCCCCGGACCGTGATAGACTGCTGCCCGCAACTGCTTCCCCAGGCCCCATGGGAGAGCACATGTATAAGTGTGGCGTTCCT
>CAYFYB010000019.1:0-31376 GCA_964347345.1 uncultured Methanomassiliicoccales archaeon | reverse complement strand
CGTACTCGTTGGCCTGCTCCTCCAGGCTGGACTCCACGGTGGAGTCGTGGATGAGTACGTCGCAGCCCTGGGCGAAGGATACTAGGTCCGCACTAGGTCGTGTGTCCGACGTATAAACAACCTTCCTACCCCGCCTGGGAGGCCCGAGGACCATGTCGGGCTTGATGCGCTTACCTCTCCAGACCACTTCCTCCCCTTTCTGGAGCCTCCTGTACAGGGGGCCCTCGGGCAAGCCAAGTTCCTTCGCTCGATCGAGGTTGAACCGGCCAGGACGCAGTTTCTCCTCGAGGCTGAAGGCAAGGGTGGGAACCTGATGGAAGGCCTGAGCCGTCTTGATGGAGTACTCACCACAGTCCACCTCATCCCCCGCCTTCATGTCACGGACCAGGGTCTCGAAGGTGGGCTTGAATAGGTTGAGATCCAGCAGGGCCTTGACGGTGTCCACCGTTCCCGTGGGCCCGTAGATCTCCAGGGGCTCCGTCCTGTCGTTCAGGGTCATCGACATCACAAGCCCCGGTAATCCAAGGAAGTGATCCCCGTGAAAATGGCTGAGGAGGACCTTGGAGATCTGCATGAAGGAGAGTTTGGAGAGCATAAACTGTCTCTGGGTCCCCTCACCACAGTCTAGGAGGATGACTTCGCCACCGCGCTTGATGGCGATTGCGGCGACGTTCCTCTTGGGCGAAGGCATGCTCCCGCTGGTCCCTAGAAAGACGATCTCCATGGATGGCATCCCAATGCAGGTGCTCAATTTACCTTTTGCGAGAGGCGCGCGATCGCGGCGAACGATGGCTCCCCTGTGAAAACTCAGAGGCGTGGACTTCCCAGAGTTCTATCCCATTCCCTCGAGATCTACGACGAGGTGCCCCATCTTATCTTCTCTCCTCGTTCGGTCGGTGCCCGTTTTCAGGCCGCTGATATTTCAGATTCAGAAGGAGCCAGCGTGGGAAGTTGGACGTGTACTCTAGATAGTGGCGGTCGTACCGCTCTTCCAGACGTCTTTCCTCTCTCGGTAATGGGACGAAGTGGATGCCGACAATCAAGAAGACTGTCATGAGAAGAACTCCGGCCGAGCCCAAAAAGAGGGATATCCCAAGAAGAATCAGGATTCTAGCAACGTATGGGGGATTCCTTGAGTAGCGGTAGGGCCCTCCAGTGACCAACCGTTGAGTAGGGCTTCCAGGATTTGGCGTGCCTCCTCCGAGATGCCAAAGGGCATGGATGGACACTGCCTCAAGGGATATACCGAGGAGAATCAAGACGAGTCCCAGCATTGCGCTCTGGCCGACATGCAGGGCAGGCAATCCGAGGACTAGGTCGAGAAGGATTCCTAACAAGCTCGGGAGGACCAGTACAAGGGCGACCAAAAGAATGCTCGTCAACAGTTTCTGAACAGAGGGGTTGAACTGCATCACCTCTTCCAAAACGGGAAGATCGTGTGGTGCCCCCAGTAACTCAGGGGTCTGATTCTGGATCCGCACTGGCCTCCTTTTTATGCTTCTAGGTCATGGCCCAGGATGGTGTCTATATGATCGTATTGGACGGCGCTAATCTCACCATCGAGGACGTTGTCCGTGTCTCAAGGAGCTATGAGAATGTCGAACTCTCCTCCGAGGCTGCCGAGGGGATGGAGAGTTCCCGGGCGCTGGTGGAGAAGATAGGAAAGGAGGGCCGGGTTGCCTACGGTGTCAAGACGGGGATTGGCAAGCTGGCCAACGTTAGCATCCCGGAAGATGACCTTCGGAGGCTGCAGCTGAACATAGTACGGAGCCATTCGGCAGGCGTGGGAGATCCCCTCCCAGAAGACATCGTCAGGGCCTTGATGGTCATCCGGGCAAACGGACTGGCCAAAGGGCACTCCGGAATCAGACCTGCAATAGTTGAACTCATCTGCCAGATGCTCAACAGGCGGGTCCATCCCGTGGTTCCTGCCAAGGGTTCGGTAGGTGCCAGCGGCGATCTTGCCCCCCTCGCCCATGTCGCACAGGTCATGGTAGGTGAGGGGGAGGCGGCTTACGAGGGGGAGAGGCTCCCTGGGAGGGAAGCCCTCGAAAGAGCCGGTCTGCAACCTATGGAACTTTCTGCCAAGGAGGGACTGGCTCTTATTAACGGAACCTCCTTGATGGCCGGGTATGGCTGCCTGGCGCTACACGACGCCTATCAGCTATTCAGGGATGCCCTTATAGCTGGTTCCATGAGCTTCGAGGCCCTGAAAGCATCGCCCCAACCCTTCGACCCCAGGATCCAGGCTTTAAGACCCCATCCTGGCCAGATTGTGACGGCGAGAAGCCTGGTAACGATTCTTCAAGGAAGCGAGATAATTCCTTCTCACAAGGAATGTCCGAAGGTGCAGGATGCCTACACGCTCCGCTGTATGCCTCAGGTTTTGGGCGCCTGCCTGGACGTCCTAGTACATGCGGAGCGCACTCTGGTCATAGAGCTTAACTCATCGACCGATAACCCGCTTCTCTTTCCTGAAGAGGGGGATTCCCTCTCATGTGGAAACTTTCACGGTCAGCCCCTCGCCTTCATCCTTGACTTCATGGCCATAGCCCTCTGCTCCCTCGGGGCCTTCTCAGAGCGTAGGATTGCCCGTCTCATGGATAGCCATCTGAGCGAGCTTCCCCCCTTCCTTACGAAGGGTGGTGGCCTTAACTCGGGTCTCATGCTGGCCCAGTACACTGCCGCAGCCCTCGCCTCTGAGAACAAGGTACTCGCTCACCCAGCTTCGGCAGATTCCATTCCCACCTCTGCTAATCAGGAAGACTTCGTTTGCATGGGGCCGGCGGCGGGGGAGAAGCTCCTCCGGATCGTGAGGAATGTGTGGTACATTCTGGCCATCGAATACCTGTGCGCTGCCCAAGGCCTAGAGTTTCTGAAGCCCCTCAAGCCCGGAAGAGGTGCGCTGGCTGCATACGAGCACCTCAGGCGCTATATCCATCCTCTGTTGGAGGACAGACCAATAGCGCCGGATGTCGAGAAGATCAAGGACCTACTGACTCGCGGGGAGGTCGTCCGCGCCGTCGAGGCCGTGACCGGTCCATTGGGCCTCACGCCTTGATCCTATACAACTCAATGTCTCCCTCCCTGTGGAGGAGTTCGGAGTAGCTCTCCTGGTCCAGGTTCTGAAAAACCGGTGAATGTTCCCAGAAGGGCTGGGTGGGCCTGTAGGTGTTGAAGAAGGGAGCCTCCAGCACGTACAGGACCGCCTCCTCCTTCAGGATCTTGATGGAATCTTCAATGGTATCTACGAAGTAGTGCCCTATCAGCTCACCCACCTGGGTGTTGGACCTTCGCCTTTGGATGGATTTCTGAAAAAGCTCGCGTTGGTCCTTGACGCATACGAGGCCATGCCTGACATAGAGACCGTTGCGCCCGTCTAGGGTTGCCCTTAGCTCCTCAGGGGGAACCGGGCCTCCAAGAAGCGAACGTCCCAGCTCTTCCAAGGAGGGAACGAAACCTCTTTTTGACAAAGATTTGCAGCGTACCTAGCGCTCTCGCCTCAATGCCGTCTTCCGTATGGGAGCTCCTTTGTAGAATCCTACCCCTCAAAACGTCTAGGAACTGGTCTAATTTAAGCGTAACACAACGAACGCCCGGAGGTCCAGCCTATGCAACTAGCGCTCACACGCCCCGCTGGCAGATAGGACATTTGCCACTTCTCATGGCGCAGGGTTCGTGGAGTAGGGCACTGCACACACACTTTTTGGCCGGGAAACCCTTCTTAATGACTCCGCGGCAGATGGAGCATCTGGTATCGAAGTCAGCAACTATGGATCGGGATTCCGTCTGTGAGGCCGCACCATCAACGGAGATATTGAAGACCTTCTCCCACTCGTATTCCTGATCGTCCAAGACCCTCTTCGCCCTCGCCTTGATCATTACTGGTATCGTGCCTGTTGCGTTGAACATCAACCGCAATTCAATCTCTGTCTCGCTGTTCGCCCTGATGGCGTTCGGAACCTGAAGGTCCTGGACCTCCAGGTCGCCTAGGACCTCCAAACTTACATCCTTAGCTAGGGCCCTCCCCCTGTTCCTGAGTATGAGGGTCGCATCGTTCCATGTCCCCCTGCTTGCAACCTCGAGGTCTAGGCCAAGATCCAAACTGGGGGAAAAGGCCTCCAGGGCACTCTGCACAATCCGCAGGCTTTCACGGGCTTCTCGCAGGGCCCCGTCAGGGTCGGTGTCTTTCAGATCAAAGGCGTGCTGCAAATACTTCTCGGCCTTCTTCACGTCGATTCCAAACTTCTTCGCGGTCTTGATCAGGGACTCCGCCTCATAGGTTGCCTCCATGAACCGCTTGTTGAAGTCTTCCTTGCTCTTCAGAATGTCAGTGCTCTCCTGACTGAGGCGTACGGCCTTCTCGAATCGACCTTCGGAAAGAGCCGTCCTCGCTTCCTCAACCATCTGCCTCGCTTTCTTTGTATTCACACCAAGCTTTTCGGCGTGACCCAGGGCCTCCTCCGCCTTGGCTATCAGTTCCTCGACTCTCTGTCTAAGAGCCCCTACGACCTCCTCCTGGGTCTGATAAAGAATCTCATAAGCTTTTTCGAATTTGTTCTCGTCGGTATAGCTCCTCCCCTCGGACAGCCTCTCCTCGACGTCCTCTACCTCGCAGTTGAGGAGACTGCACATGACCTGGGCGTTCCTCACCTGAGTGTGCAACTGCGTTAGGTAGGAAGACGTCAGTCCGGCCGCCTGTGTCCCCAGTTCGTCGAAGGCCTCCTTGGCGGCGTCCAGGTCGCCTCTCTCCGTGGCCTCCTTCGCGTCCTCCAGCATGACGGCGAGCCTGGAAACGTCCACCCCAACCTTCTCGGCCGTCCTGTAGTAGCCCAGTGCGATCTCCTCGGAGTTTTCCATGTCCTCCCAGGTCTCCCTGAGCCGGGTGAATTCATCGCCAGCCTGTATGGATGCCTCCAGGGAGGCCACATAGTCCCCCTTCTCGAAAGCTACCTCCGACTCCTCTAGGAGCTTCGTCAGATAGGTTACTGGGCTGGGAAGGCCCATGATCCTCTTCCTGGCAGTCTCTAGAGCGTTCTCTGCGATTTCCTTCTGAAGTCCCATCTTCTCCACTTCAGCCTCGCTCTGCATTGCAGCGGCGAGGGCCTCTTGGAAGCTCCCGTCCTTCAGGAGAGAGCGGGCCCTCTGCAGGAACTTCTCAGCAGTGGAGGTGTTGATGCCATCGGACTTCGCCTTGGCTACGACCGCCTCGAAACTCTTCATGGTCCTCTCGACGCTCTCCTCCCGCAGTTTCTCCAGCTGAGCTAGGGCCTCCTCGCCCAGCTGCCTGGCGTGTTTGAGGTTTCCATCCTCCAGAACCTTACTTGCCTTGGAGATGAGCTTCTCCGGACCAGATACCTTCACGCTCATTGACTGCAGGTCCGAGACAAAGGTTTCGGTTCGCCTCATCACCTCCAAAGTCCCCTCGTATATCTTTACAAGTTCGTCGCATTCCGCCAGGGACTTCTTCGCGATCTCGGCGGCCTCCCTCATGTTGCCATCTTCAAGGAACTCCTTGGCCTTGGAGATGGAGGCCTGCTGATCGCCTATCTCCTTAGCCGGCACCTGGATCTTGTCCAGTAGGGCCTCTGCTCTGGCGACCTTCGAGTTGATCTTGTTTCGTATTCCCGCATTGGCCTGCTCCTCCACCTCCATGGCGAGTTCGACGGCTTCCCTGAAGTCCTTCGCATCCAACGACTGCTTAGCCCTTCGCATCAGGTTGGACCAGACACTGACGTCCACCTCCAGCATCCGGGCCAGCTCTAGGCTTTCCTTGGCCTCCATGATCCGGTCGGTGACGTTGAGGACGCTGATCTCCTTCTCCGCCTCCGCCCTGGAGTCCTGAGCATACTCAAGGGCTCGTTTCAGGTCCCCGGCCTCGAAGGCGGTCTTACCCTTGAGCAGGAGTTCAATGGCCCTGCTCATGTTCACCTGCTTCTTCTTGCCCTCCGCAATCAGGACAGCGGCGGAGGCCATGGTGTCGTGCACCTTCTGATAGAGGTCTAGGCTGTCCTTCGCCTCCGTGTCACACTCCTGCAGATGTATCAGGCCCGGGATAATGTCCCCCGCCACGATGGCGGCCTTCGCCTTCTTCAGGGTCCCCTTCAAGCCTTCAATGCCAATTCCGGAGTTTCTGACCTCGATGACCCTCGCCTTGACCTTCTCAAAGGCTTCCTGGGACAGGCCTCTGAGCTGCTCCTCCACTCGCTTGAGTTCGTTAAACACTTGGGTCGGGTCGTTGTCGTCGAAGGACCTCTTGGCGCTAAGATGGGCCTCCCTGAGGCCGTAGGCGTCGATGCTGTGATTCGCTGATAGTTGCTGGGCCGCTGCAAGCCCTTCCAAGACTGTGGAAGCAAGTTCGCCGGCCCTGCCCTCCGCCTTGGAGTGAGCCTCTCCGACCATCTTGGCTGCTGTCTGATAGTCCCTGACCTCAAGGGCGGTCTCGGCCTTGAGAATGAGCTCAGATGTGTCCCCAAGCTCCTCCTCCGGGAGGATCTCCTTCACATTTTCGAGCTTGCTGCGGAGGTGGGAGGATATGCCTTCCTCCAGTCTCGACTTCAGCTGATCGGCGTCCCTCAGAGCCCTGCCCGCTTCTCCTGCCTTAAGGGCCTGGGAACATTCATGCAACCCCTCGCTCTCCTCGGAGAGGGAGAGGCCCGTCTTCTCCGCCAAAGTCAGGAGGAACTGGGACTCCTCCAGCAACTCCGAGGCCCTCTCAGACCTGGCGCTCTCTAGGCTCTTCTCAATCCTCTGGGTGAGGGATGACCAGGACTTCAGGTCGGCTCCCGAAAGCTCCTCCTCAGCTGCCTTTAATAGACTTTCCGCCTCGGAGAGGTTCAGGCCCTGCTCGGAAAAGGATCGGATCTCCTCCGTCAGTTCAGCCATCTTCTGATGTGCGGAGCTAAACTCCTGAATTTGATTGTCCAGCTCTTCATTGCCCTTCTCTGCGTAGTACAGGGCGTCTTTGAAGTTGCCGCTCTGAAGCGCCTCTCTCGCCTTGTTGAATATGCCCACGGGGCCCTTAACGTCAGCCCCCATCTCCCGCGCCTTCAAGAACTTCGGTCTGGAGAGGGATATGGTGTGAAGGACGCTCTGGAACTTGGCATCGACCAGCTCTTGAAGGGCCTTCCTGATGAGCTGTGAGGCCGCCCCATAATCACCATCTTTGGCAGCCTTCATGGCTTCTTTGGCAAGGCTCTCGGCAGCGGCGATGTCAGCGCCCAGTTTCTTGGCCTCCTGTATGGGCGCCTTGAGGCTGGCTTCCCCCGATTCGATGGCCTTCTTGAGCTGTCTCTCCGCTTCTGCCCTGGCCTGCTTGAGGGAGTTGAAAGCCTTCTCGTATTCGGACTTCTCCAGATCTTTCTCAGACTTGCTGAGATAGCTCTGGGCCTTGGACACGTCCGCTTCCAGGGCCTTCCCTGCTTCCATCAGCTGGGCTACGGCTCTCCTCTCCTCCTCCAGTTCGAATTCGAGCTCTCGACCTAGGACTTCTAGAGCCTCCTCCGTCTGGGACAGGGCCTCGTGGTAGTCGCTGGCATCCAGTGCGGATCGCGCGCTGGAGAGGAGGTCCTCCGCCATAGTCGTGTCCTTGTCAATGGACTTTGCCGCCAATATCCGAGCCTGCACGGAGGAGAAGGACTTGGAGAGGTACTCGTGGAGCATCTTCTCCCCCTTCGTCCAGCCTCTCTTGGCAGTCTCCACGGCCTTCTCGAAGTTGCCCCTGTCTACCGCATCCCTGGCACTTCTTATCAGGGCCTCGTGCTCGGATGTGTCGCTATCGGTCCTCTTCAGGAGACTGAGCATCGATTCCGCGGAGTCCAGGATGGACTCAACCCTCTGGAGGAAAGCGGCCTTTGCCTTGTCCTCCCCATCCTTGGTCTTCTCCAGAGCGAGCCTGTAGTCCTTGGCGGCCACGGCGCTGTTCGCCTGAGCGAGAAGGTCCTCGGCCTCACCGACCTTACAATCAGCCTTCTTGGCCGCCTCAAGGAGCCTCTGGAGCTCGCCCAGCCTCTCCTCGGCGAGTTGCCTATTGCGAGAGGCCTCTTTTGCCCTCTCCTCCAGTTGCTTAGATAGCTCAATATGCCTAAGATAGCCGCTCAACTTGTCGGCTCCCCCGTTACCTCTGTCCAGTCCTCTATTTGGGGACTCTGGCTTGTTTGCAGTGGGGATGGAGTCTATAAAAACGTTAGGTCGAAATTATCACACTCGATGCGAGCGAGCTCCCTCCCGGTTCCCCCCCTACCCGCTCGGCCATCAGCTTTCTCAGCTCGTCCCGGTCGCGAACGCCAAGGCCGAAGAAGTCAAGGAACTTTGAGGTAGTGGATATCAGAAAGGTCCTACCGTAGGGCTTGGTCGTGATGAGCCCCATCTCCCTCAGCCTTTTGACGTGATCGTATGCCTTTTGACCCAGGACGGAAACCAGATGACTCTGCTTCACGGGCTGGTAGTAGGCTATCAGGCTAGCGGTTTTGAGGACCCCAGGAGGCAGCGTCGTGGGGGCCAGATGGGACGCCTCCGCTAGGTAACCCTCTCTTACCTGAAGGGTCCACCTCCTGCCCCTTCTGGCGATCTCCAGGCCACTGTCTCTCTCCCCGTACTCCCTGGACAGTATGGAGAGCAGCCTCTTGACGGTGGTGAGGTCGATGCCAGTGGTCTCCGACAGCTGTCTCTCGGTCAAGGCCTTTCCGGAAAGGAAGAGAACTGCCTCCAATAGTGCCTTCTTCCCCATCTAGGCCTCCTGCGCCTCCAGCGGTTCTGTGAGAACTTCCACGAGCTGGTCCTCTCTAAGGGGACGCAGATATACCTCTCCCCAGGGGAAGTCCTCCTGCCATATCTCCAGCCATCCCATCTTGGAAAGGAAGAGGATGGAGAGAAAGAGGGTAGCACGTTCCCACCCGTCGCCATTGCAGAGCTCTCCCAGGCCCACCACCTCCTTCTCCGCGCCAAGAATGAGGTCCCACGTATGCTGAATGTCCTCTTCCAGGTCCTCCCTGTGCACCTTTCCACGGATGGCCTCAGTCCCCAACCTCCTCGGTCTGCTTGGGATCCTTACTGCACCAGTGGTCTCTTGAAAGGCCTTGGCGAAGGCATCCAAGAGATCGAGGAGGGTGACCGGTCGCTCGACCTCCCTCTGGAAGGCCTCTTTGAGGGGCGGTTCGTCCTCCAGCAGGAGTCGGTGAGTGAAGTCGACGTCGTTGGGTTCTCTGTATAGCCCAGGGATTATGTCCCAGGAATCGTAGATTTCCTCTCCCGGGGGGTTGGCGGGCTCAACCGATGAAAGGAGAGCCTCTGTCTGGAGCTTTAGGACCGACCAGGCCATCAGTATCATGCGACCAGCAGTGATGAAGTTGACCGTTCCGAGACGCCTCAGCCTGTTCATGTAGGCCTTGGAGAAGCGAACCAGATCGATGTCCCAAGGATCGAAGGACTGCTCCATGACTAGCTCGAAGGCCGCCACCACGCTCCTCTCGAATCGTTCGTTCGGTGAGAACTCGTAGCCATCATGAGCTTTCGATAGCAGCTCTACATACCTGTCGATCTTCTCCGACCTTTCCTCTTCCAGGGCCTTGTGGAAGAGGAGATGGCTCAAGACGTCCTGGTAGGCGTTCCTCAAGCTGCAGCCTCCGCCTTGGGCACCTCGTCAGTCACTTCATCCAGATTGACCCTCATGACAACATCGGATATCCCCTTCTTGCGCATGGTCACGCCCAAGATGTGATCGGCTTCTTTGAGGCTCACCTTCCGAAGCGATATCTGTATGAACTGGGCAGTGGCGGAGTTCTTCCGAATCATTCGGGCTATCCTCTCAGCGTTGACCGCGTCTAGGTTCTGGTCCACCTCGTCCAGGAAGTAGAAGGGCGACGGCTCGTACTCCTGGATAGCGAAGATGAAAGCCATGGATACCAGGCTCTTCTCCCCTCCCGAGAGGGCTTCCAGACGCAGAAACCGCTTGTCAGGAGGTCGAGCCTTGATTATGAGTCCACCACTGAAGGGGTCCTCCTCACTCTCCATATGCAGCTCAGCTTCGCCCCCCTCTGACAGCTCCCCGAAGATCGCGACGAAGTTCTCCCTGATGGCTCGGAAGACCGTCAACAGGCCATCCCTTTTCCTGGTTTCCAATTCCCCTACTAGCCTCAGGAGATTCTGCCTCTCCTTCTTGAGACGGGAAAGCTCCTCCTTCAGCTCGTCGTGCCTGACCTCCTGGGTCTCATAGTCCTCCAGGGCCCTGAGGTTCACTGCCCCGATGGAGTCCAGGGCCTTCTCGCAGCGGGTTATGGTAGCCTTTATATCCTCCAAGGGAGGGAGTTCCTCGCCCACATCTCCAAACTCCTTCAGATGGGCCTCTGCCTCCGCCAGCCTCTCCCTCAGAGAGGTGGACTGAGCCTCCAGGCTCAACAGGAAGTCCTCAGTGGTCTCCAGTTTGCTCCCCAGCTTCTCGAGCTTCGCCTCCAGCTCCGTTCTCGCCTTGAAGGCAGCATCCCTTCGCTCCCTGACGCCCTTCATCTCCGCCAGGAGTCTTTCCTCCATCTTCTGGAGGCCTAACAGCTCATCTTCCACTTGGGCGAGCTTCTCTACAAGTCCCGCGGTCCTCTTCTCCTGCTGGGCAATCCTGTCCCTGATCTCGGCCTGCCTTTCCTCAACCTCTGACCTTCTACCCTCTTGGAGGGAAATCTGACTTCCCAGGGTTCCCGCCTGAGACTTGTGGGCGTTGAGCTTCCCGACCTGAGAGAGCTTCTCCGACTGAAGCTTCCTCATCCTCTGAGCTATTCGCTGCGGTGTGGCCTGAGCTAGTTCCTCCCTCTTGGTGTCTCTCTTCTGCCTGATCTCTTTTATCTGTCCCTCAAGCTCCCCAATGCCCGCCTCGAGCGATTCCACACACTCCTTGGCCCCCTGTCTCTTGTCCCTCTTCCGTTCCAAGGCTGCATTGCTTGCCTTCAGGCGGTCCTTCAGCTCAGCCACGCGCTTCCTCAGAACCTCAGACATGGAACCCCTCCTGTCCTCCTGGCCCCGGAGCTCCCTCAGGGCCTTATCCATCTGCCTCACTTCGCCCCGGACCTCCTGCAAACGCTCGTTGACATTCTTCAGTTCCTCGGAAGCCTTTCTGAGCTTCTCACCGGTCTCCCTTAGCCTACCCTCGGATACCTGTCCGAACTTCAGGAGGACCTCCTCCACCTGCCCCCCTACCATCGCCCCGCTAGCCTCAACGAGCTGGCCATCCAGGGTTACGAGCCTTATGCCGCCCATGAGGCGTCGAGCCTGGGCAAGGTCCTCAACGACCACCGTGTCCCCGAAGACATACCAGAAAGCATGTCTGTATTTCTCGTCAAAGGAGACTAGGTCGATGGCGAAGCCGAGAGCTTCCCTGACTGCCAGCAGAGCCTTCCCCCTGGGCCGCCCCGGGAGCATCTTGTTAAGAGGAAGGAAGATGGCCCTCCCCATCTTCCTGGACTTCAGGTACTCGATAGCGTCGGATGCGATTCCATCATCCTCCACGACGATGGCCTGCATCCTAGCCCCGGCGGCGACCTTAAGGGCGATATCGTGTTCCGGTCTCACCTGAGCAAGCTCGGCGATAGTGCCGTGGATGCCTCCCAGCTTCCCCGTGTCCCTTGCTTCGAGTATGGTACTTACCGCCCTGTTGTATCCCTTCCGCACGCTATCGGCGGCGTCGGCTTCCGCCTTCAGCTGGCTGTACTCCCTCGAAAGGGTTCTGACGGCGCTCTCCAACTCAGAGGACTGCTGGTTCAGCTCCTTCTCCTCTGCCACCAGCTCCTCATGCCTTCCTTCCAGTCCCTTCAGCTCCTTGGAGGTTGCCTTCGAACTCGAGGTGGCCTCCTTGAGCTGCCACTCCCCATCCTGGACCTCGAACTCCTGAGCCTTCCTCTCCTCCTCCAGTTGGGCGATCTGCTCGTCCAATTGCTCTAGCCCGTGCACCAACTTCTCTCGCTCCAGGGATAGGGACTTGTGCCTGGTCTCCAGATTTTCAATCTCCTTGTCGAGGGATACCAGGGCCTTCTGAACCTGTAAGATCTTCTCATCAGACTGGGAAGCCTTCTCCTCCAGGCCCGCGATCTCTTCGTCCAAAGAGCCTATTGAAGTCTCCACCTGGCGAGTCGCCTCTTCAGCCCCCCGCTGCTGGGCCTTGAGTTCTGCTATCTCCTTGAGAAGCTTTTCGAACTCTTTCTTGCCTGCTGAGGCCTCGGTCCTGAGCTCCTTAACCTCCTCCTTGTTCCGCTCGATGCCATCCTGGGCCCTGGCCCTCTCTATCCTGAGGCCATCAAGCCTCTCCTTGAGTTCCTTGAACTCCTCTCCGCCCATCTGAGCGACCTCTTCCTCGAGGTCCCTGAGCTTCCCCTCGGCGTCCTCCAGCGCATTACGCAGACGGTCACACTCACCCTTCAGCCTCTCCCCGTCTGCCTGGTACTTCTCCACCTGCTTGTGCGTGGAGGCCAGCTGTTGCTGGAGGACGTGGGCTTCCTTATGAGCCTGCTGGGCCCTGGCCGTTTCCAGCTTTTCCTTGAGTTCACGGTAACGAAGGGCAGCCTCCCTGTCCTTTTCCAGCTGCCGAAGCTGCCTCTTGATCTCATCCAGGATTATCTCTATCCTCCCCAGGTTCTCTTCGACGCCGGCCTTCTTCTCCTCCGCCCTCCGGATGTCCTCGTCAAACTGGGAGATTCCCGCAATGTCCTCCAGGACTCTCCTCCTCTCTACCGGGCTCATCTCCACTATCCTGCCCACGTCTCCCTGCTGGACGATGTTGTAGCCTTCTGCGGAGATCTTGGCGTTGGCCAGAAGGGAATCAAAGGCCGAGAGGGTGGCCTTGCGCCCGTTGATGTAGAAATAGGAGTTGTAGCCGTCCTCCACGCTGGGGGACAGTCCGACGTAGCGGGTGAGCCTCACCTCATCGCTATCCAGAGGAATGGTCCTGCTCTTGTTGTCGAAGACCAGGGAAACTCGGCAGTGGTTTGCCGGGTTACCGTCCTTGCCACCGTTGTAGACCAAGTCGGTCAGCTTCCCAGCACGAATCACCTTGGAACTCTTGGGTCCGAGGACAAAAAGGACGGCGTCGCTGAGGTTGCTCTTGCCGCTGCCGTTCGGCCCTGTGATTGCCGTGTAACCCGGGAGGAAGGGGAGGCGAAAGCGCCGCCCGAAGGACTTGAAGTTCTCGAGTTCAATCTCCTTCAAGAACAGGAAGCTACCTCCTCGTAACGGGAGCTGGTCGGTTCCGTGAAACTCATCCCATCCATCCCCTCTGACGAGGGCTCCTTCCGGAGCGGGCGGTGTATTACGAAAACCTATAGAAATACTTTCCGGGCCCCCATGAGGCCCCCGGCGAAGGGTGCAGCAAGAGGACTAGGAGCTAGGGGCTTCCTCCTTGACCCACTTCTCCAGCTGACGAACGTAGCCATCAAATCCCGGGTTAGTGGCCAAGGACTTCTCTATCCACCTTTCCATGAACTCAACGTCCTCCTGAACCCCTGGATCCTCCCGTCCCACCTCCCTCAGGGTCCTCAGGAGGACCTTCCTCCAGAGCAGTATCTCCTTGGGAGTCAGGTTCTCCCTCATGAAGGGGTTTCTTTCGATGGCAACGACGTTCTGCTCCCTCCATAGTTTCAGCACTCGGTCGTAGATTGTCCCGATTATGATGATGCTCACCAGCACTGTGAAGAAGAGAATGACGATTCCTAAACCCACCTGCTCCGAACTCACCAGCCCTAATCTCACGAAGACTGGGGAGACGACATCCCAAAAAATGCCAGCCAAGGCAGCAGACCACACAATGATTCCAACTAGCGTCTGGCTCTGCTGTATCCTCCATATCTGGGTCATGAACCTCTTCTTGATCATCCCGGCCTCGACCTCACTTCAGCCAACACGATGCTGACTATAAAAGACACACTACTTGTATCGGAAATCCTTGAATGCCTGGCCTGAAAGCCTAGGAGCTGGATCCAGTCAGCGGGTGGCTCCGCCCTCCCTCCTGTATGTCCTTCACGATTCCCGCGATCTTCTCTCCACTGTTCCCATCGCCATACGGGCAGGGCCCCTGTGGCGTCCTAGGATTCTCCGCGTATGCCATGATCTTCGGCAGCGATGTTTCGGCCTCCGTGCCCACGACTTCGGCATAGCCAGCGGCTACGGCCTCGGGCCTCTCGGTGCTCCTTCTAAGGACGAAGACCTTCTTCCTGATGTTCGGAGCGGTTGCCTCCTCCTGTATGCCACCGGAGTCTGTCAGGATGAAGCTAGAATGTTTCATGAGGACCAAGAAGTCGAAGTAGCCTTGAGGCGGCAACAACTTGACGCCAGGGCGGCCCGCCAGTCTTTCGTAGAGGCCGAACTGCTTCAGCCGATTCACGGTCCTGGGATGGATTGGATAGACAACGGGGATGGGCAGGGATGTGAATAGCTTTACTAGTTCCGCTAGGGTCGCCATGTCGTCCACGTTCTCCGCTCTATGGGCCGTGGCCAGACAGTAATCATCGCCGCCCACGTCATCGAGAACACTCGATTTCCGCTCGGCTAAGGGCATGTATCTCAGGCAGGAATCTATCACCGTGTTGCCTGTGACGAAAATCTCTCCCCAGACGGACTCGCTTCGCAGATTGGCCTCCGAAACCTCTGTGGGAGCGAACAGGTACGAGGAGAGATGATCCGTCAGCCTTCGATTGTGCTCTTCCGGCATGCGGAGATCGTGGCTCCGAAGTCCGGCCTCTACGTGTCCCACGTCAATCCCCATCTTCACAGCAGAGAGGGCAGCAGCCAGGACGGTATTGGTATCCCCCTCTGCCAATACCAACGGCGGCCTGATATCGATGAAGGTCCTCTCCAGCCCAAGCAGGGCCTGGGCCGTCTGCTCCGCCTGAGACCCCGATCCAACGTCGAGGGAAGCGTCAGGCTTCGGAAGGCCGAGTTCTTCGATGAATATCTGAGACAATTCCCGGTCATAGTGCTGACCGGTGTGGATAAGGGAGCAGCCTATGCCCAGCTTATGCAGTGCCATCACAACTGGGGCCATCTTAACTATCTCTGGCCTGGTCCCGATGACTGCTGAGACCTCCACATTCCCAGGAGCAGGTGAGCCTCAGATAAAACCTCTTCTGCTGTATTTTGGAGGGCCTACTGCCGTCCCCTGGCCCCCCTGTATCGGACACTTCGGCGGAGCCTTCAGCGATGCTCGCTATTATCAGGTCTGAGGGATCCAGCGCCCTCGATCTGGTCTGGGCCGGTCTCAGCATGACCTTTGAGGGGCACTTCCTTCTGAAGTTTGCCGACTTCGTCGTGGCCGGCAGATTCGTCGGCCATGGAGGTGGAGACTTCGAGGGAATGAAGAAGGTGCTGGACTTCACGGAGGTGATGCCGGGAGGTCCTTCAATCAAGCTCGAGGGACATATTCTTAACGCTCACCCATGAGTCTCGAGACCCTCGCGTCTTTTTTATAAAGGCGAAGGTTACGGACCTCAGTGCTGATAAGCGTCCTGATTACCACCAGGAACGAGGAGAGGAACATTTCCGACCTTCTGGACAGTCTCGTGACTCAGGAGCCGCCCCTGGAGATTGTGGTAATCGACTCAGGAAGCCAGGATAGGACCAGGGAGATCGTTCGGGACTATGCCTCAAGCTACGGTTTTATCAAGCTTGCCTTGAAGGGGGGTACCAGAGGAGCTAGCCGGAACTACGGGATCGGGATGTGTGGAGGCGACGCGGTTGCCTTCATCGATGCCGATTGCATTGCAAACCCCTTCTGGCTCAAGTTTCTCCGACAGGCCCTCCAGCAGTCAAGTGTGGTGGCCGGAAAGACTATTCAGATAGGATACAAGCCTTTTGAGGAGCTGGAAAGGGTAGAGCTAATCTACCGCGGCTTCGACATTACCCATCCCAGTGCAAACCTCGCATATGAGACTGGGGCGCTGCAGAAGATCGGTGGATTCGACGATTGGTTCATAACTGCGGAGGACATCGACCTAAACCTGCGCGCTGTAAAGGCCGGCCATTCCATAGCTTACGAGCCCAGGGCCATCGTCTATCACCGCACCCGTTCCTCGATGTACGACTTTTTCCGACAAGCCTTCTGGAACGGCGCAGGGAGGAAGCAGCTCACCCTTAAGCATGGCATCCTCTGGCGTCAGTACCGCCCCGTCGAGATGGCCCGCCGCAGGATGAACTTCTGGTCGATGTCCCGGGTTTCAATCGCCCTACTGGGGTATCTGGGATACAAGGTCTTCGGAAGGGGGATGAGGGAAGCGCAAGCCTAGGATGACAAGTTCTTTATGAGGGCCGGTTCTTGCTTTCATGAATGCAGAGGGCCCACGTCACCGTAATAGTGCCCACCATGAACGAGGAGGAATCCATAGGGCAAGTGCTGGAGGAGCTCAAGGAGGCCTTTTTAGGGTCTCCTTATGCCCACGAAGTGCTGGTTGTGGACACCCTCTCTAAGGATGGGACGGTGGCCGTTGCCCAGGAGGGGGGAGCCCGCGTTATCCGGGAGGATAGAAGGGGCTACGGAAGGGCCTACATGACGGGGTTCGGGGCCGCTAAGGGAGACTACATAGCCACGCTGGATGCAGATCTCACATATCCAGCCCGCGACATTCCAGACCTCATCTCCCGCCTTGAGGCCGAAGGACTGGACTTCATTTCCTGCGAGAGGATGAGCAGGCTCTCCAAGAAGTCCATGGGGCTGCCCCATTGGCTGGGGAATACGGTCCTGAACCTGCTGGTGAGGATTCTCTTCCGGGTCTCCCTCAAGGACAGCCAGTCCGGGATGTGGGTCTTCAGGCGGGAGGTCCTTGATAGTATCGAGCTGACCAATGAGGGAATGCCCTTATCTGAGGAGATAAAGCTGGAAGTGGTTGAGAAGGGCCTAAGATTCGATGAGGCGACCATCGTGTACAGGCCTAGAGTGGGGGACGCCAAGCTCAGGACGTGGTCTGACGGATGGGCTAACCTTAGATACTTGTTGGAGAGGCGCCTCAGGCGGAGGCACCCAGGAGTCTCTCCACCATCCACGAGGCGGTGAAGGGTATCAGGTCCTCGTAGCCCTGTCCTGTGCTCAGGAATAGGATGGGCCTCCCGACGGCATGAGCGATGCTCATGGCAGCCCCTCCCTTGGCGTCAGCGTCTATCTTGGTGAGGATGACCCCATCTATCCCGACGGCCTCCTCAAAACCCTTCGCCTGCTCCACGGCGTCATTGCCCGTCAAGGCGTCCCCGACGAAGAGAACCAAATCGGGCTTGGAAACTCGCTTTATCTTCTTCATCTGCTCCATGAGGTTGGCCTTGGTCTGCATCCGGCCGGCAGTATCCACGAGGACGACGTCCCGTCGCCGGGCCCGGGCATGTTCAACGGCATCGTAGGCCACTGCCGCTGGATCGCTGCCAGCCTGGTGCTTCACGACCTTGCAGCCCAGGCGATTTCCGTGCTCCTCCAGCTGCTCGATGGCCCCGGCCCGGAAGGTGTCTCCCGCCGCCAGCACGCACGTCAGCCCCTGAGACTGGAAGAGGTGTGCCAACTTGGCAATGGCGGTCGTCTTCCCCGTGCCATTTACGCCGACGAACATGAGAACGACTGGCTTCTCTTTCTTCCGGACGAAGTCAAGGAGGCCTATGGAAGGCACTGTGAGCACCCCCTCCAGAGATTTGCGGAGGGCATGCCACATCCCCGCTTTGAAGTTCACCTCCCGGCTTATCCTCTTCCCCAGGAACTCCTCCTCAAGGGCCCCAGTTATCTCGGAGACCACGGGTAGGGCAACGTCTGCCTCCAGGAGAGCCATCTCCAGGTCGTAGAGGTAGCTATCCAGCAACTTCTCCTTGATCCTGCGGCCTGACCCCTCGGAGACCACCTCCGCCAATTCCTCTGGTGCCTTCTCCCGCCAGCCAAGCAGCTTCTTCCGGAGGGACTCAAACACCGGGCAGTTCCTCCCGCTCCTCTTGCATCTTATCGTAGATCCTCTGCACAACGGCGGCGTACTGGTTCACCCTGTTCTGCAGCTCGGCGACCCTCTTCAGGAGGTTCTCTTGGACGTCTTGGAGTTCCTTGATGCGGTGGTCCAGCCTCTGTATGGCCCTTTCCATGGTGTCCTCCAGCGCCACCTCAGAACCGATACCGACGATGCAGCTGTCCACGTCGGCCACGGTGGCGTACAGGAAGGAGTTAGCGCCAATGGGGACCAGGATCTGAGTGCCCACGGGTGCTTCGGTGTATCGGGCCATGGTCTCGCGGGCCCTCATGTACTCGTCCAAGGAGATGCGCAGCAATTCCTCCTGTCTCGTCAGAGCGTCCAGCTGGGCCCTGGAGGTCTCGAGGGCCGCCACAGCCTGCCGAAGTTCTGATTCCGCCATTCCTCAGCCCATCCTCAGCAGGTAACTGACCACAGGATCCACGACGTCCTCGAGGACTAATTCTTCAACATGCACGATCTTGATGTTCTTCCTCTTGGTTCTGTGCTTACTGCCCAGCAGGGAGAGTACCTTTTCCAGTGCCTCTTCCTGGTCCTTCGCCACTACCTCCTTGGTGAAGGACTGACGGCTTCCTCCCATGAGGAACTCCCCCTTCACCCGGAAGGCCTTCATCCCTCGGACAATGGTGGGAGCTTCCTAAAAACCTATCTTCCCTTCCGCACCCTCTTCAGCACTCGCTTCGCAATCTCGTCAGAGATGCCCTCCAGTGACGAGAGGGCCTTCACCTTTGCCCCTTTGAGCTGTTTCAGGCCGTGGAAAGCCCCGAGGATGGACCTGATGCCTTCCTCTGGGATGCCCTCGACCTTCCTCAGAACTTGCTCCAGCTCGGCGCTCTCTTGCTCCCTCGCGTAAAGCTCCTCCAGCCTCCGTCTGGAGTCTGGATCTTCCGGATTGAGCTCCAGCGCCTTTTGAAGGCTCTCCCTCGCCCTGCTCTCCAGGCCCAGGTCCGCCTCCAGGTTGCCTCGGATCGACCACACAGTGGCCTCTTCGGGAGCTATCTCACACGCCTTCTCGCAGGCTTCCAACGCATCCGCCAGCCTACCCCTATGGGAGAGGGCCCCCACTCTCATCAGTATCAGATCCAGATTGCCGGGATCTTCTTCAATAGACTGGTCCAGCAGCTGGAGAGCCTCCTCTTGCCTGCCCATCTTGAAGTACAGGTCTGTCAGCTCCCTTCTTGCTTCTCCTCCCCGGGGCCCCTCCAGGGCCACCCGAAGGAGCTCCTCAGCCCTCTCGAAGCGGTTCGCTTCGATCTCATTCCCCGCTCTGTCGAGGGGGTCTTCCCGGCTCTCCTCTAGGAAGCGTATTCTGGCCTCTAGGTCCGCGTCCCCGGGCCGAAGTCGGAGCGCCTCTCGGAAAGCCTCCAGGGCGAGCTCCGCCTCCTGCAGTCTGATCATCATCTCTCCCTTCCGGACGAGGGCCTCCAGGTACTCGGGACCTCCCTGGAGAATGGTCTCGTAACACTCCAGGGCCTCATCATCCCGTCCCTGCTCCTCGAGCAGGCTCCCCTTGCTGAGCAGCGCCTTTTGATGCCACGGATCCACCCTAAGTGCCCGTTGCAGGCAGTCCAAGGCCTCACCAGCCCTCTGAAGCTTTCGAAGGAGTTCCGCCTTCTTCAGGAGGGCCCTCAGGTTTCTCTGGTCAGACTGGAGGACGGTGTCGAAGTCCTCCAGGGCTTCGTGATACTCTCCCGCGGACACCCTCTCCTCCGCTTTGTCCAGGAGAGAGGAGACGTCAAGGCCGATTTCCCTGAGGAGAGCCCGCGCGTCGTCCTCCCCGGTATGGTCCGGCGGCGGAGGTGGGATGTCCACCTCGTAGGGCTCCACCTGGGGGGGCGGTGGAGGCAGCTCCTGAGCGGTCACGGTACCCGTCATATCGCCTCTGGGAGGCGCCCGGATAGGAGTAGACCTCCATGGCGAGTAGACGGGATGCCACATTGTGTTGAGTTCGTACCAGGGCCTGGTGGAAGGCATCTGAGGGGCAGGATAGGGCGTCTGGGGTGCTGGGCCCTGATAGGGGGGCTCCTGGGATAATCCTCTACGAATCCGCCTGAGGTACATCATCCAGCCCAGGTTGGAGACTGCTACGACGATGGAGAGGAACGTGATCAGGGATGTGAAGCCTGAAGGAAAGCCGAAGTCGACCTGATAGGTGAAGCGCGTGCTGACGTTGGCCGTGTTTTCGAAGCTCACCGCGTAGGGGATGTAGGAGGCTGAAGAGAGGGCAAAGGATTGTCGCTCTCCCGCGGTGAGGTTAGTTCCTCCGGGGTTCACAATCCTGCCCCCCTCGTCCACCCTCACCCTCAATGACCCGCTCTGGACGGCCACGCGAAGCTCGCGCGCCTTGGTGATCCCGAGGGGGTCCTGGTTCGCGAAGCTTAGTGGATACGACTCGCCTGCTCCCAGGGTCCTGCTGGCAGAAGGCGACATGATGTTGATGACCAAGGCCTGGGCCACCGGGACACCAAAGAAGAGGGCCGCGAGCAGGGCAGCTACAAAGGCCTTCTTGGCCCCTTTCCAGCTGGAGTCCGTCAGTAGAAACCTCTGACCCTCCCTGGGAGCGTGCTTGATCTCTAGAGACCTGAAGGCGATGTTGAGGACTGAAATAAGGACGCCGGTGAGGAGGAGTATGGTGAGAGCCCTGTCCAGGGGTATGTAGAGCGGGTTCGTGCTGTAGCCCGCCCTGAAGACAATGTAGCTGGAGAAGAGCAGTACTGCCACTATCAGCAGCCCGAGGATGAGGTTCTTTGCCGTCCTGATTCGGGTGAACTTGTCCTTCTCAATCAGACTCGCTCGTCCCTTCATCCATGGTCCCCGAAGCCAATGTGGCCACTCCTCTGCACATGAGGAAGATGGCCAGATACTCCGGGACGCTGTTCTGTCCTGGTTCCAAATTAAAGGTTTCGCCCATCATATCAGTTTTAATACCCTGTTGGAGGCGAATGCGAATCCTCTCCTGGGAGTATTCGTCCGGCAGGGCCTCCACCAAGGGGTCAAAGGGCTCCAGCAGATCACGACTCACCGGAACCACCCTCAGTCCAGTCTTCCCATGGAGGCTCCCTATGAGCCTTATCAGTCTCTTGACATCTGAGGTCACGGGTTCATCTGTTGCTCCCTTCATCAAGTTGGCACCCTGGGCGACGATGGACTGACCGCCTCCCTTCGGGAAGAGGTCAAGAGCACCACTTCTCACTCTATCGATGACCCTATCCCTCCCCAGACGCTTGAACATAGTATCGTATATCTTCGTCGCCCTCACCTTGCCTACCCCTTCGAGCCTCTGTAACTCCTCCAGGGCCTCCTCCTCCGTCATCCTGGACACTCTGTCCAGCCAGTCAATAATGCCCCGGGACACCCTTCCCCTCCATCCTGGCTCTGAGGGTGTGGGAACCCTTAGCCGCCGGAGGGTTCTGGTCACTTCCTTGAAGGTCCGCGACTCGAAGGGCTCCGACCTGGCTACGGTTCCCAGGTCCAGATCTGTGCCAGTGATGTAATCGACTATCTCCCTCCTCTCGTGGCTCTCGAGGCCGAAAACCTTCGGGTCCCTGACGTGAACGTGGTAACCACGGGCCCCTGAGAAGGCTATGGTCATGTCCTTCTCCCCGAACCCCATGTCTCCCAAGAGGAACTCATCAGTGAGACGGATGACCTGCTCCTTAACGGCCTCCAGCATGCCCCTGTAACCCATCTCCGTCCATCCCGGGATGTGGTCGGCGTCTAGGTCAAAGATCAGGTCGGCCCCCATCCATCCCTTCTCGGCCATGGTGGGTGCCCCAGGATTCTCATAGTAGGCGGCGGAGTGGTAGAGGTGAGCGGGGAGCCTGGATCTGACGAATTGGTGCAGGTTCGCTTCCGAGGAGAAGCCCAGGTGTCTCTGCACAAAGCCACCGTCGAAGAAGATGAAGCCAAACTCCCGTCTGCCAAACCTGGGGGGCAACTGGAGAGGATGGGATCTGTAGTACTCCCTGAACTTGGCCTTCACATACTTGAGAGTGGCCGCTGCTCTCTCATCCGCCTCCACGACCTCGTATGAACCGACGGCATCTTAAGGCTTAACAGGAGGTCTCCGAAAGTGCCGGATCAGGTTGGGCGTGGGTTGAAAACTTGGTGATGACGTCCGCCCTCGATCATCAAAGTGAAGGCCTAGTCCCCAGCCCTCGAAGGCGTTCCATGTTCCGGCCAGCTATCATCCCGAAGAGTCCAGAGACGAACTACCTCGATGGGTTCATCGTTCAGGATGCTCCTCAGACCTGCAATATGGCCGTCGCCAACGACTGCCACTACTTCGCCGAACTCCTTGTGTATCTCTCTCAGAAGGGAGGCCATGTGCTCGTTCCGCTCGTCCACTACTACCCTCTTAACTGAGGGAAAGTCCTTTCCAAAGGCTTCCATGAAGCCCGCATAGTCGCGCTGGTATCTGTCCAGCTCCACCTCGATTCTCTCTTTACGGATGAACAGAGCCCCCAGGGTGGATATTAGAAGCTTCAACCCCTCCTGGAGGCCAACGGATGACCACAGGTTCCTCCATGTCACCATGGAGTCCAAGTCTATGAGGTAAACCGGGATTTCAAGTTCACGGGCCGCATCGTATGCTGCCAGCATCTCCTCCCCCACGTGGGCCTCATAGCGTTCGGCAATCTTTCGCTGGAAGAGGGCAAGGAGGTTGTACAGCATGGGTCCCTCCCTCCGCTGACCCGTGTCCTGGAGGGCTTTCAGACGAGCCTCGTCGAGTTCCAGACAGACCGCCGCCGGCTTCCGCCTGACTACCTCCTCCTTGATACGGGGCCCCAGGTTGAATACGTGGCCCACACCGAACAGGGTAATCATCCACTGCTGAAACCACCCGACGGCAATTAAACCTTGGCGGAAGGCCACCACTATGCAAAGGGCTCGGAGACCCTTGCCACCGCCTCGGGAAGTGCTTTCAATGGGTCCGGGTGAAGGAATCGAAAGCCCAGCTCCTCCTTGACCCTCCTATTCGACACCCGGGCAGATGATCGAAAGAGTCGTAGGGCATCCCTGGTGAGCCTGGGTACACCCCTTGTCAGATATGCCGAGCTCTCGGCGGCCAGGGCCAGGAGGAAGGCCCCCGTGTAGGAGCCCCGTCGAAGGGGCACTCCCGCCTCCTTAGCGATGAGCTTGAGGAAATCAGCGAGCTGGATGGGCCTGTCGTCCACGACATTGAACACGCCTCCCGACACCTCCCTGGCGGAGGCTTCCATGAGAGCTCGGACGACGTCAACGACGTGGACAAGGGGTACCCAGCCGGAGCCGCGGTTCAAAAGGATGGGCCCCCTTCGGGCAGTATGGAAGAGCAAGGGTGAGCCGGGACCATACACAACTCCTGGTCGCAGAACCTGCCAGCAGAGGTCGGCGGCTTCCTTCTTAATTAGCTCCTCTGCCACGACCTTGGTCTTTCCGTAGTGGGTCGTGGGACGCTTCTGGCTCTCTTCGTTCGCCCACCCGTTCCCCGTATCGCCGTAGACAGCCGCACTACTGGCGTAGACAAACCTATGGACGCCCGCGGCGGAGGCGGTCCTAAGCACATTCCCAGTGTTGAGAACGTTTGTTCTCCACTGTTCCCGCTTGGTGGCAAAGACCATCACGTTAGCGAGATGGAAAAGGGTGTCCTTCCCCTGGAGGCTATCCCTAAGCCTGCCAATCTGCTCCAAATCGAGAACTGCGACGTCGCTTCCCAGCCGGCTCAGCATGGCACCCTTATCGGCCCTCCGCACGATGGAGAGGACCTCGTGACCCTCTTGGATGAGGCCTTTAACCAAGTTGCGGCCAATGAATCCGTTTGCCCCGGTGACTGCTGCCTTCACGGGTCACAGAGGCTATATGTCCTTTTCAAGCTTCCCGCTAGTAGTCTTAGGGGCGTCAGAACTGAAGCGGGGCATCAGGGAAAGCCGTACTTCCCGATGAGGGGTACAAAGACACACCCGCCAAGGTCCCTTCTTTTGATGTCGCCCCCTCTCTTTTCCACAAGGACCAAGTCTTGATAGAATCGGGATCCTAGGGGGATGAGGAGCTTTCCGCTGTCCTTCAGTTCATCGACCAGAGGTGGAGGGATTTCGGGGGCCGCACACGTAACGAAGATGCGATCATAAGGTGCATGTTCTGGCAGGCCCTGAGACCCGTCCCCTACGACGATGTCCACCTGACCGCCGAGGCTGGCCGCCTCGACGTTCCTGCGTGCTTTCCTGGCCAGGGAGTCGATCCTCTCCACAGAGTACACGTGTCCCGAAGGTCCCACGATAAAACCCGCCAGGGCGGCATGATATCCCGAGCCGGCCCCAATCTCCAAGACGATGTGGCCGTCCTGCAGGTCCAGGTACTCCAGCATCATGCCCACCATATGGGGGGCGGAAATGGTCTGTCCAGAGCCAATGCTCAGGGGTGTGTCGTAGTACGCGCTCCCTCGCAAGACTTGAGGTACGAAGAGGTGGCGGGGGACCTGCTTCAGGGCCTCGAGAACCTTCGTGGTGCGGATGATGCCTTCCTCCGCCAACCGCTGGACCATGGCCTCCCTCCTGGCCTCATGGGGGTCCTTCATCGTCTCGACTTCCTGGGTTCGTGGTTCCTCTGGCCATGCTTGATGCCCTTGCAGTACACCCGCCGTATCTCCTCCGCCGCGGCAACCCCTTCTCTGACCAGCCCCCGAGTGGTACTAATACGGTGCACCACCGCCCTCTCCTTCCCTAAATCCACTATGTCACCCACCTCGAACTCCTCGTCAGGGGGAACCTCCAGCGAGTAGGGAAGGGTTTTCCCCCCTCTATTGACGGAGAACTTCACCTGAACCCGGTCCACCCTTTTGCTCCAGATGACTTCTATCTCCTCTGCCACGGCGCGTTCAACTCTCCTGCCCTGGACCTCGATAGCAGTAATCTCGACCCTGGTGTCCCTCACATCCAAGCGGTCTCCGACGGTGACCATCTCCCCGGGAAAAAGCTCGATATCTGTCCGCTGGGAGGTCTCTCGATAGCTGACTATGAGGGGGACTGTGCGGGCGACCCATTCCCGATAGGTCTCGTGGCGGGTGAAACCACATTTCATGCACCGCACGACGCCCTCGAGAACTATCTCCTTCCCTTTTGATATGCGGCCGTGAACCACCCTGTGAGGAGCCCTCCCGCACGATGGGCACTCAAGGTGAAGGGCACTGGGAGGCTCCATCCAAAGGAATATTCACGCTGATGGAGAAATAACTTCCCACTTGTCAGAGACTACGGCTCCAGCCGCAGTCACTCTTCACAACGTTGCCCTCTCTGCTCAAGGTCCCTTTGCACTGGGGACAGTGGGCCTTCTTGAGGAAGTGGTCAACCCAAGCCTCCCTCACCTCCGTCATGCTCTCCTTCCGAATGACTTCCAGAAGCTCTCTGAGTTCTTCTGTGACCGCCAGATCGTCCAACGCCAGACGGCTCACCCCCCTGGCCTTTATCCTGGCCTCTATCTTGGTGCGGAGGACCAGGGGGGCGATGATCCCGCCAGAGACGATTCCCCCCAGATGCGCCTCTATCGCGATTCCGTCGACACCGAGAAACAGGAGAATGAACTGATAGGCGACGACCACTCCTACGGCCAGGTTGACTGGAACCCTGGGAAGGATGATGAAGCCCAGGAGCATGAAGATACGGTCCCTCGGGTACAGGGCGACAAAGGCACCAGCAATCCCCATGATTGCTCCAGAGGCCCCCAAGGCCCCTCGCGTGTCCCCCCAGTTGATGAGGCCGTAGATGAGGGTTGCCGCTATTCCCGTCGTGAAATAGATGAACCCAAAGGCTGGAGACCCGATCCTCTCCTCCAGAGGAAGGCCGAGGAGGTACAGAAATATCACGTTGCCCATGATGTGGAGAAGGCTTCCGTGGAGGAACATCGACGATATGATTGTCTGAAAGCGGAAGGTCTGAAGGTCAGTGGGCCTGAAAATCAGCTGTGTGCTTACGGTCTCCGAGAGAGCAGCAACGGTGGGTAGGTCGAGCGGAAGTATGGAGAGAAGAAACAGGAGGAGGAATATGACCAGGTTTCCGAGGACCAGGGAGGAAGAGAAGTAGCTCTTCCTCACGACGGGATAGAGGACCGTAAGGGCGATTATGGCGTAGATGGTCAGTTGCAGCCAGAGCACGCCCTTGGCTAAGGTCGAAATCGTTAAGAACCTTGGGAAGGGCTTCGCCAGTGTGCTGGTGGATTCCTCCATCCATGTGGAAGAGCTCGATGGAGTCTACAGACCGTCGGAGGACTCCTATCTCCTGCTCAGGTCGATACAGCTTGGAGGCGCCTCCTCCTTCTTAGAAGTGGGTACTGGCACCGGTCTCATAGCCCTGCATGCAGCCCGCCACGTTAGGACGGTGGCCACGGACATTAACCCTCAGGCCGTGAGTCTCTGCAAGGCAAATGCCCTTCGAAACGGAATTCGCGTGGAGGTGATAAGAGCAGACCTCCTGATGGGTCTGAGGACCGAGTTCGACCTCATTGCCTTCAACCCGCCTTACCTGCCAGTGAAGGAGGGTCAAGGTTGGGTCGACAGAGCGTGGAGCGGCGGCCGCAACGGAAACGAGGTCATCCTCAGATTCCTGAACCAGGCGCGGCACCGCCTTTCGCCAGAGGGCAGGATATATCTTCTCCTGTCCTCGCACAATGGGAGGGCCCTGGAGAAGGCCAGACAGCTGTACGACGTGAGGTCTCTTACGAGGCAGTCCCTTTTCTTCGAAGACATCACGGTTTATGAGCTGAAGAGTTCCATGCCGGCACAGAAGCTATAACTACAGACTCATTATTGTGGTAGGTGGTCGAGTGAGGGTGGTGTCTGGCTCCGCCTCGGTCCGTCTGTCCCGCCAGATCTCCAAGCTACTCTCTGCGGACCTGCTTGTGGCAGAGGTCAACACCTTCGCAGACGGTGAGCTTTACGTCAGGATACCCGAGCCTGTCGAGGGAGAAGAAGTCGTGCTGGTGCAGTCGACCTATCCCAACGAGAAGCTGATCGAGCTCTTCTTGCTGCAGGATGCCATCTGGGAATCGGACCCGTCCAGCCTCTCCGTGGTCATACCTTACTACGCATACGGTCGTCAGGACAAGAAGTTCAAGGAGGGGGAGGCTATCAGCTCCAGGGCGGTAGCCAGGAGGGTGGAAGTAAACGCCCACCGCATCGTCACTGTGGACGTCCATAACGAGAGGGTGATGAAGTACTTCGAACTGCCGGCGAGGGAAGCATCTGGGATGCCGGCCCTCGCTCGTTACTTCAGCGGCGGCGGTGTCGAGATGGTGCTTGCCCCTGACGAGAATGCGACCCGCCACGCCCAGGCCATCGGGGACCTGATGGGTGTACCCTGGGACTACCTCAAGAAGGAGAGGATTGACAGCTGGACCGTGGAGACGGAGGAGAAACCCCTAGAAGTGAAAGGCCTCAAGGTTGCCATTGTTGACGACGTCATATCGACGGGCGGCACCATGGCAAGCGCAGCCAGGATTGCGAGAAGTCAGGGGGCAAGGTCCGTTGTCGCAGGGTGTGTTCATGGGCTCTTCGTGGGGGGTGCCGAGCAGAGGCTCAAGGGATTCGATGAAGTCGTGTCCACGGACACCGTGCACACGGGCCACAGCAAGGTCTCCGTGGCCCCAGAGGTCGTCGAGGAGCTGAAGCGACTCGCCTAATCTACGCGACGGAGACCGAGACCACGATGAGGGCCGCCGACAGGACAAGCAGACCGAGGTTCTGGTAGTCCGTGGTCCTCTTACTGCCGAGGGCACCCACCAGGGCCACCACGGCCGCGAAGAGGGCGCCTGTAAGGCCTAGAATTCTACCAATTGACGCTACCTCCCTGGCGCCTACAGCCAGTAGGAGAAGGCCCAGCCAGAGCAGGAAGACTCCTATCAGGACGAACATGGCGATGGCCCTCTTCCTAAGGGCCTGTCCCACCTCTCTCTCCTCTGCCATAGAAGGGTTGAGGAGCAAGTCACCTTTTAAGCCTTGCGAATCCCACGAACCTGGGAGGGCTAGGCGTGCTCCGCCACCACCGCCTTGCAGAGCGGGGTTGAGCGCTCCAGGTATCTGTTGAAGGCTATGTTGGCGATGGAGTGAGAGTACTCGGCTATCCGGGAAAGGTGGTCCACAATTGTCTTCATTTCAAGCAGTTCTTGGGGCTCCCCGATTTTCTTGAACAGGGTCCTGAGGAAGTCCTGCAGCTTGGCCTCAAGTTGGCGACTCGCGATGACGGTCCTGTTCGCAAGCTTTACGTCCCTAGTAATCAGGGCAGCCAATCCGTTGCCGTAAAGGGACGCTGCCTGATCGGCGCTCTCCTTGAGGGTCCTCAACATGGACCAGTCAAATTCCGACTGCCTATCTATCAGCTCGATTACGCTGTGGGCGATGGCCTTGGCACAGTCGGCCACCGTCTCCAGCTCCTTCGCGATAAGCCTGTATCCTGCATTGTGGAGCCTCGTCTCCATCCCAAGCTTCGAGATGAGGGCATCGTCCTGCTGGGCGGAGAGCACGAGACGGACGATGAGCCAGTACATCATGTCCGCGTCGTCTTCCCTGCGGATGGCCTCCTCAGCAAGAGATCTGTCCTTCGTGATGAGGGCCTCGATGGCGTCGTTCAGCATCGTCTTGCCCAGGTTGTACAGCCTCTTTATAAGGGACTCGATGGGGAACTTAGAGGGCTCTACAGAGCACTGTAGAAGGGCCTTGTCCCCCGTCTCTTCGATGATGCCGAGGCCCATGAGCCTCTTGGTCACCTTCCGGATCTCGTCCATGTGGTCGTTCTTGAGCCGGGAAGAGGATTTGACGACTAGTCGTTCCCGGCCGAGAACGTAGTTTCCAACGATGATTCTTTCCAGCATTCCAGGGTCGTCCAGGGCATCAGCATCGATTACGAAGTCCGGCACAGGTCTCTCAAGCCGTTTGCGGGCTCCCTCAGGGGCCAGAAGCCTAAGGGAATCCCCTTCTTGGACGATGAAGACCTGGTCCCCCTTCTTCAGGTTCTGGTTATCGGCCCATTGCTTTGGGAGAGAAATTGTCAGTGTTGATATTCCAACCTTCTGTATCTTTCTACTCTCCATGTACCGCCGCCTCTATGCTGGTATATATCAAAATCGACTATATAAAAGTTGGATACATATGCAGGAAGTCCCGTGGGCCTCTTGAGGCTTCTTTTTGGCCTGGAGGAAACCTGACCTGGGCACGTATGAGGCTATAGAGATGGGAGACCTCCTCGAGGCCCTGGCCGTGGCCAAGGTGGGCGACTTCCTGGGGGCCAAGATCCCCGCTGTTTCACCGGCCGCTAGCGTTCGCGAGCTTCTCTATAGAATGATAACTGAGAAGCAGTCAGCTTACGTGGTCTGGAAGAACAAGCCCCATGGAATCGTTACCTACCAAGACGCACTCCTGGGATTCGCCTCGGGCAAGAGCGCCAAGGCCACCAAGGTGTCTGAGATTGTTGGGCAGGACGGCGTGTACGCGGTGAGTCCTGGAACGAGAGCGCTGCCCTTGCTTCTCTGGATGATTAAGAACGCCATCCCCATGGTTGTGGTCTTCGAGGGGGATGAGTTCCTTGGCGTGTTCTCGACAACGAGTGCCTTCGAACACTTCTCCAAGCTCCTAAAGACGGCCACCCACTGAGAGCCCTGCACATTCCGAATCAGTAGTGGCCACGTGCGGATTCCATCCGAGAAGCGGCTGGGCCCGCCAGGATTGGAATGGTCTGGTGTATATACTCTCTCCATACCCACGAGCTTGACCCTAAGAAGACTCCCCTGGGCCTCATCCAACTATTTGCCTTCAGGGGCTCGAGGGACCGACCACGTCTTCACCCCGTCGCTCACGAGGACAGCACCGCAACTTACGCACCTGAAGTATCGGTTCCTGCCCTGGTCCTCGCCCACGAACTCCACTCTCTCGTGGGCACAGCGCTCCGGGGCCATGCCACTACAGCGTCTTTCCTCACATATAAAGCTGCATCACCTCTTGGAGACTCTGGTCAGGCACGCTGGCCGCTGCAAAGGGTTTAAGCCCCCTAAGCCTTTCAACGAACGGTGGCAAGGAAGAAGAGAAAGAAGGAAGAGGAATTCAAGTTCAAGATGCCTGAATTCGACGAAGTCAGATTCATGCGCAAGGAGATGGAGGGGGCCAAGGCAGCCATCGCCACCGTGGGCTATGCCTTCGTCATTGGCCTCATCTCCTATTCCCTGACCGTGGCTGGAGTAGCCTACGTAGCAGCCCTCATCGGGTTCGCTTCCCTCTATGGCCTTAAGTACCTCTACCCTCTCCTCAAACTGGACGTTTCGAAGTTTGACAGGAAGTCCTGGGCGGGTAATGGCGCCATCTTCCTCTTCGCATGGCTCGCCTTCTGGATCCTCCTGCTGAACCCGCCGTTTCTCGACATCTCTTCCCCTGTTGTGCACAAGATTGTTGTCCCTGGGGCGAATCCAGAGAGCCCGGTTTCCGGAGGGCAGACGGAGCTGTCCCTGAGCGGCAACAGCAGCTTTGAGGTGCGCGCCCAGGTGACGGACAACGTGAGGCTGGCGAAGGTCGAGATGAGCCTCGACGGAGGAGAGCCTTGGACCATGAACCCCACAGGCCAGAACAACTGGTTCTTCTCCCCGGTGACCCCGGTCGAGGCGGACAGGCTCTACACAATCAGGGTTATGGCTTACGATCACCAGGGGCTGCAGTCAGATGTCTTTGAGGTTCGGGTCAAGACCTCTTAAGTCTCCATGGCAGCCTCCGGGTAAGGAATTGAGTCAGAACATCTTCGTATTCTGCCTCCAGTATGAGGTCTCCCTCGCGTATGTTGTACCCGGATCTGACGGCTTCATCCAGGTGCTTTCCGAGGCTCAGACTCGGCAGCGCCTCCTGAAGGGTCTGGGCAGCATCGACGTAATGCCTTCTAATCTCCACGACGAGACGACCCCCTTCCACGTAGGGCCCGGCGACGAGATCGCTGGAGGCCTCCCACTTTTTCGTGAAGGAGTAGGCGTTACTGAGCCAGGGAGGGGGTCCCAGGTGCCTCTTGACCGGCGGAAGGCGACTCACCTCCATCTCCAGCAGCAGGCACCACTCCCCCTCACTGAGGAAGGGTTGGGATCTTAGGACACGGAACTCCTGAGCTTTGAGGAAGGCCAGGATGGCATGCTCCGCCTTTCTCAGCTGGGGAAAGAGGATGTCCTCGGACAGATCTGGAGCGGAGGAGGAAATGGAAATCAGGGTTGTACCCCGCCTCCTCATATGGTCTATGAGTTCTGCCCGTGTGAGTGGCCGTGGTTTCACAGGAAAGAAGAAGTTACGCTGAGGGCGTCGCAGATACTCCCTGGCAGCGTGTATGAAGGTGGCCAGGGAGTCCGTGGATACGGCGGAGGCAGCGTTTCGATCTCCATCTACAGGGTCAACGAAGACCAAGGGCTCATCGAAGTCACGTTCCCCCT